>JACMQU010000040.1 GCA_014376805.1 Bacteroidia bacterium
TCAAGTGTAGAGGCTACACCTTTTTCCGAAGCTTCCTTCAAAATAAGAAGCTTCTCTTCTTTCGTTTTTCTGTTTTTTGTTTGTGACATGATTATTCAAATTTAATGATAATCTTGTCCGAGTATTTAAGGGTGCATTACAAATAGTCCAGCAACACAAACTTATCCATTAAAATATTTAGTTGTTTTTTTTAATCCTCTATGTATTCCAAATATCAATTATGCCCAAAAGTGAAACGATGCTATTCTATTCTAAAAATATACTTAAATGTAGATATATATACTCTAATCAGGAATGTATTCAACAGGTCCAAATAATTTATTTAAATTTAAAAACAGCCAAAAACTGTGTATTGATGTACATCATGAGGGATTGGCATAACACTTGCTGTGTTTTTAAAAAGAATTAACCATCTGTAAAAAACACATCATGAACGCATCAATTCAAACATTAGAAGCAGCCTCTGTTTCATCAGTTAACAATAAGACCCAAAACATTATAAATGAACTTATAGCTACTCATAATGATCGTTATGAAGGTTATATAAATTCTATAAAAGAAGTTACTGATACACATTTAAAAGATTTGTTTACGAGGATTTCTCTTCAGAGTAAGAAATTTTCAGAAGAACTTAAAACTTTGGTTCCATTTATAAATGTTGAATCTCAAACTGCACTTTCTGAACAACTTTTCAGAGCCGAGATATATGTAAGAACTGCCGTTTTGAGAAAAGATTTATGTAGAGTGTTATCCACTTGTGAATATGGTGAAGTTATGGTTGTAAATAACTACACAGTAGCTTTGAAGGAAGAATCACTATCAAATGATATCAGAATAATTCTTGAAAAACAGTTGTCTCTTATTACTTCTAACATTCAGGATCTTCGGGGTTTAAATACATCCGCTTGCTAATTCAGAATTAACCTATAAATAAGAAAGCCGATAATTGAAAAGTACCGCCTTTTTTATTTATAGGTATATTACTACAGCTTCAATTTTTCTATTGATTTGATTAACATTTAAAAGTACGTAAAAATATTTTTTTTTGTTAATTGATTATTAAATTATTGGTTAACAGGGTCAAATCATTACAACCAAAAGAAAATCAGCAGCCTGATTATTAAATATCTACTACAGGTAAATCGCACCAATGAGTTTTTTCATCCTGTTGTAACAGATGAAATGTTCAAAAAAATTTTAGAAAAACGACTTTTTAAAAAAAAATTATCATGAACACCGCATACGAATCAATAAATTCTTCAGCTATATCTTTTGACAAAATTAAGGTTCATCATATTATTAAAGATCTTATTTCTGTTAACAATGACCGGATTGAAGGATATAACGCAGCAGTTTATCAAATAAAAGACAGGGATCTTAAAGAATTTTGCAATAAACTAAGTATTCAAAGCGAGCAATTTAATATTGCCTTGAAGGAATTAATATTATATCCAACATTACCTGATGAGGTAACCCTGGTTGAAACTTTATACAGAGCGTGTATATATGTAAAAAGTCCGTCCTTACTTAATGACAGGGAAAGAATTTTATTGGCTTGTAAAGTAGGAGAAAATATGGCTCTGAATAGCTATAAAAAAGCACTAAAAGAAAATATTATAAAAGAACAAATAAGGAGTAAACTTGAGTTGCAAAAAGTTCTTTTGACAAATTCTCTCCATGAGATCAAACTTTTAAAAGTTTGATTATAGTTAAAATATAAAAACTAAGCTAAAATGATACTCGTTTTAAAATACATGAAGTGGTTTTTGATAAAAATTTCTATATGGAATGTTTGTTAGTTTTTTAGCCATTTTATTCATAAAACAGTGGCAATTTAAAGTAATCAGTTCCCTTATATATTTACATTTGATTCTATTAATTTTTATTTAAACAAAAAAACCCGCTACAAACTTTAAGGCTCTTTTAAAGGTTTAAATTATATGCACAGCTTCAACTTCACACACGAGTTTAATGTGCTTTATTTGCACTGCATAGGACCTTAAAAGGCATTTTTTATGCTGATTCATTCAATACATAATCAGATACCGCAGAATATTGATTTTAGAGATCCAAAAGGTTTCATTTATCTGACAGGCGATTATAAAAATTCATTTGGTGATTTTAATTTTGATTATTTTTTTATACTTTCACCTAATGAATTCGCAAATCATTAAAAACACATATTTTGATAAGCGAAAGTAATAGTTAATTTTGCACCACTTAAAAAAGACAACTTGCTGAATATGACAAACAAAGAAATAGTAGAAAAAGTAGTAAACGGAGCCGCCGAGGCTTTTATTAATTTATCTCCTGCCGAACTGGTTCGCCATGCACTTATAAACGGAGAAGGAACCTTAAACGATACCGGTGCCTTAATGGCTGATACCGGCGAATTTACCGGGAGGTCGCCTAAGGATAAATTTTGTGTAGTTGATGGTAAAACAGAAAATACCGTTTGGTGGGGAGATGTGAATCATAAATTTGACGCTGTTAAATTTGACAGTTTACTTAACAAAGTATTGAATCATTACAAAGGAAAACGGATTTATAGCCGTGATGCTTATGCCTGCGCAGATGACCGGTATAAATTAAAAATTCATGTTATAAACGAAACGGCCTATCATAATTTATTTTGCTATAATCTCTTCTTACGCCCTGAAAGTAATGATACCACTAATTTTGAACCTGAATGGCTCATAATTAACGCACCTAGTTTTAAAGCAATTGCTGCTGAAGACGGCACCCGACAGCATAATTTTTCTATTATTGATTTCAGCAGGAAAATTATTTTAGTAGGCGGAAGTGGTTATACCGGTGAGATGAAAAAAGGGATTTTTACAGTTTTAAACTATATTTTACCTGAAGAACGCGGCGTACTTTCTATGCATTGTTCTGCAAATATTGGTAAAGAGGGCGATACTGCAATTTTCTTTGGCTTATCCGGAACAGGTAAAACAACGTTGAGTGCCGACCCCGATCGCAAACTAATTGGAGATGATGAGCATGGCTGGGCAAGTGACAGTGTTTTCAATTTTGAAGGAGGATGCTATGCAAAATGTGTGGACCTTACTCCAGAAAAAGAACCACAAATTTTTAATGCTATTAAATTCGGAGCCTTACTTGAGAATACCCGTTTTATTCCGGGAACTTCTACTGTAGATTATACCAATATCAGTGTTACAGAAAACACGCGTGCTGCTTATCCGATTAATGCAATTGATAATATAGCCATTCCCTCTGTTGGTAAAACGCCTGAAAATATTTTCTTTTTAACGGCTGATGCATTCGGTGTATTGCCTCCTATATCTAAACTCAGTGTGGGACAGGCAATGTATAGTTTCATAAGTGGCTACACTGCTAAGGTTGCCGGTACAGAAGCAGGTGTAACAGAACCTCAGGCAACTTTTTCCGCTTGCTTTGGTAAAGCATTTTTACCTTTACATCCAGGTAAGTATGCAAAAATGTTAGGCGAAAAACTAAAAGCAAATCCAGATATTCATGTTTGGCTTATTAATACTGGTTGGACAGGCGGCGCTTATGGAGTAGGTTCACGCATGAAACTATCTTTTACACGCGCCATGATTACTGCCGCCTTAACAGGTGAGTTAAAAAAAGTGGCGTTTGAACAACATCCGGTATTTGGTTATCAGATGCCTAAAAGTTGTCCGAATGTGCCTGTTGAATTATTAAACCCACGTAATACCTGGGCAGATAAATCTGCATATGATGCGCAGGCGAATAAACTGGCTGAAATGTTTGTTAAAAACTTTGAACAATATGCAAGTGGTGTTGAAACAGAAACTTTATCAGCAGCACCTAAAGCTACTCAACATTCATAAATTTAAAAAACGCCCATAAAAAAACAAGACAGGAGCAGAGAAATATCTACTTCTGTCTTGTTTTTTTTTAAAATACTGCCAATGAATGAAGAAGAACATGATCCCGCCTTTACGCAATCTGTTAAACTAATGCTGTTTGGTGGATTGCTTATGCTAGCTTGCATTGTAGGTGGCAATAAACTGATAAATTTTCATTCGGGAACATTGTCCGGTGACCAAATTAAAAAAGTAAATATTTTTGCTCAACTACAAAGTCCGGCATTCAGGATCAATAGTTATACGGAACTTTATCTTACCTGGTTGTTTTTTGTCATCATTTCTATCGGTCTGGTTTTAGTTATCCATCGCCTTGTAAAAACATGGGATCACTAACATGCAGTTATTTTATCATCCCGATCTTTCTTCACCAACAATTCAATTACCGGAAGAAGAATCTAAACACCTTGTAAAGGTATTGCGAAAACAAAAAGGTGACAAGATTACTCTTATAGATGGAAAAGGGAACGAAGCAGTTGGGATCATAGAAAACGACCATTCTAAGAAATGCCTTATTCAGATTAGTAGCCGTATTCATCACCCTTTAAACAGATCCTACCACCTACATATTGCTATTGCACCAACCAAGCAAACTGAGCGAATGGATTGGTATATAGAAAAAGCAATTGAGATAGGTATTGATGAAGTAACTTTTATAGAAACACAAAACAGTGAACGCAACAAGATTAATACAGAAAGATTAGAAAAGATTGCTATTGCCACTATCAAACAATCCAAACAATACTGGTTACCCAAAATAAACGGGATCAAAAAACTGCCTGTTTTTATTGATGAACAAAAGGATGTTGTTGCGCTTAAACTTATCGCCTGGTGTGAAGAAGAACAAACCCAAACACTCCTGAATCAGTTAAGAAATTCCGACGCACAAAATGTCATTATATTGATCGGCCCGGAAGGAGATTTCACAAAACATGAAGTTACAATGGCAAAAACATTTCACTTTGCTGCAATAACTTTAGGAACTAATATTTTACGCACAGAAACTGCAGGAATTTTTGTAAGTGCAGCATTGGCATCTCATTATTAAAGCTATACCATAAGTAAAACTTCAAAGAAATGTTCTACCTTGTTGTTATTTCTTTTTCTGCACTTTTTTCCCTTTCCATTTTACATATTCATAGGCTCCAAAATCTGCCGCGATGCCTTGTGGTCTATTTACTTTTAAAATGTCTTTTTCCAATTTACGAAATGGTGTGATCGCTTTTTTTACTATAACATCTATAACGGGAGATTCCGGCTTAAGTGAATAATTATCCATTTCAAAAGATGTAAAGCCTACTGCTTTTATATTGTTACAATAATAGTTATAACCAATTTTACTCTTGTTATTAAATGATATAAAAGCAGGCATGTTAAGTTTGACAGAATTTTCTTTATCATTGAAAATGCCATTTATTTCCTGCTTGTTTTTGTTGTTTTTACCTGAACCAATAACTATAAGGTTATTGAACAGGTAACTATTACGGATATATTTTAATGCACTTATATCAATGCCACACGGCCCATATAAGTTAGCTTTATCGGCAATCAGATAAGTTTTGGAAATAACTATGGTATTATGCGCTACCAGATAAGATAAAGGAAGTACATTGTTGTCTTTGCAAACCTTATCATTTATATAAATGCCATAACTCATATAGCTTTTTGCACGTTTGTCTACTTGGTTAATTTTACTTCTTAACAAAGTGGAATTTGCAGGATTTATGATTACATTGTTATAAATATTTACACCCACTCCAAAACATTGTATACCGGTTCCGTTACCATTTTTAATGGTGTTATTATAAACATTAGCGCGGGTAGGTTCACCTATTATAATCCCAGAAAGCTGGTTAGGATAATCTGCGTAACTATCATATATAATGTAGTTCTCATAAATCTCTGCTTTTTCACTTGCCGAAACCTGAATTCCATCCCAGCCGGTACTGTCGCAAATATTTTTATATACCTTAACACCTACAATTTTATGTGGCAATAAATGTGTGTTGAATTCGGGATCATGACAATTCAGTGGAATTCCCGTTCCTTCTCTATAACCCGTGTTACCAATATAAATTCCTTCATTTCCGGTACGTTTAATATAGTTATGATGTAAACGCAGATCATACATAATAAAACTTTTATATGCCTCGTAATTCTCACAATCCGGATCTGTTTTAGCAACTATACCTGATGAGCCAACGCCATCTATCCGTATTCTTCCCACTTCAAAATTACTACTGAAATTATTCATGCTAATTCCCGAACCACCGGGGATGTTTGTAATTACAATACCATATAACAGATGAGGATTATTTGCCCCTGTTATCTTTACGTACCTGCAGTGATTAAAACTCATACCAAAGTAGCCAGTTAAAGGCTGTGTAATGGTTACCAGTTGACCCTGGTTACAAACCACTATCGGATGCAAAGAATCACCCAGCAAATTATCAAACCTTACAGACTTACGTATCCCCTCTTCAAATTGAAGTGTATCGCCTGGTACTGCATTTATTTGCATGTTATTATACACCATGACGGAAGACCCGGGGGCAAGTGTGTTTATTTGTTTTATCCATTCAATTCCTTTTGCAACCGTAAATGTAACGGCCTCAACTTTTTTAGTTAAACACGCCAATATACCTAAAAAAACAAAGAGATAAGTATTCATCAGATAAAATGTGATGGTCTAAATTACAATTTTTTTTTAAATAATATCATGCGTTTTGTATTTTGCTGAACCAAAAATATGAACTTGAAAACAAAGATCATTTTATTTATACAACTATTGCTTTGTTACCATATATTATGGGGTCAATCGATTAAAAAAACATTAGCCAGACAATTTATTATTCCCGTAGTTATTGTTGGTTACGGGCTCACCACTTTCTATGGCAATGGATACCCATCAAGTTACGATGTAAAAAATTACCGCGATCAGCACTTCGCTAACTTTAAAACGCAGGTAGATGATATATTGCCTGTGGCTCCTGTTGCTTTAACTTATGGTTTAGATTTATTGGGAATAAAATGTAAATCTGACTTTACGAACAGGAGTGTAATTTTTGCAAAAGCTGCATTGCTCAGTATCACCTGTGTAAATATCATGAAGTACACCAGTAACGTTATGCGTCCCGACTCGACCGCATTAAATTCCTTTCCGTCGGGTCATACTGCATTTACCTTTGCAATGGCCACGGTAATGCACCAGGAATTAAAGAGCAGAAGTATTTGGTGGAGTGTTTTGGGTTTTAGCTGCGCTACAGGTGTTGGAGCGTTGCGCATACTCAATAACCGACACTGGTTTACCGATGTAATAGTAGGTGCTGGAATAGGCATAGCAAGTGGTCAGATTGCATCTGCAACCCACCAATATAAATGGAATCGATACTTATTACGGGCGCAGATAATACCTGTATTTTTTAATAATGGATATGGCATTGCGTTCAATAAAAAATTTTAAAATAAACGAGGAATTACATAGTCTGGTTCTTTATTCACTGGCATGAATTATAAGACATTTAAGATCTTTAAAGTGTAACCAAAAGATCCATTTATAAGATATTTGCAACTGACATTATCTCTTAAATAGTATATTTGTATTATGGTTAAGAAACTACTATTCATTTTTTTTATCATTTTCACAACAGCTTCATTTGCGCCGGCAGGTTTAAAAATTGCCAAACTTAAATACAATGGCGGCGGAGACTGGTATGCAAACAAAACTTCTATGCCTAATCTGATTAAATTTTGCAATCAGCAGTTGCATATTAATATAAATGCAGAAGAAGACTTTGTTGAGCCAGGTAGCACTGATATATTTAATTATCCATTCATTCATTTAACGGGTCATGGCAATATTGTGTTTAGCGATCAGGAGACCAAAAATATCAGAAATTATTTAATTGGCGGAGGCTTTTTGCATGCTGATGATAACTATGGCCTGGATAAATTTTTCAGGAGAGAAATGAAAAAAGTATTTCCTGAACTTGAATTTATAGAACTGCCATTTAATCATCCCATTTATCATCAAAAATTTAATTTCACCAATGGGCTTCCAAAGGTGCATGAGCATGATGGAAAACCACCACAGGGTTTTGGATTAATATATCAGGGGAAACTTGTATGTTTCTATACTTATGAATGTGATCTGGGTAATGGATGGGAGGATCAGGAAATATATAACGACCCCGAAGCCGCCAGGGAGAAAGCATTACAGATGGGCGCCAATATTTTGCAATATGCTTTTACTAAGTAGAAATAACAGCAGTGTTTAACAATTACTGACGCCAATAAATGTTGTTTAAAAAAAACAGTTGGTTTGTGCTTGTTATTATTTGCACACAAAGATTTAAGGAGCCAATAGTAAATAAGTATTCTCCAAAAATGTTGTAACAATTAGTTTTAAGCAAGCCTGATCAAAATATTAATTTTGAATATAGTAACACTGACCTTATTTATCAGGCTACTATATTGATATGAAAAAACACTTACTATTATTCATACTTGCAGGTTTAATAACATCAGCAATGTATGGTCAGGATCTCAAATATAAAGAAGGGGATACCGCTTATTACCTAATTGTAAAAAACACACCGGAGAAAACAGACTTTATAAATTTAGCCCTGTATCCACTAGTGTTTAATGGTCTTGCCCGAAATCCATTTACCTTGGCCGTAGGAGGAAAACTTTCTGTTTTTTATAAAAAATTTTTCCTGGCCGGTGGTGCAAATTATACCGTACTCGATAATGCATTAGCAGACCGTAAAATTGATCGCAGCACCTCCTATAGTTTTTATTCTGCTTCAGATAAAAAAAATAGTTATTCTTATGAAATTGAGGGCACTTATTATTTTCTGGATAAAATCAGAGACAGTTATTTCAGAGTACATTCAGATAATAAACCAAAAGGAGCAACATCTGATTATAAATTTAAGATTCCTGCAAGAGAGCGGGATCTTTACGGTTTAAGGTTTGGTGTAAATATACAGTCGCAGAATATAATAACTGAGCTGCCATTTCTATATTTGTATGGTTATAATAAAAAAGACCCGGATAAAGTAACCGATCACAAAAGTCTGTATGATTTTGACCGTGCCAATTATACAGCAAATGTGCTTCACATTGGTTTAGAAACCATGAGAGTAACTGACATTGAATATTACCTTGACAAGACCACTCAGGTGCAGGTTTCAAGAATATATAAACGTATATATGCCGATTTTCTGATCTCGAACAATATCACTTATACAGACGCGAAACGGAACTTTTTCAATAATAGTAAATTAGACTCATCAGCAACTTATATCCTGGATCGGGATTCGCCCAAACTTAAGTATGGCTTTAGATTAGGGTATGAGATTATTGGACAGATGAGCCGGCATACCTGGAATGCCAGTGCTGAAGTAGGAAGTTACCCCGGACCGGGCAGGAACTTCACCGATGGTTTAGGGCTTCGTATAAAACTTGGAATTGGGATCAGTAAAAGACAAAAAAGTATCTGATAATTTTCTTTTATTCCTGTAATGCTTTTATAATATAGATGAGGTTAAGAAGCAGATAAGTTATTAGTAAAATTCTGGCACTTTTCTTATCGCGTTTATTTGCTTTATCCATTTCATTCTTTTTAGCCATTAATAAAGAATGCACTGCAAGGGAAATTGTTATAAAAATTGATACATAGGTAAATGCATGTAGTGAATCAACTAGAGTAAAACTTGATGATTCTGGCAGAATAGAATCGATAACATATTTGTTACCAACTGCCGCAAATAAAGAGCCAACACATAATCCAAAACGCGATTCAATACTATCGGCATGTATAAAAAAACAGATATAGGATATTGCAAAAGAAACATACATGCACAAGAATAATTTGAAGAATAAACCCCATGCATTGCGTTCAATATAAATATCGGTATTAAAGGAAGCATAATCAGAATGAGGAGTATTTAATGTCTCATCACCAAAAGTTGTTTCATAACTTCTAATGCTTGTTGTAATATCTACCAAACTAATATTCCAGCCATTGAGGGTAAGTAACGGATCAAAATGTCTACCGGCAGTATCGGCAATAAAAACCAAACTCCTTGCATCAAATTGGGAGTTCTCAATATGAACTTCAAGTTTTTGTTTATCAAAGGGATAATTGTGAACTTTCCATGCTTGTTTCATAACGCATTTAATTTTCATTAGTGTAAAAACTTCTCCATCGGAGGTATCATTAAAATTATCTGACTTCTCTATTGATTTTGCGAAGGGAACTTCTACATTTTTGGCAAAATCAAAAGCATGATTTTTATATTTAAACCAAAGCCAGAAACGGGCAGTGTATTCCTTTTGTCTAAAATCTATATCATGCAAACTAATAAAATAAATACCCACTTTTACGGTATCTGGTGCGTTACTTTCTGCTGCGTTTACCTTTACATATACAGCAGATAAAAGAAGTATAACGATAAGAATCTTTCTCATGAGCAAATTTGAAAAGCACCTGAATTTAATGTACATATAATTATTCAGCAAAATACCATTTGTGTTTATCATTTACTCAATCTCATTTAATTAAAGAATAAATTTCCCAAAGGGCTGAAAGAAATTATAAGTGATGGGATGCAAACTCCAATTCATCAAAAAGATATTATCCCAATGCTTTTATTTCAGTAACCAGTTGGCTAAGTGCTTTCTTGGCATCACCAAATAACATAGTAGTTTTGGGTTTATAAAACAATTCATTTTCAATTCCTGCATAGCCCGCTTTCATACTTCTTTTGTTAACAATTACATGTGCCGCATTTTCCACTTCAAGAATCGGCATTCCATAAATGGGGGAAGCGGGATCGGTTTTAGCAGCAGGATTTACCACATCATTTGCACCCACTACCAGTACAACATCTGTCGTATTAAACTCCGGATTTATTTCTTCCATCTCCACTAATTTATCATAACTAACATTGCTTTCGGCAAGTAATACATTCATGTGCCCGGGCATTCTACCGGCTACAGGATGAATTGCATATTTAACTTCCACTCCTTCGGCCTCAAGCAACAATTCCAGATCATGAACAACATGTTGTGCCTGTGCAACAGCGAGACCATAACCAGGTACAATAATAACTTTTTTTGCGTAGCGCATTAAGATGGCCGCATCACTTGGGGTTACTTCTTTAATGCTGCCTTCAAAGTTGGCACTTGTTGCGGCTTCTCCAGACGCTCCACCACCAAAATTACCGATCAGCACATTTAATAAAGAACGGTTCATGGCTTTACACATCACAATGGTTAGTAAAGTTCCGGCTGAACCAACCAGAATGCCTCCCACCAACATAACTTTGTTATCATATAAAAAACCGCCGCAAGCTGCAGCCACACCGGTAAATGAATTTAAAAGTGAAATCACAACCGGCATATCGGCACCACCAATTGGCAGTACAAATAAGATCCCGTACAATAATGATAAAGTTAGCGTTGCATAAAAAAGCACTACCGTATTTTCACCATTTCCAAACACTACCAAATATCCTAAAATAAGAATGATGACCAATAAACCTATGTTAATAAACTGTTGTTTAACAAACGATTTATCTTTTACATTACCGCTTAACTTACCCCATGCTACCATACTTCCGGCAAAGGATACGGATCCGATAATAAGGCCTAAAATAATTGCTAATAAGTGACCTGTAATATTACCGCCTGCGCGTGTTATAAGAATAAAAGGAGACTCTTCTGACAAGGCAGCTAAGTGTTGAAATTCAATGATGGAAATAAGCATGGCACAAGCACCACCCATGCCATTAAACAAGCTTACCATTTCGGGCATGGCAGTCATTTGAACTTTTTTAGCAATCATCCAGCCAATTACGGTTCCAACAAGAAGGGCACCGAAAATAAAACCTAGGTTACCCAGGTGTTTTTCTTCACCATCCTCATTAAAAGTATATAGAAAGATGGTAGCAAAAATGGCAAGAACCATTCCAAATGCAGCTATTAAATTACCCTTGCGTGCAGTAGCAGGGTTACCCAGGTATTTTAAACCCAGTATAAAGGTAACAGATGAAACAAGGTAAATTATTTGGAGAATATGTTGCATAACGGTAAAAATTCTAAATAAATTCTAATGTTTAAATTTTATATAAATCAACTCAAATTCTAATATCATAAATCGTCAATCGTACTTCATCAATCGTACTTCATCAATCGTTACTTTTTATTTTTTTTTCTTAAACATTTCCAGCATCCGGTCGGTAACCACAAAACCGCCCACCACATTAAGGGTGCCTAATACCACAGCAAGAAATCCGAGAATCAGTGATACCAAATGATCTGCCTGCCCCATAACAATTATTGAACCTATTATTACAACACCATGTATGGCATTGGCTCCACTCATTAAAGGCGTATGTAAAACACTTGGCACATGGCTTATTAATTCTATTCCTACAAAGATCATCAATATGATCAGGTATAGTAACTGGATATTCTGACTGATAAATTCTAACATGATTTTCGGATTATAAGTTTTATTGAAAATATTTAATTGTAATACTCAGATTTAATAATAGAAAATCAAAGCATATATTTTTTAATTATTATTTTAATTAATTAATTAATGTGTTTACTAATTTTTGTTATGGTGCAAAATTTTTGTTAAACATTACAATCGCTCGCTCCTTTATTTGTTTATTGTATTTGCAAATATTTAATTTTACAAACCTTCAATTTCGGGTAATAATTAAATCCGTTTCTCACCCTGATGTGTTATTAGGGTACCTCTTGTGATCTCTTCGTCTAACTCCCATTTAAATCCATCTTTAGTGGCCAGGTGCGTTAACAGGTTCTGAATATTTTGTGCATATAGCTCACTCGCATTTTGGGGTAATGCAGAAGGAAGATTACTTTGTCCGATAATATTTACACCATGCTTTACAACAATTTTATCCAACTCACTTAACGCACAATTACCTCCCTGTTCAACTGCCATATCTACAATAACACTGCCCAGTTTCATTTGCATTACCTGTTCTTCAGAGATTAGCACTGGAGCTTTTTTACCCATTACCAATGCTGTGGTAATCACCAGGTCAGCCTGATACAAACTTTTATTCACTGCTTCCTTTTGCTGTAGTAAATATGCTGTTGAAACTTCTTTAGCATATCCACCTTCTACCTTTGCAACATCATCACTTTTTACTTCTATAAATTTTCCGCCAAGGCTTTCCACCTGTTCTTTCGTTTCAGGTCTTACATCACTCACTTCTACAATAGCACCCAAACGTTTAGCAGTGGCTACAGCCTGCAAACCTGCCACACCGGCACCATAGATAAGCACTCTGGAAGGTGTAACTGTGCCTGCAGCAGTCATTAATAAAGGAAATATTTTCCCCATATAATCAGCACCTAAAATAACGGCTTTATAACCGGCTAAATTAGCTTGCGAACTTAGTGCATCCATGTTTTGGGCACGGGAGATCCGAGGGATAGCATCCATGCTGAAAGCACTTAATTTTTTGACGGTTAATTGCTGAACCAAATCCGGATTAAAAGCGGCATATAAATAAGAGATACAAACAACACCATCCTTTAATAAATTAATTTCATTTGGGGTAGGTGCATTAACTTTCACCAGGATATTGCATGCTGAAACAGCTTCATCATTGGTTACAATTTTACAACCGGCATTTACATAAGATTCATCACTAAAATTAGAATTATAACCTGCGCCGGTTTCTACCCATACTTCATACCCTTGTTTGCAAAGTTGGATGGCCACCCGTGGAGTAATGGCAACACGCTTTTCTCCCACTCTGCTTTCTTTAATTACGGCTATCTTCATTGGCAAATAATCATATTTTACTTTCCAAGTATAACCTATTACTAGTAAAAACTCATCAACAGCGATATATTTAATTTATTTTCTTTAAATTTTATATTTTTATTGATTTTTCAACTTAGGAAGCATTATTTCACGGGGTGAAAAAAAAACAAGAGCAAGCCTTGTTTATTTTGAAAAATTAAAACTTAAATTTGCAATGAATAAAACAATACTACAATGACCAAGGCCAAAAAACCATCAGGCAAAATGGCTGCACCAAAAAAAAGTGCAAAGCCCGAACCGAAGAAAGCCACTCCTAAAAAAAATTATCCTGAAGATGATGATGATGATGATGAAAATGAGGAAGATAATCATATTAAAGAAAATGACGAAGACGAGGACGATGTAGTTGAAGTTGAACCGGATGATGCGGATATTACCGTTCCTAAAACATTTGATCCATTTGAGGAAGACGAGGAAGATGATGATTTTTAAAATGAAAGTGATGCAGTTTATCTTTTCCAGATAAGTGCAGGAGACTCTGCTATATTGCTTTTATGTAAGGCCCTGTCATAGATAAAAAACCTGTACATTACGGTATCGCTTTGGGGATTATAAGCAAGTGGTACCGGGCTGATCCCAACTTCAATATCTCCCCGGATGGCTTTATGACGGCCTTCCGGGGTTAAAGATTCGAAACGAAAAGGATATCTCAGGGTATCGTTACCAAAGGGAGTTTTAAGACTCTGATAAGTACCATTTACCAGTTCAAAATAATCGATGTACAAATTATTATAATAAGGATTGATAAGTTTATTGTTATTAACCGGATCTAATACCGGATTAAAAGGTGCACTGGTGTCTGCCTGTGTAAGTCCTATATCACCATCCCCATCTTTAAATGAAAAAACCAATACCATTAAAGTATCCACTCCTTCTGCGTTCTGATAAAAATGTGCAGTTTTATATTCAATAAGTGGAATAACAGAATAGATTTCTTTTTTTTTGCAGGCAGCAACCATAAACATGGAAGCTATTAAACCCAGGGTAATATGTTTTTTAGTGAGCAACAATTAATCAATGCTATATTTAATTCAAATCTAAACAATTTTGATGAATTGTGTTTGCATCTGTTTCGCGTTCAATATAAAAACAATAAAATATACCGTAAATATTGCAATTTTATTGGTATAACTGACCCAACCGTTATAAGAGTTGTCGAAAAAATCCCCTTTTTACCCGTTAGCTTATTTAAAACGCATCAGGTACTAGCTTCGGATAAACCGGTTCATACTACATTTTTTAGCAGCGCAACCGGTGGCTCAGGACAAAGTAAACATTACCTAACAGATATTACTTTATATCAAAAAAGTTTTATCACAGCGTTTGAGCTTAAGTTTGGATCAACACAAAACTATTGTTTTTTGGCCTTATTACCCTCTTATATTGAACGCGAAGGATCTTCCCTTATTTATATGGTTCAACATTTAATGAATGTATCCGCACACCCTTTAAATGGCTTCTTTCTTTATGACCATCTGAAACTACAGCAACGCATTAAAACCCTTGAAGAAAGTGCTCAGAATTATGTGCTGTTCGGTGTAAGTTTTGCGCTACTTGATTTTGTAAAAAAAGCGGATGTTGAAATTAAAACCGGCAAGATTATAGAAACAGGCGGTATGAAAGGCAGGAAAAAAGAAATGACTAAAATGGAAGTTCAACAACGTTTGCAACAAGGGTTAAAAACAACTGCTGTTTATAGTGAATATGGAATGACTGAACTACTTAGTCAGGCATATGCAAAAAATGATGGTATGTATGATTGTCCACCGTGGATGAAAGTATTTATTAGTGATCCTACTGATCCATTTGTGTATGTTGATTGTGGTAAAACCGGGGTAGTAAATGTTATTGACCTGGCTAATATTAATAGTTGTTGCTTTATACAAACATCAGACCTTGGCCGCAAAAATAAACAGGAACAATTTGAAGTGTTGGGCAGGTTAGATCATAGTGATCTGCGGGGATGCAGCCTGATGATTTAAAAGTAAGGAGGATATTTTATACTGTATAATTCTGAATCCATTTAATCATAATTTATTATCTGCAATGGAAGTATGAAATACACCGGATGATTTATGTTTTATACCTGCAAATGGATACTTGAACATTGGCATAATTTAGCATACATTTTACAACAGAGCTCTTAATGGTTGATGCGGACAGAATCTTTAATATCCATAAAAACAGAACCCTGTTTTACCTATGACACAGTTTAGCAGTTTACGATACAATTCACTAACTCATTTATTGCACTCATGCCCTATCTGGTTGCCTCATTTGTACAATCAGTAATATTATTCTATCATTGAATTATTAAAAGAATAAAACGGGTATGCAGATAACAAGAAAAGAGCATGATTTTTTAGGTGAGCTGGAAATACCGGATGAATTTTATTATGGCATACAAACCTACCGGGCCAAAGAAAATTTTAATATTACAGGTATTCCTATATCCAAAGAACCTTTGTTTATTCAAACATTAGGATATGTTAAAAAAGCAGCAGCTTTGGCCAACAGAGAATGTGGTGTACTGGATCAGAAAATAACAGATGCCATTTGCTTTGGTTGTGATGAGTTAATTGCAGGTAAATATACAGATCAGTTTGTAAGTGATCTGATACAGGGAGGTGCAGGCACTTCCTGCAACATGAATGCCAATGAAGTAATTGCAAATTTAGGCCTTGAATTTATGGGTTTTAAGAAAGGCGATTACCAGTATTTGCATCCCAATAATCATGTAAACTGTTCGCAATCTACTAATGATGCTTATCCCACGGCATTCAGAATGGCATTATATTTAAAGATGACAGGCTTCATTACAATATTACAGAAATTAGAAAAGGCATTTGCAGCAAAAGGTAATGAGTTTTCGACAGTATTAAAAATGGGACGCACCCAATTACAGGATGCTGTACCCATGACTTTGGGCCAGGAATTTAAAGCATACGCAACCACCATTGGAGAGGATATAAGCAGGTTAAAAGAAGCACAACAACTAATACTTGAAGTGAATATGGGTGCCACTGCAATTGGCACCCGTGTAAATGCACCAGAAGGTTATCCGGAGTTATGTACGGAATATCTTGCCAGAGAAAGTGGCATACCTGTTACGCTTGCTCCCGATCTTATTGAAGCAACAGGTGATACCGGTGCTTATGTTCAGATAATGGGCACACTTAAACGTTCTGCAATTAAGGTTTCGAAGATATGCAATGACCTGCGTTTGCTAAGCTCCGGACCACGCACAGGCTTTAATGAAATTAACCTTCCTCCGCGTCAACCGGGTTCCTCTATTATGCCGGGCAAAGTTAACCCTGTGATACCTGAAGTTGTAAACCAAACCTGCTTTTATGTGATAGGGCAGGACTTAACGGTAACCATGGCAGCAGAGGCCGGACAGTTGCAGTTAAATGTTATGGAACCTGTTATAGCTTTTGCCATGTTTACCTCTCTTGAATATTTAGGCAAAGCAATTGAAACCCTTGTAGATAAATGTATAAATGGTATTACTGCCAATGTTGATAAATGCTTTGAAATGGTAATGAACAGTATTGGGATTGTTACTCAGTTAAATCCTATTTTAGGTTATGAAGAAAGCGCAAGTATTGCAGGCGAAGCATTAAAAACCGGTAAAAGTGTTCATGATATTGTAGTGGTTGAACGCAAATTGATTACTCAGGAAAAATGGGATGAAGTTTTTTCATTAGAAAACCTGATTAACCCAAAATTTATTAATAAGTAATAAGATTAAATAATACAGGCATTTTTCAGCTGATTTATAAAATTTATACCGTCAGGTTAATGGGTCATTATATAAAAAATTATCATGTTTATTCTTTTCATAATTTATTATAAGGTGTATTAATTAGTAATACATTTAGTAGAACAGAATTAAATAAAAATGGTGCTTAATAACTAAATCCGGCCAAGGCAAGGCAGCGAAAACGCACCCTTACGCCATCAACAAAATAAGCAGGGTCTCCTACTGCGCCGCCAATTAAAGGTGCCGAATTGTTATTGTTTTGAACACCTAAGGATAAGGATTCAATTTTATGAATATTCCGGGCAGGCAGATTTCTCAAATCATCTGCAGAATAGGATGTACCAATTACACTTGTTACCCTTCCAACAAATTTTGGAGCCTGCTTTATTTCAACCGGGATTTAGTTTTCGTTAACCTATGGTAGGGATGAATTTGTTATATCAGGACTATAGCTCCATTTGGATTGTGCCTGAACCGAAAAGGAAAATGAAATGATGCGTGCCAAAAAAGTGAAAGTTTTCATAGTCTGCAATAAATTATAATAAAAGATTCAGAACTGATAAAAAAATGA
>JACMQU010000041.1 GCA_014376805.1 Bacteroidia bacterium
AACCATATACAGGAAACACACTTTGGTTCATGGCTTCAACAGCAATATTTACACCTGGCGGAAGGAAATTTTTTATTTCATTTATTCTGCTTTCTACCTGTGCTTTTGCCGCATAAATGTCTGTACCCCATTCAAAAAATATATCAATACCACAACTGCCTCTGCTGGTGGTATTTTTTACAACCCTTACTCCCTTAACTTTTTTAACTGCACTTTCAATTGGTTTGGTAACAGTTACCATCATTCTGTCTATAGGCTGCTGCCCGGCATCTGCAATTAAAGTTATACGGGGAAATAATACTTCAGGAAAAAGGTTGGTTTGCATTCTGGTATAAGAAAATATACCCGCCATCAGCAAAAGTAAAGCAACAAATAGTATTGGTTTGGTAAGTATCTGAAAATAATTTTCGTGCTTCATATTATCTTTTTCTTAATACTTCTATAGTCATTTACGGAGCTACCTTAGTATTTTGTAACTATAAGTTTAAGTCTGTTTTTATTTAATTACTTATCTTTTTAATGCCCGGCTAATAACTAAATAAGTACTTCTTAAGTACAATAAAATACAGGTGTAATTTTAAGTAACTGTGCATACAAACACTTTTTTTTAGATTGATAATAAGACAACTCTGATAAAAAATTTTATACATTCATACTAAGTTTTTATTGTTTTATAATTTTAACCAGAGCTGTATCCGGCAGGCCATAATTTCCAATACATATTATTTTATCTGATGTATTAAAATGCGGATTAACAACTTCAATTTTATCCTGATTTTTATTGCCGATAGTTATCGGTATTTTTATAGCAACGCTATCATTTATCAGTTTCATTACCCAATAATCAACCATCATTTCATCTGTTAATATGGCTGTTTTGGGCAGTAGTTGCGCCGTTGCTGAGTTGCCTTTACGAACACTTACTTTTATGATTAGATTTTCAGGTAATAATAAGTTTTCCCTACCTCTGGCTAATATAGTTTGTGTTTGTGCATTTATGTTCATTGCTGTTAATGCTTTAATAAAGAAACCTTCGTGTACAGAATTGTCGGGTAAGATGAGCGTGCAATTACTGCCGGCTTTTGTAAATTGAGTAAGTTCAAAAGGCACATTTACCTGGAAGGCGAGATCGTTGCTTTCAGCTATGGTGCATAGTTGCGTACCTTCCAGCACATAATCACCGGTTTGTTGTTTATCCAGGGTACTAATAATGCCTGATGCCGGAGCTAAAACTTTAATCATGCCAAAACCCAAAAGGGAGGTGTCTCTTCCTAAATAACCATTGCCGATAGCTCTACTTTCTTTAGATTGCAATATATATAACAGTTCGCCTTTATTAACCTTATCCCCAAGTTTAATAGTAACTTTTGCAACAAATGCAGGAATGGGTGCAGTTACCATGTTGCGTTTAAGGTACACACTGGTTCCAAAAAACAGAAGGTCATCATGAATTGACCCGATTGAAATCTGACAGATTTCTACCGGAGTTTTAGCCTGGGCAGTTTCTTCTTCGGAAATTCCTTTGTTGTTACCGCATGAACTAATACTGAGTGCAGATATGATAAATAGTGTACGAATGAATGGTTTCATATATAATTGGCGATTCTTACCAGTTCCAGTAATTATAAGCATTTATGAGTACCTGTTTTTGGGCAATGAGTAAGGTATAATCTCGCTGAACCATCGCTTTATTTTTAATGATTGCGATATAATTAATAATAGATAATTGCCCCGATAAAATTTCTCTTTTATATGCATTCATTAACGTTTCATATTCTTTGAGTTGCTGTTCTGATATCAACAGTCTTTCATTAAAAGAAAGCAGCTCGTTTAAAATCTTTGCTTTACGAATATTGTTCTGACGATTAAAAGTTTCTTTGGAAAAGGAAACGGAATTTAATAATACATCTGTTTTCTTTCGGTTAATAGATTTTTGATGTCCATCGAAAAAATTGTATGTAAAATTGAGGCCGGCACTTAAGCCAAAACGATTTGGAATAGTAGGCGCGTAAATAGCGTTTAAACCTGTGTTAGCGAACAAACTTAATTGTGGTTTATACTTTAATTCAAAGCTTTTTTGTAATGCCTGAAGGTTCAAACTATCCAGTTTATATCTTTCTGTGAACGCTGAATAATTTACCGGTGGTGTGAGCAGGAGTTGAATTTGTTTTATTTGAATGAAACTTGTATCACTAATGCCTGATAAAATATTTAAGTCCATCAGGTCTCTTCTGTAATTGGCAAGGAATGTAGTTTGCAGCCCGAGCATATTCTGATATTCAATAGTTAATAAGGTATAATCAGATTGCTTAAAAATACTGTTTTCTACCAATTTCTTAACTATATCTTTTTGTTCAACAAGCAGAACCATTATTGAATTTACATAAGTAAGTTGCTGAAGATCCTGAACGCACAGAATATACTGGTCGCCAACAATTTTTTCAATATCATGCGCAGATATTTTTGAATTGTTTTGATAAATGGCCGCATTAATCTGAAAGGTTTCGCTAGCTGATTTATAACGCTGCTGGCCAAAAAGTGGCTGATAAACATTAAGCAATGCCTGATATTGTCCGCCATTTGCAGCGGCGAAGTCATACCCAATATACCTGGAAGAACTTAACGGATTAACTTCAATTTTTGGTTGTGTATTATCCAGGTTAAGGATTGGAGAAAACATATATACTGCCGATAATCCAATCTGTGGTTTTGTGTAAAATGCCTTTAACCGTTCCACTTCAAGCTGGTTTGCTTTGCTCAGGTTTTGATTGTCATTGATTAACGGACTATTTTGTTTGGCAATGTTTATATAATAATTTAAATCTGTTTGGGCAAACAGTGTATTGGCATAAAAGAGCGAACTTATAACAAATATTTTTAACATTTTTTACAGATAAAAAAAGTCCTGTCAGTGTTATAAAACCGGCAGGACTTTAAATATATTTACGGTTAGTCTTTTTCGTCTTCTTTAGATTCTTTATCTTTTTTTACTTCTTTCAGAAATTCGCCTTTGCTGTTAAAGAGCAGATCCATTCCTTTTATTTCAGCCTCATAAGTAACCACACCCTGAGCATCGGTAATTATGGAGGCTTCTTCAATTTTTTTACCTGCATAATGTGCTTTTACATAAGGAGCAACTGCAGAAGGTAATTTGGCTACTGCAATCTCTTCTTCAGTTTCTATAATGTTACCTTTAGTATCAAGCAATGCAGACCCATCATGTTTATTCATTTCGAAACTTGCTTCATAATTGCCATCTTCCTTATCCCACTTAACCGAACTTGCCGCAGGATATCGTTTTTTAAGAGAAGTTTTAACAACTCCAGGAATATCTTTATCCTGCATTTTTTGTGAAAAGGCCAACGATGATACAGCCGTTGCAACCATAAATAACATAAGTTTTTTCATATGATAGTGGTTTTAAGTAAGAGACAAAGTTAAATGATGATTTTGAAGAGATTTTGAATATTTGTAACGGGTATAGCAAATTTTTTAAATTTCATGTTCAGGAAGTATTAGTGTAAAATTATGTAAGTTGTTTTGAAAATTGTAATTTATTTTCCATGAATTAAGATCAGCTATTTTTTTTATGATCGCCAATCCCAGTCCATTTCCTGAAGTATACAAGTGCTGGTTTAAACCGCCGGGAGAATCACTGTTTAAATATTTTACTGAATTAACAGGAGCGTTGCTCCATTTGTTATAAGTAGCTCTTTCTTCTTTAACTGAAGATTCAGAATTGAAATGGAAAGTTTCATGAGCAGTTTTATTAAACCTTTGAAAAAGCCGGTTTTCTACAAGCATTTCATTTATTCCATTATTAGAGAATGTGATGGAATTTTTTTCTAATTTAATCAGAATACTGCCGTTTTGTATATTATGACGAATGGCATTTAAAAACAAATTACTGATCAAAATCTCGGCAAGAACGGGATTTGATTTTACAAAAAGTTGTTCTTTAATAAGTAAATTTATTTGACAATTTTTTGCACTTGCCTGCTCTTCAAAAAATGATATTTGTTTCTCAACAATGCTGTTCAATAAAACGGTTTCTGTTTCTGCAAACTGCTTACTTTCCAACTTAGAAAGGAGCAATAAGTTTTTATTCAGTTTTATTAAACGGGTGGCAGTATCATCTAATTTACTAAGTATTTCAGATTGCCCTTCAGTAATGTCTGACCGTTGAAAAAGGGTATCAATCTTTGCCTGAAATACAGCTAAAGGCGTCTGTAGTTCATGAGCGGCATTTTCTATAAATTCGCGCTGACCATTGTAAATACGGATATTTCGGACTGTAAATTTTGTAAGTGCCTGGTTGAGTCGGTTAAACTCTTCAATCTCGCTCTCTTCAAAAAAAACAGTCAAATCCTTATCAATTTCAAATTTTTCAATATAATCAAGACTCTTATAAAATGGCTTCCATAATTGAAGGGAAAATCTTTTTGTTAACAGATAAAAGCCAGATAATAATAAAAGCAAGACGATAGAAAAAAGCAGCACAATATTTTCTATCAGATCTTCAGATTCTATTAAACTTATTTTTGATGTAAAAGTATAAGGCTGTTTGTGAATAATTACAGGCGTTTTTAAAATCCGGTATGGTTCATTTTCTGCATGGAGCGTATCATAATAGCTTTGAAAAAAGAAAGTATCTTTTGAAAGTGCAGGCGTTGCACTTTCAATTTTAATATCTCTATTCATTTTATTCCAAACAGCGATATCGGCTTCCAGCATATTGGGTATTGAATAATGAAAGAAGTTATTTTTATTTATTAATAACGTTTCGTCGGCATCTTCGCGGTACAAAGCCTCTGTAGCAAAATAGAAAACAGGTGCAGCAGTTAAAAGCACTATCACAGAAAAAATCAGATAAGAACCTAAGGTTTTGTTTAATAGTTTTTTAGTCATTTTGCCATTTATAACCTAATCCGTAAACAGTTTTAATATAGTCGTTACTGCCAGCTTCATGCAATTTTTTTTTGAGATTTTTTATATGTGCATATACAAAATCATGGTTATCGAGCATGTCGGCCATATCGCCGGAGAGGTGCTCTGCAATTGCACTCTTAGATAATACTTTGTTATGGTTTCCAATTAAGAAAAGCAGTAGATCTAATTCTTTTTTTGTAATGTCGATATAGGAATTATTAACTTTAACAGATTTGGAGTTAAGGTCTATTTCTACTTCTTTAAAATCAATCAGGTTATTACCTTTAAATTTTTTTCTTCTTACCAGGGCTTGAATTCTTACCAATAATTCAGAAAGGTGAAAGGGTTTGGTAAGGTAATCATCAGCACCCAGTTGGAAACCTTCAAGGCGACTGTCAAGGGTTTCTACAGCTGAAGTAATAATAATGCCTTCTGATTTTTGCTGTGCTTTTAACTCCGTAAGAATATCAAATCCGTGACCATCAGGTAACATCAGATCGAGCAAAACGCAATCATATTCAAAGGCAGAAATTTTAGATAAGGCACTTTTTTTATCTGTAGCAATTTCACAAAGGATATCATTCGACTTCAGATAACTCTGAATACTTTCTGCCAGGTCTCTTTCATCTTCACACAGTAAAATTTTCATTTTGCAAATGTACAGGTTCAATTTAGTAGATAAGTTGAATAGATTAAATTATCATTTTTGGTTGCGTGAGAGAAACTAAACCTGTTGAAAAGTGAATTGATTTTATGGGTTAAAGTTGTAATAATTTCTATACTTTTTAATAATTATTCCTCATTAATACGGTGGTTATTTATTTATTAATTAATAACAATTGTGAGTGGTTTAAAAAGCTTGTATTAACTAGTGAATACAGCATATAGGGTGAATAGTTCATTCCTCAATCTTTTATTTACTATCTTTGCCGGCTAACAAAAATCAAATAACCAGATAAACAGCTTTAATCCAAAGCTTATCGAATCATTCAATTATGCAATCTAATAAATTTTCCATAGAACAAGCACTCGATAAATTAAAAATTAATGCCCTTAATGAGATGCAACTGGCATCACTTGAAGCGAATAAAAAACACCAGGATATTATACTTTTATCGGCAACAGGTTCAGGCAAAACACTAGCCTTTTTATTGCCTGTTTTGCAGTTGCTTGAAGTAGATAATAAAGAAACACAAGCACTCATAATTGTTCCTTCACGTGAACTTGCCATTCAGATTGAAAAAGTGTTTAAATCGATTGTTTCCGGATTTAAAGTAACCTGCTGTTATGGTGGTCATAAGAGAGAAATTGAAGAAAATAATTTACTGGAGCCACCGGCCTTATTAATAGGTACACCTGGCCGCCTGGCCGATCATATAAGACGCGGTAACCTAAGTCTGACTTACATCCATACCGTTGTTCTTGATGAATTTGATAAATCTCTTGAGATGGGATTTCAGGATGAAATGTCGTTTATTATCCGTTCGTTACCGGCTTTAAATAAACGCATACTTACCAGTGCTACCGAAGCAGTAGAAATTCCCACATTCATGGGTTTAAACAAACCTCACCGATTAGATTTTCTATTGGGCAGGGAAGACACCAATGAATTACTGGCTGTAAGATCTCTATACTCCGATACAATTGATAAAACAGAGGCTTTGTTCAGGTTGATTTGTTTTATAGGAGATCAATCGACCATTATATTTTGCAACCACCGGGAAACCGTTGAACAGGTGAGCGAAATGCTTGACAAAAAGGGAATTCGCAATGAGTTTTATCACGGTGCTCTGGAACAAAAAGAGCGGGATAGTGCTCTTGGTAAATTCAGAAATGGAACATCTGATGTATTGGTTACCACTGATCTTGCTTCGCGTGGCTTGGATATTCCTAACATCCGCCATATTATTCATTTTCAGTTACCTTTAACAGAAGATGCCTATACCCATCGTAACGGAAGAACCGCCAGACAAGAAGCAAGTGGTACCATTACACTCATACTGGGTCCTAAAGAATATCTGCCTGCATATATTGATTCAAAAATTGAGCAGCTTAAACTGCCTGCTACTTTTGCAATTCCTGATAAGCCTAAATGGATGACTCTTTTTATAGCCGCAGGTAAAAAAGATAAGATCAATAAAATTGATATTGTTGGATTTTTATCAAATAAGGGTCAATTAAAAAAAGAAGATATCGGATTGATTGAAGTTAAAGATTATTTCTCGTTTGTGGCGGTAAGAAAGTCTAAAATTGCCAATACTTTAGCGTTGATAAGAGAAGAGAAAATTAAAAACAGAAAAATAAAAATAGAGGTGGCTAAATAGGGAAACTTATCTAAATAAATCCTTCTTTATTTTATCTCTTACAAGCTTTCTGGCTAATTTATCAACTTCGGTATTGTAATTTATGATCTCTGTTTTTTTTTGGTGTGCTCTCACTTTAATAAATTTTACAGGCATCGTTTCAATTTGGTTCAACAAGGTTTTTACAAGATCTTCATTTCGTACAGGTACTCCTTTTTTAGTAGTAAAATTTGCTGAAATTACTTTGTCTTTCCTACTTGTTAACCCTACCATATACTGACTATCTGTATAGATTTGGATCAGGTTAATTTTTTTATAATGACTTTGAAGATATTCTAAAGCTTTAATGCCCGCTGTTAATTCCATTCTATTGTGCGTGGTATTTATTTCAAGGCCTGATAAGCTAATCTTATTTTGATCCTGCAAAATAATGGCAGCCCATGCACCGGTTTTTAATTGCGGATTACTACTACCATCTGTATAAATAACAAATATAAATTCAGAATTGTAAAACATATAATAAATTTATGAAAGGTTTGTTTAAACCCTTTTGCCGGATTTGTTTTTATTATTTAACGACATGTCCTATAACTAAAGTATTTGTCCCTTCTACGTGATCCAAAATTTGAAACTGAAATGTTTTTTTAAGCGGATCAATCAACTGCATCACTTTAGAAGTTATATCTGAATGAGTAGAGGCATTAAAAATTACAAAGCCTCCTGGGGCAACAAGGCTTTCAATTCTTTCCCAGAATTCAGGAGAAAAAAACTTATCGGGAACTTTATTATCAATGAAAAGATCAATAATGAGTAAATCAAATTTATTAGTTGAACCCAGTTCAAAATTAGCTACATAATTAAAAGCATCACCATAAATGATGGCTAAGTTTTCGCAAGCACAAACATTAAACTCTTTAGCTGCAATTTCAATGATTGATTTGTCAATTTCAACTGCGGTAATTTTAAGTTTGTAGTTAAAATTTTCTCTCAATGTTCTAATTACACTACCACCACCAAGTCCTAATAATAAAACGTTTTGAACACCACTTACATCAATTTTGTTTAAGGCATATTTTAATATTCGCTGTAAAGAACCATAGGAGTAATTGGCGTTTTGTGAGTTTAATATTTTTCTTCCGTTATACCAGGTAATTTCGAGAACGCCATTTACATCCGATGGTATTTTTTTTGTAATGGGATAAAAATAACTCAGCAATCTTTTCATATTAACGGCTAAGTTAAGTGGAATGCAATTTTGTTACTACAATTTAACAAAATCTAAACTTCAAACTGCATCAGGTGATGATCGAGGTGTTTATACATACCAAGCCCGTGTTGTTCAGGAGATAAATGTCCAAAAAACGGACTGGGATGTGATGTACATTTTGAATGGCCACCTGTTGAGAACTCTGTAATTAAGGAGGTTAATCTATTACGGGTTCTTTCAAATTCGGGCATTTCTGTTACCGTGTACTGTTTGGAGGTAGGAGTTCCGTGGTTCCAAGGTTTATCGTTATAATACTGGCTTTTAACAAATGGGCCCAATATATAGCCAAGAAACATACGCTTAGGTTTGTCTTTACCTGTTCCATAATCAAATATCCGGGCACAATGTTCCATCATTTGCGATGCATTCATTTTGCCCCAGGCAGGCTTTTGGTCTTTTTGTATCTTATCAATTCTTTGTAATACTTCTTTTAAAGATTGTGGGTTGTATAAACTCTTCATGACTTAAATATTTGTTTTATTGTTTAATTGATAACCTTTTAATGTTTGTTAACGATGTTAGGGTGGCCAGCAACAAGCGACTGGCTACTGCGCAATGCGCAGTGAGAATTTGGGGATTTAATCCAGTTTCAAGACGGCCATAAATGCGCTTTGTGGAATCTCTACCGAACCCACCTGGCGCATACGTTTTTTACCTTCTTTTTGTTTTTCGAGAAGTTTACGTTTACGGGAAATATCGCCGCCATAACATTTAGCTGTCACATCTTTACGTAGGGCCTGTATGGTTTCCCGCGCTATTACTTTTGCACCTATGCTTGCCTGTATAGGAATTTCAAATTGGTGGCGGGGAATCAGTTCTTTTAATTTTTCGCAAATTCTTTTACCAAAATCATAAGCACGGTCGCGGTGAATAATGGCCGAAAGCGCATCCACATTTTCTTTGTTCAATAAAATATCTAATTTTACTAAATTAGAAGTTACATAACCAATGGGATGATAATCAAAAGAAGCATACCCTCTGGATATTGTTTTAAGCTTATCAAAAAAGTCGAACACTACTTCTGCTAAAGGCATATCAAAGCCTAGTTCAACCCTTGTTGCTGTTAAATATTTTTGTTCTTTTAATATTCCTCTCTTGCCTAAACACAAGCCCATAATAGCACCTACATAATCTGAGTGCGTAATAATCTGAGCCTTAATAACAGGTTCTTCTACATGGTCTATATAATTTGCTTCAGGTAAGTCGCTCGGGTTGTTTACTACAATCATCTCCTCTTTATTGGTAAAACAGTGATAACTTACATTTGGAACAGTAGTAATAACCGTCATTTTAAATTCGCGTTCAAGCCGTTCCTGAATAATTTCCATGTGCAACATGCCTAAAAATCCGCAACGAAATCCGAAACCAAGTGCTAGTGATGATTCCGGTTCAAACGTTAAAGACGCGTCATTTAACTGTAATTTATACATGCTTTCTCTTAACTCTTCAAAATCTTCTGTATCAACCGGGTAAATTCCTGCAAATACCATTGGTTTAACTTCTTCAAATCCTTTAACCGCATCACTGGTTGGTCTTTCAACATGCGTAATGGTATCGCCTACTTTCACTTCACGGGCCTCTTTTATACCGGAGATAATATAACCCACATCTCCCGCTGAAACTTGCGCTCTAGGTTCAGGATTGAGGCCTAAAATGCCAACTTCATCAGCAAGGTATTCACTGCTGTTCGACATGAATTTAACTTTATCACCTTTTTTTAACACACCATCATACACCCTGAAGTAAGCAATAATACCGCGGAATGAATTAAATACAGAATCAAAGATCAATGCTTTTAGCGGGCCATCGATCTTGCCTTTCGGGGGTGGTACGCGTTTTACAATTGCTTTCAGAATATTATGTACTCCTTCACCTGTTTTTCCACTGGCACGTAAAATAGAATCATAATCACATCCAATTAAATCTATGATTTGTTCGCTTACGTCTTCTGGCATCGAACTTGGCAGGTCTATTTTATTGAGGATCGGAATAATTTCCAGTCCCTGATCTATGGCGAGATAAAGATTTGAAATGGTTTGTGCCTGAATACCCTGACTTGAATCTACAATTAGCAAAGCCCCGTCGCAAGCCGCAATGGATCGGGAAACTTCGTAACTAAAGTCAACATGCCCCGGAGTATCAATTAGGTTCAGAATATACTTTTTACCATCTTCTTCATATTGCATCTGTATAGCATGACTTTTTATAGTAATGCCACGTTCACGTTCCAAGTCCATATTATCAAGGAGCTGAGCTTGCATTTCGCGCTTACTGGTGGTGTTGGTATATTCTAAGAGCCTGTCGGCTAAGGTGCTTTTTCCGTGATCTATATGTGCAATAATGCAAAAATTTCTAATATGGTCCATTGCCGCGAAGGTAAGATAAAATTGGTGAATAAAATGCATGGAATGTGGAGAAACGAGCAGAGGTGCCGAACCAAAAGGATGAAGGTGGATTATACAATGTAAATGATTTACTTTTGAATTCGCATTATTGAGAAATGATAAAAAAAAATCATATTGTTTTTAAACTATTAAGTTCACTGCTCACCTTTATAATTATAAGGAAAGCGTATTCGTTTTTAAAGGATGGATTGTTATCACTTTATTTGTCTGAACTCTATCATAATTTTGAACATGGCTATGTTATCTTGTTGCTAACCATCAGCATTCTTGTTTCTATATTCATAGTACTTTTAATTTTTATGTTGAACCAAAAACTTTTATTTTTTTTCTGGAAAATGTGGGCTATAAAAAAAGGTAAACAGGTGAATGATGAAGTATGATGAATAGAAGTTTTGGATTAACGTTTAAGGAGCATGTATGATTTTGATTTATTCGTATTTTCATTGAGACTTGTTTTGACTGCCATTTTTGTGGCTTATATTCGCTAAATAAATTACACCGTAAACGACCGCTAAATCTTTTATATGGATCAACCTAAAAACCCTTTGCATGGCAAAACATTAGCGTTCCTGGTTACCGAACTTTCCACTTATTATGGCTGGGAAGAGTTGGGTCAGAAAATAAATATCCGCAGCTTTACTTATAACCCAAGTGTAAAATCGAGCCTTGCTTTTTTACGCAAAACCCCTTGGGCCCGGGAGAAAGTGGAAAGTTTGTATTTGTTTATGCTGAGGGAAATGAAGCGGGAAGGGAAATAGGAGATAGCTTACTTATTTTATGAACCTTTTTATGAAGCGGTATAATAAAGTTGCCTGATTGCGTTTATGCTCCGCTTTTTTTAGACTAATATTCTTGATCAATGCAGAAATCAACGAGAAGGCCGATCTGGAATTTTGCA
Organism: Bacteroidia bacterium; assembly: GCA_014376805.1. Lineage (GTDB taxonomy): Bacteria > Bacteroidota > Bacteroidia > UKL13-3 > UKL13-3 > B1. The sequence goes on from JACMQU010000041.1 coordinate 11,803, forward strand.
TTGTCTCCCTAAGTAAAATTTTTAGGGTGAATGTTTTTTTAATTTATTGTTGCCAATTTTTTTTAAAAAATTAACATAGTATTGCCGCACGTTACTAACGTTAACTGTAAGTATTAGCAACGAAAACCAAAGCCGTTATCGCAAGTGTTTTTGCTTCATTTCAACAATAATTTTTTATTGTCATCTATAAATTGGTAAGAGGCTATCGGCTGCCTGTTAATAATTTCCCAATCCAAACTGTTATTTCAGGTTAATTTTTAAATAATAGCCTGTTCTTTTTAGTTATAGGTTAGCGTTAACAATCACATAAATAAAAGAATCATTCCCTTATTAAAATATCATTCCTAATTATTGCTAGCAGGGCTGGTTATTTCATTTAACCCAAATCTATCCTTACAACAACTCATTGGCCAAATTCGCAAGCTCCGATCTTTCTCCTTTTTCCAACGTAATGTGCGCATACAATGGGTTGTCTTTTACCCGGTCTATGAGGTAGGAGAGGCCGTTAGATTGCGAATCGAGATAAGGAGTATCAATCTGGAAAATATCACCGGTAAAAACTATTTTGGTGCCTTCACCTGCTCTTGTTATGATGGTCTTAACCTCAAGCGGAGTAAGGTTTTGCGCTTCGTCTATTATAAAAATAATGTTAGATAAACTTCTACCTCTAATGTATGCAAGCGGAGTTACTACTAACTTTTCCTGGTTCACCATATCGGTTATTTTTTGAAACTCCTTATCAGTTTCTTTCCATTGGTTTTGAATCAGTTTAAGGTTATCCCAAAGCGGTTCCATGTATGGGTTGATCTTTGCCTTTACATCACCCGGTAAGAATCCGATATCGCGGTTGCTTAAAGGTATAATTGGCCGTGCAAGATAGATTTGCCTGTAGCTTGATCGCTGTTCTAAAGCCGCAGCAAGAGCCAGCAATGTTTTACCGGTGCCTGCAACACCTTGTATGGTTACCAGCCTTATGTTTGGGTTTAGCACAGCATGCATGGCAAACGACTGCTCGGCATTGCGTGGTTTGATCCCATAAGCACTTACTTTATTTACTTTTTCCAGACTTTGGTTAATGGCATTATAACAGGTAAGCACCGATGTTTTTTCGTTCTTTAAAATATAATAATGATTGGCTGATGGTTTATGGCGAGTTGCCAGATCATAGCTTACAAAACCTTTTGCATATACTTCTTCAATTACAGATGGTTTTACTTTTTCAATGATGGTATTGCCAGTATGTAAAGTATCAATATCCTTTATCTTACCAGTTTCGTAATCCTGCGCCTGTATGTTTAATGACTTAGCTTTTAAACGTAAGTTCACATCTTTGGTAACCATTATCACTGGTCTGTCGGGGTACTGCTCCTGCATAGCAATGGCACCGTTTAATATGCGGTGATCGGCTTTGCGTTCACCAAAAACAACCTGTGCATCTGTTTTGGTGCGGTCGTTCATAATTACTTTAAACTTGCCTCTTGCCGGCCCGTTAATTGAGATCCAGTTTGACAGCGTATGTTCGCCCGAAAGTTTATCTAGGAACCTGATAAACTCACGTGCTTCAAAGTTTATGGTGTCATTGCCTTTTTTAAAATTATCTAATTCTTCTAAAACGGCTATGGGTATAGCAACATCATGTTCAGCAAAGTTTTTTATTGAATTGTTATCATATAAAATAACAGATGTATCTAATACAAATATTTTACGGACTTCTTCTTTTTTGGCTTTTGTAACAACCCGGGTTGATTTTTTAGCAGCAGTATTTTGTTTGGACATGTAGTCTTGATTTTTTCTAGATAATTAATTCTATCAAAAGTTGTGAACTAACACCTAAATAGAAAATGAAACTTTTTAACAGTTGTGGAGAAAAGAAGATATTAACTTTACAAAATCATATAATGGTAGGTAAAATATGAATTAGATGCGGCTAAAAGATTAAAAAAAGAAATGCTTTTATATTTTTTTTATGGGAACTTTAACGAGTGTTTTATCCCAGTGTAAATTCATACTTGTGCATCCGGCACTGTCTGCAGGATCAAAAGTGATTAAGAATTGTTCTTCATAAGGGGCATCGTTTGCAGCAGCCACCAAAGTTCTAAAAACATCTTTATCTTTATCAGATTCCCGTGCGCCCCAACGATCGTTATCGGTATTAACACAAATTGTCCAGCTATCTCTGCCAGGATAGGCATACATAGAATATTTTCCAGGCTCCAGGGTTTTGTCGTTAAACTGAACCCGCTTATTAAGTTCTATGGTGGTAGCTTCATTAGCTCCCATGCGCCAATACTTTCCGTAAGGCTGGAGTGCTTCTGCCTCTTCATCACCAAAAATAACCCTCGACTTTGCGAATGGCCGGCAATAATTGATGGTAATAGATAAATCATTTTGTTGATAAGTTGCTAAGGCTGGGGGACTATGCTTAAGTGTATCTTTTCTGAACCAATTTAAAAACAGTAAAAGCGCAACTAAAACAATCGCCGTAATAATAAATACTTTTTTAAACATGATCTTAATAATTATAAATCAAACATAAAAAAAAAGAGCGTCACGCCAAGTATTATTTTATAGATTTTGCAAATACGATATTTCTTCCGGACTTAAATAGCGAAATTCCGATTTATTAAGCGCACCCAGTTCTATTTCTCCAATAGAAAGCCGTTTGAGTTTTATTACATAGTTATCCAGCGCAAAACACATTCTTCTAATTTGCCTGTTCATGCCTTGTGTTAACGTAATCTTAAAACTACTATCATCAACAGGTTCACACTTACATGGCTTTGTAATTGTATTAAGAATAGAAACACCTTTCTCCATTTCCGCCAAAAAATTTTTATCATAGGGCTTTTCAAGGCTTACCTCATAAGTCTTAGGCAAATGAGCATCGGGAGCGATTATTTTATTGTAAAGGTGGCCATCATTGGTTAACAAAAGTAACCCTTCCGATGCCTTATCTAATCGGCCTGCATAAAATAGTTTCATTTTAACATTTACATTATAACGGATGTTGGGCAGGGCAATGTGTAAGCCATGTTCAGGTGCGTTAAGTGGAGCTAATGCTTTGCTAAAGTCAGCGGTTGTTTCACCACTATCAGCACTATGCTGGATAAAAACTAATTGCTGTTTTAAATTATCAGCAATATTCTCATTTAAGGTGCACTCAATTCCTGGTGGTTTGTAATAAGCCAGATAGGCTAAATTATCTGTTTTACTTAATAGCTGTTGGTTCAAAACAACTTTACTATAAAATGTTAAAAGTATGTTTTCATTTACAATAGTATCATCTACACTTACATTGCCTTCGCTTATAAATGCTTTGGCCTGCTTATAACTTATGCCTGTTTTTTTAACAAGATAATAAAGTAAACGATGCCGGTAATTCAAGGTGTGATCCTAATTTTCTTCAGTATAGTAAATCTTATAGAACTTACGCCCATCCGTATCCTGCCCTTTTTCTATCATATTCTTATCGCCATGTATATAAATGTGAAAATTCTTGTCAAGCTTCAATACACTTTTAAATACACGTGCCTGTTTTTTAACGGCCTGTTGAGAAATCTCAAATCCATCCTGCACATCCATTTCATACTCAGCGGCAGCCTGTTGTTTAAAGTCATTAAAAGAAGTAATTAAGCCTTCATGTCCACCAAATACATTTTGTGAAAAAGACTGTTGATCAAAGTGCTCGTTTTCTTTAAAAAAGGCTACTGATTTATTTAACAGATCTATCTGATCGGCCTTGCTTACCTCGTATTCTTTTTTAATCTCATTTGTTACAAATGTTTTGGTGAGCAATAAAAAGTTCTCTGTAAAATGGTAGTTATCCGCGCAGGGTTTAATTTTTAAAAACTGGTCGCGCCAGTATAGCGCTTCGCTGTTTTTATTGAGTTTATCCACTACGCATACCTTAAAGCCTTTTTCTTTTTCAATATTAAATATTAAACAACCTTTATCCAGTTTTTCTATGTTGATCCCACTGTCGTATTGCAATTCAAAAAGGTTCCCCAACCTTTCCATTTTAATAAAGTTATCCATGCTCTCTGCTTTAAAAATCCCGATCACTTCTGCAGGAACATCATCTATGCGCACATTATTAAAAGTAGCTACACAAAAATCGCCCGGCTTAATATTGGGGTGCAGCGCCGTTTCAAACAAGTGCTTTGCCAGGTGTATAGTTTGAATGTGGAATGACGAGGGGTTCTCGAAATAATTATTAACATAACTGTAAACTGGGTTCAGTGCATGATCATCATTGCTGAATGTGAGGTTAAAATATTCGGGCTGATGAAAGGGTTTTAGAAAATATTGTAACAATAACTCCTCAAGCTTTTCATCCTTTTCTTTTACCGGTTCATTTGATAGAATAAGATTTTCGCCATTGGTTTTATTGCCTACGCGGTGTACAGAAAGCATGCCAAGAGAGCACATTGAGAAATCGATCATGTTTGATAATTTGCGGCAATATAAGAAAGGTTTTGGGGTTTCGGGGTTATGAGGTTTCTGGGTTATGGGGTTTCGGGCTTTCGCAGTAGAGTCGTTGCGTGCAACGACTCTGCTGCAGGAATGATTTGATTTGGCAAACTGTTTAAATAGGTCGATTTTTGATGCCTGATGCCTGGGCCTTTTGTTTAGGGTATCTGCTTCCGATATTATGCAAACTGTTTCCATTCATCAGCAATCATTTACTTTACTTCCCGAAAAGGCAATATACTGGCACGAAACCAATGCACTGCTGGTTAGCGACCTGCACTTGGGCAAGGCTACACATTTTCGCAAGCATGGCATACAGGCTCCTTCAAATCTGGGTTTAAAAGACCTGCTTGTATTGCATAAGCTTTTGGAACAAACACAGGCATCACGCTTATTTATTATTGGCGATTTATTTCATTCTGAACTCAACCACGAATGGTATTTGTTTGAAGATTTTATGAAGCAACACATAGGCATCGCTTTTATTTTAATACGTGGCAATCATGATTTATTACCCGCGTACCTTTTAAAACAGGCCAATCTTAAAACGTATTTGCAGTATGAAGAGAATGGCATCTTGTTAAATCATAAACCTGTTCAAAAACAGGGTGTTTATGTTATCTGCGGACATATACATCCGGGTGTGTTATTGCAAGGAAAAGCGAAACAAACTTTGCGTTTACCCTGCTTTTATTTTGGTCCTCAGCATGCTATTTTACCGGCTTTTGGTAATTTTACCGGGCTGGCATTGCTTGAACCCAATGCCGGCGACCATGTATTTGTTATTGCAGACGGACGAGTTATTGAGTTGTAAAAGAAGTATGAAATTGAGAAGGAAAAATGATTGCAACCTGCTTTGGAGTACCATTATTCATCTTAAAACCGTTTTTCTAATAATCATACCACGTGGGGAAGTTTTTATACAAAAAAGTAGCGAATGCATTGCGGGTGGTAAAAGAGGGTGATAAAAGAGCCTGCCTTAAACGCTATAAGACAGCAGTGTAAAATGCATTAGCTGATTAGAAGAAACGCATTGATGCAGCTTACAGGTGTTAATGAGTTGGTGAAGGTTCTTTGGCTGAACTATTAATAATACAGATAAATAAAAAGGGAAAGTCAGGTAATTTTCAGTTATTAAATAATCTCTGCCACTACAAAAGTACTGCCGCCAATAAAGATCATATCATCCTGCAACGCTGCTTGTTTGGCGGCTTGCAAGGCCTCACTTACACTGGCATAGGTGTGGCCATGCAGGTTATGTGTGCTGGCTTGTGCCTGCAATTCTTTTTCATCCAGGCCTCTTGGAATATCTGCTTTGCAAAAATAATAAGTCGCATCTACAGGCAATAAGGCAAGTATCTTATTAATGTCTTTGTCTTTAACCATGCCAATAACCAGGTGAAGGTGCTTATATTTTTGTTGCTTAATTTGTTGCACCACATAAGCAATTCCATCTTCATTATGTCCGGTATCGCATACGATTAATGGCTTTTGGTTCAGCACATACCAACGCCCTTTTAAGCCTGTATTTTTTTTAACTTTGCTAAGGCCTAAACGCACATCCATTTCAGTTATTTTAAACCCTTGCATTTGCAACTGTAACACCGCTGTTATAACTGTAACAATATTTTTTTGCTGATAGATTCCAGGCAAATCGCAATCCATGTTCTTCCACATTTCGCCATGTTCAAAGCCTACATCAAAGACTGCCTGCGTATGGGTACTTTTAAAATGTAATACCTCCGCTATTTGATTGGCAAGTATAAGTTTGCTGTTGGTTTCTTTAGCTTTATTGTTAAATACGGATAAAGTCGCTGTAACATATTCGCCAATAACAACGGGTATTAGCGGCTTTATGATGCCGGCCTTTTCAAAGGCAATCTCGGGCAGGGTATTGCCAAGCATATCGGTATGATCCCAACCAATGTTGGTAATAATGCTTAACAAGGGTGTGATGATATTGGTGGAATCGAGCCTACCACCTAACCCTGTTTCTATAATACCTATGTCTACTTTTTGACTGGCAAAGTAATCAAAACACAAAGCCACTGTCCACTCAAAAAAAGAAGGTTCAATACTTTCAAAAAGTTGTTTATAACGGGCTACAAAATCTACTACGGTATTTTCATCAATCATGTTACCGTTTATGCGTATGCGTTCTCTAAAGTCTTTAAGGTGTGGTGATGTGTACAGGCCTGTTTTATATCCCGCCTCCTGCAATATGGAAGCCAGCATGTGGCTACAGGAACCTTTGCCATTGGTACCGGCAATGTGTATAGTTTTAAACTTTGTTTGCGGTTCACCCAAAGCTTTGCATAAGGCAATGGTATTGGTTAGGTCTTTTTTAAACGCGGCACTGCCAATGCGTGCAAACATGGGTAGTTTGGTAAACAAGTAGTTTAGGGTTTCAGAATAATTCATGCAATGGTGAGGCTTTAACTTATAGATAAGTGTAATATTTTTATGCCGGGCAATTTAAATAAAATTAACTTATGTGGGCTTAGAACCATAAATTCCTTTGCAACATAAAGGATCATTAAAAAAGAATGAATATTAATTTATTAAAGACTTTAATTGTAATTGATAGCCGTTATTTAATACGTTTATTTATAATTTTTTTTATTTTATACCCGGCAAAAAAGTATAAAAAAAGCACAGGTGCATGCTACACCCGTGCTTTTTTATTTGTTTCGATACTTTTCTACAACTTTTCTTCATGAAAGCCCCATTTGCGTAGTTCTGATTTAAACGTATCAGGGTAATTGGCTTCAATTGTGTTGGTGAGTGCTTTTAATGTTTTTTCTATCTCTTTATAATTTGCACTACTAATGCCTACCACTCCCGACATGAAACTATCCAATGTAATGGCTAGTTCGGTTAAAGTTTTATAATTGTTATATAATTTAAGCCAATAAGTTTCGCCAAATTCTTCATCGCCAAATCCTCTTATAATATAAATATTTAAACAATATACCTGTCAAACGTTCCGTACTTCTCCCGTATTTTTCCCTTAGGAAAACTCAAAGCTATTAATAGCACACCGGATATAACTGCATTCCAAACCGCGTTAGATGGAACAGCTTGAATTAAAAACACAGCTATAATGAGCCAAAGTGCGAAGAGGATATTTATAAACCGCATTGCCCGACCTACTTCAGCCATTGCCATAACTGAAAAAGTAATTACTAATGCACCAAGTGTTGTAAAATTATTTGCCACTGCACCGGTAACACCAAAGTTGCCAGGATAAAACATCCACCATAAACCAATTGCTAAAGTTATCAAAAGATTCCACGGCAGATTCATGCCCCAGTTCATTGCAGGAATTGTTTTAGTAATAGATTCAGTAAAGCGGGGTGTGCGCTTATCATCGCTGCCGCCTTCAATAGTGTCGCCCATCCAAAAAGTTTTCCAGAAAGGTTTTCCCGCTTTCATTCGCTTATTCATGAACTGAATCATAGCTACTACTTCATCAAGTGTAAGCGGAATCATCACCACCATAGTAATTGCAGTAAGCAAACAAACGGAACACCAGAAGCCAACAGAGACCGGTTGTAAAATAATTAGTACAATGCTGGTTACTCCAAGCGGTATTACTAAAATGCCAAAGAATGCAACCATCCAGGGCATGGTGCGCCAACGGTTTGACATGCCCATGTAGCCCATGAGTGCTTCTATGGTGTAAGAGAAACTTCCCAAGCCACCATCGGAAATAGGGAATGATTTTGAAACGGCAGATGTCAAAACCTTTTCGGTTCCATTACCAAAAAACGGGTCCCAAACATGTGTTATATAACCTAACTGATAAGCGGCTAAATAACGGGAAGCAAAAAAACCAATCCACGCTAAAATAATTATTGGTGTTCTTTGCAGCCATGTAGATGGATTATAAGTCCAGCCCGGAGGTGTTTCAGGACCTGGAGGCATGGTCATCATCATTTTCATCATGCCCGGCATTTCGGGAATCAGCACAGAAAGTCCGATTGCTAAAATACCCACAATTGTATCAGTAATATAAGCTGATGCATCAGGCGACCAGAAGGCAAGCGGTGCAAATAATAACCATACTCCAACAAATGACGATGCCCACGGAGCCCATAATCGAAATGGATTTGCAGATAGTAAACTGAACACCACTAACAACACACCACTGATAATATCACTGTATGTCATTGCTGCACTCTGATAGCCGAATGTAAATGGTGATGCTATAAGAAAAAAACCAAGCAGTATATTAGTTACATGTGTCCAGTACAAAGTATTGTAATGTTCAATGACCATTTTATTTTGGTCTGCCTGTTCTTCTTTTTTTACCAGCGTCATTCCGCACTTCGGGCAGTTGCCGGGTTTATCACTCACTACTTCGGGATGCATCGGACAAGTGTATTGCTCTTTTTTTTCTCCTTCAGCTTCTTTGGATTTTTTTGATTTCACATCTTCAATTTTGGAAGACATGGAAGCGTGGTTGTGCATATCCATTTTATGATTGAATTAAAATTGTTGAATACTTTTTCATGATTATTTTTTTAGTTTGTTCAACTTATAAAAATTTTCAGGATTATCTTTTAAGTTTTTAATCATTCGCGGAAGTGTATCACGCAATCCATGCTGCGGTTGCCAGCCAATTAATTTTTTTGTTTTGGAACTATCCATTTCAAAATGGTCATCTGCAAGGTCAATCATCCACGGTTTTATAAACGCTTTGCCAAAAATATTTTGCATGAATGCTCCTGCTTTTGCAAACCATTTCGGGATGTGTATAATGCCTGATTTTTTCCCATTAATTTCCAAGCTGATAATATCCTGCAAATCTTTGTAAGATAAAGTTTCAACATCTCCTGCATTTAACACTATTTCGGGCGGAAGCTCTTTTCTTTTTTCAATGGTTTTAACTATGCAATTTATTAAATCATCTAAGTTTACATAGGTGCTGCCATGAGCGGTATTGGCAGGGTATAAGCGTGCTGTGATTTGCTTTTGATAGATGCGCTGTATCTGGTTAGTGATTGGTATTGAACCGCCTTGTTCGCTATAAACACCGGCAATGCGAAGATTCACTACCGGAATTTTACCTCTCTGTTCATGCAGTATTTTTTCTGTTGCAACTTTTGATTTTGGATAATCCCACTTAGGTTCGAGTGGCGATTCTTCAGTAATTTTTACTCCGGGTGATGAAGGTTTATACACCAACATGCTGCTTGAAAAAATAAATTGTTCCACTTCAAACTTCTGTAGAAATTTCATTAATCGTTCTGTTCCTTTAACGGTTATCTTATCATACAAATCAGAGGGCTTTCCCAGAAAATCGTAATAAGCCGCCAGGTGAACTACCGAAGCTATTTTGTTTCCATACTCATAACGAATTCTGTCAAAAGCAGACTCCACACTTTTATCATCCCTAATTTCCATGCACACACATTCAGCCTCCATAGGCGGATAAGGATATCCACCATTGTCAAGACCTGCAATGCGGTATTGCGCAGCTAACTTGTGGATTAGTGCTGTGCCTATCATTCCGCTACTGCCCGAAACAACAATGACATCTCTTTTGCCTTCAGGCTTTTGTGGCTTTTCTGTATTTGAATTTTCCATTTTTATTTATTTATGTACTATTTTATTCTTCAAACAAATTAGTGGGTTGCCAGGCAATGATTAAGTTCTACAACAGGAGAGAAAATAAAATTGAATCATCTCACGATTACTAATTATCAGTAATGTGCATTAGTATTTTCATGTTGTATTTACTTCTTAGATTATTCATTTTGTTGCTGCATAAAGTTTTTTCATTACATTATTTTTTCTCTGTTAATTCCATCCCGCATTTTGGACACTTGCCGGGATTTTCTGAAATTACTTCAGGATGCATGGAGCAGGTGTAGGTTTTTGTTTCAGCTGTTTTTATATCAGCTGTTTGTTTATTATCGTTTCCCGTATTTTTTTCATCCGGAATTGCGCTGGCATTTATTAAACCATTTTCATCGTGGTCGGGATGTTGGTTATTGAAATCCTCATTTGATTTTTTGTCTAAAGGCATGAAGTCGGAAGCATGATTGCCTTTTTCATTTTTAGTTTTTTCCATTTTTTTTATTTTTATTTTTATTTAAATTATATCATAACCTGATAAAATTACTTTCTAAAGTTTCTTATAACGGATTCGTAAATATTTCGACTTGAACATTGTGTTCTACTCCGTCACCTGCAAGTGCAATCATTCTATCTTCCTGCACAACTCCGTCAACCGTCACTATCATCTCTGCTGCGCTGTTTTTTTGGATCACAACAATATGATAAACCGTGTTTTTGTACCGGTAATGTATTTTAAATGATGCCCATTCTTTGGGCACACAAGGCCTCAATTTCAATTTATCTCCTTCTTGTTGTAAGCCAAGAAAGGATTCAACGATAAAGCGATATAACAACCCGGCAGAGCCCGTGTACCAAGTCCATCCCCCCCGTCCGGTATGGGATTTACCCGCATAAACATCTGCCGCCACTACATAAGGCTCCACTTTATAGATTGCAATTGCTTCTGAAGTTTTACCGTGGTTAACCGGATTTATCATATTCAATAATTCCCATACACGTTCGTTATCGCCCAGCCTGGCAAAAGCAGTTATCATCCATATAGCGGCATGTGTGTATTGTCCGCCATTTTCTCTTATTCCGGGCACATAACCTTTTATATAACCAGGGTTAACATCAGACTTATCGAATGGTGGGTCTAATAATTTAATAATCCGGACATCTTTTTGAACAAGTTTTTTGTATGCCGCTTCCATCGCAGAATGAGCTCGTATTGCATCTCCAGCGCCTGATAAAACAGACCAGCTTTGGGCAATTGAATCAATCTTACATTCTTCATTTACTGCCGACCCCATTGGTGTGCCATTATCGAACCATGCCCGCTTATACCACTCACCATCCCATGCGTGCTTATCAATATTTTCTCTTAGTTGTTCTGCTTCTTTAATGCATTCATCAGCAAATGCTGAATTATTATGTAAACGAGCTATTTTTTCAAATTGAATAAGTATATTATATAGGAAAAATGCCAGCCACACGCTTTCTCCTTTGCCGGCTTCACCAACTTTATTAAAACCATCATTCCAATCTCCGGTGCCAATTAATGGCAGTCCGTGTGAACCAAAATTTAATCCATGTTTGATTGCCTGAACGCAATGTTCATAAAGTGAAACAGAGATACCGGAAATAGCGGGAAGATCAAAATAGGATTCTTCACCAGGATTTAATAATCTTCCTTCGAGGTAAGGTGCGGGCTCATCAAGTACCGCAATGTCTCCGGTTTGTAAAATATAAATTGAAGTTATTAGTGGCAGCCAAAGAAAATCGTCTGATACCCTGGTGCGAACACCGCGGCCAACAGGCGGATGCCACCAATGCTGAACGTCACCTTCCATAAACTGGTGGGCAGCGCATAGTAAAATTTGTTTTCGTGCTAGTTCTGGAGCTGAGTATAGTAGCGATAAAACATCCTGCAACTGATCTCTGAAACCATAAGCACCACCTGATTGATAAAATCCACTGCGTCCCCAAAGCCGTGATGATAGCGTTTGGTAGGTAAGCCAGCCGTTTGTGACGGTGTTAATTGCGGCATCAGGAGTTTCCACTTTAATTGCTCCAATTGTTTGTTCCCAAAAGTTTTTTACTTGTTTCAATGATTCAAGGGCAGCATTACTTCCTCTATGTTTTTTAGCAATTGCAACTGCATCATTTATATCCTTACCGGCACCTAACCGGAAAATAATTTCCTGTTCTTCTTCATCTGCCATAAAGAATGGAACCTGTATTGCTGCACAAGGATCTAAAGCGAGTCCAATTTTTCCGGAAAGTTTTATCCTCGACATGGCTTCAGGGTTTTGCAATGTGCCGTTTCTACCAATGAATTCAGTGCGATCAGCAGTAAAAGTTTTATTTAAATAGTCAACGTCAAAGAATGCTACCCGGTTAGACCATTCTGTATGGTATGGGTTTTTTGCAAAAAGTGCCCCTGAATCAGAATCAATTTCAGTATGAATGTGCATAGCGGTTTTCATCCTGTTATTGCCTAGAACCAACTCTGTATAACCCGTAACAGAAAGCTTGCGTGACCTACCGGATTGATTGCGTATTTTTAACACATTGAATTTAATGGCAGACTCCATATCTACATACACTAACAATTCTGAATATATTCCATCTTCCCTATGTTCAAAAGCACTATAACCAAATCCGTGACGGGTAATATATGGTGATTGGCCTCCTGCAGGAAGAGGCGTGGCAGACCAAAAGTGTCCACTCTCTTCATCCCTTAAATAAAAAGCTTCTCCTACCGAATCGCTTACAGGATCATTATTCCAGGGGGTAAGCCGCAATTCATGTGCATTTTCAGTCCATGTATAAGCTGATCCGCTTTCTGATATTACTGTTCCAAACCCTGGATTAGCAATTACATTTACCCATGGGGCAGGGGTTCTGTTATTGTTTCCGCTGAAAATAATATACTCGTTACCGTCAGGAGAATAACCACCTAAACCATTATAAAACAGTAAATCTTTGGGTAATGATACAGGATTTAAAATAGGCTTATGTAGTTCAACAGGTGTTATGCGGGGAATCACCATTTTTGTAACTGGCTTACGTTTAACTTGTTCAGCTAATGTGCCACCATTATCGGAGATATTAATACGGGCAACTGTTTGAAATAATATACGATCCTCGTTAGGTATCTGATCTGCGGCTCTTACAAAAATACCACCCGGATGATCCCTTATTTCAGGCGGGATAATGGCCAGAATTTCGTTTTGAAAATCCTGACGGTAACCATCTTGTTCTTCGT
>JACMQU010000042.1 GCA_014376805.1 Bacteroidia bacterium
ATATTTTCCTTGAAGAGGATATTTTATTTCCAAAACTTTTACTGATAAATAAATTGAAACAGTAAAGTTTATGATAATTTAAAATAAGCCAGGTACCTTATAAAGCTGAAAAAATGAATCAAAACAATCCTATATTCGGCGAAAGTATTAGTTCCCTAATGAAACAAGAAATTGAAATGCTTGATGCGCTATTCAAGCATGCTACAGAAGGAATTGTGGTTGTTGGAAAAGATGCCGGTATTGTTATGGTGAACCCAAAGGCTGAAATTTTATTTGGCTATACAAAAGAAGAACTGAGAGGGAAAAAGATAGAAACCCTCATCCCAAAAAGATTTACCATAGCACATACTCAACACAGAGAGGTGTTCATGAAGCATCCGCACTCCAGGTCTATGGGAATTGGCATGAATCTGTTCGCTGTAAGAAAAGATAATACTGAATTTCCTGTTGAGGTAAGTCTGAGTAGTTTTACTACCAGTGAAGGACAGTATTTCATGAGTTTTATAATTGATATTACAGAAAGAAAGAAGCAGGAAAGTGAAATAAAGGCACTTAATGCCGACCTCGAATTTCGGGTAGCCGAGCGCACTGAAGAGTTGGCTCAGGCCATTAATAAACTTGCAGAATCAAAACAAGAAGTAATGAGAACACTGGAAACAGAAAAGGAATTGAATGAACTAAAATCAAGGTTCATTACAACTGCTTCACATGAATTCAGAACACCCCTTGCAACTATTCTTTCTTCCGTTTCGTTAATAGGTGAATATGCGGATAATAAAGATCAGGATAAACGTTTAAAGCATATCACACGCATTCGCTCAGCCGTTCATAACCTTACACAGATATTAAACGATTTTCTTTCCTTAAGCAAACTGGAAGAGGGGGTTGTGCGGAACCACCCGGAAGAAATTATGCTCAACGATTTTGCTAAAGATATGGCAGAGGAAATGAAATCTATGTTGAAACCCGGTCAGCAAATTATTTATAACTGTAAGGGAGAAGAAAACAGCATTTATCTGGATAAACAATTGTTGAAAAATGTATTGATTAACCTGCTCTCTAACGCAATTAAATATTCTGAAGAAGGAAATTACATTTATTTTAATACTATTTGTGGAAAAGACAAAACTGTTATTAGCATAAAAGACCAGGGTATTGGTATTCCTGATGAAGATCAACCACTTTTATTCGAACGCTTTTTCAGGGCCAAAAATGCCGGAAATATTCAGGGAACGGGGTTGGGATTAAACATTGTAAAGAAGTATATTGAATTGATGGATGGAGTAATCCAATTTAAAAGTAAAATGGATGAAGGATCTACTTTTACACTTGTTTTTTTTTATAAAAACCCGCATATTAAAATCAAAAATGAAAACAATCCTGCTTATTGAAGATAATCCTGACATGCGTGAAAACATTGCAGAGATACTTGAACTTGCTAAGTATAATGTAATTACTGCTACTAATGGAAAAGAAGGAGTAAAAATTGCTCAAACTGCCAATCCCAATCTGATTATATGTGACATTATGATGCCCGAACTGGATGGATATGGTGTGCTGCACCTGATGGGAAAAGATATTGCCACCGCCAGTATTCCTTTTATTTTTTTAACAGCTAAAGCAGAAAAAAGTGATCACCGGATAGGAATGAACATGGGAGCTGACGACTATCTTACCAAACCCTTTGAGAATAATGAGTTACTCCAGGCTGTAGAAATGAGGTTAAAAAAGTATGAGCTGTTAAGGTCCGAATTTTCAAACACTGCTGAGAAGTTTTACGAATTTTTAAAAGAAGCGCGGGGTACTAATTCACTTAAAGAGTTATCGAATAATAAAGAAATAAGAACCTACCGGAAAAAAGATAAGCTGTATGATGAAGATAATCATCCCAAGGGTTTGTTCTTTATTAGCAGAGGTAAAGTAAAAACGGCCAAATCAAATGAAGATGGAAAGGAATATGTTACCGGGTTATATAAAGAAGGAGATTTTATTGGATATAATGCCTTACTTGAAGATGCTCCTTATACCGATGCAGCCATAGCCATGGAAGAAACAGATGCTGTGATTATTCCAAAAGACGAGTTTTTTTCATTGCTTTTTACAAACAGAGATGTGGCAGCTAAATTTATCAGAATGCTTTCAGGTAACGTTGTTGAAATGGAAAGCCGACTTTTAAAGCTTGCGTATAATTCTGTGCGAAAAAGAGTAGCAGAGGCGTTAATTATGCTGCAAGAACGTTATGCGAAAGAAGGTGAAAACTTAAATATGGCCATTTCTCGCGAGGATCTTGCAGGCTTAGTTGGCACTGCCGCAGAATCTGTTACCAGAACCTTAACTGATTTTAAGGAAGAAGGTCTTATTGGAATTAAAGGAAGTAATATTAACATACTTGACCCAACCAAACTTCTCAAGATGAAAAACTAGAAAGCTGCACCCCGTTTAAATAAAAATTTGTTGGTTTTTATTATGATAATAAATCAAATAAAACAATTATTTTTTTCTATTAGCTGAGGTATTTATGTTTTACAAATCTGTCAAAATCACCAAAAATAATCATAAAAAAACTGGCTTTCCTAAAATCGAAAATGAAATTATTTTCGATTATTTTGTCTCTAAAAAAAATCCGTTTTATATTTATTGTTAAGGCTTTAAGCAATGCCTTGAGCATTTTTGCCTGTTATATTAAAAAACAAATTTTTTTTGAGGCCAACCTGTCCTATTGTCGGGAGTGGGTTCAGGCGAGTTTTATACCTTAGCTATTTCTAAAAATATTTTAATTATTGTTAGGCAAATTTATTCTTTACTATTGAGGCAATAGAACCTTATTTATTACATAAACAATTCCATTTGTTGCTTTAACATTGCCCATTATTTCTGCATCATTGATAAAAGTTTTACCACCTCTTATATGAATTGTACATTTACCACCATTAACCATTTCAATTATTTGTCCGTCGTTAAACATAGTTGGATTATAAACTGCAACAGCAACATGGTACTGCAAAATATTTTGCAAATCGGCTTTCTTTTCAGGTTTCAACAAACCATCAACTGTACCTTTGGGTAAGGCTGCAAAAGCATCGTTAACAGGGGCAAAAACAGTAAACGGGCCGGCATTAGATAGAACATCAACAAGTTCTGCAGCCTGCAACGCTGTTACAAGTGTTGTATGATCTTTTGATGAGATAGCTATTTTAACAATATCTTTCGCCGATTCATTATCCTGCACAGCCGACTGGCCTTTTTGAACAGGTAATTCTGTTGGTGTGTTTTGGCTTTGTTCACCATTGCCACATGCAACCATTATTAAGGTACTAAGCAATACATTGATTGTAATAATTATTTTTTTCATTTGTTTTAGTATTAACGCTTCAAATATATTTAGGATAAAAATACCTTAATATGATTAATATCAGAACTACATAAGTTACAAATTTAATATAATTCAGTATACTTCATTATTAAATGTGTGATTAATGTAACATTTATACAAAGTTATGTAAAACGCTTACACTTAATCATCCTTAAACTTGCTCTTACGTTTTTTATTAAATTAATTAAATGAATGATCAGAATCAATTATCTTGTTGATAAAGTTCATTTATATCATGAGCGGTATATCAAGACCTTTACATCCGAATTAAATTTAAACCATATGAAAAATAAAATGATTATCAGTACCTGCCTTGTCCTTGGTTTATTTGTTTGGGCTTGTGGCGGCAGTGACTCAGAGCAGCAGCAAAATGTAGCATCAACCGAAACCGAGGAGCCTGCACGCAAAGATGACAAGAAGGGAATTGGCAGTATTAAAAACGTTGAACTTACACACCCATTGAATCAAACAATGGTTGGTGATGGTGAAAAAGTTTACAATCTCAAGTGTTCGGCCTGTCACAGATTAACTAAAGAAAAACTGGTAGGCCCCGGTTGGAAGGAAGTTACCCATAGAAGAAAACCTGAGTGGATCATGAATTTTTCTACCAATGCAGAAGAAATGTTAAGCAAAGATGCAACAGCGATGGCCTTATTGGAAGAATGCCTGGTACGTATGCCTAACCAGAATTTAACTGAAGCAGATTCACGCAATGTTTTAGAATTTATGCGTTCTAATGACGGTGAAAAATAAAGAATATTTTTGTTGGCAGATTTGAAATATAAAAATAAAATTATGAGAAAACTTAAAACAATAAATATGATAAATATGCTGATCATGCTATTCATTTTGATTGGCGTTTCAGTAACTTCCTGTAAAAATAAGGTTAAAGGAAATGGAGCAGATAAAGACGCTGCTTCAAAGGTTTATGTTGAACCGGGTAAACATGATGAATTTTATAATATTGTTTCGGGGGGCTTCAGCGGGCAAATGACTGTTTATGGATTGCCTTCAGGAAGATTATTACGGATTATTCCTGTGTTTAGTGTTGACCCTACAACAGGATGGGGATATAGTGAAGAAACTAAGCCGATGTTAAATACTTCACATGGAATGGTCCCCTGGGATGATTCACACCACGTTGCTCTTTCACTTACCAATGGAACACATGATGGAAGGTGGGCTTTTATTAATGGCAACAATACTCCGCGTATTGCACGCATAGATTTGAAAACTTTCAGAACCGTAGAAATTATCGAAATTCCAAACAGCAGCGGTAATCACTCCTCTCCTTTTATTACACAAAACTCTGAATATGTAGTTGCCGGTACGCGTTTCAGTTATCCTATGGATGATGATAACAGTAATCCGGATGTACCCATTAGTTCCTACAAGCAAAATTTTAAAGGAACCGTTAGTTTTATTAATATTGATCCTAAAACTGGCAATATGGGAGTAGGATTTCAGGTTTTATTACCAGGATTTAACTTTGACCTGGCGCGTGCCGGAAAACTTAAATCGGGCGACTGGGTATTTTTCTCCTGCTATAACACCGAACAGGCTAATACCCTGCTGGAAGTTAATGCTTCTCAAAAAGATAAAGACTTTATAATGGCAGTAAACTGGAAAAAATGTGAAGAACTGGTTAAGGCTGGTAAGGCAACTGTTAAGAAAGTTAAATATGCGCACAATAGCTATAGCGAAATTACACATTCAGGAAAAAGCGATATGATTACTGAAGTTAAAATGCTGGATCCTAAACAATATGAAGGCTTGGTATATTTCATTCCCTGCCCTAAATCTCCGCATGGATGCGATGTAGATCCTACAGGTTCATATATTGTTGGTTCAGGAAAACTGGCTGCAATCATTCCTGTATTCTCCTTTGATAAAATGTTAAAGGCGATTGCTGCAAAAACTTATGAAGGAAATTTTGAAGGCATCCCGGTTTTAAAATATGATGCGGTGTTGCACGGAGAAGTTAAAAAACCAGGCTTAGGACCTTTGCATACAGAGTTCGACGGTAAAGGAAATGCATATACTTCGTTCTTTGTTTCTTCCGAAATTGTAAAATGGAATATAGAAAAACTAGAAGTGCTGGATCGTGTTCCTACGTTTTATTCTGTTGGTCATTTAAGCGTACCCGGAGGACCTACTAACAAACCCTGGGGTAAATATGTTATTGCTTATAATAAAATTACCAAGGATCGCTATTTACCTACAGGACCAGAGCTAACACAATCGGCTCAACTATATAGTATTGATGGCGATAAGATGAAACTCTTACTTGATTTTCCAACAACCGGAGAGCCACATTATGCTGAAGCTATACCAGCAGAATTAATAGAAAAAAATTCTGTTAAAATTTTTAAGCTGGAAGAAAATAAAAATCCTTATGTAACTATGGGAGAAGGCCAGGCTAAAGTGGTAAGAAAAGGAAATGAAGTACATGTTTATATGACTGCCATTCGTTCTCACTTTACACCCGATAATATTGAAGGTGTTAAAATGGGTGATGTGGTTTACTTTCATTTAACTAATCTTGAACAGGATTGGGATGTACCTCATGGTTTTGCTGTTAAAGGGGCTAGTAATGCAGAATTACTGGTTATGCCAGGTGAAACACAAACCTTAAAGTGGATACCGGAAAGAGTAGGTGTTAGCCCGATGTATTGTACCGACTTCTGTTCAGCATTACACCAGGAAATGTCTGGATATATCCGTGTTTCTCCAGCAGGTTCAAACGTGCCATTAAAATTCTCAACAGGCGTTACCGAGCCGGCCGCAGTATCATCTGTAAAATAAATTTCGTTTAGAGCCAAAAGCAACTGCGAATAAAAAGTTAACAGGCAAAAGCAGAGATATCCTGCAGGATGTCTCTGCTTATATATTACATTCATGAAAAAAATCCATATCATTTTCAGGTTGCTTCTGGCAATATCATTAATAGCTGTAATTGGTTGTTACTATCTACCTCTATGGAAAATAGGTTTGCTGGCACCACAGTATCCCGAAGGATTACGTATATATATTTGGTATAACGACATTAAAGGGGATATTGATATTATAAATGGTTTGAACCATTATATTGGTATGAAACATATTAAAGCTGAAATGTTCCCAGAGTTTTCCTATATTAAATATGTAATTGCCGCATTTATTATTTTCGGTTTAATTGTGGTGATCAATGGAACCCAACGCTGGCTAAAAATATTCTGCCTTGTAATTTTACTTGGCGGAATTACCGCACTTGCCGATTTCTATCGCTGGGGTTATGATTATGGACATAACCTTGATCCGAAAGCACCCATACAGGTGCCCGGAATGGCTTATCAACCGCCGCTGTTAGGTTATAAAGACCTGCTAAATTTTCAGGCTTTATCAATGCCTGCTTCCGGAGGATGGATTATAATAGCCGTTGGTTTTATAGCATTTTTGGCATTATTTTTTGAATGGTTCAGAAATAGAAAATTGAATAAAACTGTACTTTTAATTATACCAATACTATTTATTTTAAACAGCTGTGGAAAGGATAAACCTGAATTTTATTTTGGAAAAGAAAATTGTGAGTATTGTAAAATGAAGATGATGGATAATAAATTCGGTATGGCTATACAAACAGATAAAGGCAAGGTTTTTAAGTTTGATGATTTTATTTGTTTGAAAAATTATATGAATTCAGAAAATCCGGCAATCGCAAAAACCTATGTGGTTCTTTTTGATAATCCTGGCGAAGTAATAGAGGCCGGTAAAACCGTGTATGGCAAACATGAAAGAATAAAAAGTCCGATGAGCAGCGGTATAGGCTTCTTTACAACTACAGCATCCTTTAACAAACTCTTTGATGATAAGGACAGCAGTGGCAACTATCAGGAACTTTTTAAATGAGCACGGTACTTAGAAATATATTTTATAATCTATTTCTTTGGCTGTTGTTTTTTCATCCACATACAGCCGGTGCAAGATCAATCAGCGTAAAACCACTGCACTTCACAAAAACACTTTCCCTGGCAATCCAACAGGCAAATCCACAGGATACCATTTGGGTTCAGCAGGGAACTTATAAAGAAGGGAATATTTTAATTAATAAACCTTTAACAATTATCGGTATTAATTACCCGGTAATTGATGGCGATAGCAAGGTAGAAAACATTTCCGTTAAATCTAGTTATGTTTCCGTTAGCGGTTTAAAAATCATAAATTCGGGTTATTCAAACATGGAAGATTATGCTGGTATCAGAATTTACGGTAACAGTTTTGTTCGCATTCAAAACAATATATTTGAAAATAATTTTTTCGGAATTTATCTCACCAATGCCAGCTATTGTTTTATTTCAAATAATACCTTAACGGGTCCTGAAAGAGAACAAAACAATGTTGGAAATGGAATTCACCTGTGGAAATCAACCCATAATATAATTGTTGGGAATGTGATCAGAAAACACAGAGATGGCATCTATTTCGAATTTGTTAAGCATGGGCTCATTGCTCATAACTTAAGTGAACAGAACCTTCGTTATGGCTTACATTTTATGTTCTCCGATTCTGATACTTATTATGGTAATACATTTATAAATAATGGAGCGGGTGTGGCTGTTATGTATAGTAGAAATGTTTTAATGCTTAAAAATTATTTTATCAGAAACTGGGGTAGTTCTGCCTATGGCTTATTATTGAAGGACATAAGAGACAGTAAGGTTTTTGGTAATACTTATGAAAAAAATTCAATTGGAATTTATATGGATGGTTGTAGTAGAACTTTGTTTTCTAAAAACAACTTTACAAACAATGGTTATGCTTTAAAAATGCAGGCAAGTTGCGACGAAAACGACTTTAGGTTCAATAATTTTAAATTAAATACCTTTGATTATGTAACCAATGGTTTTACTGTTTTAAACCGGTTGCAATACAATTACTGGGACAGATATAATGGCTTTGATTTGAATAAGGATGGTGTAGGTGATCAGCCGTTCCGACCTATGAATATGCTATCAGGTATTATAGAAAAATATCCCGCATCGGTTATTTTAATTAAAAGTTTGATGGCCGAATTACTGGATATACTTGAAAAAATAATTCCCTTTCTTACCCCTGAAAATTTAAGAGATGAAACACCTTTAATTAAACCTGTGGCATGATTGAAATAATTGATCTCAGTAAAAAATACAGGCATACGCAAGTCTTGCACCATATTAATTTAAAATTTGAAACAGGGATGGTTGCCGGATTAATTGGCCCCAATGGTACGGGTAAAACAACGCTTATTAAATGTATTTTGGGCCTAACTCATTTTTTAGAAGGAGCAATCCTTGTACAGGGAAAATCAATTAGTAAACAATCCGGTTACCGCAATTTAATTGGTTACATGCCGCAAACAGGCAATTACCCCGAAAACATGAAGGTATCCCAATTGTTCGCTATGATAAGGGAAATAAGAAGCAATCAAACAACCATTGATGATGATTTACTTTATCGCTTCGGACTTGAAAACAGTTTAAATAAATATATGGGTCAGCTATCCGGTGGAACTGTACAAAAAGTAAGTGCTGTGCTCGCATTTATGTTCGATCCGCCTATACTTATCCTGGATGAACCAACGGCTGGTTTAGATCCGCTTGCCGCTGAAATACTAAAGGAAAAAATAAGTAAATCAGCACAAAATAAATTAGTAATCATTACTTCTCATGTTTTAAACGATCTTGATGAACTTGCTTCACATATTGTGTTTCTACAGGAAGGTAAATTAGCTTTTTTTGAAGAGATTACCGTGCTTAAAAACAAATACAGGGAACAAAAATTAGGCAAAGTAATTACGCAAATAATGGGAGTTAAAGAAAAAAAGCAACATGCTTAAAATTATTAAATACCTGTTGCTCGATATACTCAAAAGCAAATTCATCAATGTGTATATGTTGGTGCTGTTTCTGCTGGGAATGGGATTATTTAACATTACAGAGGATACCGAAAAAGGAGTTTTGGCTGTTAGCAATGTTTCGCTTATTATTATTCCTTTAATAGGAATGATCTTTACCGTTACGCATATTTATAATTCAACGGATTTTATCCGCCTCTTACTTACACAACCTGTTAACAGAAGTCTGGTATTTATGAGCCAGTATATTGCTACAACACTTTCTTTGGTTTACGCATTTACAGTGGGCATCGGTTTATCCTTTATTTGTTTCACTGATGGTTCCTATGCCTTCCAGATTCTGTTTAATGGAATTATTTTAAGTATCGTTTTTTCTTCCCTATCATTTTTGATCGCAACACAAATTAAAGAAAAAATGAAAGGAATGGGAATATCCATTCTGATCTGTTTGTACTTTCTGGCCTTGTATGATGGCCTCTTATTAATTATTATACAGGCAATGAGTGATTATCCTGTTGAAAAATATACGATAGCTCTGGCATTATTAAATCCCGTAGATTTATGCAGAATTCTGATTATGTTTAGTATGGATATCTCGGCCTTAATGGGAATTACCGGTGCAGTATTGCAAATGTTTCTGGGTACTGTATCAGGCAAAATATTAATATATTTATCATTGCTGATTTGGGCAATTTTACCTTTGTGGATAGCGGCCAGAAAATTTGAACGTAAAGATTTTTAAGGGTAACCCATTTAGGTTGTCTTTTCATTTCTACCTGCTAAAATGGGTAAATCCTCTTAGTTATAAATTAAGAACCTACCCCTTTTGCTGCTCGTTTAAATAACTATGTAACGCAACTTTACACTGACCCATTTTATTGATCCCCAGGTTTTTTAGGACAAGATTTTCCAATACAGAATATTTAGGAATAAGTATTTTTACAGGAGGGTTGAAAACAGTTGCCTTACTTAAAATTACTATCGTTTTGGTGTAAGCAAATATCTCTCTGCCGAATTTATACCAACTGCAAAATCCCTCAGATGTCATACGCAGTTCCACTTATCAAAAAAACATCAATTATATCATTATACTAACCTTCATCTTTTACATTGGTTTTAAATAAGCGACCTCTTAAAATCAGATACCCATAAATATCCATCATTCCATCTAATGCCCCTGCATATTCAAACATTTCGCTATTATAATAAGAGACAATATCAGGTTAAATGGCACCAATGTTATTTCCTGATTCTGCAAGTTCTATTGGGTGTTAAATCCAGCTAAGTTATAATAAAATAAAAAACTGATGATCATCATATAAAATGTGCATGATCTGTTCATTCCTTTGCATGAAATTACGTTTTAAAATATACAATTGAAAATGACAGCTTCATCACAACATACTTTTCATATTCCCGTTCTTGGCTTATCTTATTCCATAGATTCGCCGGTTAAAGTTGCCAGGTTTGGCATATCCAGCGTTATTTCAATTGTTCAGGATGATCTGATAGAACAAATGCGGCAATTACATTCAGAAAAAGTTAATGAGCCTTATATATTGATTCCTAAAACCGACATCGATCACCGGGCAAAACGGATCACCGCTTATCTTAATTTAATGAATACAATCGTTAACAAACAGATCGAAGCAATGAAGCAGGAATCATTTGATGCTGGCAGTGAGCTTATAAAATATTTTGAAATGCTCCCTGAAAATGCACCTGCTAAAATTGAATATCGCAAGATGCTGGTCACAGAAGGTATAGCTAAAAAATATTATCAGAATGAGTTAAGAAAAAAAATTATAGCGGGTGCCATCGACGTTAATATCATGACTAAAATTGACAACCTGAATTATTCACCGGATAACGGGGAACCGCTTCCTGCTGAGTACTCCGATGCAATGTCTGCCTTACGTGGGTTTGCTAATAGTACTTTAAATTCAGCCATTGTTTTTTCTGCGGGTTTAAATCCTCGATTGTTCAGTTATCTTGAAACATTTTCAAATTTTTTACCAGATCATCTGGGATTCATGAAAAAGAAAATTATTCTTAAAGTAAGTGACTATCGTTCCGCATTGGTTCAGGGAAAATACCTGGCAAAAAAAGGGCTTTGGATTTCTGAGTTTCGTATAGAGTCGGGATTAAATTGTGGAGGACATGCCTTTCCTACCGAAGGATATTTATTAGGTCCGATATTGGAAGAATTCAAACAAAAAAAACAGGAACTCGCTACTGAGTTATTTGGATTATATAAAGCGGCATTAGCGTTCAAAAACATACCCTTGTTATTATTTAAACCCGAATTTCGCATCACTGTGCAAGGTGGCATAGGAACAGCATCAGAAGATGCCTTTTTAAGGAGTTATTACCCTATTAATGGAACCGGGTGGGGAAGCCCATTTCTTCTTGTACCCGATGCTACTTGCGTTGATGAGATTACCCTCCAAAAACTTGCAAACGCAAAACAGGATGATTATTATTTAAGTCATGCTTCACCTTTAGGAGTACCGTTTAATAATTTTAGATCCAGCACTTCCGAATCACAAAGAAAATTAAGGATTGAAAAAAACAGGCCAGGCAGTCCTTGTTACAAAAAATATCTTGCATTTAATACAGAGTTTACTCAAAAACCCATTTGCCAGGCTTCGAGGCAATATCAGAGACTTAAATTAAAAGAACTTGATACATTAAACCTGCGTGTAGAAGAATATAAAATAAAGCATACAGAAATTGTAGAAAAAGATTGCCTGTGCGAAGGCCTTTCTTCCTCGGCACTGATAAAAAATGAGATGCCGGTTCCACATCATTTGAATGCCGTTACTATTTGCCCCGGACCAAACCTTGCGTATTTTTCAGGCATTTTTTCTTTGGAAGAAATTGTCTCGCATATTTATGGTCGCATTAATATCCTTAATTCACTTTCACGATCGCACATGTTTGTAAATGAATTGAAAATGTATATTGATTATTTAAAGGAAGAAGTGAAGAAGAACAGTAAAGTTTTTTCAGAAAAGCAAGCCAGGTATTTATCCGGGTTTAAAGCAAACCTGTTGGATGGTATAGAATATTATTTAAATCTAGTGCCAAACATGCCTCATGAGGCCGCTCATTTAAAACAGAGAATGACAGAAGAAATGATCCGTATGAAAAACAATTTAAGCGCAATGTTTATACAAAAATCATCTGTAGTTTAGTAAGTTAAATTTAAATGGGAGATTAAAGTAAGTATAACTGTTAAAACTCTTATAGGTTCTAATAAATTATTGTTAATAAATGGTTGATCCTGATAAAAATCCAATAATTTTTTAATTCTTTAAGGCAATAGATAATAAAATGAAAAAGCCCCCAGCAGAGCCAGGGGCCTTTTCTAGCCTATGAAACAACTTGAAAGGTCTACCCCTAGCCTTCCAAGCCCAACAAAGGTAATAAAACGTAATATTATCTAATGTCATATTTTGGTATTATTAGTATTAAGTTGAAATTATATTTTTTCGCATTTGCAACACCTAATTTCATATGCTGACTTTACATTACCTGATGTGCAATCATTTGCATCTTTGCGTGCTATAGTGTAGGTTGCCGGTATAATCATCTTTTATTCCCTTAAATTGAACCAGTTTTTAATCCGTTTTACTTTTTTTTTAATAGCTTTCTCTCAAACCTTACCAGGTTTAAGTGCTCAAATAATTTACAAATATGGTTTAGATAAAGGACTCTCCCAAAGCACTGTTTACGCCATGTTGCAGGATCACCTTGGATTTTTATGGGTTGGCACTGCAGATGGTCTCAATCGTTTTGACGGTAATACTTTTAAGACGTATAGGTTTTCGGATCAACAGCTAAAAAATGGCGCAAGTAATTTTATAAGTGGATTGTTAATTGAAGATACTGCACATAATATTTGGTTTGGAACCAACCACATTATAGGTAAATATAATTTTCAAACTAATAAATTAGAAAAAATTCCCATTAAATTAAAAAATATTTACGGAAATATTTTTATTTTAAAAGTTAATCAGGATGAAATATGGTTTAACTGGACATATTATATTGTTAATTTTAAGTTTAAAACAGGCTCAATCACTTACTACAATATTCCGGATGTTGATCCGAAATATGATTATTACCGGAGTTTTGTAACAGATAATAAAGGCAAAATGTGGGTGAATACAAATCATGGAATAACCTGTTTTGACACCGATAGAAAACAATTTAAATTATACCCATTTCCTTCAGAATATACTGCTTCAAACGGGTATTTAAATCTCTTAGCTATTGGTAATGATGAAAGTAAAATAATTAATTCTTCAAAAGGATTGCTTCGTGTAAAATGTAACCCGTTAAAAATTGAGATTATCGTTTCTGAATTTATTCATAAGACAATAACAGGGTTGTTAATTTCAGACGATAAATTGATATTAGGGATACCTGGAATTGGATTAGATTTTTATGATTTAAAAACATTCACTTTAAGTAAAAGAATAACCGAAGGTGCATCATCATATCAGTTAAGTAACCGCATCTTTACCATGCTTTATAAAGACAACTCCAATAATCTCTGGATTGGGATGGATGGTTTTGGTTTGAACAGTTTGAACCTTGAACCGGAGAAGTTTAAATTATATAATAGAGACCAATTTCCTAATTGGCCTGCATGTGGAAATTTCATTAAAAACTTTTTAAAATCTGGAGACACCTTGTTTTTTGGTACGCATGAATATGGTTTATGGGGGCTATCGTTAAATGAAAATAAATTCTTTCCTTTACCAATGCCCGCAAAATTCGGTAAGGTTATAACCGGTATTTTTGCCTACAGTAAAAATGAAATACTAATTGGGGGTATTTCAAGTGCTATAATTTATAATCTATATTCACATCATACAAAAGAAATCACTTTTAAACTTATTGAAAAAGGTCGCAACATAAATATATTAAGTATTTATCCTTTTAAAGATGGATCAATAATGGCTGCTACACTCATTGGTAATTATTATTATAATGGCGGGTCGAAGTTTATCTTTAAAAATATCGAAGCACATAATTCTTATTCTGTAGCAATATTTCATGATCAAAAAAAACGGATTTGGGTTAGTTCAATTATGGGTGGAGCCATTTCAAGATATCATAAAAAAGGCGGCGAACTTTTCTATACAGATTATTTATTGCATCAAAATAACGTAAGAGGCTTTTATGAAGACACCTCTAAACACCATTTGTGGATGGCAAGCGAACAGGGGTTAATAGATTATAACCTTAAAACAGAAAAATATATTCTAATTTCAAAAAAGGATGGTTTAACTGAAAATTATCTATACTCGGTATTACCTGGTAAAGGCGATGAATTATGGCTGAGCGGTAATAAAGGTTTAATATGTTTTCATTCTGCTTCAGGCAAAGTTGAAAATTATGATCCGTCTGATGGTTTGCAATCGAATGAGTTTAATACAGGCTCTGCATATCAATCGCACGACGGTTACTTGTATTTTGGCGGGGTAAACGGGTTTAACAGGTTTAATCCAAAAAGAATAACTATTAACAAGCATAAACCAGTTATTGCTTTAACAGGCTTAAAGATTATGGATATACATTTACCTGATACTGTTAATTCTATTAGCCTTAAAAAAATTGTTTTGCCATATGATCAAAACACCCTTTCCATAGAGTTTACAGCACTTGAAATGAGCAGGCCGGATAAAGTGAAATCCAAATACAAACTGGTGGGTGCAGATCCGTATTGGGTTGATGAACCTGAAAAAAGAATGGTAAGGTACCCTAATCTTCAGCCCGGATCTTACAAATTTTTAGCCATGGCATGCAATAGCGATGAAATATGGAGCAAAGAATATTTGCTGCTTGAAGTAACTATTGAAAAACCCTGGTGGCTTAATTGGCATATTTTATTCATTGAATTCATTGGCATTTTATTGCTGATAACCGGTGCTGTAAAATGGTTTATAAAAAGTAAACTCAATGAAAAACAAAGAGAACTCAACAGGTTAAATTCTATTCATGCTGAACGCGAAAGAATTAGCAGGGATATGCATGACGACCTCGGAAGCGGATTAACCAGGATATCAATTTTAAGTCAGTTACTTAAACAAAATATGAATGAAGATTTAAGAAAACAACAGGTTGATAAAATTGCAGATACTGCCGGTGAACTTGTTGACAATATGAGTAACCTGGTATGGACTATGAATCCGGGTAATGATACGCTTCAAAATTTATTAGCTTATTTGCGTCAATATATATTTCACTTTTTCGAGAATACAACCCTTACCCCTGCCATAAATTTTGATGAGACAGATAATGATATTTCTATTACCCCTGAAATAAGAAAAAATGTATTTCTTATCATAAAAGAAACCTGTAACAATTCATTAAAATATGCGCAAGCTACTAACATCAGCATCACTTTTAACAGTTGCGCCAACCAATGCGTGTTTACCATAAAAGATAACGGGAAAGGGTTTGATATAAATAACACCAGAAGATTTGGAAACGGACTTACCAATATGCGCAAACGCATGCAAGATATTGGTGGCACATTTGAAATTATTTCACAACCGGAAGCCGGTACACAAACCAGCATAGCTTTTGAAATACGCAATTAATGTTAGTATGAAAGCAATATTTAACCGCTAATCTTGCTAAGACATATGAAGCACAAAATAGCCATTGTTGAAGATAATCATGAGATCAGAACCGGTTTAATGATGATTATTAATAGTACAGGTAACCTTGAATGTAATCATATTTTCGCTAATGCCGAAGATGCAATTAAACTATTGCCATTAAATTGTGCCGATGTAGTTTTAATGGACATTGACCTGCCGGGCATGAATGGAATTGAGGCAATAAAAATACTTAAAAAAAGTTGCAGTCAATCCCAATTTATGATCATTTCTGTATTTGAAGATGAGGAGAAAATTTTTAAATCTCTGGAGGCCGGAGCCAACGGCTACCTGCTTAAAAAAACCGTGGCAGGAGAACTGGTTTCTGCTATACAGGATATTATGAATGGAGGCTCGCCAATGA
Source organism: Bacteroidia bacterium (assembly GCA_014376805.1). GTDB lineage: Bacteria > Bacteroidota > Bacteroidia > UKL13-3 > UKL13-3 > B1. The sequence goes on from JACMQU010000042.1 coordinate 16,287, forward strand.
ATGCTCAGATAGCCCGGCGTGTTGTTGCCAGTTTTCGCGTTAAGCCAAAAGACATGAATGGTGCCGGTGAAGACCTATCGAAAAGAGAACGTGAACTTGTTGAATTGCTTGCCAAAGGATTTCGTTATAAAGAAATTGCCGAAAAATTATTTATTAGCCAGGACACCGTTAGAACACATATCAGAAACATTTATCAAAAACTACAGGTAAATTCTAAAGTAGAAGCAATTAACAAGGTGTTTAAGTAATAAAAAACTTCGTATTAAACGCGATTGTAACGAACAGTATTCTAAAATATAATTGGAGTATAAAAAATGTGAAGCGCATAGCGCCAAAATTAAAGTATATACTTTTTGTTCGGAAAAGGAGGCGGTAAACTCGCAAAAGACAATAGAGCCGGCTCCTATAATACAGGAGTTTATTTTATAAAAGTATCAACAGGCAATGGCATCCATACTCAAAAATTTATTACTCAATAAAAGTTAAAAGAGCGTTAAACATTTGTAAAAACTACGTATTTCATGTGATTGTAAGAATTTATTAATTCAATCACTTTTGAATGATCTAACCAACAAATGAAAAAATTAATATCAACACTTGTTTTATTATCCCATTTTATCTTAATGCAAGCGCAACCAGTGCTTGTAAAAGATATCGTTCCGGGTATTACGGGTTCAAGCCCAAGCGAATTTTGCGAAATGGGCGGGAAAGTTTATTTCGCGGCCATAAATCCCGATTCTACCTATGCTAACTGTTTGTATGTAACGGATGGTACCACAACCGGAACTAAAAAAGTAAGCAGCCTTGCATCCAATAATTACGCTCCTAATAATATGGTAACATTGGGTAATAAAATAATCTTTGCTTACCATGATGGCGTTCACGGTTGGGAGCCATGGATCTCTGACGGATCACCGGGAGGAACACTGATGCTTAAAGATATTTTAACCGGCTCTACAAGTTCGTTGTTTATGCCGCTGGGAGTTATCGGGCAGTATGCTTATTTTATAAGTAGCAGTACAAGTGGCTTATCAGCTACATCACTTTGGAAAACAGATGGAACATCTACCGGAACAGCCCAGGTAAGCAATGCCAACTTTAATCGTGCCATTACTTTTAAAAATAAAATTTATTGCTGGGGAAAAACCCTCACAACAAGCGAAAACGGGTTATATGTTATTGATGGTGTGAATAGTTTACCACAATTAATTAAAGCGCATAAAACTAACTCATATTACGATTTTGCCGTTGCACAAGGTAACAACAAATTTTATTATGTGGCAAGCGATTCTGTTCATGGTTTTGAACCATGGGTATCTGACGGTACAACCGGTGGCACAAGTATGATTAGAGATTTTAACCCGGGTATTCCATCAAGTGTAGACGAAGGCGGATCAAGCAATTATACGGTTATGACTACCATTGGCGATATATTATATTTTAATCCCGTAAGCCCTGCTTATGGAAGGGAATTATGGAAAACTGACGGGCTTGATGCCAACACTATTTTAATAAAAGATATTGAGGCAGGTACAGGTTCTTCAAATCCAAAAAACATAATTGCAGTAGGGAATAAAGTTTTTTTTTCGGCAAGGGTACCAGGCTTTACTGATGGCATGTTGTATTGCTCTGATGGCACCGTTGGAAACGCGCAATTATTGGACATCAACGGTAAATATTTAAAAACAGGTGATATCACTAATTTTAAAAATACTGCCATTATAAGTGGCACCGTAGCCGGCCAGGAAGATAAAGGAATAGAAATGTATACGAGTAATGGCACATCTGCCGGTACAAAACTCGTTGCTGACATTGATTCGGTACCCTATTCTGAAGGGTTTTCATCAACAAAACGATTTAAATATGCCACCGCCACCACATTGTATTTTGTGGGAAATGATGGATTACATGGTAGTGAATTATGGAAGTATGAAGGTGGCGTGGCTACCATATTGCCACAGGTCAAAGATTATACAAACGATATAACCATTTACCCAAACCCCGCTACTACAGAACTAAACCTAACATGCTCTACACCTATTAAGATAGTTGAAATTTATAATCTGGCCGGCTTGTTGCAAACAGTTGGTTCAGAAAATAAAATAGATATTTCTTCAATGGCTCCGGGCATTTATTTCATTAAAATAAGCACAGCAGGTGCCGGTTCCACATTAAAATTTATCAAACAATAATCAAATCAACATGAAAACAATTTTAAGCACTTTTTTTACAATCCTGGTTTCAGCATCCTTATTCTCTCAACCGGTTTTACGTGGTGATAGTATCCATACAGGTTTAAGTTTTAATATATATTCTTTAACCAACATAAATGTAGCCTCCCTTCAACAAATGGGTGCTAATATAAATTGGAATTTAAGTTCTTCAACTGCTACTTTATTAGGTACGGCAGAATTTCTGCAGATGTCAGCCACTCCTTATGCAACTCAATATCCCAATGCAAACTTTGCCATTAAATTTAATATTAACGGAACTACAGTATATAGTTTATTCAACCTTACTTCAACAATTTTTGAAGAAGTTGGAAATAATGTGAGCACTTCTGGAGGTGTGCCATTTTTGAATCCCCGAACTGCTTTAATATTTCCATATACTTATAATACGATACATAGTGATACATATCAGAAAACCGGCCAAAGTAACAGAACAATTATTCATAAGTACGACTCATACGGAAACTTTACTACAAGCATGGCAACACACAATAATGTTATTCGCGATCTTACAATAGACAATGGAGATACTGCTGCAAATTTCTGGAGCACCACTCCGGCTATACCAATTCTTACGGCCAATAGTAATGGCTTTACACTTTGGAAACTAACCTCCGGTTTAACAGGTATGTCTTCCATAAATAACAATTTAATGTTTGATATTTATCCTAACCCTGCAATGGATCATTTAACTATTATAAATAAAGAACCATTATTGGGAATAGAGGTTTATAATATGTGCGGACAACACGAATTTTCCACAACCCAATCCACTGTAGATATTTCAGTTTTACAGCCGGGCATATATTTTATAAAAGTGAATTATGTGTCAGGTAACGCCATACAAAAATTTGTAAAACAATAAAAATAAACATATGAAAAACTTTAAAACATTACTAATTTTAATGATGCTTTCTATGGGAGCTTTTGCTCAAAAGGAATGCGCACTTGTATGGAAAAACGAGTTTCCGGTTGAGCCTAAATGGAAAATGATTAATGAAGATGCCACACTTATTCTTGGAGGAAATTTGAATGAAATAGCGATGATAGACGGTGTAACGGGATCCGTATTATGGCAACTTAATTTTAAAAAAGCACTTGGCGTTAAGAGTGCTAAAGACTGGAATTGGAACAAAGAAAAAGGAGTTGTAAATGTTATTATAAAGGGTGAAAAAAAAGAGGAAGATAAGACAATTTTTTATGATGAAAAATCTGGCAACATGATCGCGGATATATCTACTCTTAAAACCAAAATGGTAAGAACCAAAACAAGGTTTAACAGCTATATTGAAAACAAAGAAAAGGGAGTAGAATTAATCTTAACCTACAAAAAACGTACAATTGGCGAACTGTTTAAAAACAAGCCTCTTGAAATGACAATTGAATGCACTGGCAAAATAAACTGGAGTAAAACCATTTCTGCTAAAGTTACTACCAGTATGTGCCGTAACCGTGCAGAAGGTGGTGAACCCATAATTGATTTTAATGTAAAGGGCGATAAAGTTTATTTAATATATGATGGCATTTCGGTAATAGACCTGAATACCGGCAATCTATTATGGCAAACAACTTTTGATAACTCGGAATATGACTTCGGGCTTTTTAAATCTTCGCAAACACTTGGTAAAGCTGGCGCTCCATTGGTAGAAAATGACGGCGTTTATGTAGTTGACCTTTCAAAAAACCAGTATTGTATCAAAAAGTTTAATCTTGAATCAGGGGCATTAATTTGGAAAAGTGAACCGCTGGATAAAGATGCAATTGTTCCTGAATTAGTGTTAATAAATAATGAACTTATTGCAAGGTTTGGCGGAAGAGTAATTGTTGAAACTTATATCCCCGGCCAGAATGGAAATGCGGATGTATATAAAACCGAGCCTAAAATGAAAGGTGATTTTGGGTTGAAAGGATTTGATGCATCAACCGGAAAACAATTATGGGATACAAAAAAAATGAAAGATCTGAATGATAAATTCAGTAATGCCTTAACCAACATGATCAATAACGATCAGACTATTTATGTAACAAGCGATAAAAATTTGTATGCTTTTTCATCTAACGGAAAAACAAAATTCATTACGCCGGTTAACAAAACAGGATTAGGAACACCGGTTAAAATGTTTACATACGAAAACAACCTGATAGTTATGTTTGAAGAAGGAATAGGTAGTTATGAAATGAGCACCGGAAAACAAAATTATGCCACTTCCACAAAAAAAGCACTCGAAGATTTTAAGGCCGGCAATGCCTATTTTGTATGGGCAGGTAGTGATATTTTTTCATTAGAAGATTTTGTACGCTTTGATCTTGCAAGCGGCCAGATTCTTTCTAAAATGAAAGATACATCATACCCTTATTTTTCAAACGATGGCGAAGAATTTGTGAAGTTTAAAGGAGACCAGTACGCACGTTATAAAACCCGGTAATTGAAATACCTTATTGTTTTTTTACTTTGCCTGCAGGGATTTGCGGGCAAAGTTTTTTCACAAACTAATGGTTCTGTTCAAAACCTGAAACCCGGCGAAATATTATTAGACGCAAGGTTGATAAGGGGGCAGTTTGGCTATACACAAATGCAACTCAGCAAAGCTGATACTTTCTCTTCACGCATTGTTGATGCCGTAAATTTAAAAGCCGAATTTCAATTACTCTCAACCCTGTTTGGGTATTATAACAGGTTTGTTATTTATGATGCGCTATATACTGAAATGCTTTTTGGTAAAATGCGGAATGATCCTATTCAGCGCGGTAAGAGTGATATTGAATCAAAATTTAGCTTCGGGTTTAGATGGGGGTATGATATTTTTGCAGGATATAGAACAAAAAAATATGGAATTTTAGCAGGTATACGCCCCAGGTGGATGACTGTAAGAATCGGTGATCTAACCATGGGCGGAAATTCACTTGGTTATTTTTTATATACAATGCCGTTTGCCGTAAAAGGTGAATACCGGTTAGGCTTTCACAATGAGTTTAGGATAATGCTTACCCTTTGGGATAACTTCATGGCAAAAAATGGTAACAGGGGTGCACGACTGGAAATTCCATGTAACCCTCATGGTCGCTGGTGGGTGTTTGGTGAATACGAAACGTATAATAATTCTGTTGATTATGTTTTTGGGATCAACCCTAACAACGCCGATTATAAAACGTTAACAGTTGGTATAAGAGTTGGAGGTATGTATTGATGTGGTTGACTTGAACCAATGCTTGCAAAGCATAATTTTTATATTTTAAATAAGATTGCCGGTTCTTCATATATGCTTATGGATGATTGCGTTTTACTACAGTTTTTGTGGAGTGTTTTTAGATTAAAATGGCTTTGTTATATTCAACAAAAGTTAAATTATTACAGCATTAAATGTTGACCCTTTTAAAAGCTATATGAATTGTTTTATTCAGATATACTTATGCAAATAGTTGAGAATATGTTTATGAATTTTTACATATAAAAGTTTAAAATTTGTTAAAGTAATTATGGTATTAAGAGCAGATTTATATTTTCTCTTTGGCAAGTTCAGTTATTAAAATAATTTTGCAAACTCCAAATTTACTAATTTAACAACATCCATACTTTTATATAATGAACACCACCATGAGTTTATTTGAAAAACATAAGGCTACTCTTGAGGCCGCAGTTAAAGCATTATCTCTAAGAACATATTATTCCCCTTACCCTGAAAGTCCGAAAGCTTATGGCGATGAAGCAGATGGAAAGGCCAAATTCTGGATGAGTTCAACAATGAATAATAACTATAATGAGTTAATTAATGAAGGTTCAATTGGCTGGACTGGCGAAGAAGTATCGCCATTTTTGCAGGTTGGCATTGGCGTTAAATACCCCATTTTTGCCATTGATACTTTAATAAACAATGCTAAAGAAGCCGGCAAAACCTGGGGTAAAGCAAGTATAGAAGACCGTGCAGGAGTTTTGATAGATTGTCTGGATCAGATAAAAAGCCGTTTTTTTGATATTGCTTATGCCACTATGCATACCACAGGCCAATCTTATATGATGAGTTTTCAGGCCAGCGGACCACATGCCAGCGACCGTGCCCTTGAAGCAGTGGCAATGGGTTACCGCGAATTAACCAGCATACCACACGAGGTTGAATGGGTAAAATCTATGGGCAAATTTGATCTTAAGATGAAAAAAAACTGGACACCTGTTCCAAAAGGAATTGCATTGGTAATAGGATGCTCTACTTTTCCTATCTGGAATACCGTTCCGGGCTTGTTTGCGGCGTTAATAACAGGCAATGCAACTATCATTAAGCCTCACCCAAAAGCAATCCTTCCCATTGCTATAATTGTAGAAGAACTTCAAAAAGCATTTGCCTCAGCCGGGTTGAACCCAAAAACGGTGCAATTAGCCGTTGATCATACGGATAAGCCAATAACGAAATTACTGGCTGAAAACAAAGCAGTTAAAACGGTAGATTTTACCGGCAGCAGCGAATTTGGAAACTATATTGAAGGCCTGAATAAAACAACCTTCACAGAAAAAGCGGGTGTTAATTCTATCATTCTGGATTCTGTTAACGACCTTAAAGCAGTGGCAGGTAATATTGCTTTTAGTGCCTCTTTATATAGCGGACAAATGTGTACTGCCCCACAAAATATTTTTATTAGCAGCAATGGCGTTCAAACCAGCGAAGGACTAGTACCTTATGATGAAGTGGTAAAGGCCATAACTACTGCCATAACCGGTTTGGTTGACAACCCAAAAGCAGGCCCCGGAACCCTTGGTGCTATTCAATCTGATGTAACCTATAAAAGAGTACAAGAGGCTAAAAATTTAGGCGGAAATTTATTACTGGATACAAAATCTATAGTGAATGAAGAATTTAAAGATGCCCGTATAGCAACACCGGTTCTTATTGAACTCAACAAAGATCAAAGCAATATTTTTAATAAAGAATGTTTTGGTCCGATAGTGTTTATTATTAAAACAGCTGGTTTGGAAGATTCTATTGCGCTAACAAAAGCGTTAGTTGAAGAAAAAGGAGCACTCACGTGCGGTGCTTATACTACCGATCAAAATATGCAAAATAAAATAGCAGAAGAAATGAATAGTGTATTTATACCTGTTAGCTTTAATTTTACCGGTGCCGGCTTTATTAACTCTCATGCGGCATTCAGCGATTTTCATTTAACAGGTGGAAACCCGGCAGGTAATGCCAGCTTTGCAAATTCGGAGTTTGTAAGCAAACGTTTTGTGTGGGTTGGCAATAGGTATATGTAGAATTTTAGTGAATAAATTATTTTAAGCTAATACTCCCAAAAAAGCGGCGATCAACTAATTGATTGCCGCTTTTTTTTCAAAATATAATTTAATGCTAATTATTTAATTACAGTTTAGTTTGTAGAAATCCAATTTACAATTAATAAATAATTTACTGCAATTGCACTTGTTGTATTGTGCAATACAAAATAAGGTTTTTGGGTAATGAAGATTTAAAATCATAAAGCAAAAAAGAATAATCCGAATAAAATTACCTGCTTACCATATCAAATGCTTCGTTAGGAATATCTTTTATTTCTATAATCAGAAACCCATCTAAGGCATCGTTAAAATGAGGATCCACATTAAAAGAAACAATTTTACCATTAAGTTTTAAATATTTTTTAACCAGTACGGGCATTTTTAATTTTTGATTTCCTTCAATTTCACCAATAAAACTATCAAGTCGCTTTAGATCTTCACTATGCTGCTTTAAAAGTATATTTCTACCTTCTTTATTACTTTTATAATGAAACTTTTTTTTAGGTTTGATCCATTTAGATATTTTTTTATCCCAATAGTTATGCCTTATATAAGCCACAAGCAAATCTTTAGATAATGCTGAAAAACTATTGCTGATACTTACCGGGCCAATCATATATTGAAAACGGCCATCATTCATTTTTAAAAATTCATTGATCCCTTTCCAGAGTAACATCAATGTGGCAGGTTTGCGCTGGTATGCTGCCGTTACAAATGATCTTCCCAGTTCAATCGAGTGAAAAAGTATGGGATACATTTCTTTATTCATTTTAAATAACTGGCTCAGGTAAAAACCATCTACACCAAACCTTTTAAACAATAAATCGCCTTCACCGATGCGGTATGCTCCGGCAATTTTTTTCGCTTCCTGATCCCAGATAAAAAGATGCTTATAATACAGGTCAAACGCATCAGAATCTTTACTTCTGTTGGTTCCCTCACCCACTTCTCTAAAGGTTATTTCTCTTAATCTCGAGATCTCTTTTAATACATTTGGAATATCGCCTGCCGCGGCAATGTGTACAGTAAAATTAATATAGGTAAATAAATTTGCAGAATTATGCAACAATAGAATTTCATTTTCTAAAACATCGGCATTAACTGCGTTTATAATGGTTGCAGGTTGGTTTAGTCTTTTTAATTTGAGCCTGAATGGATGCGCCTTTATGTGTGTAGCACCTAAGGCATAAGTTTTTGCTCTAAGAAAATTTAACAATCTTTCACCTTTAAAATCCTCCAGCTCTTTAAATGCTATAGCTTTGCCAATCCGCACTCTGATACCGCTATGTTGTTTATTTAACATTTCAGAAGGTAGTTTAATGGTACGTAAACCAGGGTGTAAAAGGCCCAACAAATTAAAAGCAATGCTATTATTTCCCGAAAAATAAACCGGAACAACTTTTACACCTGCTTTAGCAATAATTCTCCCCACCGCCGGTTCCCATTTTTTGTCTGTAATTTTTAAATTATTTAATTTCAAGGCAGAAACTTCTCCGGCGGGGAATATGCCCAGAGGACTAGTTTGAAGATGAATCAGAATTTGCTTTACACCAACTATATTCATTCCCTTATTGCCAATATCTTCAAATGGATTAACAGCTATAATATGATCCTTTAACTGAGGAATTTGCTTTAACAAAAAATTACCTACAAATTTTATATCAGGTCTTATTTTAGATAAAACAGACAATAAAATCATCGCATCAATACCTCCATAAGGATGGTTGGCCAATAAAATAAAAGGACCTGTTTTAGGAATATTTTGCAAGTCGTCTGCACTCACATTATACGCCACGCCAAACTCTTTTAATAAGGAATCAGTAAACTCAAATCCGGTTTTTCCCTCAGCGTTAGAATACGCATCATTTAACTTACCCAATCTGAGTAATTTCATAATGGCCGGGGCTAAAATTTTAAGTTTTAGCTTCTCCAGTTTTAATACTTTTGCAATATCTTTTTTACTGATTAGTTCAGACATTCCGTTTTATTAGCCGGTAAATATATATAATCATCTCTTTCAAACTTAAAGCTTAGTAATTATTTAACATATACTTTAGTGTTAAATTTTAGGCAACTACTGCCGCTTAAATTAGAGGCATTAAAAGGAACCGCTCTTATTTACCCAGCGCTAATAAGTACAAAATTAAAGGAACAAGGCGTTAAGAATTTGTTTCAATTATAGTATTCATTTTAATATCTCTTCTTCAAAATAAGCAAGGAAGATTCATAAAAAACCAGCTCCCAGTGTTTACTGTTTTTTAACGAATCAACAAGGTGACGGTAATTATTTTCATTTAACGGATAATTATTTGTTGCCGGATCAAACACCGCAATAAATTTTGCATTTTTAATAAATGGAAAATGATAAATAGTATCTCTGAACGCAAGGTGTGGCGCTAAATTTACATGTGCCGACAAACTGGCATCTGCAGGAATTTTGAGAAGTCCTTTATTAATAATTGATGGCTTATAGAAACTTTTGTAATGATCTTTATTAAATACATTTTCTTTTACTGAATCATAAAAATAAGAAATTCGGTTTTGCATTTTAATAATGGTTATGGCCAGGGTACTAATGAGCAAAACACTTATCAGAACCATTCGTATTTTCCTGTTTATGAAAGTTTCTAACAACATCACAATTGCAATTGCTATAACCGGAGCAAACTCTATATTATAATGATAGTTAATGCCCCAGAAAACTATTTCTTTGTTCCATAATTTCTGCATCAGTAAAGGCAGTATCATCAGCAAAAAAGCGGGACGCCATAGCACTGCCAATCCACCTGAAAATAATAAGGTCCATAACAATTCATGTTTAATTAATTCATCAGCGTCGTTGGGAGCATTGCTATTAAAAAACAAAGCGATTACATACAAAGGTTTTGTGATGATGGTTAATAATATTTCATTTAAACTTTTACCCAGATGCGAGAATCGGGAAAGTTGTTCAAACGTACCTCTCGGACTTAATTGCGGCATAATCCATGCCGCAGCAGCCGAAAACCATAAGGCACTTAACAGGATCAGGCAAAAAGGAAACAGCCATTGTTTAGCTTGCCATTGTTTATTAATTAAGACCATTCCAATGATTATAAACGGAAGCCAGATAGCAAAATTTTCTTTACTGATAAGCATAGCAATAAAACAGATAAAGGTTGGAAGTTTTTTATCATGGCTATAATAAAAGAACAGCCAGGGAAAAAAACAGGCTCCTATTACATTATCATGAAAATCTGAAGCAAGTGCTGCATAAATAGCAAAGCTTACGTAAAACTGAAGGGTAATAAGTAAAGCTAAAGTGTGATTGCATAATTTTTGGGAGGCAACTTTATAAATACCTATACCACAAAATAGTAAAGCTATATTCTGAACCAATAATAAAGTATAGGATCCAAACAACCAGTATAAAGGGGATAAAACAGGCACCCATAAACTAATATGCAAACCCAGATACGGCACCGCATCCTGCTGGATAAGTAAGGTAGTTACCGGTGTTTTAAAGTGTGCGCACTGATACAAAGCCTGATTATAAATGCCATAATCAAGGGCAGAGGTTCTAAAAAAATAATGATTAAGAAAGGTTACCGAACAGAAAACTAAAAAGAAAAACAAATGAATAATTACCAGAAACAGGTTTCGTTTGTTTTGTTTAAAGGCTATTAATTGCATGGAAGCATATTTTCATTGCCCGGCCTGAACCAACCAGACTTCAGGTTATTTCTTAAGCCCTATTTCTCTCAATCTTTCATTAAGGTATTCACCCGCCGTAATAGGCTCGTATTGTGCAGGATTATCTGCATCTACGCATACCGTAAGGCAATCCAGTTTCATCTCACTGCGGGGATGTAAAAAGAACGGTATAGAAAACCGTGAATTGGCCCATTTTACCCTCGGTGGATTAACCACCCTATGGGTAGTGCTCTTTAATTTGTTATTAGTTAAACGTTGTAACATATCACCAACATTTACCACTAATTGCTCGGGTAATGCAGTTATAGCCACCCACTCATTTTGCTTGTTTAATACTTCAAGTCCTTCTGCACTTGCCCCCATTAACAGCGTTATCAGATTTATGTCTTCATGTTCAGCAGCGCGCACTGCAGATTTAGGTTCACCCGTTATAGGCGGATAATGAATTGGCCTTAAAATGCTGTTACCATTATGAATCTTATCATCAAAATAAGTTTCCTGCAAACCAAGATATAAGGCTATGGCACGCAACATATACTTACCAGTTTCTTCCAGTTCTTTATATGCTTTGATCCCATACTTTCCAAAATCGGGTAACGCATCTACAAACACATTATCGGGATATTCTTTTTTAATCTGATCACCGTCTTCCACTGTTTGTCCAAAATGCCAGAACTCTTTCAGGTCCCCTTCATTGCGCCCTTTGGCATGTTCCTTACCAAAACTCGTGTATCCCCGCTGACCAGATAAACCTGGTACTTCATAACTTGTTTTGTGTTCATCAGACAACCCAAAAAACTCCTGACATTGATGGTATAACTTTTCACTCGTTTCTGTATCCAGCAAGTGGCCACGTACAGCTACAAATCCAATGTCTTCATAGGCCTTACCCAATGCCTGTACAAAGGCTTGCTTTTTAACAGGATCACTACTCATAAAATCTCTCAGATCAACACTTGGTATCATATAAACTATTTTAAGGTTTAAAAATTAAAAAACGAAATTAACAACTTCTCCATATAAAGTTATAAATAATATTCAGCAATTGGTTTTTATTTTTACATACTTCTAAATACGGTTCTATACAAAAGTTGTTTAACGTGTAAAAGTACACCAACCTGCAAAGATTTTTTCAACTTATATTTAATTTTACCTGTCCTATATTCTTCGTTCTACTACCCTGTTTTATTTATATCTCGGGTAATACGCAAACCTGTTTGGTGTATCATAATCAGTCCAATTAATACCGCATCTTTTAAAATAACGGGCAGCAAAACGGTTCGCTCTTCGTTCTGTCCAGTAACTATCATGCGTGCATATTCCGGTTGCTTTATTATAAACATTTCTGTATGCACTTATCAAACTTGCGAGTCCGGGTACAGGCAAATATAATATTCCAAATCGCATACTGTCAAAAGTATGCCCATATTCATGCATCAGTAAAAGTTCGCCGGCAACTTTGTTGTAAGCACCGGGTATGTTTGCCTGAATATTATTGCCTAAAGAGATCCCGGAACCATCTCCGGATTCTTTAATCGAAAACGATGCACCTCCAAAGTAAACCACCTTATCTACTCCACCAAAAGCATTTCTTAACTGACAATATATATTCCCTGTTATTGTTTGCATTAATTCCCAGGTAAAGCGACTAATGCCTCTCATAACCTGCAAAAAGAAACCTTGATTATTACTCTCCAGGTAAAAAAATCCAGCTAATATTTTTATGGCATTTAATAGTTTTTTAGGTTCACCCAGTAAAATATTATTTGCTAAAGCTATTATTAAACTTAAACAGGTGAAAGAGGCAAATGCGGTTGCTAAAATTTTAAGTATAATCATCATGTAAGGTATATAAGTTGCCAGAGAAATGGCCACACCTGTTATGCCCCCCGCAAGCATGCCAGCAAATAAAGACACCTTGCTATCTGAGCGTTTACTTGTTTCTGATTTATTAACATGTATAATAAAATTAACTATCCCAAAAAGAGCTGCAAATAAAATTGGGATCAGCCATAATAATATACTTTTTGTATGAAGACAAGCTGAAAACAAATTAGAAATAATAATTATTTTGTTTTTTGAAAAGCTCCAGAAAACTGTCAAACTCTTTACGGTAATATAAACCCAATCCCGAAGTTTGTACGTTTCTGCTATAAATAGGATCAAAGCCACTTCTGTTGAAGACTTTTAATTTAGTATTACCTGTTTTTTTAAGACTGTAGGCAGCACTATAATTACTCTGGGTATTATCATTTGAAACACCTAACTGTACTTCAAGTCTGTTATTATAAAATCGTTTCGTTGCAGATAAAACCACTGTTTTACTTTTAGTGGGATCTGATGAATTTAACAAATCAACATTCAAATCAACCCCAAGGTCTACTTTGTTTATTAGTCCGGCCGCTTGTTTGGAAAGCAGATCTGAAACAGCCTGTGAACCCACACCACTGGCCACATCACTGTTATTACTAGTAATGGGTATAAAGCTACCTGATATTAGCAGAAACAGCATTTGCTGGTTCATAATTTCAGGGTCTCTTCTAAAATTTGCAACTACAGCATTTAACTCAGATGCAGCAGATCCCGTAACATTGCTTTGCAGATCGGGGAAGTTTAGATCAAAATTAAGAACAGGTCTGTCAACAGAACCATTAATATTTATAATACATTCCACAGGTACCCGTACATTCTGGTCTTTACTATTACTCATGTTTACAATTTCATTGATGGTTGTTTTCAATTTGTAAACACCTACTATTCTTAACTCACCGGTCATCGGATCACCTGTCCAGGAGATGCGGCTCCCACTTCTTAAAATAAACTTTTTGGCCACTACATTTAATGCACTAAAGCGGTAATCACCTTCAGTTACTTCATAATCTCCAAACATCTTAAATGTACCATCCAGAAGCAACTGCAATTTTAACTGTCCAATACCTTTTGCTCTGATCCGATCATCAGATGCGGCATCAAACAACATTTGTATTTCAGCATCAGGGGTAGCCGAAATATTTAAATTAATACCAACACCAAAAGGAATAATTTTAGCTTTTCTGCCAAAAGTATGCAGGGTATCATAGCTAACATAATTTATATAGGAAACATCTTCTTCACCACTTACACCAAAAGGGTTAATCATAACCCTTGTACCTTTTTCTGTAGTAACATTTGCATTCATTTGTACCTGGTTTGTATTTCCTTTCAAGGTAAAGTCTCCGCTTGCATAGGCTACTCCGTAAAACAACTCATTATTTTTAACTGTTGTATACAGTACCTGAAATGTTTTAAAACCATCAACCCGCACGTTATATAACAGCTTATTAAATCCATTATGTTCAATTTCTCCGCTTATATGTGCTTTTCTTTTATTTACATCATATATATCAAAAGGTATTATTTTTATTTTGTTATCTGCCAGTTCAAGGTTCGCTTCCGGCATAGTATAAATAGTTTGTAAATATTCTATTTTAAAAGTAGCATTGGTAATAAATAAATTTCCTGAAAGATTTAGATCATTGGGATGACCTTTTAACTGCGCTTTCAATCCAACCCTGCCGGTATATAGTTTTGCCTGTCCTTTAACAAAGGCTTGAAAAGCAGTAATTTCCGACTCACTAAATGAGATATCAAGATCAAGTATATTGTCTTGTATAGCATAGTTACCTACCCCCTTTAAATTATTTATCCTGCCCTTTAAAGACTCAAAACCTATGGCAAGTTTATCATCATTTTCCTGGTAACCAGTAACCAAATTATAATCTCCCAAAGTATCACCATCGAGCGCAAGATTTTCTACTTTTAAATTGCTTAGTATCACTTCTCTTTTACCCACATTTTTATAGTTAAGGCTACCATTTGCAATACCTCCCATTTCTATCGATAGCTGATTGGTAAATTTATTTATGGTGTTCAGTTCAAAATTTTTAACTCTACAGGTAATGTCTTTTTTGATCCCACTGAATGAATAGGTTCCATCTATCTGTAATAATTGATTTTTATTGGTAACTAAAAAGTTATTAAAAGTTAATTGTTTACTATTTATCTCTAAAGCTTTTCCTTCAGTAATATCCCATTTACTACCTTTACCACCTACCCATGAAGGCTTGTTATCAATTATTAATCTGTCTGCAAAAAAATCAACACCCTGTTTAAATGATCCCATAACAATACTGTTACTGTCTGTTATCTGATATTGCAGATCAATATGGTTAACCTTAGCTTCTGCTTTTAAAGCAAAGTCACCTATATACATGGTGTCTGCTTTACCAAACTGCTTCATACTCATTAGCAATTCACCGCTGCTGGCCTCCTGCTCATTAAGTTTAATAGTAGTTTGCAGAAACTGATACTGATTTAAATTAATGCTACCTGCATAGGCAAGCAATGAATAACTCTTTTGCTTACTGTCAACTTCAGCTTCAAGTTCTACATTACTAACATTAAAACCGGGAAAAAGCAGTGGTGATATGGCAGCAGTAGAAACAAGATTGAGGTTTAGTTTAAATTCCTGCAAAGGGTTCCTAACAGGTTGTTCGGGTTTAAGGTAGTTAACTCCCAATGAGCTCGTCCAGTAATATAGTTGGCTATACAATTCTGTTACATCAAACTTACCTTTAACAGATGCTTTTACAAAATCTCCTTTAAGGGTAATTGCTTTTTCCATTCCAATTTCAGTTTCCAATTGCAGTTCTGCAATACGATAGGTAAAGCCTGCTTTTTCATAATGTGTTTCAGCTATACGCAGGGTTCCATAATTATCATTAAGATTCTTAAAATAAAAATCTGCAAACAAATCTGTTCCAAGAGTAATGTATTCATTGTGTAAATGAAGTGCTTTTAAATTAGCATGATCCAAAACCCCATCAAGTTCATAATGAGTATATGCACCACTAAAATCAGCTTTTAACTGGCTATTTAAAATTAAACTGGTGTCTTGAACATCAAAAAAAACAGTAAGTTTTTTATTAACTACAGCACCTTTTATATCTGCATTTTTGTATGTGTAGCCATCCAGGTGTATCTGATCTACCTGGGTTTCAAAACGCGTATGGAGATGCTCCAGGTCAAATCCTTCTCCATTAATAGTTGCAGCTAAACTAATTACTCCAACCTTTGTATTTTTAAGATAAGCACCCAGGTTGAAATGATCAATTTTTAACTTTCCCGAATATTTGGATTGCATTGTTTTCTCATTCAGTTTCATGTTCAAATCCGTTTCCATATTACCAAACTGCGTTTCAATAACACCATAGCTTACAAAGTCTTTAAAAAAACCTGTGTATTGTCCCCGGTAAACAATTTTACCAAGGTCTGCCACTGCAGCAGGTAATTTCATATCAATAACAGATTCCAGTTCTTTACTAACAGTTGAAGCATAATCTGCTTTTACATCTATAAAAGTTTCCTCCACATTGGGTAAGCCTTTAAATTTTGCATTACCTGTAAACTTTGTTTCCTTGCCAACAGTTGCCACAATATTTTTTAAGGATAAATTACTTATAGTTCCATTTCCCTTTGCACTAACCCGCGCTTTATAATGATAATTTTTTAGCATAGGTGCGAAGTACACAATGTCTTTCATATCCACATCGCTTTGCATCAGGGTGCCTTTTAAAACAACCTTATTTAAAAAATCTTTATATTCATCCCATCCATGAGAACTCATACTAAAGTAATTTTTTATATGACTGTTGGGTGTAATCAAATCCAGGTCTTTAAACTCAAGCAGGTTCGGACAAATAATTACACTGGCATTTAAACGGTTTATTACAAAACCACTTCGGTCGTGGCAACTAAAGTTTTTAAGATCAAAATTTAATGAATCATTTTGAATGACAAACCTTTTAGAATTAAAATTTACGCCATCCACATCCATGCGATTATAATCAAATCCTTCTTCACTAAAGATACCTGTAGAATCCAATAAAATAAAGCGGGTATCCATACATTCAACATTTCTGAAATCAAGAACAAAAGGAAGTGCATTGGGATCAATAATGGTATCATTTGGATTAGAGAAATAATCCAGTACCGCAAAACTAAAAGTACCGTCTTTATAAGTTGTCATTTTACAAAGTCCCTCATCCAGTATTACATCATTTAAAATGAAGCGGGAAGAATCGAGGTGTGCACCTATAATGTTAAATTGAATCCGACCTGCATAAAAAAGTGTATCATTTTTCTGATCTCCCAAATTTACCTGCCTTAAGGTAAAATAAGTCCAGCCATCATAGCTTATTTCGCCAATACTTAAATGAGTATTAAACTTTTTATTAACAAACTCAGCAACCCGTTTAACAAGGTAGTTTTGAAACATATAACTGTTAAATAACAGGTACAGTAACATAAGCAACCCAAAAAAGGCTGCTAATAAAACATAAGATATTTTGATTAACCTCTTAAGCAATGTAGTTTTGCGGGAATATAAGCATTAAACCATTGACTACAAATTTGCAACAAGATATCATTATTCTCGCTGTAGAATCATCTTGCGATGATACTGCTGCAGCCGTTCTGTATAATGGCAAAATCCTTGCCAATGAGGTTGCATCGCAGCAGATTCATGAATTATATGGAGGTATAGTTCCTGAATTGGCCAGCAGGGCGCATCAGCAAAATATATTACCGGTGGTAATTATGGCCCTTCAGAAAGCAGGTGTAGATAAAAAAGAGTTATCAGCAATTGCCTTTACAAAAGGTCCCGGATTGATAGGTTCATTAATGGTTGGATGCAGTTTTGCCAAATCTATGGCTCAGGCATTAAACGTCCCGCTTATTGGTGTAAATCATATGCAGGCGCATGTGATGGCACATTTTATTGATCCGCCATTTCCGGCATTTCCGTTTTTATGTTTAACAGTGAGTGGCGGGCACACACAAATTGTAAAGATGAGTGATTATTTTAAAGGTGAAATTATAGGAAAAACCATTGATGATGCAGCCGGAGAAGCCTTTGATAAAGCCGCCAAAATGCTGGGCCTGCCCTATCCCGGCGGACCATTGATAGATAAGTACGCCCAATCTGGTAACCCAAAAGCTTTCCTTTTTCCAGTTCCTCAAATTCCTGATTTAGATTTTAGTTTTAGCGGACTTAAAACATCTTTCTTATATTTTATACAAAAACAAGTTGGTCTGAATCCAAACTTTATTAATGAAAACCTGGCCGATCTTTGCGCAAGTATTCAATTTACTATTATTAAACACCTGATAAAAAAGATAGTTCTGGCGGCCCAAAAAACAGGCATTAAGCATATTGCCTTAGCAGGAGGCGTATCTGCCAACAGTGCACTTCGCAAAGCCATACAAGAGGAAGGAATAAAGAATGGTTGGCAAACATATATTCCTGCATTTGAATACTGCACCGATAACGCCGCTATGATTGCCATAACGGCTTTCTATAAATATCAGAACTTTGATTTTGAAGAAATGAATACAGCTCCGTTTGCAAGGTAATTTTTATCACCTGTTTCTTATTATTATTATAAATTGCATCACTTTATGAAAATAACAATAACCCTTTTATTAACTATGTTGTGTTTAACTTTGGTTGCACAGATAAAAAAAGGAGATGTTTTTGTAACAGTAAAATTACAGGGCAAAGGCTCTTTTTCTCAATCAAATTACAATAATAATAACACCTATTTAACTCCGGGTTTAAAAATTGCCGCAGGTGTTTTTATCAATGCACACCATGCTATGGGTTTAGGATTAACAGGGAGTTATAACGGCACAGAAACCTATCCTATAATAACAATTATTCTATTGGTTTTGGGTTCAGCCATTGGTATGTATATTCCATTACCAACCTTTGAGGACTTTCCTGGTATAATGAAGCAAATTACAGAAAAGGTGAATATAACTCAACCAGATCTTCACAAAATTACAATGCCACAATACAGCAATATACATTAAATTCATCACCCGGCATATATGCTTTACTTTTTAAACGCTTTGCAATCACAATGTCGTTTAATCTTTTAAAATTAACCTATACAAAAAATTCAGCAACAAAAGTATTTCAGATCCTTATATCCTTCGTTCTTCAGAGAACCTTGAAATAACAGGCTTAGTGCCGGGTGCAATAAGTTTAGCTTATTTTCAGATCAGTTTAGCTTATTTCATAAAAAAAACTAAGCAGAAAAATGAATACCTGCAAAGCGTTAAAAATTGTTTTTATAATTACCTGTTTCATACTTTCATTTAAGGTACATGCCCAGTTTATAGCAGGGAAAAAATTGCTCGGATTAAATTGTAGTTTAAATAACAATATGAATAAAGGCAGGGATCCTTTTTCCAATTCAGATAAACATTATGCCATTCAATATAGCTCCACCAACAATTATATTAATATTTCTACAAGTTTAGAAAAACTAAAAACCGACCATAATATAAGTGGAAAATCAGTTGGTTCATTTAATTTTCAGAAAACCACCAAAATTTATACATTGATTCCTTATACCGCAATCGAAGGGGCAACACCTACAATTTTCAAACACTAACTGTTTATTATGCTTTTAACTATTCCCGTATATTTGAGGTTAAGAATAAATGGGGGGCATTAATAAATGAAAACAATAAAATAAATTGTTCATTTAATACTACTCATATAATGGAGGATAGTGCTGATGTAATATTTGGTAATGATTTGTAGCGTTCTTACCTGGCAGGTGTTAGCGTAAACTTAGATGCCGGTTTATATTATTGGATTCATCCGCGCATTGTTTTAACCACTTCAATAAATCTTATAAGTATTACTTATGCTGTTGGTATTTCAGACAGCGGCCTGCCGGGACAATTACTTACTTTTGAGTCTGCATTTTCTAACAGATATAACCCGGCTTCATCGCTTGTAAGTTTCAGGTTTTTGCTAAAGTAATTTTTGTGTACCTTATAAATTACAATCAGGTTAATATTTAAAATAACTAAACGAATAGCGTTACTTAAAAACCTGCAAATACAACCTCCAGGTCTATCTCAAAACGTGGCAATATTATCAAGCCATAAAATTTAAAATGGATAGTTTGGTTATAGTTAGTGTAATAAATTAGTATTATAACCCTTCAAATACTTCATCCAAATTGAGTTCAAAACCGGGCAATATTTTGGTTCTTATCATATCACCTGATGTATAAATTTTACCGGGTACATACTTACCATTAACCAATGTATTTATCATCAATGTTTGTTCATCGGGCCAAATAATCCAATACTCCAAAACTCCCGACTCTTCATAAACATCAAACTTGTTTTTGAGTTCTTTTTTATTATTGCCTTTGGATAATATTTCAATCACAAGATCGGGTGCGCCAATGCATCCTGCATCATCTAATTTTAACTCATCGCATATTACACAAATGTCGGGTTGAACAACAGTGTTTATCTCCTCATTTTTTCTTGATTTAACCGGAAGTCGCACGTCAAAGGGGGCTGAAAATGCCTGGCACTTTTTATTTTTCAGGTACGCATACAACTCACCACTAATTCTAAAAGCTATTTTTTGATGAATACTTTTAGGTGCATTCATTTTAAAGAGCCTGCCTTTAATGAGTTCTATCCGTTCTTCAATTGTCCACTTTAAATAATCGGCATAAGTAAAACTGCCATCAAGTTCTATAAGGGGTTCATTTGCTTCCATCATACGAAAATAACTAATTTATACGAATCGGATAAATTTAGAAATTCATCGAGGATTTTTTGGTATATGAATTTATTTAACAGCAGATTTTAATAGCTTAGGAATAATGGATATTGCTTTTGGTATAAGTCATATTGGCTTATTGTTTTGAACCAAAATAACAAAAAACTGGAAATGTGAATTGAAATCTTATTTTCGCAACAAAATTTTTATACTTAATGAATATTCACGAATACCAGGCTAAACAAATTTTAAAATCATTTGGTGTTGCCGTGCAGGAAGGCATTGTTGCCGAAACAGCAGACGAAGCTTATAATGCAGCACTAAAATTAAAAGAACAATACGGAAGTGATTTTGTTGTAATAAAAGCGCAAATACATGCCGGTGGTCGTGGTAAAGGAACCATTGAAGGTAAGGATCAACGCGGTGTGGCGGTTGCAAAAAATGCTGATAAAGCCAAAGAAATAGCCGGTAATATGTTAGGTGGTACTTTGGTTACCATACAAACCGGACCAAAAGGCAAACCTGTTAATAAAGTTTTGGTGGCACAGGATGTATATTATCCTGGTCCGGGCGAAACAAAAGAATATTATATGAGTGTAATGCTTGATCGTGGACAGGGCCGTAACATTATTGTTTATTCAACTGAAGGAGGAATGGATATTGAACATGTAGCTGAACATACACCACAACTTATTCATAAAGAAACAATTGATCCTGTTGTGGGTTTGCAGCCGTTTCAGGCGCGCAAAATTGCATTCGGATTAGGTTGTGAAGGCGAGTCATTTAAACAAATGGTAAAGTTTGTAACCGCTTTATATAAGGCTTACGAAAATTCTGATGCAGCCATGTTTGAGATTAACCCGGTATTGCGCACCAGCGATAATAAAATTATTGCCGTAGATGGTAAGGTAAACATTGATGACAATGCCTTATACCGCCACCCCGATTATGAAGCCATGCGCGATGTACATGAAGAAGACCCAACAGAAGTGGAAGCCAAAGAGCATAACCTCAACTATGTTAAATTAGATGGCAATGTGGGTTGCATGGTTAATGGCGCAGGCCTTGCTATGGCTACAATGGACATTATAAAGCTATGTGGTGGCGAACCTGCAAACTTTTTAGATGTAGGTGGATCGGCCAATGCAAAAACAGTGGAAGCAGGCTTTAGAATTATTTTAAAAGACCCGAATGTTAAAGCAATCCTCATTAATATTTTCGGTGGTATTGTGCGTTGCGACCGTGTTGCACAAGGTGTGGTAGATGCTTATAAATCTATTGGCAATATTCCTGTTCCAATTATAGTTCGTTTACAAGGTACCAATGCAGTAGAAGGCAAGAAACTGATTGATGAATCGGGCTTAAAAGTTTATTCAGCTATTGTGCTTAAGGAAGCTGCCGATTTGGTTCAACAGGCTGTGGAAGGGAAGTTGTAGGAGGAGTTGGGAGTTGGGAGTTGGGCGCTGAGCGCTGAGAGTTGGGCGCTGAGAGTTGGGCGCTGAGAGCTGAGCGCTGGGAGTTGGGAGTTGAGAGTTGAGCGCTGAGAGTTGAGCGCTGAGAGCTGAGCGCTGGGAGTTGGGAGTTGAGCGCTGG
>JACMQU010000043.1 GCA_014376805.1 Bacteroidia bacterium
CAACGGAAACCGATATAAGATTTTGAGGTATCTTGGTATTCGTATGCCCTTGTACCAGTTTGTAGAAAATAAGCAACATCTTTCCAGCTACCACCACGAATTACTTTGCGTTTCATACGTGGAGGATCCGAAGTTTTTGCATTCCATCTAACATCGGGGTTCATATCATGCTGAAAGTTGTAAGAACCTTCGTAGTATAAAGAAGATGTCCATTCTGCAACATTACCAGCCATGTTATACAAACCAAAATCATTTGGCCAATATGCATCTGCTCTTACAGTGTACAAGCCACCATCTTCAGGATAGTTACCCCGACCTGGCTTAAAGTTAGCAAGTAAACAACCTTTTTTATTTCTTAAATAAGGTCCACCCCAAGGGTAAGACATTTGCGAACGTCCTCCTCTAGCTGCATATTCCCACTGAGCTTCTGTTGGCAAACGGAAATCTGATTGCCCTGCTCTTTTTTTACTTTCATTAAATGCAGCAAGTTTATGGGTTCTCCATTCTGCAAATGCTGTAGCCTGTTTCCAGCTAATACCAACAACAGGATAATTTCCATAAGCTGGATGGCTGTAATATTGTTTTGCCATTGGCTCATTGTAAGCATATGCAAAATCTCTTATCCAACAAAGTGTATCAGGAAAAACAGGAATATCCTGTTTCATTATAAATTCTTTGCGTTGAACATTAGTATCTCTGTTGTAAGCAGAAGCTTTGTAATCAAATATTTCTGAATGATAAACAATTTTTTTTGCGTCAAGTTCTTTTTTTCCAAAAATCCTGTTATCGGCAGATACGATAATTGCATCTATCTTTTCAAAGGTTGCTTTATCACCATATTTTATGGCACTTGCTTTTTTCCAATCAATATATTCAATACCATCTGAACCTTGTTTAACAAAGCCCATTAATTTTGCAGCTATGGAATCTCTTACCCAATTTGTGAATTCCCGGTATTCGTTATTAGTAATTTCTGTTGCATCCATCCAAAAACCGCTGATAGAAACCTGTTTATTTCTCGCTGTGTAAGCATAATTTACATCTTCATCACTGGGTCCCATATGAAAAGTACCTGCAGGAACATAAACCATTCCCGGTGGCTTGGTTAAATTATAAGCTTTGCCAGGTGTTACTCCATGTAATTGACCATCGTTTGGCATTGTACCAGATTTACCTTTTCCGCTTATAAGTTTACAACTTCCTGCAGTAAGGGCTACAGATATGATTGCAAGAGAGCACAATAACCGATTATTCATTTTTTTAACTTTGAGGGTGCTAGCAAATATATTAATAAATTTCCTTGATAAAGCATGACTTAAAAACACGTCATGTTAAATCTTAATGCAATAAAAATACCTATTTTGATCTAAACGATCCTTTTATAAAAATATTGTAATTGTTTAATGTTAAAAACTTTGCAATTGAATTATATTCATAAGTTCTTTTACATTTTTTAACGGAGATGTACATGCAAAATTCAGGCATAAATATATAGATAATTCCTTTAAAACCGGACGGTCTTTCAATAAAAACATATCTGATTTGTTAAAATTAGCCTGCAAAATCTTATTTGGTAAATATTGGTGCAGCACATCATTAACTGAAGGCATCAAGTCACTACCAATAATAGCGATTTCATTTATGCCTGCTGCTAAATTGATTGCAGTTGAAGTCCATATTCCGAAAGAACCAGGGTGTTTTATAATAATAGTTTTAAGGGAATCTATCATTGTAACAGCCTTTTGAAGCCAAACTTGGTTATTAAAAACGTGAGAAAGGTATATTAAATTTTTTGCCATTATTGAATTGGCAGCGGGAGCAGCA
>JACMQU010000044.1 GCA_014376805.1 Bacteroidia bacterium
AATACTTTAAAGGATTTTCTGTTAAAGCTCCCTTTGGCTCAATTTATTCGCATTGGCCGCTTTTGTGCTATCAATATTCAGCGGCTATCGTGGGGTAATTGTAATAAACAAACTTTTGAATTTGATTATAAAATCTCCATAAAACCAAAACATGCTGTTCCCAATAAAATCTTCACTTTTATTGGGAATTAAATAGGAGTTGTTCACGTAATTATTTTTTGCCTTCACGGATATAATGGATGTGTTCACGTTATTCTACTTGTATAAACTTACACTTGTTTCTATGTTTATACAACCTAAAGAGTTTAACGCTGCTTAATAAAACTTAAAACGCCAGCGATAATAAATCTTACCCGGTATTGCTTACCTGCATCCATTCAAGAGAAAATACTTTAATCAGTATCGATTAAAAGTATATGTAAAAAAACAACCAGTATCTTTTTGTTCAGATAGCACATGTGGTATGTGATTCAGTGTATTTATTTATATATACTCTAAAATACAATAGCTCCAGATCAAAATTAAAACACGTCAACACAGGTAAACATGATCTTTCAGGCTTGCGATATCATACGAACAGAATTAATAGCCGGAGGTGTGCCCAGCGAGTTGGGAAATATTGGTGAAATATTAGCCGGTAATAATCATGGACAAGATAACAACATTATAATTTCTCTTATAAATATTGAAGAAAACAGAATTTCAAGAGATCCGCTGAATTATGTAAGAAATGGAACAGATATATTAATGAAAAATCCTGCGGTTCATTTAAACCTAACCCTGCTTTTTACCTCCGTAAGAGAAGTAGGAGGCTATGGATTGGCCTTGCAAAGTATACAACAAACCATTGAATTTTTTCAAAAAAAATATGTATTTAATCACACCAATACTCCCTTGCTTGATACTGGCATTGACAAATTAATTTTAGAAATGATCAGTTTTAATATGGAACAATTGCAGCAGTTATGGTCTATGCTGGGTGGTAAATATCATCCTTCAGTAGCCTATCGTATCAGGATGATTACGGTAGATAGTATTACCAATACTGCAGGCCCGGTAATAAAGGAGATAGAGGCTATTCATCATTTAAAACAATAATGGGGTGGATGTAATAAAAACGATATACACAGAGTTGTTTAATGTAAAACTGGCACATAAGGCATATTTGTCTGCAAAGGGCAATAGCATATTTAATCAAATACAAGTAGCACCGGATGAAAATACAAGAGCTCTATTTAAGAGGTACGAAATAGATTACCGCTGTATTGACAACAGGATTGTTTGCTTTATAAGAAGTGAACTTTTATCGCCACCTGCAAAAGAACCTAAAAAATCGTACGTGCTTTTAGTTGAAGCCTTTAAGGTGAGATTTTTACTAAAAGTTACCAGGGGTTTTACAGATAAAACACAAGTAGCATCTGCCGGTGTTAAAAGTGTTTATTACTTTACAAACAAGATAAATAATGTACAGAGCAGCAACAAGTATATTATCAAACCAATTGAAAATTTTAATGCTGCCAACAGCTATGATGATGGAACCATTGTCAATAGCGCAGGTGCTTCTTTTACAGCTTTGCAACCAATAAAAAGTGCTGATTCGATAGCCATAACCAATACTGCATTTTGGAAAAAACTATTAACGGTTGAGCAGGTTGTAAATAACGCAGACTTACAGGATATAGCTGTAGTTAACCCATCTGAAAATTGCTTTGCAGTGGTAGACATTTTTAATACCGGCACTCTAAACACATCCTATAATTTATTCGGCAGTAGCCTTCAGTTACTTAGCCCTTTATATACCATTCCATTTA
>JACMQU010000045.1 GCA_014376805.1 Bacteroidia bacterium
AAAGGATTTTACGATTCGATGCATTATGTAACTTCTGGAGGCGGGCAAATTGATTTTACACTGTACAAGACTAAGAATCCGGATCAATTAAGAGCAATAGTTTCCAAAGTTCGTTATCGGGATACAACTTTACAGTTTATGCTAGATAAAAACCCAAACGATGCAGCTGCATTTTTGGCATTTAAAAAAGCTGTTAACAATGAGGCGCAACTAAACGGGGGCTTTAAGCCATCTACTCTACCAACTGGATCGTGGTCTTATATTTATTTCACTGCTAGTACCGGCGAGGTAACCGAGGTTACCAATGAAGAGCTTAAAAACTCGTTAATAGAGTTTGGACAAATTGTTCAGGATAAATTAAAATAATGGGAGTTAGCCTTCAATTGAATAAACAAGAAAAATATTTATTGCCAGCGCAAAATAACCTCGAATGCTTTAGATGAATAGAAACCTTGTATTTCCTATCCTGCTTCTCACAATCGCTTCTTGCAATCTCCAAACATCTAGAAAAGTTAAACAGTTGAAAGCGGTTGGACGAAAATCCGGCTATGACCAAAAATTGGCAAATCAGCTATCCGAAATATATGAATCAGATCAAAATATACGGATCCAGTTGATGGATTCCATCAACAAATATTGGATACCATCCCCTCAAACAGACCCTATTGGTGCGAAAATGCGAACTTCTGATTCGCTCAACTTAATTTACGTAAAGCATATTTTAGATACCAGAGGCTGGCTTGGAGCAGAAACGGTTGGTGATAAAGGGAATTCAGCTTTGTTTTTGGTAATACAGCACTCGAACCTCAAAACAATGGAACATTATTTACCGATGCTGCGAGAGGCAGTTAAAAATAAAAAAGCAGATAGCAGAGACCTAGCCAAAATGGAAGACCGAGTTTTAGTGTGGCACAATAAAAAACAATTATATGGGACTCAATTTAATATGGATTCGGTAACTCATAAATACGTTCTTCAGCTACTAGATGATCCGGATAATGTAGATAAACGACGAGCCAAAATGGGCTTGGGTAAGCTTTCTGATGCGTTGCTTGAATGGGGGATTAAGTGGGATTTGCAGGGGTATAAAAAGGAGCTGGCAATGAAGAACAAGTAAATTCATTATGTTATTAATTTCATTATCTCAACAAATGAACTAAAAATTGAATTAAAAACAGCGACTTAATCCACCTGTATATTTTGTATTTTCGTAGGTATATATCACCAATAATCAGATACACTTGGTGATTGATTAAAAAGATAAGAGCACGAAGACTTTCGCTTATACTCCATTCATAATTAATATGGTACAAACAATAGTAACACCGCAGAAAACAAATTTCGATATGTCTGTATCCCTGCCCCCTAATTATGTAGGCAAGGAAGTTCATGTGCTTTTTTATATTGATGAAGAAGTAAAGAAAACAACGGCTTCGGTGCTACCGAAAAAAAAACCGTCTGACTATTTTGGAATACTCAACGAAGAAGAAGGGGAGCGTTTTCAACACCACATTCAGCAAATAAGGGGCGAATGGGACAGAGATATTTAATAGACCCCAATGTGATTAGTCATTTATTTGCTGACCGGTTACCTAAAACAGGTAAAACATTTGTCACTGAAGTAGTGAATGAGGAGTTTATTATTTCCGTAGCCGTAGAAATTGAGGTATTAACCTACCATGAAACGCCCGATAAAATGCCGCTCATAAAAGAGTTTATCAACCTTGCTACTATTTTACCGCTAGACAAAGCGGTAACCAAAAAGGCCATTGAACTAAGAAGAGACAACAGAAAACTAAAACTCGGGGATGCTATCATTGCGGCTACTGCTATTGTTCATCAATTAACTCTGATGACCAACAATACCAAAGATTTTATAAAAATAGACGGCTTACAAATTATTGATCCTCATCAATTGTAAATAAGCTAAAACTATTCCAGATGTTGCTGGTGCGAGCTTGCAGCATCTTCAATATTGTTTTAATTGTAGTAATTGAGATTGTCCGCTAAAGAATTATATTTTCCATTAAAATAAATATCGCTTTTACACTGGACACCAGCAGAGCGAGGCGGTCAAATAGTAAGTAATGAATGCATAGGTTAAAAGGGATTGGTATAAATAAGTTAGCATTAATAATTAATACAGCGTATGTTGTTATAATGCAGATTCTAGTGTCATTGAAGGAAATTTCTTACGGCGACCAATTTACAAATGAGCTACTAACAGATTTACTCTGGATTGCGTCAATAGTAGTCTTATTATTCTACTGGGGTACAACAGCAATCCATCCATCAATCAGAAGTTTTTTTACAGTTCTCTTTTACACATTATTATTATTTGAAATATTTTATTTTACAATCAATTTATGGTGAACAGGCGTTAAGTTATTAAGTTTCGACCTTAAACGGTCAGTATATTTGCTATTTGAGTTTATAGCTCGTTCCACAATGGTTTCTCAATATTTAAAAACCTTCCCCTCCACCATCACTTCCTGCGTAGCTTCATCAAAGGTCGCCTTCCCTCCTGTCCTCACCGCAGCATTCGTCATAATATTAGCAATCGAATGATAATATCCAGCCACCACAGGCGCATTTGGCTGCTTCCGGCTACGAAT
>JACMQU010000046.1 GCA_014376805.1 Bacteroidia bacterium
ATTGTTTTAAACATTCGCCACTTCGGCAGCTGCCAGTTTTTGAGCATATTCCATAACAAGGTCGATGCTTGTTTGCGAAGGCTCTTCCGAGAGTGAATCAAGTGCTGCAATACCACTTTTTAAATGTTGGTATTGCTCAAATAGAACAGGGTTTTTGGCCAGTTCAGCGTTCATTTCCACTACTTCTTCGGCAGCAAGTTCGTTGTACAAAAAAAGAAGTAAATGTTTTTCAGTGTAAATTTTAGGCATAAGCATGTTTTACGGATTTAGCTGTAAAACGATGCCCGGGATATTTTATTATTGCAACCTTAAAAAATATTCAATTAATATTCAAAGGCCAGGTTAGTTGGCTCATTCTGAGCATCTTTTTCTTTTGGATACGGTATAGTTGTGGCTACCAGGTTATCAACTATTTCAAAAGTTAGGTTATCAAACCAGAGTTGGCCACCCCCACTTAACAAAGCTCCATAAGCAATATTCGTTGCATTTTTGGGTACGTTCACAACAATTTCGCATTTAACCCAATTGGTAGAACCTTTTATTTTGCGGTTGCTCATATTGTCAAAAGCAAGTGGAATACATGTTTTTTGTCCATCTATGCGCATCCAGAAACCACCCCAGCCCATTACCTCTTCTGTTTTAATATAACCGCACATACGAATTCTTTTTCCCGCATAACTTCCGGGTTTTATATTTTGAACCAGGGCACCAAAACCCATTACGTGCAACCCTTCTGACCTGATCGTTGCTGCGTTGCTCCCATCAATGCCTGCACCTTTTTCAATACCTATTTCATACATTTCGGGTGCGCTCCCGGCCTTATACCAGCCCTTAGGAACATTAAATGAATACAGTGCTACCAGAACCACCAGCAACACTGCGGTTTTTGCTACTTTTGTTTTCATAACATTTAAAATAAAAAATAAATAAATTTCGACAAGAAATAAAGGTAAACTGTTTAGGCTTAAAAAAGTTATCTGAACTATTTATACGGAGGTTTCATAATAATTTACAGGTGAAATAAATACCTTAAGAAATAAAGTTTAACTACTTTATATCCATCGCCAAAGAAATTAAACTAAATCTGAACGCCTTTGGTAACCATCATTTTTCTCAGGTTACTTAAGGCATATCTCATGCGGCCCAAAGCTGTATTGATACTTACACCTGTTTTATCAGAAATTTCTTTAAAACTCATATCGCCCCAATGACGCATAATTAACACTTCCCTTTGTTCTTCGGGGAGCAATTTAATTAAACTCTTTAATTGGTTTTCCGATTGATTTTTAATGATCTTGTCTTCGTTACTTTCTTCAGCAATAACTAAGTAATCAAAGATGCCGTTTCCTTCACTGTCTGTGATGGTAACATCGCGTTTCATTTTACGGATATAATCTATGGTTAAATTGCGGCCAACACGTACTGCCCAGCCAGCAAATTTACCTTCTTCATTGTAATTACCCGTGCGTAAGGTATGGATGATTTTAATAAAAGTTTCCTGAAAAATATCTTCCGCCAGTGGTCTGTCTCTCACTAATAAATAAATAGCAGAGAAAATACTCCGTTTATGGCGTTTGATAAGTTCTTCGAGAGCAGTTTGCGTGCCAGATTGATATAGCTTTACCAGTTCGTGGTCACTAATTTTCTGCATATTCATGGTTGTTGTAAATTTAAGGTTGAACCAAAGAGAGAAATACTAGTGTAGATTTTTTTCTATAAGCTGATAATGATTTTTATGTAGTGTGTTTTATTTGTTATATCAAAATTAGCAGATTAATTTAGATATACAAGGGTTAGTTTAAAATAAATTTATTTTTCTCTTTATTTCTTTTCATATGAAAGCGCAAACCTGCATAAAATGTACCGGTAGAAAGTGCTATATCATTTTTTACCTTAAGTTTTGCCGGTATAATATTTCCATTACTATCTGTATATTTTTCATACCCGTAATCTGCATTTGCATATAAAAACTCATAACCTATGCATATAGATAAACCAGAATTAATATAAATATTTGAACCTAAACCAAATGAAAACGCAAGGGCATTGGTACTTAAAACATTATATTTAATTGAAATTTTAGCAGCGGTGTCAGTAAGTGTGTAACCATACGATTTTAACCAGGCCATGCCCAGTCCAGCTTTTAAAAACATATCAAAATTATCGCCAAAATAATTGAAACGTGGCCCCAACAAAATGATATTTTGAGTCCAAGGGCTAAATGCTATTAATGCTGTATACTTTGGAGCAATTGAATGGTAGTATTTATCCCATGCTTCATCATTAATATTATTACTGTTAAATGAAAATTGAATAAACGGATTAATAATTCTGCTCCGCTGGTTATAATCAAAAACACCTGAAACCATATAGCCTGTTTTTGCAGTACCAGGAGCTTCGAGGGTAAAATCTGTGTTGGCATATAAGCTTGTTGGCAAACTAACCCCACCCAAAAAAGTAAGTGTTTGTGCATTTGAAATAGAAGCAACAATAAAAAAAGAAAATGTAAAACAAATTACGGTGCTTGTTTTTTGTAAATTTGTAATTATTCCTTTGGGTATTATCATAATAATAATTTGAAATGCAAGATAAAGATATTTTGATAAAAGGTGCACGCATGCACAATTTAAAAAATGTAGATGTACGGTTTTTACGTAATAAGTTAACGGTTGTAACAGGAGTTTCGGGCAGTGGCAAAAGCAGTCTTGTATTTGATACTTTATATGCCGAAGGACAACGCAGGTATGTTGAAAGTTTATCGGCATATGCACGACAGTTTTTGGGTAAAATGAATAAGCCTGATGTTGATTATATTCATGGCATCTCCCCTTCAATAGCTATTGAACAAAAAGTTAACACACGCAACCCGCGAAGCACTGTTGCCACCAGCACGGAGATTTATGATTATCTCAAGCTTTTGTTTGCACGCACTGGCATTACATACTCGCCTGTATCGGGTAAGGAGGTTAAAAGACATACTGTTGAAAATATAAGTGATTTTATACTGAACCATAAAGAAGACACCAAAATATTCTTATTGGTTCAAACCAAAGGAATTAATCTTGCATTAAAAAAAGAACTGGAGCTACATTTACAAAATGGATTTTCCCGAATTTATGTGGATGAGGAAATGATACAGATTGAAGATTATTTGCCTGCCTTAACGGAGCCTGATAAACCTGTAAAAACTAAGAAGAAAACAGAAGTTGTTAATAATAAACCCGCAACGGGTAAAGTATTTTTACTAGTCGATAGATTCTCGGTTCAACATAATGACGAAGACTTTGCTAACCGTGTTAATGATTCGGTTCAGACAGCCTTTTATGAAGGACATGGAGAACTTGTTTTGCAGGTAATTTATGAGGACAAAAAAACTTCGTATGAATTTAACAACCGTTTTGAAATGGACGGAATTATTTTTGAAGAACCCAGTGTAAATTTTTTTAGCTTTAATAATCCTTATGGTGCCTGTAAAACCTGCGAAGGTTTTGGTAATGTAATTGGTATTGATGAAGACCTTGTAGTACCGGATAAAGGACTAAGTATTTATGAAGATGCAGTAATGCCCTGGAGGGGTGAAAAAATGCAGGAATGGAAAAATAATTTTATAGCTCTTAGCAGGAAGAACGACTTTCCTATTCATAAACCTTATCATGAACTTAACCAACAGCAACTTGATTTTTTATGGCTGGGTGCAGGACCGTGGGATGGATTAAATGGCTTTTTTAAAGAGCTTGAACGCAATACTTATAAAATTCAGTACCGGGTTATGCTGGCCCGTTACAGAGGCAAAACTGTTTGTCAGGATTGTAAGGGAACCCGACTTAGAAAAGACAGTAATTATGTTAAACTTACCCCGGCAACTTATAAAGAGCAATACCACGATACAGAAAACGACGAAAGAAAATCATTATCGGAAATATTGTTAATGAGTATAGACAAAAGCGCAGCTTATTTTGGAGATTTAAAATTACGGGAATCACATCAGAAAATAGCGAAAAGAATTTTAACAGAAATAACAAGTCGCCTTAGTTTTTTACGGAAAGTAGGCTTAGGTTACCTTTCTTTAAACCGTTTATCGAATACGCTGAGTGGTGGCGAAACACAAAGAATAAACCTGGCAACTTCCCTTGGTTCAAGCCTTGTAGGCTCTCTTTACATTCTTGATGAACCCAGTATAGGTTTGCATAGCCGGGATACGGAAAAACTGATAGAGGTATTAAAAAAATTACGCGATATAGGAAATACAGTTGTTGTGGTTGAACACGATCAGGATATAATGGAGCAAGCCGATCAGATTGTGGATATGGGGCCGCTGGCAGGTATAGAAGGCGGAGAAGTAGTAGCAACCGGCACTTTAAAAGAGTTAAAGGAAAATCCGGCCAGCCTAACAGGGAGGTATTTAAATCACATAGAAAAAATTGAAATCCCCAAACACAGAAGAAAGTGGAGCAGGTTTATAGAAATTAAAGGTGCACGACAAAATAACCTGAAAGGGTTTGATGTAAAATTTCCACTTAATATTTTAACCGTAATTACCGGAGTTAGCGGTAGTGGTAAAACTACCCTTATAAAAAGTATTTTATACCCGGCACTGCAAAAATTGAGCGGGAGCTATAGTGGTGAAAAAACCGGAAGTTTTGATAAACTGGAAGGCAATTTAAAAGCTGTAACGCAAATAGAATTTGTAGATCAAAATCCTATAGGTAAATCGTCGCGTTCAAACCCGGTTACTTATATAAAAGCATACGATGCCATCAGAGAATTATATGCCAGTCTGCCTATTTCAAAAACAAGAGGTTATAAACCTCAACATTTTAGTTTTAACGTAGACGGGGGCCGCTGTGAAACTTGCCAGGGAGAAGGAGAAATAACCATAGAAATGCAATTTATGGCCGATGTTCACCTTCTTTGTGAAGCCTGCAATGGAGCGCGATTTAAAGAAGAAGTTCTGGAAGCACAATACAAACATAAAAGTATAAGCGATGTGTTGCAGATGAGTATAGATGAGTCTATTACTTTTTTTGAAGAAGAAAAGACTCTTGCCAATAAGCTTAAACCATTGCAGGAAGTTGGCCTTGGCTATATTAAACTTGGCCAGTCATCTAATACCTTAAGTGGTGGAGAAGCACAAAGAGTAAAACTTGCATCTTTTTTAGGCAAAGGTAAAAATGCAGAACCTGTATTATTCATTTTTGATGAACCTACCACTGGCTTACATTTTAACGATATAAAAAAGCTGTTGAACTCCTTTTATGCGCTATTGGATCAAGGCCATACCATACTTGTTATTGAACACAACATGGATATAATAAAATGTGCCGATTGGATTATTGACCTTGGCCCTGAGGCCGGAACCAATGGCGGAGATCTGGTTTTTGCCGGCTTACCAGAGGATTTAGTTAAAGTTAAAGAAAGTTATACTGCCTATTATTTGAAGGCAAAATTTGATGCGTAAATATATTTTTACTTTTGTTAGGGTGTCTCTGCATTTGTTTTAATTTTAATAAAATGGTGCCTTATTTACAGG
Organism: Bacteroidia bacterium; assembly: GCA_014376805.1. Lineage (GTDB taxonomy): Bacteria > Bacteroidota > Bacteroidia > UKL13-3 > UKL13-3 > B1. The sequence continues at coordinate 5,531 of JACMQU010000046.1, forward strand.
CAACATTTACAGATTACCTCTGGCTATTTTGTATGGATGATTTTAAACTCACAAAGCATACTTTTTCTTAGGATATTTTAGGAATATCCTAAGAAAAAGAGCGTTTGAAAATTTTAATTTATACCTTATTTATACAAAGGGCAAAAGATGATTTACCAAAAGATGAGATACAAAACGTTAGCGTTGAGAAGGAAAAAAAGGTATGTTCATCTAATTATAAAAAGCAATTTAAAATTGTCATAACCATCAGTTGTTAAGAAAGTAGCTAATGATGCTTTATAGCTATTTATAAGGTAACACCAAAATTTTAATAACTACCATATAAGTGGTTTATGAAATTACTTGAGCAGGCATTATGAAATATAATAAATTTAAAAGCAGGGATTTATTTATTGAACAATAATCCGATAATTAGCAGGCAATTTTAAGCAATCAACAATTATTAGTTTTTGAAGGTTTGTAATATCCTCCAAATCTTATATTTTTAACCTCAAATTTGAGCATTATGCCTATACAAAAATTATTAGTCGCAAACCGCGGCGAAATTGCTATCCGTGTTTTCAGAGCTGCTGTTGAACTGAATATTAAAACAGTTGCCATTTATACCTATGAAGATCGTTATTCTTTACACCGTTATAAAGCGGATGAAAGTTACCAGGTAGGTAAGGAAACAGACCCATTAAAGCCATATTTAGATATTGAGGAGATTATACATGTAGCCAAAAACAATAAGGTAGATGCTATTCACCCCGGCTATGGATTTTTAAGTGAAAACGCCAATTTTGCCAAGCGTTGTAAAGAAGAAGGAATTATTTTTATTGGACCGGCACCGGAAGTGATGAAGCAGTTAGGCGACAAAGTGCTGGCTAAAAAAGTAGCAGTAGCGGCACAGGTTCCGGTTATAGATGACAGCCATATTGAACTTGACAATATAGATACAGGCATAAGTGAAGCGCGGCGCATTGGTTTTCCGATTATGATTAAGGCGGCATCGGGAGGCGGTGGCCGGGGTATGCGGGTTGTACGGGAAGAAAGTGTTCTGGAAAAAAATTTTAATGAAGCAAAAAATGAAGCGAGAGTTGCCTTTGGTGATGATACTATTTTCTTCGAAAAATATATAGATGAACCAAGGCATATTGAGGTTCAGATAATGGGAGATAACTATGGTAACCTGGTGCATTTGCATGAAAGAGACTGCTCTGTTCAGAGGCGGTTTCAAAAGGTTGTGGAAATGGCCCCTGCCCCATCCATAAAAGAAAGTACACGTGAGGCGCTTCATGCCTATGCAATTAAAATTTGTAAACATGTTAATTATAACAATGTTGGTACAGTAGAATTTTTGGTTGATAAAGAAGAACGCATTTATTTTATTGAAGTAAATCCACGCATTCAGGTTGAACATACTGTTACGGAAGAAGTAACCGGAATTGATATTGTTAAAAATCAGATTCGCATTGCCCAGGGCTTAAGTTTACATGCTCCGGAAATTAATATTAAACAACAAAGTGATATTAAAGTAGAAGGCTTTGCTGTACAAGTACGCATAACTACAGAAGATCCTGCTAATGGGTTTAAACCAGACCATGGAACTATTATAGCATACCGCAATGCAGGAGGCCCCGGTATAAGGCTTGATGAAGGCAGTGCATACCCCAATGTTAAGATCTCTCCATTCTTTGATTCGCTGCTTGTAAAAGTAACTGCCAGCGGCAAAAATTTATTTGAATCTTCAGAACGTTTGTTGCGTGTGTTAAAAGAGTTCAGGATTAGAGGTGTAAAAACAAATATCAGTTTTCTTGAAAATGTATTGCAGCATCCCACTTTTTTATCAGGGCAAACTACGGTTAACTTTATTGATACACACCCCGAGTTGTTTAAATTTAAAAGTCGCCTCGACAGGGGTACTAAGGCTTTAAAATATATGGCTGAGATAACTGTAAATGGTAATCCCGATATCCGTTTTATTGATACAAACAAAAGATTCAGAACTCCGGTAGTGCCCGAATTTGACCGCTACGAACCCTACCCTATTGGTTCAAAAGATATGCTGAACCAATTAGGCAGAAAGGAATTTATTAAACATTTAAAAAATGATAAGGCCATACAATATACCGACTGTACCTGGCGCGATGCACACCAGAGCTTATTAGCTACCCGCATGCGCACAATGGATATGCTGAAGGTTGCCGAATCTTATGCAAAAAATAATCCGCAGGTATTCTCTTTAGAAATGTGGGGTGGTGCAACATTTGATGTAGCCTTAAGATTTTTACATGAAGACCCCTGGCAACGACTACAAATGCTGAGAGAAGCAGTTCCTAATATTTTATTTCAGATGTTAATTCGCGGGTCAAACGCCGTTGGTTATAAAGCATACCCTGATAATCTGGTAGAACGATTTATAGAAGAAAGCAGTAAAAACGGGATAGACATTTTCAGGATTTTTGATTCGCTAAACTGGATTGAAGGTATGCGTGTAAGTATTGCTGCCGTAAACGAGCGCACACCGGGACTTGCTGAAGCTTGTATTTGCTATACAGGAGATTTTCTTGATCCACAAAAAAACAAAAAATTTAACCTGGATTATTACCTTACACTTGCCCGCAAACTTGAAGATGCAGGAGCACATATTTTAGGTATTAAAGATATGGCAGGCTTACTAAAACCTTTTCAGGCAGAGGTATTAATCAGAGAACTTAAAAAGGCAGTTGACATCCCTATTCATTTGCATACGCATGATACCAGCAGCATTCAGTCTGCAACATATTTAAAAGCCATAGAAGCAGGTGTAGATGTGATTGATGTGGCCCTGGCAAGCATGAGTGGATTAACTTCTCAACCCAATTTTAATTCTATTGTAGCCATGATGAAAGGGCAAGAAAGAGAGCAGGTTATGAACCTACCTTCTCTTAATGCTTTTTCAAATTACTGGGAAGCGGTAAGAGAATATTATTATCCGTTTGAACATGAGCTTAAAGCAGGAACTGCCGAAGTTTATGATCATGAAATTCCGGGTGGACAATATTCTAATCTCCGTCCGCAAGCACGCAGCCTGGGTTTGGAAGATCAGTTTGAGACGATCAAAAATAATTATGTTGTTGCCAATGAGTTGTTTGGGGATATTGTAAAAGTTACGCCCTCATCTAAAGTGGTGGGAGATTTGGCATTATTTATGACCGCAAATGGTTATTCAAAAGAAGCTATTTTTGAGAAAGGTGAAAGCATATCATTTCCTGATAGTGTAATAGAATTGCTTAGGGGAGATTTAGGGCAGAACCCAGGTGGCTTTCCACAAAAATTTTCAAGCCTGGTACTTAAAGAAAAAATGGCTTATACAGACAGGCCAAATGAACATTTATTGCCAATAGATTTTGACAAGGAGTTTGCCGCCTTTCAGGAAAAATTTGGTTCAGATTATAATTTCCTTGATTGTTTATCATGGCTTTTTTATCCAAAAGTATTTGAAGAATATGTATTACACCGAGAGCAGTTCGGTCCCTTATTTCATTTGCCAACTCCTGCATTTTTTTACGGACTTAGAAACAATGAAGAGATACTGATAGAACTTTCAGCCGGTAAAAATATTCTTGTTCGTATGTTGAACGCAATTGATGAAGGTGAAGGAAAGATAATGGTACTGTTTAGGTTAAACGGACAAACACGTAGCATTGAAGTAAAAGATAAAAAATTTACAAGCAGCAAACCTAGCAATAAAAAAGTTAGCAATGAAAATGAAATAGGTTCACCGCTACAGGGACGTTTATCAAAAATACTGGTTGAGATTGGCGATAAAGTTGAAAAAAATGCGGGCCTTTTTACCATTGAAGCTATGAAAATGGAAAGTACAGTTATAGCTCCAAAAGCGGGCATAGTAAAACAAATTCACATGAAAGAAGCAGCCCTAATAGAGCAGGATGATTTGGTAGTAGAAATGGAGCAATAATTTGGGTTGAATTGATGGTTTTATATGTATAATTAACTTTATACAATGTGCGATTGTTGCTGCACAATTGCTGATATACAATTTACGTTGTAAGATTGTTGATGTGCGATTTGTAGCATACTATTCAAAAGGCAGGATTGTAGATACCGTATGGATGTTGTTAACATGAAGTTGGGCAATTTAAAACATAAAATAATTGATGTTGGCTTTAGGATTTATTATGGTCGTTACGGAGGTAAGTCTTAGCCGACATTAAGATATATTTATTTGCCGATTACACTTTTCATTTTTTTAAAAAGCATTTGGCCATGTTTAACCATTAAATCATTAATTTCAAAAAGCAATTCTTCATCAATCAATGAAACATTATCAATGATAGTTTGATAATCAAATTCATAATTTTGTACTCCGTAAGTTGAAGTATGTACTCCTAATATTTTCCTTACAAGAGTGTCGTAATTTGCAACATGTTCTAACCTACCCCAATTTGTTTCTGAGGTGTTACTTACGGCGGCCAATACTAATGTATGCCAAAGATCCATTCCTTTTCTGCCAGTCATTTCCATTTTATTTGCTATTCTGTCTTCTAGCAAGTTAAACACAGCATTATTTAACTCAGGAGTAATGAAAATATAATGCAATGCTTTTAAAACGCGAGGTAATTCATCACGGCTGCGAAGTGGGAATTTTGTTTCTGAAATGGGAGTGGCTCCTATTATTAATTGCTGCTCAAATCTTTTACGCATGTTGATTTATTTATACTTAAAACTATTGCATAAATCGTGCTAAAACCCAATAAAACAGCTTGTTTTTATCCACTATTCGCTATTGATTATCCACTGAGATGCCTTGTTTTATTGGAGTTTTCCTTTTTTGTTTCAGACATTACTTATCACTTTTAGTTGAAAGCATAATTCTTATAGACACTGGGGATTTGCTCATATTTGCACAATTAGCAAAATAAAGGCCATAAAAAAAAGCACCATAAATGATTTGTCCCCTGCGATCCCATAAATGCCTGCCAGGGGACTAATTATCATCTATATAGAAAACAAAAAAGCCGCGATTAACGCGGCTTTCAAGTCTGATTTACTTTCTAAAAGTGGTCTCGACAGGATTCAAACCTGTAACCTTCTGATCCGTAGTCAGATGCTCTATTCAATTGAGCTACGAAACCATTTGATGGGCAGCAAATGTAGGC
>JACMQU010000047.1 GCA_014376805.1 Bacteroidia bacterium
ATTTTTTATAATGATGGGTTCGTATTTACCAGAAAGTCTTGCAGCAAATAACTATGTTATTTGTAATGGCGATTCTTTGAAAATTGGTTTAGATTCTTTACCTGCCAGTTTTATTGCGGGAAATCAGAATTTAACTGTAAAATGGAACGGAAATGTATTTCCGGATTACAGGATAAACCGTTTTGTAAAGCCGAATGTAAACATGAGTTATATTCTTGAATTAACAAAAGGCAGTAATATTTATAAAGATACCTTTAATATAACGGTGCGGCCAAAACCTACCATACCTTCAAGGGCCGGTGATACCACCCTTGTTTTTGGCGACCTGCTGAAACTAGACTTAAATCCACAAAAGTTAGCAGGGGTAAATTACAAATGGGATAAGGGTTACTTAGATAGTGTACTTTTAATTCATCCAACGAGAGATACCGTATGCATGATAACTGTATTAAATGAGTATGGTTGCAGTGTTAATAAAAATATAAATATAAAAGTTAAATATCCGATTTATATCACGGTAAATGATACCTTAAAATTTCGCTTTCCCCAGTTATTAAATGGCTATATCAGAATAGGACATTCGGGTTTGGATTCGCTTTTTAGAAAGCATAGGGTAATATCAGTTCAAAAGGTTAAGTATAAGCTTAATCATAATGGCAGGTTAAGCAGGGAGTTCAGGATTGTATTTAATGGCAATGAAGATTCTTTGCTTAGCGCACTTTCTAACTTTGACAGTTTAATTACTTTTAAGCAAATTTCAAAACCCGTTATCATGCACAACCTGGGCTCTCATGCACCCGGTACTTATCCGAATGACTGGGCACTTGGATCAACACCTCCACATGCATTAGCAGCAATGAGAATGCCTGAGGCTTGGGCTGTTACCCATGGAACAACCGGCATGAAAGTTGGTATTGTTGAATTGGGTTCTTATCCAAATATTTATCATGAAGATCTTGCGTTAAAAGTGAGTATTCATACCACCTGTGGCATCCCTTATAATCCGGGACAACATGCCACCAGAGTTGCCGGTTGTATTGCCGCGATTACAAATAATGGTATGGGGGTAGCAGGAGCCGGATATAACATAGGTGTAACAGCTTACAGCGTGCCTTATTCAGTTGGGCCTTTGCAATTTGATGAAGTGCTTTATGCTGCATGGGCAGATGGGATCAGGATTGTATCATTAAGTTTTAGCGGCGGTGGTAATGATGCTAGAATACAAGAAGTTATTGATAAATATTATGCGCTTGGTGTACTTATTATAGCTTCTGCAGGCAATGGTGATAATGGAATTCGCAATACTTTAGAATATCCGTCAAGTTATAATCATGTATTATCTGTTTCAGGTGCAGCAACTGCAGATGTTACCCCAGCAATTTTTAATCCTGATATGGCACCAGATCCAATTTTTTCTCAGACAAATCCAGATGCGTATCAGGTAAATTTTAACAATATCGTTCACGGGCCAACCGGCCACCAGTATAATGCGGCAGTTGATATATGTGCGCCAAGCAGAAAAGTAGCGACAACAGGAGGCAATAACGATTTACTTATATTAAACAACGAATACACAGATGCCTGGGGAACTTCATATTCATCGCCTTTGGTGGCAGCAGTTGCTGCTTTACTGGTATCGGTAAATCCATGTTTAGAACCGGGCCAGATAGAAGAAATTATTAAAAGCACTGCAAGACCTATTGCAGATAATACATCGGCTAATCCATGGTTTAATAAGTTAGGTGCAGGCTTCATAGATGCGAAAGCTGCAGTTGATAAAGCAGCTAATTACTATGGCAGTACCGCATTAGTGGTAAATGTTAACCAAACGTTAAATTTAACTCAGGTTACCAGATCTTATGCAAATATTGTTGTTCATGCAGGTGCTGTTTTAGAAATAACAGATTGCGAAATTTTCATGTATCCGGGCTCACAGATTCTTGTAAAAAAAGGTGGTCGCTTAATTGTTGTAAGATCCGTGCTTACGATGAACTACAAACCGGGACTATGCAATACAACTTCAGACTGGGTAGGTATAGTAATTGAAGGAGACCCTACAAAAAACCAAGGGAGTTTTGCAGATCATGGAATAGCAAATCTGGTTAAAACAACTATCAAATATGCAAAAACGTGTGTATCGGCAGGTACCAGTGTTGCTGCAGGAGGTGGGGTAATACTGGCCACTGATTGTGACTTTACTTTCAGGAACTGCGGGATTTATTTTATGCCATACAAATCTCCATCCGGATATAATAATACCAGTGTAATTGACAGATGTAAGTTTACTATTCCATTTAAATATCCCAGTATTCTTTTGCCATTTACAAGTATGACTCAGACAGGGATAAATGTGGGAGGTGTAAAGGGACTTAAAATTAACGGTTGCGATTTTAGAGGAGATGATATGAATGGTTTTTTAATGCTGCCGACAACTTATGACAGACAAGCCATAGGAGTTAATAGCTATAACAGTTCATTAACTGTGCAGGATGATAAGGCAATCACTTTTCCACCTAAACGACAAACTATCGGAACCTTTAAATGGCTTGATAAAGGTATTTATCACGTTAGCATTTCGGCCAATGATAATATTATTGTGAATAATATTCAGTTTAAGACTTGTGGTGCGGGTATAAAGTTAAATGGGGGTTTAATATCTAAAATATACAGAAACAGATTTGACTTATTTATGAATGAATCTGATCCCTGCTCTTTATATTATAAGCAGGTTGGGATCTCAGCTTATAATAATATCGGTTTGATTATAAGTGAGAATAACACTTTCCAAACAAACAGTTATTATCCTAATGGAATTTCCCGTTGTCATCTTGAAAAGAACATGGTAGGTAGTGTAGTTAACAATACCGCTAACCCAGGTAAACTGGCATCCATATATTCTTACAACAATTTAAATTTCGGCATGGTCTCAAGTCAGTTTGAAGTGGATAACAGCAATACCGCAGTTCGGTGTAACACCTATTATAAACATTTTGATGCTGTTGCCGTTTATGGCATAAATCCTGATTTTGGTGATTGTAATGCAGCCGATAACAGAAAGGACCGATTGAATAACTTTAATAATCCTTATGTGTATGGAGATGTATGCAATTTTAATAGTACCGGTAATTCATTTGATTATTTGCTTACCAATTATATAGATGATCCCAATCCACCCACGATTGTCTCTTATATTGTGCCTTCAATTACTGTTAATTTAATAAGATATTGCCAGTCAGGAGCTATTGGCAAAGTAGATTGTGTTAAAAGAGATGCCCCAACGGAAACAGGTCCAGGAAGTGAAGTTTTAGGTGACGGTGGAAAATTGCCGGGATTATTTGAACAACTTAAACTAAAAAAGCAATTATTAGCTAATGGTACAAGTAACGCTTTGGAGCAATCTGTTATATTAGGGAATAGCAGTACCGCAACGGATGTGTATAATTCACTTGTGTTAAAAAGTCCATATTTAAGTGATGCTATTTTAACGGCAGTATTAAATTATGGCAGTTATTTAAACAGCACTCAGATAGCCGATATTTTATCGTTAAACTCTGCTTTGTCTGCAATCTTATATCAGGCTGCATTAAACAATTCGCAATTACAGAGTGATAACAATGCCATGCAAACGGTAACCGAAGCACAAAGTAATATCAATCAAAGAATGGTATTGGAAAGTGAGATTAATACAGTGAGGAACAATTATTATGAAGCAAGAACGGTATATATGGACAGTATGCTTTATCAGCATGTTGAAGACACGATAAACAATACAAATAATTATCACCTTAATAAGCTAATAACCTTTTTTGAAAACCAGGTTGACGAAGAAAATAAATACATATTGTTCCCACTTTATTGTAGTACCAATAATATAAGTAAGATAAGTTCTGAAGGTGGTAAATTCAGCAATAGTAATACTGAAGAAAAAGCATTTAAAGATGTAGTATTATTTAATTATGATGTATTAAAAGGTTTAGCGGATAGTACTTATCTTGCTAATAACCGTAATAGGATTATTGAAATAGCAACCGATACCACACTCTTTGCAAGTCCCTCAGCTAATGGTATCCTCGACATGGTTTATAAAGAAGTTCGTTACCGTGATCCGTTTAGCCATCCTACATCCGAGATGGGAAAAAGAGCAATGGCGATATATGAGCTAAACAAGGAGACTACTTCTATGTTCACCGTATTTCCAAACCCTACAGACGGAAAAATAAACATCACACTTTCTAACTCATTGAATATAGGAAAAGGCACATTGATGAAAATAATTGATATTGAAGGAAATGAAGTTATGGAAAGCCGTTTTGATAAAGATCATAAAAATAAAGTTGTCTATTTGCAGGCAGTTAGAAACGGGATTTATTTTGTGAAAATAATTTTAACCGATGGACGTACTTATAGTGAAAAACTAATATATGTTAAATAAAAGGAAATATTTTCTGTTTTGTATAATACTGATTATTGTGGCAAAAGAAATTTATGCTCAGGGTAATACTTTTAATAAAATGTATAATAACCGACAACAGAATGAAGCTTATTCGGATCCCAAAATAAATTTGTCTGATAGCACCTATCTGGTTTTCGAAGGTTCAAGCGGAGATGCCTCCAGGTATGATTCTTCTTACTGGACAAATGGAATCCGGTTTCTGAAAATTGACAGGAATGGAAATGTTCTCAATAATGATGCACACCTTTTTTATCATCCTTATGTCTCTGCCGCAGCTGTAGAAATTACAAACCACGACCAGAAAACCGATAATAGATATGTTCAAATATCTTACATGGGAATTACTCCATTTCATACACGCGTTTTTGAACATTATATTGGTGCGGTTTCTAGCAATGGAGATAGTTTATGGTTCAATAAATTAATGGTGCAGAGCGATACTAATATAATTAACTCAGTAATTAAATATAACAATTATTACTATACATATGGAACTCCAACCCCTTCTGCAGGGCCATTATTTTTTCTTGCTAAATATGATAGTACCGGGCAGAGATTATTCTATAAAATTTTTGATGATGATGTAGAACCAATGAGAATGGAATTAATAGGTGTAAACAGGTTATTGATGACAGGTTTGCATTCCTACTACTATTCCAAGGATGATATATTGGACCGAAAACCCTGGTATATGATTACTGATACAGCAGGAAATGTGTTGTTTGAGAAAAAATACAGAGATCCATTAAATAATTTGAAGTATATGACGGGTATACATAAAGTAAATAACAATTGCTTTTTAATTGACGGGTACAAACGATTCCGGGTTGGCAATAGTACCATTTTTTACCTGATGGATACCTTAGGTAAAATTAGCAGTGAGCGAAGTATTCCTCTTGAATATGGAGCTTATAATCTGGTAGTATTAGATGATAATACTTTTGTAGCTGCCGGTAATGATAAGAAAGACAGCATTACATTTGGCAAAATTATAAAAGCAGATACAGCAGGTAATGTAATCTGGCAGCGGGAATATTACACAAGCTATTATAAATCATTGTTTTTTGGTATCGCTAAAGGGTTAAACAATGGCTTTGTAATAACAGGTGTGGGCACTGATACCACGCGAAAGTCTGGCATTGCTGATGCCTGGCTAATTGTTACAGATAGCTTAGGATGTGTAACACCTGGTTGCCAATTAACAAATTATGTACAGGAGATTTCTAAACTGAAATTAGACTATCTGCAGTGTTGGCCTAATCCTGTTGCTGATTTATTAAAGTGCAAACTTCACCCATCCTTAAATGCGTTGGATTGCTCGTTGCTTATTATTGATGGGTGTGGCAAGGAACTTATAAAAGTAAGTTTGGTTGAAAATAATTTTGATTTAGATGTATCTAACCTTCCTTTCGGATTCTATTTTGTAATGCTGATAAAAAACAACAAATTGCTGGCAAGTTCAAAAATTTTAAAGCAATAAATATATATCCCTTTAATTTATTATTCTCAAAACATTGCAATTTTACATGAAACAACTATTTTTTTTACTACTTGTTATTACTTTTAACAAAGTATGCTATTCTCAAAAATTTGCGCCTGTTGGTGCAAAATGGCATTACAGTGCCAGTGGCAATGGTACGGCACCTACAAGGTCTGAATATTACCTGTACGAATCGCAAATGGATACAACAATTTGGGGACAGACAATGCAGAAAATTTCTATTACCTATTACACATATCATAGGAATACAATTTATCTTCCACCTATGTATGTTTTTCAGATAAAAGATACGGTTTATTATTACAACGATATTTACAACTCATTTTTTCCACTTTATATTTTTAATGTGGCCAAGGGTGACACGCTTACTTTTCATGCTCCGGTAATTCCATCAGACCCGAAAAATATTACCTGGAAGGTAGTTGTTGATTCTACCACCTCCTTTATTGTTGGTTCAGACACGCTGCAAAAAGTATGGAACAGGAGCCTGGGGCCCTGGACCTATGGTGGAAGTTATATTGAGTTAATTGGTTCCCCAAACTTATTTTTACCTCAATACATTTATGCAATTCCTGAACATGACGGACCTTTAAGATGTTATACTGATAATAAAATTTCTTATAACTTTTCCTCCTTACCTTGCGAATACAGGGAAACGGATGGAATAGAGGAAAGCATTAAACCTTATAGTTTTATGGTTTATCCTAACCCGGCCACAAACGAGATAAATATACAACCAAATCTAAATATGCCCTATACATATCAGATATTTAATACGGCAGGTCAGATCTTAATGAAGGGTACTTCGGCTTCCGGTTTGTCAACGTTATTCATTAATTTTTTGAGTGAAGGCATATATAATATTGAAATATCAGCCGGCGATAAAATACAACGAAAGCGTTTCATAGTAAAGAAATAAAGTCTAAGCTGACTATAAATTCCGGTTTTGTCTTGAACAAATATTTTCTATATTTGACTCCTGAATTTTTTAACGCTAAAATTTAAACTCTTTACAAATGTTAAACACACAAACAAGCATTCAAACAGAATCGGGTGTAACAGCAGCTTCATTTATAACCGGAGTTTATTCGTGGATGACTTTGGCTCTTTTGGTAACCGGTATTACCGCATTTGTTACCGCTGCAACTCCATCTGTTATAGAAACTATCTTCAGTAGCCGGATCATATTCTGGAGTATTCTTATAGCTGAATTGGGCTTAGTCTGGTATATCAGTTCAAGGATTTTAACACTTAGCAATGGCATCGCTACTCTTTTATTTTTGCTATATTCATGTTTAAATGGTTTAACCCTTTCTGTTATATTATTAATTTATACATCAAGTTCTGTTGCGCTAACTTTTTTTGTTACAGCCGGTACTTTTGGTGTAATGAGTGTTGCAGGGTATTTTACAAAAAAAGACTTGAGTAATTTCGGCAGTTTAATGATAATGGGTTTGATAGGAATTATTTTTGCATCGTTGGCAAACTTCTTTATGAAAAGTGAAACCTTAAGTTATATCATAACCTATATAGGTGTAATGGTATTTGTAGGCTTAACGGCTTATGATACCCAGAAAATAAAAAACATGGCCAATGAACTTGAATCAGACCAGGTTCATAAAGCATCTATCCTTGGTGCATTAACCCTCTATCTCGATTTCATTAACTTATTCCTGTTTTTATTACGGTTACTCGGCGGAAGAAAATAGAAAACAAGTAACTATTCTCAACCTAATAACTACCTTTTTTTCATCCATATGGCAATAGAATTTCTATGTGCCTTCTTCCTCTTACTTTAAACAAATTAGTTAATGGTTACCTGAACTGCTACAAACCGGTATGCGTAAAACTTTTCATACAGCCGGTTAAACAAAAAAAAGCAGTTGAAATTATTCAATGAAAGTTAAAAAAAAGTTGTTTTGAGGAATGGTTCAAACTTATAATTGTTATTTTTTAATTACCGTTCAAAAATTCGAATACCTTTACTGCAAATTTTATTTAATATGATCTTTATAATTTTTGGAATAGCTGCCTTTGCAGCTGCAATGGCAATGAGTAAAAATCCACAGACTTATAAGTTTGCCAATACAGTAAGAATTGCTGGATTTATAATGATTGTGGCAGGTATTTCAAGCTCTTGTTTTAAACAAATTGATGCGGGTCATGTGGGAGTTAAAAGCCTGTTCGGTAAAGTGCAGGAAGACGTGCTTGAAAGCGGTTTAAATTTTGTAAACCCTTTGGTTGATGTAAAGGAAATAGATACAAAAACACAAAATTATACCATGAGCGGTGTGCATGATGAAGGAGAAAAGGAGGGTGATGATGCCATACGGGTTTTAACAGCCGATGGTCTTGAAGTAACTATTGATCTGACGGTTTTATACAGGGTAATTAATAATGAAGCTCCGAAACTTTTAAGAGAGGTTGGTCTTGATTTTAAAGATAAGATTGTTCGTCCGATTACGCGTACCAAAATACGTGATAATGCTGTTTATTATGATGCAGTTGCTTTATATTCAACAAAACGCGATGAATTTCAAACACGCATTTATAACAGTATTGAAGGTGATTTTAAAAAACGTGGTCTGATTCTGGAACAGTTGTTGGTTCGAAACATAACTTTGCCTGCTTCTGTAAAAGCAAGTATAGAATCTAAAATTAATGCGGAACAAGAAGCACAGAAAATGCAATTTGTACTGCAAAAAGAAAAGCAGGAAGCTGAACGTAAACGCGTGGAAGCGCAAGGTATTGCAGATTATCAGCATATTATTTCAAGCGGCTTAGGTGATAAACAATTGCAGTATGAAGCCATTAAAGCAAACCTGGAACTGGCTAAATCTCCAAATGCTAAAATAATCATTCTTGGTAAAGGCAATAGTCCATTAATCATTGATAGCAAATAAAATTTACAGCTCATTTTAACAGGCATGCTTTATTTCTGCCTGATGCACTTTTACCCGGCTATAAAAAAATTATACAATGGCACCAATAATTTTCACAAAAGTCCAACTCCATCTTTTTACACAAGCCGTATTTAAAAAATGTGGTTTGAACCCGGCCGATTCAATACTGGCTGCTGATGTATTGTTAGCAGCAGATTTGCGGGGTATAGATTCGCACGGTGTAGCCCGTTTAAGCGGCTATGTGCGATTATGGGAGAGCGGGAGGATTAATATGAAAGCCCAACCCAAAATACTTCACCAGACCCCCTCTACTGCAACACTGGATGCCGATGAAGGACTTGGTCTAATAATTGCTCCCGGAGCGATGGAACTTGCTATAGAAAAAGCAACTCAGGTAGGAACCGGTTGGGTGGCAGTTCAGAATTCCAGTCATTTTGGGATTGCGGCTTTCCATGCTATGTTAGCGTTACCACATGATATGATTGGCATTTGTATGACTAATGCTAGTCCATTAGTGGCACCAACGTATTCTAAAGAGCGTATGTTAGGAACCAATCCTGTGTGTATTGCAGTGCCTGCTAAAAATCAGCAACCATTTATAATTGATATGGCTACTTCAAATGCAGCAAACGGCAAATTAGAAATTTCGTCACGATTACAAAAACCTGTACCCGATGGCTGGGTTCAGACAACCGACGGAAGAGGCAGTACGGATGCAGATGAATTAAAAAAAGGCGGTTCATTATTACCTCTGGGCGGCCATAAAGGATATGGTTTAGGTGCTGCAGTTGACATTTTGAGTGCTGTTTTATCGGGAGCAAATTATGGCCCATGGGTGCCACCTTTTGTTTCATTTCTTGCACCTTTGGATAATCTTCCGGGTAAAGGGATTGGCCATTTTATAGGTGCCATGAGAATTGATGCCTTCAGGCCTGCAGATAATTTTAAAAAACATATGGATCAATGGATTTTAAGGTTTAAAGATGCCCAAAGAACCGACCCACAACAAGAAGTTTTAATTCCTGGTGAACCTGAATACAGAATGACAATTGAAAGGGAAAAGAATGGAATTCCATTAAATGAAAACGTAGTAAAAAACCTACAGGAATTAGCGTTAAAGTTAGCGTTAACCTTATAACCAGCCTTTGCGTTTAAACCATTGGAAAATTATAAAAGTAACAACAGCCATGCTTAACATTATAGCCGGATAGCCATATTTCATATTCAATTCAGGCATAAATTGAAAATTCATACCATATATACCCACAATAAAAGTTAAGGGCAAAAAGAAAGCAGAAAATACAGTTAAAACTCTCATTACTTCATTCGTTTTTTGTGACGAAAGGGATATATACAGATTTAGTAAACTCGCAATACTGTCATGCATGGCATCCGTAAATATTTCTATATGAATATAGTAATCTCTCATATCCTGATAAAACGAATTTTTCTTCTGTGTCTGTTGTAAAGAATCTACGATAGATTTACTTAAAACATTTAATCTTTTGATAAGGTAAGTTCTACGCTTAATGATATACAGGTTTTTTAAAATATTAGGAACCTTCTTTTTTAAAAACACTTTTGATTCATAAAAATCTATCTCTTTATCTATAATTAATAGCGGCTTGTCATATGTCTCCAATACATTTTTAATTAATTTACAAACTATATCAAAAGGGCTTTTCACATTTAAATCATTGGCATATTTATTCCCTACATGTTCAATAACAGGAGCCTGACTGCGGTGAATAGTTAATAGAAAATTCTTATTAAAAAAAATAGCTATTTTCCGGGAGAGTTCTTGAAAATTTGCTGCATCGGCCTTACAACCCGGATCGTAATAGCGAATAATAATAAAATTGTAATCGTCAAAAACTTCAAATTTTGGAAGATGTTCCGGCTGCAGGCAATCTGTAACGGCAGCTTGTGGTAATTTATACTTAACGGCCAGTGATTTTAAATCCATTTCTGAAACATTAAAAACATCAATCCATTCAAACTGGTAACCCTTCTCTGTAAAATTAGTTTGCATGAAAAAATTATTATATGAAAATACTAAATTAAAGGCAATTTATAATATTGAAACGGAATTATTGATATAGGCACATATTATGCATGCATAGTTAAAAACAATAAAGTTTGGCAACGGTATCATTTTAATAATTTTACAAGACTTTAGTTTATAAAGACTTTTAACAATTTTGGAAGAACGCAATTAAATTTTGAATTATTTTTATTTTTTTAAGCTTAACGCATAAATTAAATATGAGACTTTTAAAATGTTTGACACATCAAATTGAAAATAACTATAAATAAAAAATCCCTCTTTGATTAACAAAGCAGGGATTTTATGAGGAGCCGAGCAGATTCGAACTGCTGTAGAAGCTTTTGCAGAGCTTTGCCTAGCCGCTCGGCCACGGCTCCATAGTGACGATGCAAATATAGTTTTTTTTAATTGAGGTCAAGCCTAATCTTGAACCAAAATTTTATTTTTAATAGACAATGGCTGATTAACACCGATTAACTGAACCATATAAAGGCCTTTAACCAATTGTAAATCATGCCTGGAAAAGCTAAAATAATTATTTCCGGTATGCAATTTCACCGTATGTTTTTCAATCTGCTCCGCCAATCCATTGTAAAAAATTATTTCACCATTTGTAGGTTCACCCATGAAATAAAAACGAATTAAAAAGTTCTGACTTACCGGATTAGGAATAATGGTTAATATATTATCTAACACCGGCAAAGATTGGGGAAGATCTGTTTTATTTAAATTTTTATAGGCTATAACAGCCGATGGAATGCCCCATCCAGTATGGAAATCGGGATATATTGCATTATTACCACTTTCTTTAATAATATTAAAAAGCTCCATATTACGCACACTATTATTGGTTTGCCATAAACAAGCAGCAAACCCGGCAATTAAAGGGCAAGCGAAAGAAGTACCGTTACCCGGCCTTAAATAACCAGCGGGAGAAAGCGTTACTGTGCCTGCACCCATTGCAGCAATATCAGGTTTTACTCTTTCATCAAATGTTGGCCCTATACTGCTGAAACCTGCATATATTCCATTTACATTTACTGCACCCACAGCTAAACAACTGTCTGCATCTGCAGGTGCACTTATATACATCCATGGGTTGCTACCATCATTGCCGGCAGCATTTACTACCAAAATTCCTTTTGATGCAGCAAAGGTAGCCGCCTTACTTACGATTGTGGTTTTACCATCCATTTCAGCATAGGTATGGTCTGAACCATAAGTGAATTTTGTAGCATATCCTAGAGAGGAACTTATAATATCTGCCCCTAAACTGTCTGCCCATTCAGCAGCAAGTAACCAGTTAATTTCTTCCAGTAATCCCTCCTTTGATACATCTTCACTTACAGCCAAGGCAAAAGAAGCATCATAGGCAGCACCTATAAAATTTGGAGGCATGAGAGCTGCTAATAAAGAAAATACTCTAGCGCCATGTTCTCCATCACTGCCTGTTTCAAAAACACTTAAACCGGGGTTCACAAAATTTCGGGTTGCAACCATGCGTTTTTCTTTAAAAATAATTTGATAAGCATTTAGTTTATTTACATTGCTGAACCCATTATCAAACACGGCGATTAATTTACCTTTACCCGTAAATCCACTTGCATGCATGTGATGAAGTCCAAGCATTTTTATTTGCTCATCGCTTGAATATAAACCCATATCAGGTATGCTTCTTACTTCTGCATTTTTACACCCGTGATTTACTAAGGGATAAATATTTTTCACAAATGGCAAAATTAAAAGTTCAGAAAGCTGCACAACTGTAGCATTTATTACAACTGCATTTAACCACCTGCTTTCTGCCATAATCTTAATTTCACATTGAATAATCTTCTTAACATACTTACCCGAAACAGGGTAATCTGATTCACTTAGAGCAATGCATTGTTTAACTCTTCTCTCCAGGCTTCTGGAAGATAAAGGTGGCATGGAGTCTATAGAATTATGTAGTGCTTTATCTTTAAAATACACAAGGTAAAACGGATCAGGACCGGAGGAAGTAACTTGAGCATTAACAGCATTACAAATGAAAAGCAACAACAGAATTCTTAACATTTTATAAAAATAAATGAAATAGTTTGAATAATTTGTATTTTTGATTATTAATTTAAAAAGCATTCAAATGAAAAAAATAATTGTTTTTGCCAGTCTTATGGCGTTCCTTTATTCGTGCGGAAATAGTAACAATAGCCACACGCCGTCATCTGATTCGTTGCAAACTGTTCCAGCAGACAAAACCAACGCAATTGAATCTGTTCAGTATTATGGAGAGAAAGTAAACGAAGATAGTGTTGTTTCTATAGCCGATTTAAAAGCTCACATGGGAAATAACAAAGAATTGAAGGTAAAACTCAGAGGTGAAATTGAAGCGGTTTGCCAGAAAAAAGGTTGCTGGATGAAACTCAGAAATCCTGATGGAGAAGCTATTCATGTTACTTTTAAAGATTATGCTTTTTTCATTCCTACAGATGCCGCAGGTAGGTCTGTGATTGTAGAAGGTATCGCTAAAATAGAAGAAACCAGTATTGCTGATCAACAGGAATATGCCAGAGATGGAAATAAAACTAAAGAAGAAGTTGCTGCTATTAAACAACCAAAAACAGAACTAGTATTTGAAGCAAGTGGCGTAATTGTAAAATAATTTATCTCACTCTTATTAAACTGCTCTTTGTATAAAATATGAAGAGCAGTTTTTTTATAACTTATGAAAAACAATATTATTACCATTTTTTTCTGTATCCTGATATTAGTGATCTGGAATGCCTGTTCGATAAATAATGATTCTAAAACAAGAAGCGATAAGATAGAACAGGATAGCCTTAAAATTCTTTCTCAAAAAGATTCGTTGCATGCATGTTCTAAACTTATAAAAGACCCCAATAACTCTAAACCAATGGCCCTAATGATGCGCATACTTGCGGCAAATGCAGATAGTATGCGACACCAGTTATTGCGAGGCGAAAGTTTAACTTCAGAGCGTTATCCGTTTGTACATTTTTATTTGGTTGAACCAACTGATCCCAAAGTACTGGAACCCCAATTTTTTGAAAATGCACGGCTTTTTAAAATCGCTTATACGGATGTTTTTAAGCATCGAAAAGAACAAAAAAAGTATTATAACCTGATGATTAATGGCTGTATTAAATGTCATGAAAGTTATTGCAGCGGACCACTTAAGCGCATTCGTAAATTTCCGATAGAATAAAAATTTCATCCCGTTACCGAGCAGTGAATGTTTAATTAAAACCCAAATTTAAAAGAGGCAAATTTAAACTTTAGATGGCACTACCCGATAGGGTTCTTTAACGGTACATTACTTCTTTAATAGCCTTTACAGTGCGCTCTATATTTGGCAAAAACTCCTGTACAAAAGGAGGTGCATAACCTAAAGGTGTATCTTGCGTACATATTCTGCGAATTGGAGCATCTAAGTAATCAAAAGCATTCTTCTGTACCATGTATGTAATTTCGGTAGATATAGAAGCGAGTGGCCAGGCTTCTTCAACAATAACCAAACGGTTAGTTTTCTTAACGCTGTTAATTACTGTTTCATAATCTATAGGGCGAACCGTTAACAAATCAATTACCTCGCAGTTGATATTTTCTTTGGCTAGTTCATCTGCTGTTGCAAGAGCAACTTTCATTATTTTACCAAAAGATACAATAGTAACATCTGAACCTTCTCTGGCAATATATGCTTTCCCAATAGGTAGTAAATATTCTTCTTCCGGCACTTCCCCTTTATCTCCATACATCTGCTCGCTTTCCATAAAAATAACGGGGTCGTTATCTCTTATAGCAGTTTTTAACAAGCCTTTAGCATTATACGGATTAGAAGCTACCACAACTTTTAAGCCGGGGCAGTTTGCATACCAACTTTCAAATGCCTGGCTATGTTGAGCACCAAGCTGCCCTGCACTCCCCGTTGGACCTCTGAATACCATAGGAATATTAAACTGACCACCACTCATCTGATACATTTTGGCAGCAGCGTTAATAATCTGGTCTATGGCAACCAGTGAAAAATTAAAGGTCATAAATTCAATTACTGGTCTCAAACCATTCATAGCAGCACCAACACCAATGCCTGCAAAACCAAGTTCAGCAATAGGAGTATCAATAATTCTTTTAGAGCCAAATTCTTCGAGCATTCCCTGACTTACTTTATAGGCCCCATTATATACGGCCACCTCTTCACCCATCAAAAACACCTTTTCATCTAAACGCATTTCCTCACTCAGGGCTTCACGCAGGGCTTCACGAAATTGAATTATTCTCATTTTTAATTTTTAACTATCTACAAAAATAGCAGGCAAAAGCAGATATCAAAGTTTATAGTTCAAATAAAGAAAATTATGTGAAGAGTACCAGAATTTATTGCCAATGTTAACTAAATGTTAAATAATTGTTTCAAAATTGTTAATTTTGTAAAACTATGCATAATTCAACTAAATATATTTGGTACTCAAGTACTATATTTTTTGTTTGGTTTGTACTTTTTATATGTTTTATGCCGGTTTTGCATGCAGAACAGATTCAGAAATCAAATTACTGCGTAGAGCTATATGGCCATAATACAAACTTCAAGTTTGAAGCTCCTCCCCTTTTATTAGATCAGAATATTGGATTAGCCACACTAAAGCAGAATAATGATTTGTTAAACACAGAAATAGTAAGAAAGCTGACTGAACAAATGGATTACTATTCTACAGCTTTTGGTATGGATGATATGGCTTATATACTATTTACCGATAAGATATGTAATGCTATATATAATGATGCCAATAAGGTTTGCTTGTTTAAATATGCCATATTAAAACACAAAGGTTATGCAGTTCTGCTGGGATACACGCAAACAACTCTTACAGTTTATGGTAAGTTGGGCTTTAAAGTACTTAACGCAATATATGTAGATCATCTAAAATTAACTTATACCGATTTAACTTTTAGTCAGCAGGTTAAACCAAAAGCCGAGAATTTATATGAAGAGGTTGTGAATACGGGGAGGGCTTTTTTAATGAACGAACACAGAGCCCCTTATTATAATGCAAAAAAAACAAAGTATAGTTTTCATTTTGAATTTGAAGATTTTGATTACTATTTTAAAGGAAATGTAAACCAGTCGCTGGTAGAATATTACCGTGAATTACCCGATGTTGAATTTAGTGAAGTGTATTTGAATTATCAGTTATCTGACCATTCTAAAAATGGATTAATAAATGCTTTAAAAGAAGCGGTATCAAATATGGATCAGACCAAAGCAATTGATTTTATATTGAAGTTTACACAAGAAACTTTTACATATAAGAATGATGCTGAAACTTTGGGGAAAGAGAAATTTTCTTTTCCGGAGGAGGTTCTGGCAAACCGATATTCTGATTGTGAAGATAAATCAATTTTGTTTGCATACCTGTCAAAAGAAGTACTTAGAGTACCGTCTGTAGCCTTGCTTTATTATTACAAAAATCATTTAAATGTAGCAGTAGCTTATAACCATAAAACAAGTTATAATTTTATTTATAAGAATCAAAAATATCTTGTTTGTGAACCTTCCGGATGTGGGTTTGCACCGGGACAGAATGCCTATGATGTTAGTAAAGCAAGTATTATTAACTGGTAGATGAGCTCAGATTTTGCGAATATATAAATCTCTGATAGCCACAGACGCAACTGTGCAACCGAATATTGCAGGCATATAACTTATAGTACCCACACCAGATTTTTTGTTAGGTGCATCCATCATCATTAAACCGGCATTAGCAAAACGTTCTTCGGCAGAAAACACTGATTTGATCCCTTTATAAATTCCCAGCTTATGCAAATATTTTCTGGTATATCTGGCCAGTTTGCAATTATATGTTTCAGAAATATCTGCTACTTTAACCTGTGTAGGATCAACCTTAGAGCCTGCACCCATACTGCTTACTACAGCAATATTTCTATCAATGCAAGCTTTAAGGAAAAAAACTTTGGGGGCTAAAGTATCAATACAATCCAAAGCATAATCAAATTTATTCTGATCCAGCACATCATGTGTAATCTGGTTACGAAAATATTCAGGAATAATGTTAAGTTGAATATCAGGATTAATATCCAGAATACGTTTGGCAAGTACTTCTGCCTTTCCTAAACCTTCGGTGCTTTTTAATGCGGGTATTTGCCTGTTTCTATTTGTAGGATCAACGGTATCAGCATCTACAATTGTCATGCGTCCAACGCCACTGCGTGCTATCATTTCTGCAGCTATCCCTCCAACGCCACCAAGGCCAACTACCAGTACATTTGAATTTATTAGTGTGTGCAATTTTTCCTTACCGAGTAATAATTCGGTGCGGCCCATCCAAGGTTGTATTTCAAAACTCATAGCTGCGAAAATAACTTTTTTAAAAGGGATTTTTATTTGCTTTCGTTAAAGGTTAAAGGTTTCTAATACTTTATTTTTATAACATTAGTTTTTATACAATTGGCTCATCCTATAAAAATTTATGAATAAACGTAAACATAAACAATTTTTATTTAGGGCAAAGTTTTGGGATTAAAACACCTTACTTGCAATAGCTTTGGTAACTTCACTTACACCCATTGTATAATAGTGCAATACAGGAACATTTGCAGCTCTCAGTTCTTTAGACTGCTGTATAGCCCATTCGATGCCTGCCTGTTTAACGGCTTTATCATCTTTACATGCTTCTACCGCAGTTACCAGATCTTCGGGCATATCTATATGAAATACTTTAGGTAATACGGCAAGTTGTTTTCTTGTTGTAATAGGTTTAATCCCCGGAATAATAGGGATAAAAATGCCAATATTTTTGCAGGTTTCTACAAAGTCGAAATACTTTTTATTATTAAAAAACATTTGAGTAACAATATACTCAGCACCCGCATCAACCTTTTGTTTTAACCATTTTAGATCATTGGTCATGTTAGGGGCTTCAAAATGTTTTTCGGGGTATGCGGCCACGCCTGCACAAAAATCAGAATTAGAAGCATTCTCCAATTCTTCATCCAAATATCTTCCCTGATTCATGGCAATAACTTGTTCTAACAATTCCAAGGAAGTTTTATTACCATCAGGTTCAGGCACAAAACCAGATTCATTTTTTATATTATCACCACGCAGTACCAATACATTATCTATCCCTAAAAAATGCAGGTCTATGAGTGCATTTTCAGTTTCTTCTTTACTAAAACCTCCGCAAATTAAATGGGGCACTGTATCTATCCTATATTTATTCATTAGTGCCGCACATATTGCCACAGTGCCCGGTCGCTTGCGTGTATAAATTTTATCGAATCCACCATCTTTGCGCTTGCGTAACATAAATTCTTCCCGGTGATAAGTAACATCAATAAATGCAGGTTTAAATTCCATTAACGGATCAAGACCATGGTAAATAGAATTAATATCTTTACCTTTAAGAGGGGGCAGTATTTCTATAGAGAACAAGGTATCTTTAGCGTTCTTAATGTGTTCTGTTACTTTCATTTATTGTTTATTGAGCGCAAAATAATAAAAAAGTGAATATACGGGGGATTAATGTGAGATTATAATGTTTATAAATAGCGAAGAATGCAGCAACGTGTATAGATTAAGTAGAGAAGAAAATCGGGATATTTATGTATGAACATTAATCTATTTGCAATAAAATTTTGCCGAATTGATGACCATTGTCCATGTATGCCGAGGCCTCATCGGCCTGGCTCAGGGAAAAAACTTTATCTATTACCGGTTCTATATGATGTTGAGAAACAAAACTAATCATTTCATCAAACTCTACATTATTGCCCATTGTTGAGCCGAGGATATCAAGCTGTTTCCAGAAAATTTTTGCAGGCACTCCAGCATTCCAGATTCCATTAGTAGCTCCATAAACAGCTATTCGTCCGCCCGGTTTAGCAAGATCTACCAGCCTGGCAAATCCCTCTCCGCCGGCACCATCAATAATCACATCAAAACCATCACTTTCTTTCGCTAATTTTTTATTCCATTCAGTATGGTTATAGTTGGCTCCACCTTTAACTCCAAGCTTTTTAGCGCGTTCCAGTTTTTCATCACTCCCACTTGTTACATATACATTGCACCCAACGGCTAAAGCAAACTGTGTTGCAAATAGTGCCACACCACCTCCTGCACCCGTTACTAAAACATTTTCTCCAGACATTGCCTTGGCTCTTCCAAATAATGCTCTATAAGCAGTTAAGCCGGCCAAAGGAAAAGCAGCAGCCTGCAACGCTGTTAAATGGGCTGGTTTAGGGTGAACCAAATGCACAGGTACACATACATATTGGGCAAACGTTCCGTTTTGTGGCAGACCCAGAATAGTATAATCTTTTGCCTGTACACGGGGGTTATTACCCCAGTTTAAGGATGGGTTAATAATTACCTCTTTATTAATCCAGGTACTATCTGCGTTATCCCCTACCGTTTCAATTATACCGCACCCATCGCTTCCACAAATGATTGGAAATTTTAATCCTGCATACTGGCCTTTCTGAATCCAAACATCTCTATGGTTTAATGCTGCTGTAGAAATTCTTATGCAAACTTCGCCGGCTTTGGGAATAGGTTTGTAAACCTCTTTAAAAATGTATGGTGTATTTACCTGTTCAAGAACAGCAGCATTCATAGTGTGTTTATTCATAGTAAATTTAACTTTTTCAAATTTGTTTTCAAACATAAGTGCTTCAAGTTTCTTAATCAAAAATGCAAATTAGATTAGTTGGTTAGCAAGGGCAAAATAAAAAATGCTAATACCTTTAAAATTTGGTAAATAAGGGAGAGTGAGTTTGCTATTTTAATAACACTCTAAAGTATAAGCAACTGGTATTATTTGCGCCATTTAAAAAAACAAAATCCTTCAACTACTATTTAAGTTAAAGGATTTTGTTGAGAATATGTTTTAGGTTTCTTTAAAATAGACTTTAGTTTTTATCTGATAAAAATCTTTTCTTTCTTTTCATACTGCTCATTTTTTATGCGTACAAAATAGATTCCTTTTTTGAGTGCAGAAACATCAAGCGCATAACTAATTGTTGGCTGAACATTATTTTGTTCGAGCACTGTTTTGCCTAAGGCATCTATTATGGTTACAATAAAATTATTGGAAGCAACCGGACTGATATATAAAAACAAATAATCATTAGTGGGGTTCGGATATATTTCTAATTCTAATGGTTCCAACACACTTATGCCTGTTGAAGGATTATAAGTTGTTACGGGTTCTGTTATCGTATTATGCCCGCTATTAGGGCCATTGGTGTTACCTGCCTGCACAGTTCCATAATAAGTATCACCTATAACAAATGGATAAACAGGTTTAAGGTTTTCATCTATGGTTACAAAATAAACATAAGTGCCATTTGGGTAGGCGGGTGTTTTACAAAAGCGACCATTGTGTTCATCAAGATCGCCAAGGCCGGGAATGTATTCCCAATCCTGCAAAAAATTACCAATGGGATAAGTTGCATTAACATCGGGGCCGGCAGATGCTGCGGCAGAACCATTTGGCAAAGTAGTGCGGGTTGTAATACTACGTTTGCGAAAAGATGACTTCATTCTTTTAATAGCACCTGTTCCGTTTGTATCTGCGTACGCATAGGCTCCATACACCGGAAAACCATCAAACATAAAACCTATTACAGGGGAGTGGTGTGAACTATCAGAGTCTGCATACAAACATTTTGGATTTACATGGTGATGATATTCACCACCCTGTTGCGGATGACCCAAACAGTTATCAAAACCTGACCCTTCGTAAACTAATGCATTTCTTTGCCACACCCCTTGGTTGTTATAGCTCTGTGCATCCCAGGCATTATCAATACTAACGCCATTTGTCCATACACCCACATGACCTAAACCAACAGCAGTTAAAGTGCTTGTGTTCTTTACCGGTAATCTTGTAACTTTAAATACAAAATTTTTATTTGCAGGAATATTGGGGTTCCCCAACCACGGTCCTATACTGTAACCGGGAATACAGGAACAACTGATATAAACATTATTAGTGGAATATTGCACCTGTTGTACATTGGCGGGTAAACCAGCATATCCAGTTAGCCCCGTGGTGTTAATTACCCACGAAGTAACAGCTGGCCCCTGTGCATGTAGCAAATTTGATAATATAATACATGCCGATAAAAAAAAATAAGTTCCTTTAGTCATTATTAAAAAATTTAGGTTAGCTAATTACAGCTCCTGCAATGTTAAATCATTTTAGCTAGAACTTGCCTATAAATATTAACATGATAGGTTGAAAGAGGAAGTGAAACCTAAAGCAATAATTGCAATAAATACGAATGACTTTAATTAAAAAAAAAGCATCTTAAAACGCTAACTTTTAAAAAAACAGGCTAATCATTAAGGTAATTTCTGAACTTTATGTCCGACAAAAATTCTTTATCCGTTAATGAATTTAGAAAACAGATTAGCTCAAGTCTTTCTTTTTTTGTTAAGCTAATTTTCTCTTTCAATTGCAAAGCAAGTGTGGCGTTATATTGAACACCATTTGTGTAATGGTCAAGCACCTGATCCAAACTTCTAAACCTTCCATCATGCATGTAGGGACCTGAAACAAAAACATTTCTTAAGGATGGCACTTTAAACTTTAAAGAGTCGAATGCGCTTTGTGTTATTCGCATTCTGCCATAATCATTTAATTCGGTATCAACCGGCAAACCATTATTTTGAAATGTATAGTTAGTAAATAATGGTTCGGTATGGCAGCCATCACAATGTTGCTTAAACAACTTGTAACCATTTTGCTCATCTAATGAAAAAGTAATGTTCATTTCCTTACGTTTCACTTTATCATATTTTGCATTATAAGACTGAAACATAACTGTAAACTGCGTTAGTGATCTGAGCAGATTTTTTGTAGTAATTAAACTATCCTGATAAGCTCTGTAAAACAATTTTCGATAACGCACACTATTGTTCAGCTTGCTAAGTACATCCTTTAAATCACTCCCCATTTCAACAGGATTTGTAATAGGATTTAGTGGCTGCATTTCCAGCCTGTTAACACCACCATCCCACATAAACGAAGGACTCCAGGCAAGGTTAAACAATGTACTTGAATTGCGTATTCCTTTTATACCGTTTATGCCATGACTTAAACTATGATCACCATGTGTAAAACCAGAAAACTGCAGATGGCAACTCACACAGGAGATGCTGCTGTCTTTTGATAAAACAGGATCAAAAAATAAGGTGCGGCCCAAATTAAACCCAGCTTTAGTAATCTTATTTTTTCTAAAATTATAAACAGGTTTTGGCCAACCTTTGGGAATAACAAATTTGATGTCTGGCTGAGAAATAAATGAAAAAATAACAATTGCTATGAGCAAAACAAACAAAACAACATACATTTTTTTTACCTTCATTTGGCCATTAAGTTAGTAATAAAAATCTATTTTATCACTGATATGCTTAACATATCTGCATAATTATCTGCCATCATCATTGCTTCTTTACCAGGCAATAAGATGCTATTAGTTTTAGTGAGGTCAATAGTTAAGGGTGTGTTAAACCATGCGTTAATATCTACCTCCATTTCAATAGTGTTTTGCTTATAATTATTTACTTGCATACCTGATAAAAGCAGCGTGACTTTGCGCAATGAATTATATGGACTTAAATAGCCCCCAATATGAAACTCAAACAAATGGTGCAGGGTATTACAACGGAACGACTGGCCAACAAGTTTAGCAGCGGTATAACCAGTGTTCCAAGCCCAGTACATTCCTTTTGAGGGATCAAGGTCGCCATCTAATATACCAGCAGTGGTAGTAACACTGTCTAAACCTATACACATGTCTATAAATTTATAGTTCCCATTTTCTATAGCAGGAATATAAAAAGACCAGGTAGAAGAATCTTCTGCATCAAATAAATGTACACTGTTAGGTTCAACATACTTTACATTATTTTCTTTTCTGAATGTTAGTGAGCTAATGTAAAATTTAAACTCCTTAACAATAAATGAATCACCCATGAGATTGGTATAATACACATCATTTAATTTAAGTTGCAGACCATTAAAAAGCGGCTTGATTTTAATAAGTAATTTAGGGACTTGATATTCTTTTTGCGGAGTTGGGTAAACAAAAAATACGGGGATATAAAATCCTGTAAAAAGAAGCATACAAAAGCTTATAAAAATAGTCTTTAAGCAATTCGGCAATGTGCTTTTTATAACATTAGGGAGGGCAGAAAAATTCATATTAATTAGCGGAATAAATTAATTTATAAACAGTAATTTTCCAACATGCGTTTGACTACCGTCTTTATTTGCAGAAAAAATCAAATACACACCGGTACTTACGCGTCTTCCCGAAAAATTTCGTCCATCCCACGTTGCAAACCCACCGTTTGCAGAAGTTTCATAAACCATATTTCCTTCAATATCTGTAAATTTTACGGTAGCACTTAAGGCAAGACCTCTTAAGGAGATCAGTCCTGTATATTCAGGTCTCACAGGATTGGGAAAAATCTCCACCTGTCCAAAAGAAGCACTTCCATTTGTGGCATCTCCCATGTAAGAAATAATTCCTTTTTCGGTACCAAAAAAAACTTCTCCGGAGGTTTCATCTATGCCAATTTCAATTACATTAGCTGATAATAAGGGTGAATTTGAAATTGTAAAATTTTTGATTACGGTATAACCATCTTCAGATACTAGCCAGGCTCCATTAGGGGTGCCTATCCATTTGCGGTTTGATGGATCAACCTTTATGCAATTAATCTGTTCTTTACCCAAAAATATTTCGTAATTAGAACCTACTTTAATAATAATTTGTCTTGCATCGAAACTGGTATTTTTTGTATTAAATATATTTCCCGGATTACTTAAAATAGTAAGTCCTTGAGTAGTGCCAATCCACATTTCACCATTCAAATCTTTTGATACGCACAATACCGAATTGGAGGGCAATGCTCCTTGTCCGGTTTCTTTGGTCAAGTATTTATAACTATCATCATTTGAATTGCTAATTGTACCGTTATCATTGTAAACTAATATCCCTTTATCTTTTAAACTCAATACCCATTTATTATTATAATCATCGCAGGTAAGCCAGCCAAATTCGTTACCGCCGGTTCCTACATAAAAGGAATACCATTTGGCAGGTGTTTTAACACTTATGGGTTTATTTACTCCAAAATTACTAACCCACAAATTTCCATTGTTATCAAAGTCCATACCACCTGATAGCAGAGGTTTATAAGTAGTGTCGGTTACAGAGAGATGTTGCAAAGAGCTGTTACTATCATCAAATTTTTTTACCACTAACTCATTTTCAATTTCAAAAACCCCGGTTCCGAAACTTGAAATATACATATCGTTACCTTTTGGATTTTTTTTTACAACAATAAAATCTGAAGCCGTATTAATTATGGGTGTATTTTCATTGGTATAATTGAACCAGGTATTATTTGAATAGGTATAAAATTTACTACTATTATAAACTAATGGATCCCAGCGTTCGTTAACAGAACCCCCGGCTACCCAAAGTTTACCATTGGCAAAAGTCATTTTACCAAATGTTTTGGCGGTTGGACCGTTTGGATAATAGTAATCTGTGTTATTGCTTTCTGGCCTATCTATGGTAAGTCCATAAGTATTATCAACCATAGACAAATAACCGCGTGCATCAAGGGTAGCATCATTTCTGAAGGAATATTTTGCAAATGATTTAGAAGAACCGTCACTATTTTTAATTAAGATCTGCTGTGGAGAAACAAGCACTAATTTCTGATTCACCAATTGCATTGAATTTACATTCATTTTAGGAGAAAAGGGAGTCCATATATTAGTACTTCCGTCAAATGTATTTAAAACACTATCTATAACCACATACAATTCTCCCTTAAAAACTTCACTTAATGTGGCTTTAGCAGGATTAATCACTTTCCAATTTCCGTAAAAATTCAGGTTATTGGCATCCAAACTAGCGGTAAAAATTCCTTTTTGTGTGCAGCCATAAATTGAATTATTAAAAATACTCACCGAAAAAAATTCAAGTTGTGTTCCTTCAGGTCCGAGTTTTTGATAATCCGTAATGGTTTGCTTTCTATCGATATCCAAAACCACTATACCAAAACTACAGGCCAGGTAAACTTTATTTTCGAAGAAACTTAGGTGGTTTATGCGTTTTAAGCCAATAATATTTTTAATAAATATATCTGGAATATTATATATGGCATTTGTTTTATGATCAATAATATCAATATTGGCATTCTGATAAATGATAACAGTACAGTTTTTTTCAGGGTTATGGCGCACTAAAGTAACTTCAACATCAGACAAGCCATTAACTTTTGAAAGCCGTTCAATACTGGCATCATCTGTTTGAAATGTAAACAGACCACTTAAAGACCCACAATACAATTTAGTTCCGACTGCGGCAATCGTATTATTTTTTAAATAAGGCAAATGCACACGCCAACCTCCATATTTGGTTTGAGCAAATGCATTTAACTGCAAACCTATAATAAAAAGTAAAATCAGATTTTTCTTCATGTTTCTAACCACAAATAAACGACATGCACTTAAACAAACGTATATGCTATGCATATTTGTTTTGAGGAAAGTGCGATTTGACAGCAATTTTGGGCTCAAACCGAATTAACTGACACTAATTTAACAGAAAAAAATATGTTTTTTCTTACTTTCGCAATTATATGTGGAGCAAACTTGCTACTTTTTGTATCCGAAACCGTTTCTGGGTTTTGATTGCGATGGGTTTAATAACCCTCATTTTCGGTTATTATGCAACCAAGGTACAAATGACTTACGACTTTGCCAAAATGGTTCCGGCAGATGATCCTGATTATATTGAATATGTAAAGTTTAAAGAAACATTTGGCGAAGATGGCAATATTCTGGTAATCGGGGTGCAAAGTAAAAAGATTTTCGAACTTGATTTTTTTAATGACTGGTTTAACTTAAGTAAAGACATAGAACATATAGAGGGTGTTGAAAAAGTTGTTTCTATTGCTAAAGCCTATACCTTAATCAGAAATGATTCATTACAAAAACTTACCGTTTTACCTCTCTTAGATCACATATTTAAAACGCAGCATGAGGTTGACTCCTTCCGTAATTTTTTAAGTACAATAAAATTTTATGAAGGGTTATTATATAATCCGGAAAGCAATGTTACCTTAGTGGCAGTAACACTAAAAAAGGCTCAATTAGATAGCAAGGACCGAATTCCGTTGGTTCGCTCAATAGAAGCCAGGGCAAATGAATTTGGCAAAAAATACCAGAGCGAAATGCACTTCTCCGGCTTGCCGTATGTACGAACTATTATGAGTTCGAAGGTAGCTGATGAAATAAGAATTTTTACTGTATTATCTATCCTTATCACTTCACTTTTTATATTTCTATTTTTTCGTTTTATAAGTGCAGTAGTGTTTTCGCTATTAGTGGTGATAATGGGAGTAATTGCTACCATGGGTTGCCTGGCCATATTTGGTTATAAGATAACAATTTTAACAGGTATTTTACCTCCGTTAATGGTAATTATAGGTGTGCAGAATTGCATCTATCTGCTTAATGTTTACCACCAGGAATTTAGCCGGCATGGTAATAAGATGATGGCCATTATCAGGCTTATTTCAAAGAACGGCCTTGCCTTGTTCTTAACAAATGTAACAACAGCAGTAGGCTTTGTAGTTTTTAGCTTTTCAGGCAGTGCTATGTTAGATCAGTTCTCCATAGTTTCAGGTATTATCATTATGCTTATTTATATTATTTCACTGGTTTTTATACCGGTGGTTTATAGTTACTTGCCCCCTCCTAAAAAAGAGCATACCAAACATTTAAACAGTGTGCGGTTAAACAAAGTGCTGGCCTATTGTAATTACCTGGTTTATAATAGAAGAAAAACCATTTATGCAGTTACGTTACTTCTACTTTGTTTATCTGTTTACGGTTCAACACTTGTAAAAAACCTGGGTTATGTAGTTGATGATCTGCCTGAAGATGATAAAGTATATATGGATCTTAAATTTTTTGAGAAGCATTTAAAAGGAACGCTTCCATTTGAGATAAGAATAGATACCAAAAGAAAAGACGGTGTTAAAGATTATATAACGCTTCAAAAAATAAATAAACTGGAAAAAGAGCTGCATAAATATCCAGAGTTCTCAAAGCCTATGTCGGTAGTAGATGTTTTAAAGTTTGCTAACCAAAGTATGAATGATGGAGACCAACGCCATTATATAATACCAAGTGTAGTAGACATTTCGGAGATAGTAAGTTATCTTCCCAAACAGGAGAGTAATAATGGGTTGCTTAAATCTATGGTGGATAGTTCCTTCCGGATTGCCCGTGTAAGTGTACAAATGGCAGATATTGGATCACAGAAAATGAAGGTGCTTACGCAGTCTGTTCAATATAAAATTGACAGCATTTTTCCAAAAGATAAATATGATGTAAAAGTAACCGGTACCAGTGCTATTTTTTTAAAGGGCAATGATTACCTCATCACCAATTTAATTCAAAGTATGCTATCAGCACTGGTAATAATTTCTATCATGATGGCATTCCTTTTTTTTAGCTGGAGAATGGTTCTCATTTCATTGATCCCAAACCTTATTCCCTTAATAATGACATTTGGAATTATGGGCTTTTTTGGCATCAGGTTAAAGCCATCAACGATTATTATTTTTAGCATTGCTTATGGTATTGTTGTTGATTTTACTATTCATTACCTGGCCAAATACCGCAACTCCCTTAAAAAGAATAATTGGGAAATGAAAATTGCTATCCCCGAAAGTTTAACCGAAGCTGGTCCGAGCATTATTTATACAGCAGTTGTACTTTTTGCGGGCTTCATTATTTTTGCGGCATCGAGTTTTGGTGGTACGGTAGCGTTGGGTGTACTCACCTCTTTATCATTAATATTTGGCATGTTCATGAATATGCTATTGTTGCCAAGCATGCTGCTATCGCTGGAAAACAGCATAAATGCAAAAAAAGAAATGGAGACTTCGCTGGTAGATATTGAACCTTCGGATGACTAATTTTACATAGCCATTTATTTAGAAAAAAAGTTCGCCTTCTTTAAAGTTGTCTTGTAACTTTGATACAGGCAGTTTTATTATGTTTAAGTTGAACATAAAATTTTGGAGCATTATTTTACCTTTCTCCTAAGTTTTATTGGGTGAAATTAATAACCTATTTTGCTACTTCGCACTTTTTATGCCCGAGAGAACCAGCGAGACACTATTTTGTTTTAGGCAAAATAGTTTTCTTCACAATAATTTATACAAAAAATATGAAAGTTTCCTTTCGTTAAATAAAAAAAATAGCTTCAAGTAAAGTTAATGCAGAATATTATATCAATTAGATAAGTAGTATATACGTTTCAACACATGAGAGACAGTGCGATTGCCATTCATGGTAAGCAATAAATTAGTTCATTTTATTAATTGCCTTTAATTTATTATTTTTTGTTCGCAAAGCCCAAGTTTGGCACGCTCTTTTACCTGCTTTTATTTGTAGCTGTGAAAACCTATTTTTGCCACCCTTTAAATGGGTTTCAAGTTTGTTTGGTTTGAACCTACTTTGAAAGTAAAAAATTGCAGCATGACTAAATATACCGAATATAAAAAACTTGATTTCCCCGCATTTGAAGAGGAGGTTTTGAAGTTTTGGACAGAAAATAAAATCTTTGAACTAAGCATAAGCAGCCGGGAAGGTGCACCCTCCTATGTATTTTATGAAGGGCCGCCAAGTGCCAATGGATTGCCAGGCATACATCATGTAATGGCCCGTGCAGTAAAAGATATTTTTTGCCGGTACAATACGCTTAAAGGTTTTCAGGTAAAACGTAAAGCAGGCTGGGATACACATGGATTGCCGGTTGAATTACAGGTAGAAAAAACTTTAGGAATAACAAAAGAAGACATTGGAAAACCCGGAAATATAACCGTAGACGAATACAACAAAGCCTGCAGGGAAGCTGTAATGAAGTACACTGATATATGGGATAAACTTACCAACAGGATGGGCTATTGGGTTGATTTGAGTGATCCATATATTACCTATGAAAACAACTATATAGAAAGTTTGTGGAGTTTATTAAAAAAACTTTATGATAAAGGATATTTATACAAAGGATATACTATACAACCTTACTCCCCTGCGGCAGGAACAGGTTTAAGCAGTCATGAGTTGAACCAGCCCGGAACGTATAAAGATGTAAAGGATAATACGGTAGTAGCACAGTTTCTGATAACGGGAAATCCGCAATGGCTTGAAACATTTAAGGGGCTGACTAAAAAAGATAATATTTATTTTATAGCATGGACAACTACACCTTGGACACTCCCATCTAACACAGCTTTGGCTGTTGGTTCAAAAATAACTTATGTTGTTGTAAAAACAATTAACCCATACTCTCATTTACCTGTTGTGGTAATACTAGCAAAGGATTTGTTGTTGAAATATTTTGCAACAGAAAATATGGATTTATCTTTTGAAGAATATAAGCCTGGCGATAAAAAAATTCCGTATCAGTTACTGGGCAATATATTAGGGAATGATCTTGTAGGAACACGGTATGAGCAGTTGCTAACTTATGTAATACCTGAAGATGGCGATTCTTTTAAGGTAATAGCCGGAGATTTTGTTACAACCGAAGATGGAACTGGAATAGTACATATTGCACCCAGTTTTGGGGCTGATGACTTTAGGGTAGCCAGACTAAATGGAATTGGCAGTTTAACCTTGGTTGACAAGCGGGGTAAATTTTTTCCGGAAGTACAGGATGGTGTATTTTTATATGGCGAAGAATACGTAAAAGAAGCATATTTAACGGATTCAGAAAAGGCAGTTGAACTTGAACGCCAAAAAGTTAAACTAAATGGAATAATACACGATACTTCAAAACTGCAATACCTGAATGTTGATGAGAGAATTACTTTAAAATTACAACACGAAAATAAACTTTTTAAAAAAGAAAAATACGAACATACATACCCACATTGCTGGCGCACCGACAAACCCATCTTATATTATCCATTGGAGAGTTGGTTTATTAAAACAACCGCTGTAAAAGACCGTTTGGTTGAACTTAATAAAACAATTAACTGGAAACCTGAACATACTGGAAGTGGACGGTTTGGCAACTGGCTGGAGAACCTTGTTGACTGGAATCTTTCGCGCTCGCGCTATTGGGGGACACCTTTGCCTATCTGGCGAACCGATGATGGCAGTGAAGAGAAATGTATAGGTTCGGTTGCGGAAATGCAATTAGAAATAGACAAAGCAATTTCCGCAGGATTTATGCAGCCCGGATTTGTAATAAACGACCTGCATAAACCTTTTGTTGACGATATAATTATGGTTTCTTCTACCGGAGAGCGAATGAAGAGAGAAGCAGATCTGATAGATGTTTGGTTTGACAGTGGAGCTATGCCTTATGCACAATGGCACTGGCCTTTTGAAAATGAAGAAGTTTTCAGAAAAAATTTTCCGGCAGATTTTATTGCTGAAGGGGTTGATCAGACTAGAGGTTGGTTCTTTACCCTACATGCATTATCGGTATTGTTGTTTGACAGTATAAGTTATAAAAATGTGATTGCAAACGGCCTTGTACTTGATAAGAAAGGCAACAAAATGAGTAAGCGAACAGGCAATGTGGTTGATCCATTTCAAACGATCGATCAATATGGAGCCGACGCCACACGCTGGTATATGCTCACCAATAGTGATCCGTGGGATAATCTAAAATTTGACTTAGAGGGTGTGGCTGAAAGCCAGCGTAAATTCTTTGGTACTTTATACAATACCTATTCTTTTTTTGCGCTGTATGCTAATATAGATGGCTTTACTTATAAGGAAGAAGAGATACCCATAAACCAAAGACCTGAAATAGATCGCTGGATTTTATCTTTACTGAATACCTTAATTAAGAAAGTAGAGAAGCAGTTAAATATGTATGATCCTACACCGGCTGCAAGAGCCATTCAAGAGTTTCTTGGCGAAAATTTAAGTAACTGGTATGTACGATTATGCCGTCGCCGTTTTTGGAAGGGTGAGTACAGCACCGACAAAATCTCTGCTTATCAGACTTTATATACCTGTTTAAGTACTATTGCTAAACTAATGAGTCCGGTGGCACCATTTTATGCAGACATGTTATACCGGGATTTGAATAAAGTGAGTGGAAAAGAAGCATCAGTTTCGGTTCATTTAACTTTGTTTCCTGAATTTAGTGAAAGTTGGATCAATAAGGAACTGGAGGAACAAATGGGATATGCTCAAAAAATTTCTTCCCTAATATTATCGTTGCGTAAAAAAGATAATATAAAAGTGAGACAACCCTTACAGAAAGTTTTGATTCCACTAATAGATCAGCACATGAAGGCTGAAATTATGCATGTTAAGGACCTTATTCTGGCAGAGGTAAATGTAAAAGAACTTGAGTTTATTGATGCAATAGATAAATCAATAAAGCCAAATTTTAAGACTTTAGGAAAGAAAGTTGGATCAAAAATGAAGCAGGTGGCAGAAAAAATTTCTCATTTTAACCAGCAACAGATCAGCGAAATTGAACAAAACGGTAGTATTGAATTGGAAGTTGACGGAGAATATTTACAACTTTTACGGGTAGACGTAGAAATTTTATCAACAGAAATTACAGGTTATAAAGTTGCAAACGATGGTAAAATTACTGTAGCGTTGGATGTTAACATTAGCGATTCTCTAAGGGATGAAGGAATAGCCCGAGAACTTATCAGCAAACTACAAAACCTTAGAAAGGAATTAAATTTTGAAGTAAAGGATAAAATAAATGTGAAAATTAGCGAAAACGGCTACATAAAAAATGCTATAAATAACTACAAAACATATATTTGCACCGAAATTTTGGCTAATTCAATTATCATAGTACCAGAAATTACTACTGGTTTAGAGATAATAATTGATGAAGTAAGATTAAATGTTGAAATTGTAAAAGCGTAACCAATTACCATGGCAAAAAAAAATTCAAAAACCGTTGCAAAGAAAGCTGCTCCTAAGAAAGCTGCTTTAAAAAAAGCTGCTCCTAAAAAAGCCGTTGCAAAAAAAGCAACCAAACCTGCTCCTAAGAAAGCGGTTAAAAAAGTTGCTCCTAAAAAAGCCGCTGCGCCTGCACCTAAAAAGTTAGCAAAAAAAGCCGCTCCTAAAAAGTTGGTTAAATCAGCTCCTAAAAAGGTGGTAAAGAAAGTTGCTCCTAAAAAAGTAAACAAAGCAGCTCCTAAAAAAGTAGCAACTAAGAAAGTAACAACTAAGAATGTAACAAAACCAGCTCCCAAAAAAGTAGTTAAGGTTGCTCCTAAAAAGGTTGTTAAAACTGCTTCCAAGAAGTTTGTAAAAACCGCTCCTAAAAAAGTAGTTAACAAAGTGGCTTTAAAGAAAATCACAAAACCTGCTGTTAAAAAAACAATAAAGCCTATTGCTAAAAAAGCCGTAAAACAAGCTTCAAAAAAAGTTGTGGCACAGCCTATTGCTAAAAAAGGTGCAAAATCTGCGGCTAAAAAAATAATGAATAAGATACCGGTTAAACCTATAGCCAAAAAAGTTAATAAAACTATATTAAAACCAGTTAACAAGCCTGTTGCAGTAAAACCGGATTCAAAATTAACTAATAAGCCTGTTGTTAAAATTGCTCCTGATAAAATTGCAAAAACCGCGTTAAAACCGGTAGCACCGGTAACTAAAAAAGCGGTAGTGGTTGAACCTAAGAAAATTATAAATACTACTCCAAAACCGTTAGCACCTGTGGTAAGTAAAAATCCTGTGTTTGAAGATAAAAAGGATGATCATAGTTTTGAACATGCAGATTCTAAGCGTTACAGCGATGCGGATTTGCAGGAGTTTAAAGAGTTAATTAACAAAAAACTGGTAGTTGCCAAGGAGGAGTTAAACAACCTGTTAAACCAAATGCAAAACCCTGGTATTAATGGAGGTGCAGATACCGACAATGCTTATAATAAACTTGATGATGGAGCTTCTACTTCTGAAAAAGAATATTTAAGTCAGTTAGCAGCCCGCCAACGTAAGTTTATAGAAAACCTGGAGAATGCATTAATAAGAGTTGAAAATAAAACTTATGGTATTTGTAGAGTTACAGGTAAGTTAATTTCAAAAGAGCGTTTGCGTGCTGTGCCCCATACTACTTTAAGCATGGAAGCTAAACTGCAACAATATAAATAATAAAAAATTAAACAAAAAAACTCCGGTGAAGCAATTTACCGGAGTTTTTTTTGTGTAAACCGTTTAACTATTTTCACTTAAGCATGTATTTTACAGCTCCTATATTGTAATTGTATTAAATTCCTCTTTTATCTGAGCCAATATTTTATATTTTTGCCACGTGCCGGATTTTTATTAATAAGCAATTGTATCAATAATCGTTTTACTATCACTTGTTGAAAATAAATTCAATACTGCACTTAAAAATCAATTCTTTGAATGAAAGCAAAAAACTATTTTTTACCTGTTGTGATTCTTGTGGTTGTTTTAGGTATCGACCAGTATTTTAAATTCTATATTAAAAATAATTTCTTTCTTGGTGAAGAAGTTTCTGTAATAGGCAATTGGTTCAAACTGCACTTTACCGAAAATTACGGAATGGCATTCGGGCTTGAGTTTGGTGGAAAAACCGGTAAAGTTTTCCTAACATTATTTCGCATAATTTTTGTTGGAGCAATTGGTTATTATATAAAGACTTTGGTTGATAAAGACATTAAACCTGTGTATGTATGTTCATGGGTTTTAATTGTTGCCGGTGCCCTTGGAAATATAATAGACAGTGTGTTTTATGGCGTATATTTTGGATACGATTCCTGGTTTCATGGACGCGTGGTAGATATGCTGTACTTTCCTATCATTCGCACAACTTTACCAGATAGTTTTCCTTTTTGGGCCGGCGAGGAGTTTGAATTTTTCAGGCCCGTATTTAATGTAGCTGATGCCGCTATCAGC
The DNA here is from genome assembly GCA_014376805.1 of Bacteroidia bacterium. Taxonomy (GTDB): domain Bacteria; phylum Bacteroidota; class Bacteroidia; order UKL13-3; family UKL13-3; genus B1. Next base: position 33,893 of record JACMQU010000047.1, read on the forward strand.
ATCGGTTTTATGTTGATCCTGATTTTTCAGAAACATGCAAATGTGCCTGAAAAAGATGTGGATGACCTCCAAGTGAAATCTCCTGTTGAGGAAAGGTTTGATATTGGCGGTGGTGATTGAACTGAGTAACCATAACAATTTTACGATATCATACTAAAACCGCAATACGGCACCAGTACATCAGGAATTCTGATACCTTCTGTTGTTTGATTATTCTCAAGAATGGTGGCTAAAATACGCGGCAATGCCAGTGCACTTCCGTTTAAGGTATGCACCAATTGATTTTTACCTTCCTTATTTTTAAAGCGGCATTTTAAACGGTTAGCCTGGAAGTTCTCAAAATTAGAAGTTGAACTTACCTCCAGCCAACGGCCCTGAGCAGTGCTATAAGTTTCAAAATCATAGGTAAGGGCTGAACCAAAACCCATATCACCACCACATAAACGTAAGATCCGGTAAGGAAGTTCTAATTGCTCTAATAAACCTTGTACGTGCTTCACCATTTCCTCCAAAATCTTATAAGATTCATTTGGGTGAGCAATTTGCACAATTTCCACTTTATCAAACTGATGCAGTCTATTTAAACCCCGCACATGTGCACCCCATGCTCCCGCTTCTCTTCTGAAACAGGGAGTATAGCCTGCATTTTTAACAGGAAGGTCTTCTTCTTTTAAAATTACTTCGCGGTAAATATTGGTGATAGGAACTTCGGCAGTTGGAATTAAGTATAGATCATCAACGGTACAATGGTACATTTGACCTTCTTTATCAGGTAATTGCCCTGTTCCAAATCCACTCTCTCCATTCACAAGCAAAGGAACCATAACCTCTCTGTATCCAGCTTTTGTGGCTTCATCTAAAAAAAAATTGATCATAGCCCTTTGCAGTCGTGCCCCTTTTCCTTTATAAACAGGAAAACCAGCTCCGGTAATTTTTGCTCCCAATTCAAAATCTATCAAGTCATACCTTTTAATTAGTTCCCAATGAGGCACCGAGCCTTCAGGCAGTATGGGAACCTGCCCCCATTCACAGACTAATTCATTTTCTTCCGGAGTTAACCCTTCAGGTACACTATGGTGTGGCAAATTAGGTATAGTTACCAGCACCTCAAATAATTGATGTTCTGTTTTTTTATAATCTTCTTCAAATGCCCTTACACGTTCCTTTAAGTTAGCGGTATTAGTTTTAACAGATTCGGCACCTACTAAATCGCCGGCTTTCAATAATTTGCCAACATTTTTTGCAAGAGCATTTGCCTCTGCTTGGTACATTTCCATGTTGGCTTTGGCTTTGCGGGCTGCCTCATCAAGCCTCAATACTTCATCGATTGCTGATGCATGTTTAGGGTTTTTTTTTGATATGCGTGTCTTTGCGTCAGTTGTATTTTCCCGAAGGTATTGGAGTGTAAGCATTTTTTTTGATAATAAAAATGTGCGGGTTCAATTCCCGCACATTGTATAAAGCTATTCTTCTTCTGTAATCAGTACTTTGTCCATAACATCGCCCTGGCGTATATCGGCTATTACTTCAACACCCTCTACTACTTTGCCAAAGCAGGTATGGTTATTATCCAGGTGAGAAGTGTTGTCTCTGCTATGACAGATAAAAAATTGCGAGCCACCGGTATCTCTACCCGCATGGGCCATCGACAAAACTCCTATGTCGTGGTATTGTTTACCCCCTGTTAATTCGCATTTTATTTTGTAACCAGGGCCACCGGCTCCCGTTCCAGTTGGATCACCACCTTGGATAACAAAATTTGGCAATACGCGGTGAAATGTTACGCCATTATAGAAACCGCTCTTTACCAATTTTATAAAGTTGGCAACAGTTGCAGGTGCATCTTTGTCGTACAAATCAATTTTCATAACACCTTTGGAGGTGTGAATTTCTGCTTTAGACATATATATAAAAGTTTATTCTTTAGGTTCACACTTAACTTAAAATTACAACTTTATTGGGCAGGGACAAGTCATTTCCCGGCAACTCCAAAACCAATTACAAACTGTTTTATTCACAACAATAGGTAATAAGGCCTGCGAAGATAAAAAATATGCTGAATTTCTCACTTAGCACTTTAAAGTAAACCCTAAATTTTCTCAATTTCAATTATCTTGCAACTGTGCAAGAACTTAAACAAAATACAGTGAAAGAGATAGATGTTCATAACAATAATTTTAAGCGTGCTTTTGAAGCTATTGAATATACAGATGAATGCTTATTTATAACCGGAAAAGCAGGAACAGGGAAATCTACTTTGCTAAGACATTTTGTAAAGAATACAAAAAAACAGTGTGTGGTGCTGGCTCCAACCGGTATTGCTGCCATAAATGTGGGAGGAGCCACGATACACTCCTTCTTTTATTTTCCGTTTAGACCGCTTGTTGCTAATGATGATGAGATAAAAAGGTTCGCAAAATCAAGCGATAAGTTTAAGATAATGCATAAACTGGATATTCTTATAATTGATGAAGTATCGATGTTAAGGGCTGATATTATTGATGCTATAGACTTTTCTTTACGCATTAACGGAGGAGATATGAGTAAGCCATTTGGCGGCAAGCAAGTAGTTTTTTTTGGCGATCTATTTCAACTAGAACCAGTGGTTCAAAACAATGAAGTGGAACGTTATCTATTTACGGAATATTACAAAAGCCATTACTTTTTCGACGCTAAGGTGTTCACCCAAATTCATTTACATTGCATTGAGTTAAGAAAAGTATACCGTCAGTCTGATCCGGATTTTATAAAATTATTAGATAGTGTAAGGCTTAAAAATGCGGATGAAAATGATTTAAAACAACTCAATGTGAGGGTTCAAAAATACTTTGAAGCACCGATTGATGAGTTATATGTTAACCTTTGTACGCGTAATAATACAGCAGCCGGTATTAATGAATATGAACTTAGAAAACTGAGTGGTGCTGAATATATTTTTAAAGGCATTATAGAAGATGAATTCAACCCTAAACAGTTGCCTACAGAATCTATACTTATATTAAAAGAAGGGGCACAGATTATTTTCATTAAAAACAATCCCGAAGGCAAATGGGTTAACGGCACAATTGCCAAAATTAAACAGTTATTGCCTGGAAAGATAGAAGTTCAGTTAGAGAATGGAAGTATAGAAGAGGTAAAAATGGAAACATGGGAAAACAAACTTTACCGCTGGGATGCAGATAACCGCAGAGTTAAAAGTGAAACCATTGGCACTTTTAAACAATTTCCTATAAAACTCGCCTGGGCCATTACTATACACAAAAGCCAGGGCCTCACTTTTGAAAGAATGATTGTTGAATTAGGTGGCGGCACCTTTGCACACGGGCAACTTTACGTTGCACTTAGTAGATGCCGCAGTTTAGAAGGTATGGTATTGCGTGAACCTATAAAATACAGTGATATGATTATTGATGACAGAGTAATTGATTTTGCCAGAAATTTCGCCGCTTTGGAAGATAGTTGAACCTAATTTAAGCGCTTTAAATCAAATAAATATGGTAATTTCGCTGGTAATTTTCATCCTTTTTAAGATTTTATTATAGAAAATGGATAGTACGCAAGAAAAAAATAACGTTACGTTCCTCTCCCATGGTGGAGAAATGGGAGAACTGATCCGATCAAAAGATTGGAATAATACGATTATTGGCAATCCTACACAATGGGATCAGAGTTTACGCATTGCCTTAAATATATTACTTAATTCCAGTTTCCCTATGTTTCTATTCTGGGGCAAAGATTTAAATTGTTTTTATAATGATGCATACAGGCGAAGCCTTGGTATAGAAGGGAAACATCCACAAATACTGGGTATGAAAGGTGAAGATGCATGGCCCGAAATATGGCATGTTATTAAACCACTGCTCGATAAAGTATTTTATAATGGAGAATCTACCTGGCTTGAAGACGAGCTGATTCCAATTTACCGAAATGGAAAGTTAGAGGATGTTTACTGGACTTTTAGTTATAGCCCCGTAAAAAATGAAACCGGTATAACAACGGCAGTGTTGGTTACTTGTGTTGAAACTACTCTAAAAGTATTTTCAGTCAAAAATCTTCAGGAAAGTAAGGAAGAATTAGAATTCATAATTAAGGCTGCTGATTTAGGCGCATTTAACTACAATCCCTTAACCCATGTATTTTCTGCAAATACACAGTTAAAAGCATGGTTTGGTTTTAATTCTGAATCAGAAATTGATTTAAATCAGGCTTTAAATATTATAGCAAAAAACGACAGACAAATTGTTTTAACGGCAATTCAAAGTGCACTTAATTACGCTTCAGGTGGATTATGTGATATTGAATATACCATTATTAATCCATTTAACGGGATACAAACTGTGGTTCATGCTAAAGCCAGAGCATGGTTTAATGATGAAAAAATAGCATATAAATTTAATGGAACGTTGCAGGATATAACCCCACAGGTAATTAGCCGCAAAAAAATTGCAGAAAGCGAACAGAGGTTTGAAGCTGCTGTTAAAGCTGTTAAAGGAATTGTGTGGACAAATACATTTGATGGGAAAATGGAAGGTGAACAGCATGGATGGAGTCAACTAACCGGACAGTCATACAATGAGTACCAAGGCTATGGCTGGGCAGAGGCCGTTCACCCGGATGATGCACAACCTACTATAGCTGCATGGAATGAAGCGGTAAGAGAACGTAGAATTTTTCTTTTTGAACACCGTGTTCTTTTAAGAAATGGCGCATGGGGAATGTTTTCTGTTAGAGCAATTCCTATGTTTAATGAAAATGGAACGATTCGGGAATGGGTTGGCGTACATATTGATGTTACTGATCGCTATAAAACAGAAAAAGCACTTCGCGAAAGTGAGGAACGGTTCAGAAACATTGCGGAGAATACCGAAATAATGATTGCCGTTAGTAATGAAAAAAACAAACCCACCTATTTTAATAGAGCCTGGGTTGATCTTACCGGCCTATCTATGCAAAAGCTTCTGAAATCTGATTGGTTAGATCTCATTCATCCGGAAGACAAAGATCTGTATGTAAACGTTTCTTATATAGCCATGCGTAAAAAAAATAATTTTAGCGCAGAGTTTCGGATGCTTAACAAAGAAAAAGAATATAGATGGATACTTGCTAAAGGTACTCCACGTTTTTTATCGGATCAAACCATTGCTGGCTATATAACTTCATATATTGATATTACTGATCGCAAAACAGTTGAAGTGACCTTAAAAGAGGGTATTGAAAAACAACTGCAGGCACATAAAATAATAGAACAAAAGGAAGAAAGATTAAACATTATAATTGAAGCAAATGAATTAGGCACCTATGAACTTGATCTGGTTAAAGATCATGTAAAAACTTCAGAAAAATTTAATACCATTTTTGGATATTCTAAAACTAAAAAGTTAAGTCATAAAGAGTGGCTGAATCATTTACACCCTGATGATATGAAGATCAGAAATGAGTCATTTCAAAAATCGCTCAAAGATGGAATATTACACTATCAATCCAGAATTATACGCAATGATAAAATGGAGCATTGGATTGAAGTGAAAGGGAAAATTTTTTATGGGAAAAATAATAAACCTGTTTTTTTAATTGGCACCTGCCGCGATATTTCTGATGAAAAAAACTACAGGCAACAACTGGAAGACAGAGAAAAGAAATTTAGACTACTTGCCGATTCCATGCCGCAACATGTTTGGACCGCCGATATAAAAGGGAATATGAATTACTTTAACCAGTCTTTATATGATTACTCGGGCTTAACTACTGAACAAATTAATAAAGAAGGATGGATTCAGATTGTGCACCCCGAGGACAAAGACGAAAATGTAAAAGTATGGATGGATTCAATTTCTACCGGCAAAAACTTTTTGTTTGAACACCGTTTTAGAAAGTATAACGGCGAATACCGCTGGCAGCTAAGCAGAGCTACCCCACAAAAAGACGCTTATGGTAATATAGAAATGTGGGTAGGTACCAGCACTGATATAGAGGATCAGAAAACATTTTCTAACCAACTTGAAAATCAGGTTAAAGAAAGAACGCAAGAGCTTGAACACAAAAATATTGACCTAGAGAAAAAAAATAAAGAACTTCAATCTTTCGCATATATATCAAGTCATGATTTGCAGGAACCCCTCCGCAAAATACAAACTTTTGCAAATAGGATAGTTGAGAAAGAGTATGACAAACTTTCGGAAAACGGTAGAGATAGTTTTGACCGCATGCAAAATGCAGCTAAAAGAATGCAAGTGCTCATTAACGATTTATTGTCATATTCCAGAACTTCCACATCAGAAAGAAAATTTGAGAAGACTTCAATTAACAAAGTTATAAATGATGTAAAAGAAGATTTAAAAGATGAGTTTATTTATAAAAAAGGGAAGATTGAAGTTACCGGTGAATGTGAGTTAAACATTATCAGGTTTCAATTTAAACAACTGTTAAATAATCTTTTCAGCAATGCCTTAAAATTCTCAAAAACGGAGGAGCCGTCACTTATAAATATTAATATAGAAACAGCAACTGGCAGCAGTTATAGTCAGTTGGGACTTATTGGCTCAACTAAGTATTGCCATATAACTATTGCTGATAACGGAATTGGTTTCGATCAAATTTACTGTGATAAAATTTTTGAATTATTCCAACGGTTACATGGTAGAAGCGAGTATAGTGGCACAGGAATTGGACTTGCAATTGTTAAAAAAATTGTTGAGAATCACAATGGTATTATCACCGCCTCCGGCGAACCAAATAAAGGAGCAGCTTTTGATATTTTTATACCCGAGTAATGACATAATTAATACCCTATGCCAAAAATTTTATGGCTTAAAAACCATATTTTTTACAGCAACACGCATTAATTTTTAACAAATTTTAAAAGCTGCTTATTTTTACCAGACATTAATAAAGTGGTCATAAAATTTAGCGGCTCCACTTACATTTGATGAGGTCTTTTTATAATTGACAACACTAGTGTTTATGGATACCGTGAAAAGTTTACGCTCAGGTGGAGGAGTAAATTTTAAATCGCCTATTGCTTCTCAAACGGTTACTTTGCAATGATTTTGGTTTGGGGAAATTAAATTATATCATGTTCCCGAA
>JACMQU010000048.1 GCA_014376805.1 Bacteroidia bacterium
AAAGCATCTGCTTTTTTCTGGCGTTCTTTTTCAACAAGGTCGGGTTTTGCATTGGCCATAAATTTTTCGTTACTCAGCTTGGCGTCAACAGATTTTAAAAAGCCCTGCAGGTATTCAATTTCTTTAGATATTTTTTCCTTTTCAGCTTCCGTATCCATTTCCATGTTCAGGTAAATATATATTTCATCGGTATCAACCGGAAGAAGCAGCGCACCATTAACTTTTGCATCAACATAATAAATGGTGGAAACATTTGCTAACTTTTGGATCAGAAACTCATAAGGTTCGTATTGTAATTTATTGTTGGCTCTGATATAAATTTCTAAAGATTCTTTCGGACTTAAGCCTTTTGCATTGCGTAAATTTCTTATTTGCTGAACCGTTTCAAATACACGTATAAGATCGGGAGCTGCACTTGTATCTTTAGTCTGAACCAATGGATAGGATGCGATACATATGCTTTCACCCTGTTTGCGTTCTGCCATATTTTGCCATAATTCTTCTGTTATAAATGGCATAAATGGATGCAATAATTTCATCAGATCTTCAAAGAATAGTATCGTTTGATTGTAAGTTGTATTATCAATAGGTTCGCCATAAACAGGCTTAATCATCTCAAGATACCAGGCACAAAAATCATCCCAAATCAGCTTATAAATACACATTAATGCTTCACTCAAACGATAGTCTTTAAACTTATCTTCAACCTCTGTTAGTGCATTGTTAAATCTCTGCCTGAACCATGCAGCACTGATCTTGTTGGACGCTAACAGCTCATCGCTAAAACCCACATCCTCTTTAATCTCCCAACCATTTACCAACCTGAATGCATTCCATATTTTATTCGCAAAATTACGCCCTTGTTCTACCTGGCTTTCATCAAATAAAATATCATTCCCTGCAGGTGAGCAAAGCAACATACCCATACGCACACCATCTGCCCCAAACTTGGCAATCAGGTCTAATGGGTCGGGAGAATTGCCTAATGATTTACTCATTTTCCTACGTTGTTTATCTCTTACAATACCTGTATAATAAACATTGCTAAAAGGCTTCTCTCCTCTCCACTCATACCCGGCCATAATCATGCGTGCCACCCAAAAAAACATAATTTCGGGTGCCGTAACAAGGTCTTGGGTGGGATAAAAATAATTGATGTCATCATTGTCCTTATCTTTAAAACCATCAAATACACTAATCGGCCATAACCAGGAACTGAACCAGGTATCTAAAACATCTTCATCCTGGTGAAGATCCTCTATACTTAGTGGCTTGCTTAAGTTTGGCTGTAACGGAACCTCATTTACGTTTCGTCCATTTAAACCTGGCATGTTATTATGGTTTGCATTTGCTATTGCTATAGCCTCTGAAGCCGTTTTAGCAATAGCTATCAGGTTGCCTTCTTTATCATACCAGGCCGGTATGCGCTGACCCCACCAGAGTTGCCTGCTAATACACCAATCCTTAATATTATCAATCCAGTGCTTGTAAGTATTCTTCATTTTTGCCGGATGAAATTTAATTTCATCTGACATTACAGCATCCAGTACCTGCGGATTTTTGGCGAGGAATTTTTTCATATCTACCCACCATTGCAAACTTAGTCTTGGTTCAATAACAGCACCGGTTCTTTCGCTTGTGCCCACTTGGTTTTTATACTCTTCAATTTTAACAATATGGCCTGCTTCTTCTAAATCAATGACAATTTGTTTTCTAACAGCAAATCTTTCTTTACCAATATAACGGGCATCTATTGCCAACTCATTTAAAAATCCTTCTTCGGTTAAAATATCATAAACAGGCAGGTTATATTTCTGACCCAATGCATAATCATTTACATCATGAGCCGGCGTAACTTTAAGGCATCCGGTCCCAAAGTCCATCGATACATATTCATCGGCAATAATTGGAATTTCGCGGTTAATAAATGGCACTAGGGCTTTCTTGCCAACTAAGTGTTTAAAACGCGCATCATTTGGGTTCACGCAAATGGCTGCATCTGCCAGTATAGTTTCTGGTCTTGTTGTTGCAATTACAATATAATCAACACCGGAGCTTTCTTCAGTTACAGGAAAAGTTAGAAAATTTTCATTACCTGCAATAGTACCGGCAGCCGGTAGTGCCGCCATGGCATACTTAATATAATATAATTTAGAATTAACTTCTTTGTGAATTACCTCTTCATCGCTTAGGGCAGTTTTGCCTTGTGGATCCCAGTTTACCATACGTAAACCACGGTATATCATTCCTTTTTTATGCAGGTCAATAAACACATCAATAACGGCTTCACTCAAACTTGGTTCCATAGTAAAACGAGTACGTTCCCAATCACAACTGGCACCTATTTTTTTTAATTGTTCCAGTATGATCCCACCGTATTTTTCTTTCCACTCCCAGGCATATTTTAAAAAATCTTCCCGGGACAAATCCGATTTTTTAGTGCCTCTTTCACGTAACATCTGAACTACTTTTGCTTCTGTTGCAATGGAAGCATGATCGGTACCAGGCACCCAACAGGCATTCTTTCCCTGCATACGTGCACGCCTTGTTAATACATCCTGAATAGTGTTATTAAGCATGTGGCCCATGTGCAATACCCCTGTTACATTAGGCGGTGGAATTACAATTGTAAACGATTCTTTAGTTTGATCCGGTTCAGCATGAAATAAATTTTGGTTCAGCCAGAAACTGTACCATTTATCTTCAAATGATTGTGGAGCATATGTTTTGGATAATTCTGTTTTCATCGGTTCAAATTTAATTTATTGAATTTTGCGCTCAAGTTACTTTATAAAATATAGAAATTGTATTGATACAAATTTGAATCATAACTAAGTGTTTTGCGACGAGTTCTTCGCACGTGCTTTAATCATCTAAGTAATCAAGTTATGTTTTCACCCACCTTCGCTAAGGCTATGGTGGATAAAACAAAAACCCCGACACAAATAAATGAGCCGGGGCCTATGCTTAAGTTATGAAATTTTACCCTCTTTTTTCTTTTACTTTGGCATTTTTACCTTTAGCGGCACGCAGATAAAATAAACGTGCTCTGCGGACTTTTCCACGCGACATTAATTCAATCTTATCAATGTTTAAACTATACAAAGGAAAAATCCTTTCAACTCCTACACCATTTGAAATTTTACGAACAGTAAAAGTTTCACTGATGCCTGAATTTCTGCGTTGTAAAACAATACCCTGATATTGCTGAATACGCTCTTTAACACCCTCGCGGATTTTATAATGTACATTAACTGTATCTCCAGCTTTAAAAGCAGGAAATGTTTTACCTTGAAGGAATTCCTGCTCTACAAATTTTATTGCGTCCATGATTGTATTATATCTTTTCTAAAAATCGGACTGCGAAATTAGTCTTTCTGCATCAAAATGAAAAATATCCTTCAAAAATTCTTTAACATTTTTGAGATTAGTCCACTTTTACAGACTTTGTATGTTTATTTTAACCTATGCAATACTTTATTTAATCAAGTCGGGGCGTCTTTGGCGTGTACGTTCCAGACTTTGTTCGTGGTGCCACTCATCAATTTTTGCCTGATGACCTGACAACAGAATATCCGGCACTTTCCAGCCATTGTAAATTGCCGGTCTGGTGTACACTGGCGGGCTTATAAGATCATCCTGAAAGGAATCGCTCAATGCAGAACTTTCATCGCCCAAAACGCCTGGAATGAGGCGAATTATGGCATCTGTTATAACTGCTGCCGCCAACTCACCCCCGGTAAGTACAAAATTCCCGATACTAAGTTCACGGGTTATCAGATTTTCGCGCACGCGTTCATCCACGCCCTTATAATGTCCACACAAAAAAGCTAAATTCTTTTTCCCCGAAAGTTGATTTGCAATTTTCTGATTGAATAATTCTCCATCAGGACTCAGATAAATTACTTCATCGAACTTTCTTAATTTATGAAGTGCCTGTAAACAAAGATCTATGGGTTCTACACTCATAACCATACCTGCACCCCCACCAAAAGGATAATCGTCCACATTTTTATGCTTTGATAAGGAATAATTGCGGATATTATGCAAATCTATATGGACCAGTTGCTTTTCAATAGCTCTCTTTATGATTGACTGGTTAAAGGTGCCATCAAAAATTTGTGGAAATAGGGTTAAAATGTCAATTTGCATAAATAGCCGGACTTGTTAAGTTTGTGGTGCAAATATAACGGACTCCCGACAAAGCCGTTAAGTACAATTTGCTTTTTAGAATAACCAAATCAATTTTAGGTATTAAAGGATAAAATAATGGAATATAACTTACCTGTTTATATGAGAAGCGTGCTTATCCTTATTTTTTATTTTCTGATAAGTGTACTTCCGGCAATGGGGCAGGAAGGTGAAAGCCGCAAAATAGAAATTATACCCAAAAAAACAGGAAAAGAAAAAGGAAAACCTGTTAGGTATAATAGTTTTGGAATGGGTTTAATGCCTTTAGCTAATAAGATGGCCGGTGGCAATCATATAAGCTACCGTAAATATGGTTTTGGATTAAGCTGGCGTTTTGGGATAAGGAACTATGAAGTTTCAAAAAGTATATTTCAGGATAACGAACTCAGTCTTAATTATGATACTGTTCAATTACAGGGATGGTTAACGGGTAGTACGAATACAACATATTCATTTTCTTTTACTGCTAATTTTGTGTTTCATTTAACAAAGAAAATTCCATTATATATTGGTGCTGGTGTAACGCGGCAAAGACAGTATGCAGAAGCTCAGCCTCCTTTTTTTGTACCTGGTAAAACAGAGTGGATATTAAACCCCAATCAAATAAAATTTGTGCCTAATTTTACAGCAGGTATTTTTATTCCGTTGTTTAGCAGAATTGTTTTAAATATAGGTTATGATTATATGCCACAAACTGTTTTTGTAGGTATAGCTATTTCAGGACCCTATAATTATGAAGATCTGGATATGTGGTAATAATTGCCATAACTTTTGAGCACTAAAGTAAGCTGCAGTAAATACCTGGAACAATTTAGTTCAAATTAAATGCGTTAACTTGATGTAGAAGTTAACTATAATCAGACTAAGTTAGTATGGCACAAATGTTTTAAAAAACTTTACTTATTTTTCTCTTTTTCCTTTTCAAATACTACACTTTTAGCATTCTCATTTTTTGGATCAAGTTCTAATACTTTTCTATAAAATTCTTTAGCCATGGTCTTATTATCTTTTTGCAGATAATAATTACCAAGGTAATCATAAGCTATAATTAAATTAGGTTTAAAGCTTTCTTTTTTTGTCTGAAACTTTAAAGTATCTGAAGTTAATATGGTGATGTATTTTTCATAATTTTCTTTTGCTAAATCGGTTTTATTTCCTGGATCTAAATTAGCGTTTGAATTTCCTCTCCACAGATAAGCATCCGGATAATTGGGTACCATTTCATTCACCTTAATAAATGCGCTGTCTGCTTTGATAAATTTTTTTGCAAAATAATACGATTTACCTAATTGAAAATAATCTGCAGCCTGCACCTTTTTTGCTTTAACAAGGTAGGTTTCATAGTTGGCAGCAGATGCATCAAACTTTTTTAATTTATAATTTATTTTGGCCATATCAATAAACACGTCCACGTTAAATGGATTCATATCTAAAGATTTATTTAAGTTCATCATGGCAATAGAATCCATACCCGGAATTTTTGATTGGAGTTTACCGAGATATTCATAATCTGTTGCTGTAATTTTTTTGGGATCCATACGACTCATGTAATAAGTTAAAGCAATTAAACCTTCAGTGGCTTTATTAACATTATTTGTATTGGCAATAACTTCATAAGTTGAGAAGGCTCTGAACCTGTATAATAAAAGACTGCTGGTATCCATTTTTTGAATTTCTTCAATTTTCTTTAAAGCTTCTTCATATTCTTTACTTAAAAACAGGATGCGTGCAAAACGGGTTTGATTGGCAATGCTGGGTTCAGAGTTTTGCAGGTATTTATTATAAGCTTCTTTAGCTTTTTCAAATTTATGCTGTGCATAATATAATTCTGCCTGATACTTTAACGCGGGCGCATAGTTCGAATCTTTTTCAAAAGATCGGTTCAGATCAGCTTGCGCACTTTCATAATTTTTAACACGGAGCCAAATGATGGCAACTTTGCTATAGGCTTTAGGGTTTTTAGGATCAACAGCAATTGCCCTTTCATAAAAAGTGGCAGAACTACCACCATCATTACGTTCCAGATAAACATCGCCGGCAGCTATTAAAAGATTATAGTCTTTTTTATCCTGATCATATCCCATTTTAATTAACGTTTCAGCTTCATCCAGCATCTTTACAACTTCATTGTTAACCATGCTCGATGCCACCAAAGTAATGGCTCTTATATCTGTATAAATGCCTGATTTGTTTTTATAAAATGATAGTGCTTTATCAAAATATTCTTTCGCTTTATCTTTGTGATCGGCAATTAACTCCAGTTCTCCTAAACCTGCATAATTTGCAGGGTTGGTTGGTGCTACTTTTACACCTTCTTTGTAAGAAAGTGATGCGGAATCTACATTTAGTAAGTTAACATAGCATTGCCCCAGATAATAATAAAGATCACCATTAGCCGGTTCTTTTGTAATCAATATTTTAAATATGCCACGGCCCGCTTCATATTTTTCAAAATCAATTGCTTTTAAACCGTCTTGGTAAGTCTGTGCTTTTAACGCTGAAACACAAATAAATAATGTTGTTGCAACTAAAAAAAACTTTTTCATTTTAAATTCTGATTTTTGTTTATCTCAATAGTTCTGATGGAAGACCGGTAAGGTACCAATCCACCTTTTAATATAATTTTTTGTCCGGGTTCAGATTCCATGAAACTAGCAAAGCCCGTGCCAAGTCCCTCCCGAAGTTCGCGGCTAGCAACAATAATTTTGCGCCAGTAAGGATATTGTTTCAAAGCAATATTTCCCTGAATAGGTTTATTGGTAATGCCTGCCACCCTTAATAAAGCCGGTTGAATTTCTGCTACTTTAATGGTGTTCAGAAAATAACTTACCAGAGAATCATCTTTATCGCTGATCCAACTTACCCCAATGATGCCAATGGCATTTTTATTTTCCTGAATATACTTTATTACTTCGGGGTTAGATTTTAAAGCAAAACTTGTATTACCTAATTTTTTACCACCTAAAACACTGTCTTGCAAAAAACGTACAGCTCCGGATGATGGATTATCGAATACTAGCTGAATTTTACCGAGTGTGTTTTTTTTATTTATCTGATGCCATGAACCGAATTCACCACTGAGAAGAGATTTGACTTGCGCTAAGGAAAAAAAAGTATCCTGATTAGCCTGGTTTAAAATAAAAGCAATGGCATCATAGCCAAGTTTATGGTAACGGGCATGGCTAATATGAGATTTCTTTAAAATTTCTGTTTCTTCTGTAGTAAGCTCACGTGTTATAATGGCCATTCGCGCACTATCTTTGAGCATTAACTGTACGGCTTCGGCTTCACTGCAATAAGTAATGTTTATTTTAGCATTAGGATATAATTGTTCAAAAACCATTTGTTCTGCTTCAATTAATGGTTTCAAACTTTCATCACAACTAACCGTAATCATTCCCTTTGTAGTTGTATCATCATTCCCTTTAATTTCAGAGTAACCGGTACAGGAAGCAAGTGCTGTAAATACGAAGAGCATTGGGTAAAATGCGTTAATTTTCATGCTTTTATTGCCCTGTATAAACGAAAAACACCATATACAATTAACATCAGACAAATGATTAGCTTCATGCCTGTGCTAATTTGCTCAATAAACGGAGAGAAATAAAAAATTATGCCCATTAAAATATAAAATGCACCCATTATGAGGCTAAAGTATTTGAATACGCCTGCAACTTTATTCTTCCTTTGTTCGCGGATTTCTTCTAACTGTTCGTTCAATTTTTTTATATTAATAAGGCCCGAATACTATTCATAGATGAAAAATTCTCAACTATGAAAAGGATACGGGCCATTTTTATTTATTGTAATTGGAATTTGATGGGTAATGTATATTTTACAGTTACCGGTTTACCATTTTGTTTACCGGGTGTCCATGGTGGCATCGCTTTCATAACGCGCACTGCTTCTTCTTCCAAACCCCAGCCTAATTTTCTATTTCCTGCCAGTTCTATACTTGAAATTTTTCCATCGGTAGCTACAACAAATGTAAGCATAACTTTTCCCTCAATTCCATTATCGCGGGCCTGAGGCGGATAGTTTACATTTTTTTGCAGAAACTTATAGAGCTCTTCGTACCCACCTGGAAACTCCGGCATTTGTTCTGCAAAAGTTAAAACTTCGGGAGCATTTCCATCACCTTCGCCCCCATCGGTTAAGCTGGCATCAACCCCGTTAGGATCGCCCACTACAGTTTCTGCACCGGCGTCTTTGTCTTTCATTTCTTCTTGCGGCGGAGGTGGTTCATCCTCAGGTACCTCTTCATCAGGTTTAATTTCTGGTGGCGTAAACTTAACCGTACTTTTTAACGGAGGCGGAGGAGGAGGAGGCGGTGGTGGAGGTTCATTTTTATCAATCGGAGGTGGTTGTTCCAATGTATTTACATCGGTAACCTTAACTTCATTTTCTTTGGGAATTTTTGATTGAATATAATTAATAATTACAGGAGTAGAGATAGCTGCTGTAAATAATACTACGGCGAAAACGATACCTTTAATAGTGTACTCATCCCCTTTTTTACGCAATACATAGGCACCGTATTCTTTATTCCGACCAGTAAAGATCAGATCAACCCATTTGTTTTCAAATATATTTGCTGCCATTGTTCTATGGTTATTTAACGCCCATTGCCATTTTAATTAAATCCTTTTCAATTGGTGTAATATCTACTATTGCATACCTCCCGATATTACAAATCAACATTTCATCCAGTATGTCTACCAAATTTTTATACTTTGCTTTATCATCTGCTTTGATCACAACAATAAGCGCATGTTTATTTGCTTTTATACCTGATATCCTAGATTTCATTTCAGCTTCAGGAATCTGGTTACTGCGGTACATTTCTTTTAAAATAGGAATAGAATCATAATTATCTGCATTTGCTTTAACTAATAATTCATGGTTTCTTTTTAATAAGGTTTCTCTTATGCCTGTTTTACTAAAAGTTGTAATAACAGGTGTTTCAGGTTCACCAGATTTTTCATTTATAAAATAATATACTATCTTATCATTTTCTGCTAATAATAATGTTATTGCCTGTGATGCTTTAATAGGTTGCGGGTCTTTAATATCTTCTTTTACCGGCATATTAATTTCCATGGTTTTAGCCTTATTCATGGAAGTAGTTAACATAAAGAATGTAATGAGCAGGAAGCCCAAATCTACCATGGGGGTAAAATCAACCCGGGTAGACATTTTCTTTCCTTTTGGCTTACCACCTTTTTTATGATGGCCCCCTCCGCCGCCTTCTATTTCTGCCATTGTATTATTTATTTTTCTACCGTTTCAGTTGATAGATTGGTGATGAAATTAAAACGATTTACTTTTTTCTCCTGTAATGTTGCAATAACTCTTTTAACAATCGGGAAAGTTGCATCCTGATCACCTTTTATGGCCACGCGTACATTATTGTTTATTAAGCGCGATTGCCATACCCAGTCAGCCAATTCATTGTGTAACGAATCAGCAGGTATGCCAGTTTGATTAAACTTTGATCTGTCGGCAGATTTAACTGCCAAAAATGTTTTTAACTGATCAAGTGGTACACCAAAACTCGCCACTAATGAAAAGGCTTTTACTTCATCGGCATTAAAAGTGAGTTGATGCAATGCACCCACTTTTTGAATGAGTTGTTCTTTATATTGTTGCCCCTGTAATTCAAAAAAAACCCTGCTGTCATTACTAATGGTAATCGTCATCATGTCTTTATCCGGCAGCAGCACTTCAGCTATTGATGAGGGAGCATTAATGGTAACCGGCTCTTCAGGTTTAAACTGCGTGGCAAGCATAAAGAAAGTAAGCAACAGGAAAGCTACGTCTGTCATAGCAGTCATGTCAACCGATGTACTCTTGCGAGGTACTTTTACTTTAGGCATAATATATATTTTTTACTAATTGATACTACTCTTAAATTTATCTCCAACTGCTGCAAACCTCTGGCAAATTACTTATCCGAGTTAGAATAAGTGAACCTTTATATGGCTATTTATTAAGCTTATGTTTTTCAGCAAAAGTTTGTACAATGCTATATCCTGCTTCATCAATGGTAAATGTAATTTTATCAATTTTAGTGGTAAAAACATTATACATAATAATTGCTACTGCGGAGTTACCAATGCCCAAAGCTGTATTAATTAAAGCCTCAGAGATACCATTGGCCAAGCCAACTGAATCTGGAGCACCACCGGTACCCAAAGCCGAGAATGCTTTAATCATACCAATTACAGTACCTAGCAGTGCAATAAGGGTTGATACCGATGCCATGGTAGCAATTATCACCAGATTTTTTTCCAGCATAGGTAATTCCAATGTTGTAGCTTCTTCCAATTCTTTTTGTATAGCCAGTACTTTCTGGTCTCTGTCCATTCCCGTAGTAGTTTCCATTTCCTTGTATTTAACCAATGCCGCTCTTACAATATTGGCAACAGAACCTTGTTGTTGGTCACACTCGCCAATAGCAGCATCAACATTATTTGCAGATAAATGACCCTGAATTTTACGCACAAACGATTCTGCATTACCTTTACCCTGTGCTTTAGCAATAGTTAAAAAACGTTCAATTGAAAAGGTGATACTCATTAATACTAATGATAACAGGATAGGCACTATAAAACCTCCCTTGTAAATTAAGCCTAATACATGTCCTACTCCTTCAGGAACCGGATGTCCTTTTGGATCATTGTTTTCAAAGTTTGAAGGGTTACCCAATACAAACATGTAAATGAGGATACCTGTTAAAACCAGGATTGGAATGGCGAAAGAGGCAAACTGGCTCTTAAATGCGCTTTCTTGTTTAGGTGCTGCTACCTTGTTCATATGTTTTTTAGTTTTAAAGATTATGTGTTACAAAAAAAGTCAAATATAACCAATATGCAAGTTGCTTCAATTATTAATTTATTGTTAGGTTCCTGATTTAATTATATTTCACTTAACGCAAAGTATGTTAAAATAAGTTTATAACGGGTCCCGGATATATTCCTAATGCCAAACTTAAAGCCAGACAAACCCATAAAACAAGGTTATAATTGAACGAAGTTTCTACTTTTATATCATTTGTTGGTTGCCCATACATAGCGAGAATTACTTTAAAATAATAGTAAACACCTACAATAGAAGTGATTATGGCAATAAGGGTGGTATAGAAAAAACCGTTTTGTAAAGCTTCGGTAAAAATGAAGTATTTTCCTAAAAACCCGGCCATAGGTGGTATGCCGGCAAGCCCTAACATGGCCACACTTAAAGCTGCAGCCAGCACAGGTTTTTTTGAACCCAATCCATTAAAGGCATCAATATTTTCTGAACCGGTAGCTTTAAATACCGGCAGGGCTATAGCAAATGCTGCCAGTGTAGATAGGGCATAACCTAATGAATAATACAATAAAATAGCTGCAGGCTGTGTGCGTGAACTCAAAATAATAAGCATAAGATAACCGGCATGAGAAATACCGGAATATGCTAAAAGCCTTTTAAAATTTGTTTGTGACAATGCCATTAAGTTTCCAACAACAAGCGTAAGTATGGCACATATGTTTAAAATTAATTCTATTTGTTGATTACTGTAAATAAAAACGGCAGTTACCAGTTTATACAATGCACCAAAAGCTGCAACTTTTACGAGAGTGCTCATATAAGCGGTAATAAGCGCAGGTGAACCTTCATATACATCTGGAGCCCAAAAGTGAAAAGGTGCAACGGACGCTTTAAATAACATAGCAAAAATAATAAGTGCTATACCTGTATAATAAAGAGGAGAAACATGTCCCTGATGTAGTATGGGATATTGTGCTATTTTTTGTATGTCAAACGAACCTGCTGTGCCAAATACCAAAGCTATTCCGAATAATAAAAAGCAGGAAACAAAAGATCCCATCAAAAAGTATTTAAAGCCTGCTTCATTGGATAGGATGTTAAATCGTTTACTACCTGCCATAACATATAACGCAATAGAGAGTGTTTCTATTCCTAAAAACAACATAGTTAAGTTGCTATAAGAAAACATCATTAAAGCACCAGCCAGAATAAAAGTAAGGATGGCCATGTAATCACTTAGGTGATGTTCTTCCTGGGCATAATATTCACTGGAAAGAATAAAAACGAGTAGCGTTATAAATATAGCAAGACCCCCAAATGCAACGGAGAAATTATCAACCCGAAGCATACCATAAAAGGTTTTATTCAGGTTCCAGTCTTGCATGTTTAACCCAAAAATAAGGGCCAAGCCTAATACCAGCACAGGCACAATAAATTTGCGAAAATTGAGGATTTCTGCAACCATACAGAAAAAACCCAGTACCGAAGTATATATTAATGTATTCACTTACTTATTTTTTATCCCGGTTTTTTTTAAGAAATCGATTTCAACAAAAACTTTTATGTTTAACAATTTACCTTATCAGACTCCTAATTGCCGGGGCAGTTAAATCTAAAATTGGTTTTGGATATACACCTAACACAAAAATTAAAATTCCAATTACTACCAGCACTATTTTTTCATTCCAGTAGAGATCAGGAAATTCCATGTTAGTTATTAAGCTTTCACCTAATATTACTTTCTGGTACATCCTTAACATATAAACAGCACCTAAAATTATTGTTAATCCGGCAACTGCACTCAACCATGAATTATATTCATAAACGCCGTATAATAGCATTAACTCGCCAACAAAACTATTGGTAAGAGGCAGGGCTATAGAAGCCAGAACAATTACCATGAACCAGGTTGCGAAACCGGGAGCTAATAGCCTGATACCACCAAGACCCTCTACATTATAACTTTTAGTACGGTTGAAAATGATATCGGCGCAAAGAAATAAACCAACAACATTTATACCATGTGCAAGCATTTGTACAAGACTTCCCTGCAATCCGGCTAAAGTGAGCGAAAAAATACCTGCACTTATTAACCCAACATGAGCTATGGAAGACCAAGCGAAAAGTT
>JACMQU010000049.1 GCA_014376805.1 Bacteroidia bacterium
ATGAAGGTAGATGTGGGATACACGCCTGTGCCCATTTACACAATAGATGGAGTTTTAAAAAACAATAGTAACCTCGATTTAAGTATGGCAATTCTGCGGAGTGTTTCGTCTATGCACCTCGAGTATTTAAAGAATATGGAAGTAAGTGCCACTTTTGTAATTTCTTTAATTCATCATAAAAAATTATGGGGTTTAATTTCTTGCCATCATTACAGTGCCAAACATATTCCATATTATACCAGGCTTGCAGCGCATTTACAGGGCATATTTCTTTCATCGCAGATAGATGTGCGACAAACTGCAGATGACTATGAACTTGCTAAAGAAACGGGAAAAAAAATTGCTGACTTTCAAAATCTATTAATAAATTACCCACACACACTTACGCAAAAAACCACCCTTTTAAAACTTAAAAATTTAATAAATGCAGATGGAGTAATCCTGCATTATAATGAAGAAAATTACATTGAAGGAAATTTACCAGGACAGCAAGAAATTGATGATTTAATTAGCTGGCTAAAATCAGAAAAAGGATCCCACAGTTTCAACACTCATCAATTGCACCAACATTATACAAATGCCAAACAAATTGCAAATAGCATTGCTGGTGTTTTGTACTTACCATTAAGTGACAACAATAAAAATTGCATAGTATGGACGAGGCGCGAAGTGGAAAAGAATATCGATTGGGCGGGCGACCCATCAAAGGTGGTAAATAAAAATGAAGAAATTTTAATGCTTTCACCGCGAAAGTCATTTGAAATTTGGAAACAGGCCGTGAAATTTACCTGCGAAGAATGGAAAACCCCGGAACTTAAAGAAGCAGAGGCAATTTCAGCAGCTATACAACGCCAATTGCATTTAGCCGATTTAAAGTCAGAAGAAAAAAGATATATTTCCCTTAATGAAAAATTGCAAAAAGCAAATGATGAACTGGCAAATATGAACTGGATTAGTACACACGACCTAAAGGAACCCTTGCGGAAAATTCAGGTTTATGGTTCTATAATTCTTGAAAAAGATGGAGCAAAAATACCTGATTCTGTTAAAGAAAATATTATGCGGATGCAAAAATCTGCTAGTAAAATGCAAGTGTTGATTGATGATTTACTCATCTACTCAAAAGTAATGAATGAAGAAAAAAAACTCGATCCTGTTGACTTAAATGAAATTGTTGAAGGTATTTTATTGGATTTCAAGGAAAATATTGAAGAAAAAAATATAACTATAGAGCTTCATCATTTACCAATGGTGTTCGGCATACAATTTCAATTAAGGCAACTATTTTTAAACTTAATCAGTAATTCTATAAAATTTATCAGACCAGAAGTAAAGCCTACAATACATATTTCAAGTGAAAATGTGATCAGTGAAAAAATTAATTTTGCATCGCAAAAATTTTATAAAATTATTGTAAAAGACAATGGAATAGGTTTTAATGCTGTTTATGAAGAAAAAATATTCAAAATATTTCAACGTTTACACAGTCAATCAGAATTTAATGGTACTGGTATTGGCTTATCCATCTGCAAAAAAATAGCTGAGCTTCATGGTGGTTATATTGATGCACAAGGTATAGAAGGAGAAGGTGCAACGTTTTCGGTTTACTTACCTGTAAACAATTAAGCGAAAAAGTGTAAAAACATCAGCTAAACAGCTAAGGTTTTTTTGCGCCCGGAGGGCCAACAATGAAACCGGTGTTGTACGGATTCATCTCGTCCGGAAAAGAGGCATTATTATCCATGGCCTTGTGCGAAGGTTATACTTCGTTAACCGTAGCCTTGTGCGAAGGTTATACTTCGCAAATAAATCTTATGTGTTTTAACTCATGGCCTTGTACGATGGATATAGGGATTGCGTTTGATTTGATTTGCAAAAACTAAAATCTAAACCAGTTTAATGCTCCCAATTTCCCCTAAATTAATTCTCCCTATATCTTCATTCCGGATTTTAGTGCACTTATAAATTATGATATCCTCATTTCCTGCATTAATATTCATAGCGTAGCCATACCGCTGTTAAGCCGTATCAATTAATAAGTATACTACCTGTTATAGTCAATGTTTTCCATTCATTGGATGGGCCTCCGCGATCAAAATTAAGCAAGGAAATCATCGTGTCTTTTTTTCAGCAAGGGTGCGTAAGCGGATTGTAAACGGTAGCGGTTGATCGTGTTTGTAGAGACTTTAATGCGGACAATTGTTTTATGATTTTTGCTATGGCCTTTGTCTTAGCCGCACTGCTTAAGATGCCATAGTGCGCACGCAAGTAGGTAAAATGTACAAACTAAACCTGCGTATAAACTCCATCCCCTATAAGGTGAGTTGTTTTTTTGAACCTCCCCTGCGATAATCTTTATAGCTGAATGTTATTATATCTTTAATGGCATCTACAGCCGTAATGCAGTGGTTGCTGATCGCAACTTTAGGGGTGTGCCTGCCAATATATTCAACTACACTATTAACGCCGTTAAATGGCTTCTTTACAGGCACCACCCATTGCTGTTTAAAACAGGCCTTTTTTATTTCCTTTCTTAAAACGATTTGTTTATCTGTAGTGAGGTTGATAGCAGCTATTCGCTTACGCAAGTGATGCATGTACTTTGCCCTATACAACCGGCTATCAAAATCAGCACCGTTAAAAAGATAATCAGTTGCACCGGTACTATCTAGTGTTGCAAAATGCCTCTTACCAATAGCTTGCCCAACGGCACATATCTGTCGTAATTACCCTTGGTTTTGCGTATCAATAGCATTGCCCTGCCTAAATCAATATCTCTTAACCTGATTGCTCTAACTTAACCACAACGCAAACCACAGCCCCACTGCACTGCTCCGGTTAAATTTGCTTATATATTTGATACCGATTTATATTACCTAAATTTGTGTTCCCAAAAATGAACGATACAACTTCCATACATATTCTTCTTGCAGATGACGACAAGGATGATTGCCTTTTCTTTAAAGATGTGATTGAAGAACTTTCTTTTTCTGTGTCACTCACAATTGTTCAAGATGGGGAACAGCTTATGCAGCATCTTGTAACGGTTTCAACAAACCTTCCATATGCACTTTTTCTTGACATGAATATGCCGCGTAAAAACGGTTTAAAATGCTTGACTGAAATTAAAAATCACTCAACCCTTAAAAACCTCCCTGTAATTGTATTCTCTACTTCCTATGATGCAGAAAAAGCGATTCAGCTCTACAACACAGGTGCGTATTATTTTATTTGCAAGCCATCTGATTTTGAAGAACTGAAAAAAGTAATTCATCAGGCAATTTTGCTTGTGAAGCAAAATGATGAACAAGCATCGAAAGAAAAATTTTTAATCAACAAACTAAAAACCGCTTAAGAATGATAGAAACAATTGTAAACTCAAATCTCGATTTCTTCTCTGGTGGTGGTGAAATGGGTGAACTCATTCGTTCCAAAGACTGGTCTAAAACACCTTTGGGTTCACCCGATACCTGGCCACAAAGTTTGCGAACTGCGGTAAGTATTTGTATTGCCTCTAATTTTCCAATTTGCATTAGTTGGGGTCCTCACCAGGTGCAGATTTACAACGATGGCTATTGGCCAATAACTGGTGATATGCATCCTAAGTCTATGGGTCAGAATTTTAAAGAATGCTGGCATTCGGCATGGCCAGTTATTGGACAAGCGTTTGAAGAAGCATCTTTAGGAGCGACACGCTTTCTTGAAACCCAGCGAATTTTTCTTGACCGTTATGGATATTTGGAAGAAACTTTTTTCACCTTCTCATTCAGTCCTATTCTCGATGAATCAGGCAATGTAGGCGGGCTGTTTCACCCGGTTATAGACCAAACACAACAAACACTTGCCGAAAGAAGGTTAATTATTTTACCTGCCTTAGCCAACCACACAGTAAATGCCATAAACGTAGAAGAAGCAACTTCACTTATAATGGACTGTTTAAAAGATTTTGAACTGGACCTCCCGTTTGTATTGTTGTATTCAATTGCTGCTGATGGTAAAGAAGCGTATCTGGCCGGCAGTGTTGGTGTTGAAAAGGATTCGCATCTTGCCCCTTCTAAAATTAATATCAAGGAACACGCTTTGAAAAGTTGGCCGTTTATTGAAGTCATTCAAAATGGAAAAGTTGTACAGGTTGATGAACTGGCAGAAATCTTTGGGACATTCAACTGTGGCCCTTATCCCGAACCCCCCAGACAAGCATTGGTTTTTCCTGTAATCATTCCCAGTGCTGCTCATAATAAATATTTTGTGATTGCAGGCGTCAGTTCAAGGCGAAGGCTTGATGAAAAGTACCTGTTGTTTTATGAGCTTTTATCAGCGACAATAACTAATGTGTTAACCAAAGCAAAAGCATACGAGGAAGAAAAGAAAAAAGCTGAAGCACTTGCCGAAATTGATAAAGCTAAAACCGTTTTCTTCTCCAACATCAGCCATGAATTTCGCACACCACTCACACTTATGTTAAGTCCGCTCGAAGAATTATTAAATCAGAAAAAAAATAATTTCAGCGAAAGCGAAAAAGGAAATATCGAAACCGCACACCGTAATGCCATGCGTTTGCTTAAGCTGGTAAATACGCTACTAGATTTCAGCCGTATTGAAAGCGGAAGGCAACAGGCAATATTTAGCTTGGTGGATATTGTTGCCCTCACAAAAAATCTTGCTTCCAATTTTCGTTCAGTAATAGAAAAAGCAGATTTGAAGTTGATTGTAAAAGCCGACAGTATTATTCAACCTGTATATGTGGACAAGCAGATGTGGGAAAAAATTGTTTTCAATCTTTTGAGCAATGCTTTTAAATACACACTCAAAGGCAATATTATGGTAGAGCTTTCAGCGGAAAATGATTTTGTAGTGCTGAAAGTAAAAGATACAGGAGTTGGAATTCCAGTAAAAGAATTGCCAAAAATGTTTGAACGCTTTCACCGTGTTCAAAATGTTACAGGCAGAACGCATGAAGGCACAGGTATTGGCTTATCCCTGATAAAAGAACTTGTGCAAATGCACCACGGAAGCATCAGTGTGGAAAGTGAGCTAAATAAAGGAAGCATATTCATTGTAAAAATCCCTTTAGGCAAAAAGCATCTTGACAGACATCAAATTTCAAAAGCAGAAAATACCTCTGAAGAAATTTCTTCAAATATTTATGTTGATGAAATAGAAACACTTATTGAAACAGATACAAAGCAAAAATCAAAATCTCCTTCCTCCCAAGAAAAATCTGCATTACCCACAGTTCTTGTAGTTGACGACAATGCAGACATGCGTGAACACATTAGCCATGTGCTTTTAAACCACTTTAACATCATTACTGCAAACAATGGGATGGATGCTTTACATAAGATAAATGAAACTATTCCATCGCTGGTGCTTTCAGATATTATGATGCCCGTGATGGACGGAATTGGTTTATTGAAAGAAATAAAAAGCAACAAAGCCACCGCAAATATTCCTGTAATCTTTCTAACCGCACGAGCCGGTGAAGAATCAAGAATTGAAGGATTGGAAACAGGTGCTGATGATTATCTGGTAAAACCATTTTCAGCAAAAGAATTATTATCAAGGATTAAAGCCCAGATAAAAATTGAAAAGCTACGGCAATCGCTGGAAGGAAATATGCGCAATTTATTTTTAGAAGCGCCTGCGGCTATCAGTGTGCTTCGGGGTCCACAACATGAGTATGAACTTGCCAATGAAATGTATCTCCAGCTTATCGGTAACAGAAAGGTTTTAGGAAAATCCATACGGGAAGTATTGCCTGAACTGGAGGGACAAGGTTATTTTGAGATTCTCGATAATGTTTATTCAACAGGAGAACCTTTTAATGGTAATGAACTTCTTGCGATGCTGGATAAGGGAAATGGAAAGCTGGAAGAAAGTTATTTCAACTTTGTTTACCAGCCGGCTCACAACAGTGAAGGTGAAATTGATGGAATATTGGTGCATGGAGTTGATGTTACGGAACAGGTTTTAGCACGAAAAAAAATTGAAGAAAGCGAATTCCGTTATCATAACATGATTTATACTTCCCTTTCGCTTATTGCTATTTTTAAAGGCGAAGACATGGTTATTGATATTGCTAACGATGCTATTTTGGAAAGCTGGGGCAAGGGCAAAAATATTATCGGCAAATCGCTTATCTCGATAATGCCCGAAATAGTGGAACAGGGTTTTGAAAAAATATTACTAAATGTATATAAAACCGGTGAGCCTTATTATGCTTATGAAACCCCAGTTACCCTTATTAAAAATGGTAAGCCGGAGTTAATGCATTATACTTTTGTTTACCAGGCACAGTGCAATGCCGATGGTGAAATAGAAGGCGTAGCTGTTATTGCCAGTGAAGTAACACCGCAGGTAGAATTAAACAAAAAAATAAAAGCAAGTGAAGAAAAGTTCAGGCTTCTGGTATTGCAGGCACCTGTTGCTATTTGTATTTTGCGTGGCGAAGATTATTTAATAGAAGTAGTTAATGAAAAAATGTTTGAAATGTGGGACAGAACGTTAGAACAGGCATTAAATAAACCTGCGTTTGAGGTGCTTCCCGAACTTAGAGAACAAGGATTTAAAGAACTTTTAGATACTGTTTATAAAACGGGTGAACGTTTTGTGACAGAAGAGTTGCCTATTAATTTAAAACGTAACGGAAAGCTTGAAAATGCTTTTGTAAAATTTGTTTACGAGCCCTTGCGCGAAGCCGATGGAACCATTTCAGGAGTTATGGCATTAGCTCATGAAATTACAGAACAAGTAGTGGCAAGAAAAAAAGTTGAAGAAAACGAAAAGCTACTTGAACAAAAAGTTAGTCAGCGTACGGAACAATTAAACGAAAAAAATATCGAACTTCAAAAAATGAACAAAGAACTTGAAGCATTCACTTACATTTCCAGTCATGATTTACAAGAGCCATTGCGAAAAATACAAACCTTGGCAGGAAGGATTATTGCAAATGAAAAAGAACATCTGTCGGAAAATGCAAAAGATTATTTTAATCGCATGCAGGATGCAGCCACACGCATGCAAACACTCATACAGGATTTACTTGCGTTTTCCCGCGTAAGCACATCAGAACGAAAATTTGAATTAACTGCCCTTAATAAAATAGTTGACGAGGTTAAAGAAGAATTTAAAGAAGTGCTGGAAGAAAAAAATGGAAGCATCTCAATAGGCGAAGTGGGCGAGGTAAACATTATACCCTTCCAATTCCATCAACTCTTTTACAACTTAATCAGCAATGCACTTAAATTTTCAAAAGCACATGTGCCGCCACGCATAATTATAAAAAGTAAGATCGTAAAAGGCACTAACTCTCCCTTTAATGGGAAAGAGGCTTGTCATATTTCTGTTACGGATAATGGAATAGGATTTGACAAACAATACGCTGAAAGAATATTTGGTGTATTTCAAAAGTTGCACGGCATAGATGAATATGCAGGAACTGGGATAGGACTTGCTATTGTAAAAAAAATAGTTGATAACCACAATGGCATCGTTACAGCAGAAAGCGAATTGGGAAAAGGCGCAACATTCAATATTTATCTTCCCACCTGACGAAAAATAAAATCTTATGAAAACTTAACCCTCACCGCTCCAAAAGCCGACGCATTTGCAAGCACATTTTATTTTTTGCCTTGCACAATGCAATTGCTCCAGAAATAAAATGAGCTTGCAATCCCTCGCACCATAAACGGCAAAGGGTTCGTGCTAACGTTAAACATTGGAGCAATAAATGTAAATTGCTTTAAACAATCCATGTGCTAACTTAGGCAGCATCATTTCATCGTTGCAGTTTGCGTCTAACTTAACGATTAAATGAAATTTTAAAAAGAATGTTTTGAGTTTTTAACGAACAGTTTTACGCCAATCAAACAGTTGTGCGTAAACAAAAAGTTATGCATCGAATCCCCTTTTTTTTAAAAACTTCCTTAATCTCTTTTTCTTTAGGCACAACTTTATGATAATAGGGTGCATAGAACAAAACTCAATTGAATGAAACATAATAAAGAACGTTTTGAATAAAGATTCTAAAATTATATTTGCCCTTACATGTCTTTACAATATCATTTCATTTTAAATAAGCCATTTGGTTATCTCAGTCAGTTTATCTGTGATGTAAAAAAGAAAAAACTTCTGGGGGCATTGTGTCCATTTCCTGCAGGAACTATGGCTATAGGAAGACTCGACGAAGACAGTGAAGGATTATTATTGCTAACTACTGATGGTAAGCTGAGTGAACACATTAGAAGTTGCAAAATAGAAAAACAATATTATGCGCAAGTACACGGAGATATAACAGAAGCAGCAATTAACAAGCTTAAACAGGGAGTTGAAATCGGAATCAGAAATTTAAAGTACACCACCAAACCATGTACGGTTTTTAAGATCTATACGCCACCTGAATTTGAAGTGCGGAGCAGAAAAATAAGAGACGACAGGCATGGACCAACCAGTTGGGTTTCGGTTACTTTAACAGAAGGCAAATTAAGACAAGTAAGAAAAATGACGGCTGCTGTTGGCTTTCCAACATTGCGCTTAATCAGAGTAAGAATTGGCTCCATACACTTAGGCAGTCTTTCTACAGGACAGGTTTTAGAAGTAAAAAGTTTTAACATTGGTTAGCGATGAACACCCAAAATTTCATTAACACTTTATCAACCTTAATTTTATAAAAAAACCGGTGTAAGATCTTATTAATAAGACTTAACACCGGCATTTTTTTTCGGGCTTGTATTTGTTAAGCAATTTTAATTAATGATAAAAATTAAACAGAGATATTATTTATAATTTCGGATACGTTATTCTATCTTCTTCAAGGTCATCATGGTTGTCACCACCCAGACTGTAATAATTATTCTCTTCATCTTCATTGCCTATGTCTTCATTGTTGTCGTCAAGTTCTGCACCGGGCACATCAAGGTCTTCACCAGTTAATAAATCACCACCCACTTCCTTATCCTCCGGATTTTTTTTTATTGAAGAAGAGTCTTCAGGATCTACCTCTGAAACTTTTTCATTCGTATTATAAATATCTTCTGATACAGGATATGGAGGATAACCCGGAAATTTATTTTCCAGCTCATTCGCTTCTTCATTTTTGTTTTTCATAATAGTTTTATTAATACTCAAAACTAACATGATCCTGTTTGATTAGTGTTATGTTAAATAATTAAATAGTTATATTATTCACATATTTCAGTAGTATTTAATTATGCTGTTTAACTATTAATAGGCACTATTTTTAGTATCTAAGTTATACTAAACAAATTCCATATTTCTCATTTTTATCACAATAAGGGGATTTAATTCTACACTTTTTAACCTCGTTGGGGAAAATATAACAATATTTATCAGGAACATTGATATGCAAACTTAACTTTTAAAGGTTTGCCTTAACTGTTGTTCACCTATTCTATTTCAAAAAATATGTCGCAGCAAAATATCAGTATTTACTTATCGTCCAAGTCACTTTAAAATAAATAACACTTATTTATAGTTTACGAACAAAGGAAAAATATATGTTATGGCATATAATTTGGACAAAGATAAATATCATGAACGACTATTTCTTGTAAGAATTCATTATTCAAATTTGAATACTGAATCTGGAATATTTAAAGAAATACGTTACAATATCTTATCATGATCTAGATTTTAATAAAAGGGTTCTAAGAATATATATAACACATTATAAATATTGATTTTCTACAGTTGTTTAATGCTTAAACAGAAGTGGAAATGTTTGTATTGATTTTTTGTTTAGAGAAAAGATAATTCTTTTACCCTGCTATTAAATTTATGATAACAGAAACATTTTACCGAATTCAACAATTACCATCAGCTGTAGGAAAAAAAAGCAACCCCCTTTTAATATCTGCTATCTCATTTGTTGCATTCCTGTTTATTTATTTTGTATCCATATCACAAGCAATTGCTAAGTACAAAACTGTAGATGCATATGTTACACACTTTGCTCCACTTGCTAAAAAGTTATCCCTTTCTACCGGCATTCCCGCCAGCATTATATTAGGCATATCAATTATAGAATCGGGTCATGGAAATAGCAAGAACTGTAAACTGTTAAAGAATCATTTTGGTATAGTAGGAAAGAATTATCTCTCCGGCAGAAAAAGTAAATACCGTTCCATGTATAAAAGTTATTTAAATGATGAAGCCTCCTTCAGACATTTTTGCAGGGTTATAAAAAGCAAGAGATATTATGCGTTGCTTAAGGGGAATACTAATTATACATACTGGTTAAAAAAAATTAATTCAGGACATTATTCAAGTGCAAAAAAAGTATGGATCAGAAGAATTTATATTGCCATT
Source organism: Bacteroidia bacterium (assembly GCA_014376805.1). Classification (GTDB taxonomy): domain Bacteria; phylum Bacteroidota; class Bacteroidia; order UKL13-3; family UKL13-3; genus B1. The sequence goes on from JACMQU010000049.1 coordinate 10,327, forward strand.
AGAACACATCAGTTATATAAATTTGACATGAGCAAAAGGCACCTCGCCACTAAGTAAACATGCTAGCAATGATCTACATTTCAGGTAATATAAATAAGTATTTAAAACACAAGTTAATAATCGTTTTCAATATTTTTAACAGGCGGGCATTTATAATGCAAAAACTTTAGAAGATTTAGTTGTATGCAATGTTACCTATTAATTCAGATTATGAAACGGGGATATTCTAATCTATCTTCTTCCAGGTCATTGTGATCATCACCGCCAAGGCTGTAATAATTATTCTCCTCATCTTCTATACCCGGAGAATCCTTTGAGCCATCAAATTCATTGTCGGGTACATCAAGATCATCTCCGGTTAAAAGATCATCATATCCCTTCTCATTCCATTTACCTGCTTTTTCCTTTTCTATTTTAATTATGGAGTTGTCGTCCGGATTAATATTATTAACTTTTTTATCGGTATAATAAATATCATCATGAGCCGGATAAGATGGATAGCCGGGAAAACATTTTTCGTCCTTATTACTATCAGATGTTTGCTTTTTCATAAAGTTTGTTTTTAGTAAACCAAATGTAGCATGCAATTTACTTCAAGCGGAAAATATTAACCTGATTTTATTCATACCACAAAGTATCCACAGGATAAAAAATTTCAGGTCTTTTTTTATACATTGCAGATAACTTACCTGCACAGTTAAACATTAAGGCATTGGAGGAAGAGAGTTTATATCGCAAAATAAAAATGCGGTATTGTTGTTGACGTAATTACACTAACTCTTTTACCCAAAGGAGGGGTTGTTTATATCAATGACTGTTTCGGGTTTATTAAAAGGATGATATAGTTCAATACATTGTATATGGATTACCGGCATATGGCCATGGCAAAGATTCCCATATGGTTTTTTTTATATACAAGTAATCTAATACAGCACGTCTGCTGACCCACAGTTGATTTTAAACTATGTTTCCATGTAAGTGAGGCTATTTTAGCCCGTTCATTTAAAAAATTTGTTATTGAAGTGAGATCATGATTTTTTCGGATAGAAAAGCGTAAAGTAACTCACACAAAATAATAAGTGAGCTTATGAAAAATATACAAAGGAAACTAGATTAGGCGTAAAAATTTAAATACCATTGTTAAAGTGTAAGGCGTTAAAGAGAGCATTGTTTTTTAAAGCATAAATCAGGGTTTTTACAAAAAAAGGATCTATTATAACAGCTGTTTAACATGGAGGAGTATGGAGCACTGATATTATCAATTTTTTCAAAAAACATCATCAAAAACACTTTTTAATTTTATAATTTTAATGGTCATAGCTATGCTTTTTACGGTAGGCCCAGTTAACAAGTAAAGGAAAAATAAGTAGAGTTAAGGTAGTAGCCGTTATCAAACCTCCGATAACAACAATAGCTAAAGGTTTTTGTGTTTCTGAACCAATTCCATTTGATAAAGCGGCCGGCATCAAACCAATCATTGCCATTAATGCTGTCATTATAACGGGTCTGATCCTTGAGAACACACCCTCTTTAATTGCACTTTCAAGACTCATTTTATTTTGAAGATTTTGCCGGAATACCGAGACCAGAATAACACCATTTTGAACACAGATACCAAACAATGCAATAAAACCAACTCCTGCGGAAATAGAAAAATTTGTTTGTGTAATCAGCAATGCCCAAATCCCACCTATTAAAGCAAAGGGCACATTTATTAATACAAGGGCAGCATCACGCGAACTGCCGAAAGTGATGAACAGAATAAAGAATATCATTACAATACTTATGGGCACCACCTGTGTTAATCGTTTTGTAGCGCGTACCTGATTTTCAAATTCACCTCTCCATTCAACCCTCATACCTTTTTGTAACTTCAGCACTTTGCCAACTTTCTCTTGTGCTTCAGCAATGGTACTTCCCAGATCTCTTCCTCTTACAGAAAATTTTACAGCAGAGAAACGCTGGTTATTCTCACGGTACACAAAAGCAGGTCCGGTAATTGTATGTATCTCTGAAATTTCATGCAGCGGAATTTTTGCTCCTTCAGTTGTTGGCACCATTAAGTTACCGATTGCAATCTGGTTATCTCTGAATTCTGGTGCATACCTTACCCTTATATCAAACTTTCGTTCTCCTTCATAAATTTGTGTTGCCGCTTTGCCACCTATTGCCATTTCAATAACGCTTTGGCAATTGGCAGTACTTACACCATAAATTGACATCTTTTGCTGATCAAGTTCTATGCGTAATTCGGGCTGGCCGGTAAGTTTAATTACCCCTAAATCTTCAATGCCTTTAACATGAGCGAGTACTTCATGTACAGTATCAGCCAAAGCCTCAAGCCGGTTAAGATCTCTACCAAAAATCTTTACAGCAAGGGAGCCTTTCACCCCTGATACCGCCTCTTCCACATTGTCCATAATTGGTTGTGAAAAATTGAAACTAATGCCTTGGTATTCGCCAAGTGCAGATTTCATTTCATTGATGAGTTCTTCTTTATCAATCTTTCGATTCCAATCATCCTTTGGTTTAAGGTCAACATGATATTCAATATTAAAGAAACCTGTTGGGTCTGTTCCGTCATTGGGACGACCAGTTTGAGAAAGTACATGATTCACTTCATTAAACTGCAGCAAGCTCTTTCTAATTTTTGAAGTGTAGTCAATAGATTGAGATAAGGAGGTACTCATGGGCATACTAGCTCTTATATAAATAGCACCTTCGTTTAAATGTGGCAAAAACTCTGACCCCAAAAAGTTAAAACTAGCGATACCAATTACAAGCATAGTGAAAGCAGTAATTAAGCTTACTTTCTTATGATGATAAGTCCAGCTGAAGGCCATGAAAACATATTTCTGAATTCCTTCAACAAGTATGTTATGCTTCTCTTTAACATCTTTTTTCAACAACATACTTATTAAAACCGGAACAAGTGTTAAGGTAAATATAAGAGCACCAAGCAAGGCAAATCCAAGGGTGTAAGCAAGCGGAGAAAACATTTTGCCTTCAACTTTTTGAAAAGCGAAGATTGGAATTAAAGCGGTGATTATAATAAGTTTTGAGAAGAAAACGGCCTTGCCCATTTCGGCGCCACTATTTTTTATCAGCCCCAATTTACTTAATTTATTAAATTTCTCCATTCCTATCTGAAGGGCTTTGCGATCTAAAATAACAAAGAGTCCTTCCACCATGACGACGGCACCATCAATGATTATTCCGAAATCTATCGCCCCCATGGAAAGCAGATTTGCGGTCATGCCTTTTATGCGCATACAAATAAATGCGAATAGTAATGCTAACGGAATGATAACAGAAACAATTACAGTAGTGCGCCAGTTTAGCATAAAAACAAACACGATAATTGTAACAAGTATAATACCTTCTACTAAGTTATGAAGAACAGTATGAGTAGTATAATTAATTAATACGCCTCTATCATAAAATGTATTAATTTTAACATCATCCGGTAATATATTGCTATTTAAATCGTCGATAGCTTCGCGAACATTTTGCAATACTTCACTGGGGTTTTCGCTCTTGCGCATTAATATTATTCCTTCAACGAGATTTTCTGTTGTATCTCTTCCAACATATCCTAACAAAGGCATTTTTGAAGGTTCAACCCGGGCTACATTACGAACTAATACCGGCACACCATCTTTATAACTAACAATAATATTTTCTATTTCGGCAGTGTTGTTTAACAACCCAATGCCTCTAACCACATAAGCCTGGTCTGCCTTTTCAATTACATCGCCTCCAACGTTTACATTGCTTTTACTTACCGCCTCAAAAACATCTAATGTAGTGAGTTCATATTTTAAAAGCAGGTTAGGATCCACTTTAATTTCATACGTTTTTACTTCACCACCAAAGCTTACCACATCTGCAACTCCATTCACCTTTTTCAGGTTTCTGTCTATCACCCAATCCTGAATAGTTTTTAATTCCTTTACATCTTTAGTATTGCTTTCAAGGGTGTATCTGAAAATTTCACCTGTAGGTCCGCTTGGAGGTTGAATCTCTCCGGTTATGCCATCTGGGAGGTTTACTGTTTGAAGACGTTGTGATACTTGCTGGCGCGCAGTAAAATCTTCAACATCATCATCAAAAATAATAGTTATAACTGAGAGACCAAACAGTGAGATAGACCTTAAACTTGTTTTTTTGGGAATTGAGTTAACTTCCACTTCTATGGGTATCGAAATAAAGCGTTCTATTTCTTCAGCACTTCTACCTGGCCATTGAGTTATAATTTGAACACGCGTATTTGTTACATCAGGAAATGCTTCAATGGGTGTATTTAAATAACTAAAAATTCCGATAATAACCACGAGGATAGTAGTAAAAAAAACAAAGAATTTGTTCCTTAAAGAGAAGCCTAGTATTTGCTTTATAAACTTATTCATTGTTCATCAACTTAATTGAAATAATTTTTTCTTTAATTCGCATGTTCCCAGTTATTGCTTATAATATAGTTTTATCGCTTCTTTGGTTAAAATATTTACTTATTGTGACATGTTGGTTTTTTATCAGGATTATAAAGATTATTTTGTCAAACCAGAGCATATCAAAAATGCAAACAGTACTTTTTTAATCATTTAAGGCATCATAAATCATCAACTGATTTTTAGAAATAACTTTTTCACCAATGTTAATTCCTTTATTAATGTATGATGTTTCGCCGCCTTGTTTAAAAACTTCAACTTCCCGTGTTTCAATATTTTTCCGGTCTTTAAAAATCATTACATAAGTTTTATTTTTATCAAAAATTATTGCGCTTGATGGAATGGCGATTTTTGTATACCCTTCTAAATACCTCAAAGTTATGGTTGCATTCATTTCCGGTTTAAGCAGGTATTTAGCATTATTGAGTCTGATGCGTACTTTCATAGTTTTAGTTTGCGGATCAAGAATGTTATAAATCTTATCCACATGGCCCTGAAACAAAGTATCCGGATAACTTAGCGTTTTCACTTCCGCATCCATGTGTTCTTTTATTTTTGCTATGTCGGTTTCATACACATTGGCATTAACCCATACGTCACTTATTTCGGCAACGGTAAATATGTTATCGGTTTTATCAGAACGTAACTGCATATCGCGGTTTATATTTTTCTCCACTATAAATCCGTTAATCGGAGCTTTTACTGCATAACCTTCTTTGCTGTCGATGCCATATATGCTAAAGATCTGATTAAGCCTTTTAATTTCTGTCTGAGCCTTTGCCACCCCATTTTTTGCTGCCAGCACATCTCTTTCTGAAATAAGTTTGCTGCTATATAATTCTTCCGAAACCCTTTGGTTATTTTGAGCGAGCAGCAGATCATTTTTTGCATCAATTAGCTCGCGCTCAAATTCTGCAACTTCACCGCTTCTTATTACTGCCAAAACTTGTCCTTTTTGCACGTAATCACCTAAGCCCACATTTACCTCGGTTACATTACCACCTACGAGCGGAAATATTTCTACCAATTTATTTTCATCGGCGATTATTTTACCAGCTAGTTTTATTTGCGCTTTAACAGGTTCTAATTTAGCTTCATTGAAGGTCAGTCTGCGCATCATAGTGTCACTCACCTCGAAAGCCGGGGCTTTGGCATTTTCAGTGTTTTTATCTTTACAAGCCTGGTTAAAGAGCGTAAAGCAGCAAAAGGCCATCAATAGAAAAACCTTATTTAAAAAGTTCTTCTCCAATTGTATAATTAAGTTCTTCATACGAATGAATACGTTTTTCATTGAGTTTATTTAATTGTAACAGACTTGCATTATAAGCTTCAAAAAAGTCTACAAATTCAAGCATTGAAATATTTCTTCTTCTAAAATTACTGACGAAGCCATTGTTGATAAGCTCAAAATCAGCAGCAAAATCTATATCAACCTGCCTGAATTGATTTTCTACATCTTTTAATTTATAATAACTTGCAATCACTTCATTTTGCACCTGATAGCTTTTGTTCTGAGCCATTAGATCTAATTGTTTTATGGTCGCTCTGGCATATTTGATATTCCCCTGGTTTTGATTCCATACAGGCAAATCAAGGCCAAGAGTAAGTCCGGTATAATTATTTACATAACTACCCGATTGATCATAAATACCTCCTAAACGCAGGTCTGGGGCATTAAGCCTTTTTTGCAATGAATAGTTAATAAGCGACTGATCGAGCATGCTTTGAGCCATTTTAAGATCTGGTCTGTTATCAAGCGAAAGTTTTATTAAAGTATCAGAACTTAAATTACGCAGGGTATATTTTGCAAGTTCATTTCCATTAAAAACCGGCTTAATAAATTTAGAGGTTTGTAATAATGTCTGTAGATTTTTTTCCGCATCAAGGTACTCAAACATGAGTTCACTTCTATCTGTATATAACTGATGATAAACCGCTTTTAGCCGCAATACCTCTTTGAGAGGTATATTGCCCTTTTTATTTTGAAAGGAGAGTGCCTGAATTATGGTATCGAGTATTAAAAGTTGGTCATTGTATTTACCTATGGTGATGCTGTTAAAAAAAACTGTCTGGAAGTTGTCTCTTAATTCAAATTTTAACGTTCTCATCAGGTCGTAAAATTCAAATTCTGTAAACTTGGCATTTGCTTTTGCAATGGCAATTCTCTTGTTTCTTTTACCTGCAATAGAAATAAGTTGTTCAACCGCAATTATTTTTTCACCGTTTTTCCCTACATCAAAGTATTTGGATTTTGCAGGGTTGTATAAATTCCATTCGGTATTTACTGTTGGATTATCCCATAACTTTGCCTGCTTTACAAGGCCCTGACTTGCCTCCATTTTGTATTGCTGAGCCACTAAGAGTAAATTATTTTTTAAAAACAAGCTATCAGTTTGCCTCGAACTCAGTGTTAGGGTATCCTGCGCCTGCAAGCCCAATAAACATATGCATAACAAGCAGACAAGGACTAAATTTTTCTTAATCATTTCGTTTGGCAATTACGTTAAATTTACTGATGTGTTGTACTTAAAAAGGCCTTAAATATTTTTGTGTTCACTGTATAAAATAACGCTAAAAGTATTCGTGCGCGTATCAACCTCAGAAACATACATAAGTTTACCTTTATGTAAGTGAATAATCCTGTTGGCAATTGCAAGTCCAAGACCATATCCTTTCTTATGTATAGAATTTTCTCCCCGAAAAAACGGCTGGAACAAAAAATTCTTTTCATTTTCAAGGATCAAAGCGCCTTTGTTTCTAACATAAATCTGAATTTCATTTGCCATTACACTTAACTGCACATGAATGGCATTATCGCTAGAATACTGACAGGCATTGCGGAGTAAGTTACTGAGTGCCGTTTTTAATAAAATCTGATGCCCGGGAATACTGAGCAGGTTTTCTGTTTCAGGTTGATGATGATAATCGAAATAGATCTGATGATCTGTAAATAACTCCTGCGTTTCTTCTATTGTTTGAAATAAAATTTCATCAATGCGAATCTCAGGCCATTGAATCGATTCACGCATACTTTCATATTTAGATAACAACAGCAAAGCATTAGTTAAAGAAACTAAATTCTTATGTTCTTCATTTAGTGAAACAATCAATTCTTTATATTCAGGTACGGTGAGTTCTTTGTTCATAGCAGATTCACAACTTGCTATAAGGTTAGCAAGGGGCGTTCGTAACTCGTGCGACGCATGCTGAATAAAACTTTTCTGCATATTAAATGCATCCTGTAAACGATCGAGCATTTTATTAAAATTGGTGGCCAACTGTCCCAGTTCATCATTTTTATTTTTGACCACAACACGTTCATCCATTCTTTGTTCAGTTATACGGTTCATTTGAAGGTTAAGCACATCAATCGGTGCAAAAACCTGTTTAACATAAAAGTAAGAAAGGAATGCTGTTATCGACAGGGCAACTAAATATGAAATGATCAGGATGTATAAAAGATTTTGAAGTTTTCTCTTACCGAATTTATCATTGGCTGAGATTAGAACAATACCTTTTTTATTGTTCTCATTTACAAACAAACCAACACTTTCAATATCATTATCACTCCAGCTTACATACGTTTCTTTTTCAATTTGTTTCAGCATTTCATCTGTGTAAGTTACAAGATGATCATCTAAAGTGTTATACATAAGCTGATGTTTTTCGTTAAAAATCAACACCTTTTCATCATACAATTCATTTAAAGTGTTTTTATCAATTATCCTTAACAGGTCTTTATCCATTTCTTTTACATCCACCCATAATTTATAGGTAGTAAGGCCTTTTTGTTCAAGGCGGATAAAGAATTCCTCCTGCTTAAATTCAGCATACAAGGCATAAATAACAGTATAGCATATCAGCAATATACTCGCCATAATGGCTGTAAAAAGTAAGGCCGACCGAAGTTTAAGGTTCATATCTATTTCATTTCATCAGTTAAGTGTGCAAATTACCATTTAAGTGCATGGATTTATGGTTAATGATATATCCTGCTAATTTACAATTGGAAATTTAAAATAAAGTGTCCTCCGAATACAATAATTATTGCTTAAGCGGAAACATTATCTTCTATATAATATCCAAATCCCGTTTTTGTGTGGATCAAAGCTTTCTTATAAGGTTTATCAATTTTATTTCGTAAAAAATTAATATAGACTTCAATGGTATTGGTTCCGGTGTCAAAATTAATGTTCCACACCTTTTCAGCAATTTCAGTTTTTGAAATCACTTTACCCACATTCCTCATTAACAAAGCAAGCAAAGCAAATTCTTTTACTGTAAGTGATATAACAATACCGTTTCGGGTAACTTTTTTTTCGTCAACATCCATTTCAAGATCACCAACACGTACTTTAGCTTCAGGGTGTGCACTAATCTCATTTCTTTTCAGAAACACTTTAATACGCGCTAATAACTCGGTAAAATGAAAAGGTTTAACAAGATAATCATCCGCACCTTTTTCAAACGCATCTATTTTGTCTTGTAATTCACCTAAGGCGGTGAGCATAATAATAGGAATGTTTTTATTGGTTGATCTGAAGTGTTTACAGACTTCCCATCCGTTCATATAAGGCAAATTGATATCTAGCACAACCAGACAAAAAACGGCGTTGTTAAAGCATGTTACTGCTTCTCTTCCATCTTTAGCCAGTGTAACCGGAAAACCATTAGAGATGAGCTCATTTTTTATTAAGGTACCAAGTTTGGGATCATCCTCCACTACCAGGATATGTTTATCGTTGTTCATAATATTTTTTATGATTATTTACTTATTTTAAAACCTATTTTAAACTTATTTTATTTTGAATTTATATTACCGGCACTGCACAAAACAGTAAATTTTAAATCGCAATCTGAAATTGCAATACAATCATACCTTTGCGGCTATCAACCTTCAGATCTGTATTATTATAAACCGGTCTGTTCTGGTAATCAAGGCTCAGTTTAGCCCTGTTGCTATCCATTAGCCAGTTTAAACCAACATCATACAAAATCATATTTTGGTTCAGGCGATCATATTTTGAATCCATCACCATGATATATGGCTGTAACTTACCATTTTTTTCACCCAGCATATTTCCCGGAAGCATATACCCAAACTGCCCGTATATAACTGTTCCGGTTCCATACATTGGAAATAAATTACCACCACCGTTGAAATTATTATAACTCGAAAGTACACCGGCATCAGCGGGATTCATCGGGTTATTGTTTCTGATATAGTTTTTGCCATAATCCATGTGTGCAAAGCAACCATAAACCGAAAGAGCTGCTCCCTTTTTTCCAATGGGATGATCATAAAAAACATCTACTGCCAGGTGTAACATATCCTGCACAAGTACATTTTTAGTTGCCGTATCAGAATAATGCCACATAGCATCCTGTTGGTATTGAAAACCTGCACCAATATTAAACACTTTTTTCTTTCCCAGATAAGTACCCGGCATATAGGGAGTAAGGTTGCTCTCCTCATCTAAAAACTGGTACATGAAATAACCACTATATTGCATTTTTGCCGGTTTATAAGAGAAGTCGGAATTTACATTTAATTGTTTTATAGCGGTGCTGTTTTGAGCCAGCATGGGAGCACTAGTGATGATGCGGTAATCAAATTTTTTAATTTTCCCTTTGGCGTAAATACTAAATTTTCTCAAAAACTGGTCGGTGGCATCATTAGTTGATTGTTGATACAAAGGTGCGTCATAACCGAGAATACTTGCAATTGCAGGAGAAGAAAAGCGTGCAAAACCAGTCCAGGCAGTTAAGCCCATACCCATTTGAAAAGCATGAGGTGTAAAATGGTATTCTGCTACCACATCATGAAAAAACAAACCGGGTTTGCGTGCTGCAGTATTGTTATCATTGTTGATCCCAACCTGTGTATACACAAAAATTCTATCGCTTATTTTTCCATAAAACTGTGCCCTTACACGCCTGAGTCCTATATCAAAGGTCTGATCCTGCAACGTATTAACAGAAGTGGTTCCTGAAATAGCGTTAGCAGCAGAATATCCAACTGTTGTACCCGGATTACTTTCATTATACCGTGTCCATACCTGAGCCGTAAAAGTTGCTTTTAAATAATGTGAACTGTCTTGATTCAAGTTAATACGAAGTTCTCTGTCAGGTTTGTTTTGTGCCCTTAAAACGGACAGGTTATACAAACTCAAAATGACTGTTATATAAATTAATTTCCGGTTCATCAGTTTTATAATTTATCTGTTATTTATTTTTCTTTTGAGTGGCTAACGGATGCTCTGATAAAGGTAAATGTTCATCAAGTCCTTTTATGATAAATTTCCCACCCTCTCTTTCATAATGATCAGCCAGTTCATGAATATGTTCCATAACCGTATGATCAACAAGTTTAGTTTCGGAAAAATCAACCGTAATTTTTTTGCCCTTAGGTAAGGTATCAAGTTGTTTTTTAAGCCCGATATAGTTACTGAAAATTGCCGAATGTTCTACATCTATCCGGTAATGATCCATTTCTTCCGTATTGATTGTGAAAAATGGTTTGAACAAACTTTTCAATGGTACCCCATTTATAGTGTGGATGATCAGTTTAACAACAATACCTGCCGCTATGCCTATTAGCAGATCGGTGGCAAGTGTTACAATAATGGTAGCTATAAAAATAAGTAATTGCTCCTTCCCTAGCCTGTATGTTTTTTGAAATTCTTTAGGAGATGCCAAACGGTAGCCTACAACAATTAAAATAGCAGCAAGTGCCGACAATGGAATTTGATGAATTATTTGTCCGAGGAACAGAACGAAAAGTAATAAAAACCCTCCATGAAAAAAATTAGCCCATCTTGTTTTAGCACCATTTGTAATATTGGCTGAGCTTCTCACCACTTCGGCAATAATTGGCAATCCGCCAAAGAAACTTGAAATCATATTTCCGGAACCTTTTGCAAACAGTTCACGATTATAATCAGAGTGACGTTTAAAAGGATCAAGTTTATCAATTGCAGCGGCAGTTAATAAAGATTCAAGACTTGCCACCAAAGAATAAGTAATGATCATTTGAATTCCGAAACCTGTTAATAAATAATCAAACCTGGGCATTACAATACCATCTAAAAAATTAGCCGGCAACGATACCAGAAATTTAGGTCCAAGATTATATTCATGTCCATCTAAGAATAAATATTTATGTTCATGTTCGAGATCAAAATAATGGCCTAATGGAATAGCTACCAGAACCACAATAAGAGGTGCAGGTAACATCATAACATATTTATTTTTTATCATAGGCAATCCAATCAAAATAATAAAACTTACTGCAGCAATAATGGCTACATCCGGATTCATATTCATAATACTATGTGGTATAGAAGCTATAATTTCAAGCATTTCTTTTCCTTCTGGTTTAACACCTAAGGCTGTATGAGATTGCTTGGCAAAGATCATAATACCAATGGCTGCCAGCATGCCATGAACTACAGATGATGGAAAAAAATTACTAAGAATACCGGCTTTAACAAAACCAAAAAGAATCTGTAATATACCGCATCCTATACCTACACCCAGTGTACATTGATAAGCAAACATTTCTACCTGTTCGGGAGTTAATCCGGCAGGTGCCATTTTTTTAAACCCTTCCATACTCATCAATACAATAACTGCCAGCCCAGCTGCCGGACCATTAATGGTAAGGTGTGATCCACTTGTCATAGAAACCAGCAAACCGCCCACAATTCCAGCAATTAAACCGGCCATAGGCGGAACCCCGGATGCCATAGCAATACCTAAACAAAGAGGTAATGCAATTAAGGAAATAATAAAACCGGAAAGCAGGTCATCTTTCCAATGTTTTTTTAATCCTGCGAGACCATCGGCAGGTGCAGATAAGAAATTATTCATGGTTTATTTTGTTATTATTTTAATTATTTATCAATTTCAAATTCAAATCAATTCATCAATTATTATCCGATAATTTTCAAGAAGCAGTTGACGTTATGAGATGGAATTAAACCATCCTGAAACGGGCTTTTTTATCAAAGCTTTCTATTTATTTCTATTATTTTTTTTATAAGCTTTATTACTAAGAAGACCGGAATGGAACATTATGAAAGGTTTTAACATGTGTTCCCAGAAATAGCCTGGCATAGATTCGGATTAAAGCAAGACCATTAATAATAAATGACAAAGAAATTATCAATGCAAGCGGCCTCTGATCTTCATGTATGTGATAAAAGATTAAGTCTATTCCAATAAATGTTGGCGTAATCGGGAAGGCCGCTAATCCAAGGCAACATAGCAGAAATGCAAAAGCAAGGCGGGGATGTCTGTAAGCGCTTCCATGGAACTGGTCGAGGTTCATTTCCTGGTCATTACGTTTGAGTTTAAACATACAGGCAATACCAATTAAACCTGATACAAATACGCCACTTAAATATAAAATGATATGCTCTGTTTCCAAATGTTCGTTAAAAGAAATTGCTAAAGCAATAAGAGAATGATTCATTATTATTAAGGTCCAGCCCATAAGTGCATTGTGTCTTTCTGAAAACGATTTAAGTGCAAGTAGTAAGCCAAAGAAAGCAAATAACTCAGATAGATACCGATAGATAAAAAAAGGAATCGCATCTTCATAATTTAAAGCAGAAAGGCCGATTGCGAAACTCAGAATAAAAAGAATCCAGGTATGTTTAAATGTTAAAAAAGCCATGGAACGTCCCACCCATTTTAATGGTCCCCACACAAAGCGATACATGAACCAATCGAGGTTCCATTCTTTTAAGCTTAACAGATAAACTGAATACTGAATTTTCTTAGGTAATGAATCTTCCATGTTTTCGCCATGTGGTATGAAATTATAGAACTGCTCGCGGATAAGGTAACTAACCACAGAAGGAGAAACCAGCAACTGATACGTTCTGAGGAAAGCATTACCGGCAAAATGGATCAAAGCAAGAGTTTCAAAACCAGCTGCCACTTCTATAAATATAACGCCGATTTGTGCAAGAGATGAATAGGCGATCTGGCTTTTAACAGATGACTGAACCCTGGCAGTGAAGGTACCTGTAATGGCTGTACATAAACCTAATAAACCAATAATCACTCTTACGGAATACTGAAACTCCCAGAAAGGAAAAGTACGCAATAATAAAAACACACCTATATGAACCGAGAGTGAGCCATAAAAGATTGCGCTAGAAGGGGTGGGTCCTTCCATAGCCCTGGGGAGCCACGAAGAAAAAGGAAACTGTGCAGATTTAGCAGCAGCTGATAATAAGATCATCAGAGCTATAAATGCTCCTGTAAATGAATGACTCTGCAGATGTTCATGTACCAGTATATCATTGTTTAATTTTAAGAAGGTGATATTCTCATGCCACAGGTGATGACTCATCCACATGGCCAGTAATAAACCTACATCGCCAATGCGATAGATGCTAAATACCTTGATCGCATTTTTAACAGGTAAATAACGATCGCGGTAAAAACCGATCAATAAAAAAGAGGAGATTCCTAAAATTTCCCAGCCAATAAACAGGGTTTCAAAATTTCCGGATATCACGGTTAAATTAAAACCAATATAAAAGAAAAGAATCGTATTAAAGAAGCGTTTATATCCTGTTTCCCGGTGAAGATAATAACGGCTGTATATGGTTACTAGAAAAGTTAGCAGTGAGCCAACAAATAAATAAACAACCGTAATTTTATCAAAATAAAAATCCAGCAGGAACTCATAATCATCTGTCCGGTATATCAAAATTTCATCCATGTTAAGAATAGGATGTCCGTTAAATAACCAATAGATTACAAACACCAGAAACGTACCCAAATTAAGACCCACCGATGTAAATGCTATGGCTGATAGGAGGGTTTCGCTTTTATCTTTAACCAGTAAACTTAAGGCGAATCCAAGCAAGGGAATAAAAATAAAGAATTGAATAATGTTTTCCATGGCGTATTAATGCTTAAGCATGTAAACTGGAAGGTTTTCTTCAGTTGACTCAATAATGCTGTTAAGATCGTTTATTTCATTTACCTGTTGTTGAATAGGTTGATAAGGGAAAAATGCGCCATCTTTAAATTCATAAAGTTCGCGGGTGTTAGGATTAACGGCTACCAGGTGAATCCATTCATTGATATACCATTCATAAACTTCAGGAAGTTGCTGAATAGTTTTGAGCAACACATCCGGAAAATGTTCAACAATAAGTAATAACCGGATAGGGTCATGCACTTCTATCATCTGGCTGGGCAAGCCTGGTCGCAGGTCTCCGTCAATTCCATTAGCTACGCCAATAAGGCCCATTACATTATGTGGAAGTTTTGTTCCTGCTCCTAATTTCTGGTTATCAACACGCGAAAAATAGTATTCCAGATTTATTCCACCACAAACAGGACCGATAGGTTTTAAAATATTAAATAAGATCTTACCCTCCGGATCAATAGAATAATCATATGAGTTCATAAAGGCGCGTCTGTCTAAAAACAAATTTTTTGTAAAGGCTCTTCTTCCAACTATACATAGGGCAACAGTAGCATGGTTTAATTCTGGCCTTGGTTCAAACAGAGATACAGACCTTAGCTTAACCTGTTTGTGTACTTTTTCTGCGCTTTGATGAGAATTAATAAGAATAAAACGACGTGATCTTTCTTTAGCATTTTCATCTAAAGCATTGATAAAAGATTTTTTGTTTTGTTGATGCAGGGCTGCGTTTTTCTCAGATAGGGAATCCTCCTCATAAAATGAAATTTCATCATTTGTAGTATCATGTAAACCACCTAAAAACTGAACATCAGCAGGTATGTTTAAACCTCTTTCCTTCAACAATTCTCTTACTGCAGGATGATTGGCCATGAATGACATTACTTTTGCGTTTACAGAGCCCGGCCTGCCGGAACAGGCTCCACAATCGTAACCAGCATAATGCGTATTGTTAACGCTGCTGGCACCATGCCCGATTACATAAACAATGGGTGCAAAATCTTTTACAAGACCAATACTTTTTAATAACCCTTCCACCCTTACAACCATTTCATCAATAGTAAAACCCACCTGTAAATTATGAGAAATCTGGTTAATATTTTTATTCTCTATGGTAAGTTTTGAGAACTGATCCATGTGTTTGAACGATGATGTTGTTGCAGGGCCCATAGCCGGCTTAAAGATATTAAGCATTAATTTAAATGCCGACCAAAAACCAAGTGACTGAGTAATGAGCCAGCCGCTAAAAAGGGAATGACTTCTTTTATTAAAATGTAAATCCTTTTCGCGGGTACCTTTTGTATTAATCTCTCTAATCAGATACTTAGGTGTTACAGGTGCTGGACATAGCTTGGTATAAAATTTACCGTTCTTTGGCTGATAATAAAACTCAACACCAAAGAAACCCGGAGTACCAAATGTTTCACACTGCGAATCAAAATTTTCTATATAACGCCTAAGCGAGCATTGCCTGTCATCAATACAAAACATAGCTTGAAAACTTGCCTTTTTAATTTTAGGTTCAGGCTTTTGCAATTTTATACCGGCCAATACCTGATCATAAAAACTCCATTCATACGCATCCTGCCAGATAGAGATCACATCACTGAGTTCTGTTGGCTGAACAGGATCAAATAAATAGGCAGGAATCTCGTTTATGCGCTCGCATAATGGAGGCCATTTTATACCCAGTTCTTTATCTAATGCGTCTATTTCAAGTAACAATTCAAACAAAATAAAATCGTGCAAGGATATTTTTTTACGGTCTAATAAGGTTTGAGGCTGATCTTCAATAACCGAAACCATCCCCGACCAACCATGATGAGCAAACTGTTGATCGAATAAATATCGCTCGTATAAGGTTTCATCACCCACGAGTATATCTAATAATTCTTTTATGGTAACATTTCCTTTCAACAATAATTTGCGTGCCCTGGATGTTTTAAAAAGGCTCACAAAACTTAACCTTTCCAATTCGCATAAGGAAGCAAAAAATCCCATGTGCTGAACTGGAAAATTCCAGATAGAAATGCCTTGATCCAGATAACTGCATATGAGCCGGAACAATTCCGGGTGTACCAGATTGTCAAGGTCTATTTTATATGCCGATTTCCAGTTGGCTCTCATTTTCCCGATACGTGCATTAACTGAATATCCATATTCTTCATTTAACACTTTATCTAACCAAACCGATTTAGCTTCATGTCCTTTTCTATCTGTTATTATCTTCTCAAGAACAGCTTTACTGATCTTATCATTCTGAAATAATTTTCTGTAATCTTTTAAGGAAAGAGTGGTCTTATAACCAAAAACATCGGATGCATATTGAAGTGCGGTATAAAATTTTTTATCCTGAAAAACATGCAGTGTATTGTGATGTATAAAATCTTTTAACGGTGACTGAGCAGGTAAAAAATGTTTAAGTTCATGTAACACTTTATGTTCATTAAATAAGGCGTTTGAGGTTTCCAATATTGTATTTATTAAATTGAAAGTTGTTGTGTTGTTTAGGTTGTCATCAATAATTGGTTCAGGCTAACAGACGGCTTGCAACCAATACCGTACGATGTTTAATATAAAATTGAAAAAAAATGCAGAAAAAAGTAATACGCGCATGACTTAAAAAGAAAGCGGGAGCATATTAACCACAGAAAATTTTATATTAAAAGCCTGTGGTTACAGATATAAATTGGATTCCGTTCATAAGAATGTCGGCTAAATGAATGCGTAAAAGACACAAGGAAAAGTGAAGGCAGTATATTACTTTGTTGTTGAAGTAAAATAATAAATGGCGTTAGTTGTAAGGATGATTTATCTGAAATTTCTTCTTCTTCAATTTCGGAAATAATAGTTTTTGTGAGTTGCCCGGAAAGTTTTGAATCCTGAGATTTCCCTTTGGAAACGTTGGTATTGGCGGCATAGAGACTTAACAATAAGCCACATTGCACAGCCATCATCAATAATAAACCTATTGTTTGTTTTAACATTCTGTTATTTAACAATACAAAGTAAAGTCTTTCCTATGGATTGTTTTTTGGTATGAGATGATTTTAATTTTTTTTTAAGGGAGGCATATAATTTCATTTATTAGTTGCTTTCGATATTGAATTTTTTTTAAACTTCCTTAGAGCAGGTAAAAATAAGTCTTTATTTTTAGGTTATTTTTTGATCAAGCCTTGTTTGCCATAGCTTTTGCGAAGGGCCTGTAAAAATCGATAAAACTTAAAAAAAGAGCGTTATAATACCAAAGAAAATTATTCATTTATAAAGATGTTTACCCACTATAAATTGCATAGAACCAATAATTAAAGTGCTGGTGTTCAAGTTAAATTTATTGCTTTCAAAAGTGCACTTTTAGGGCTTTTTTTTAAAAGTCATCTGTAGGACAACATTTTATTAAGACCAACTTAGTATTCATTGATCCGAAAGATTTTATGGGTAAAAGTTTTATTACCTGCTGAAATTTTTAAGAAATAGATACCCGGAACCAGGTTACCGGTATCAATCACTTTAGCTTCTGAATTTATAGAAACGGTTTGCTCCTCCCCCATTAAATTATATAGCACTAAGGTTGCATTTAAAGGTAATACTCCTTCAATTTGAATGAGGTTTTTAAATGGATTAGGGAAGATTTTAAGAGGCATAGACCGCACTTCATTTAATCCGTTAACACGAACATCTTTAAGCTTCAAAATAAAAGTATTGGCATTATCACTACTCATAAAAATATGAGTTAGTGAACCTTTTTTTTGAACAGCTAAGCCAACTGGTCTTGCCCAATATTTAGTTGTGCTACTGAGACTGTCTGTTAAAAAACCAGTAAGAAAATCGCTCACCGTATTTATTTTATCTTCCTCATTTTGTTGAGATAAAAACACCAGTTTATAACCAGTAGCCGGACTTCTGTTCCAACTGCCACGAAGTGCCATAACAAAACCTTTTTTGCCAATTATATCGCCTGATAGATCGGCATATTCCATTGCCATAGGAGCAGAGTGAGACTGAATTAAAGCCGCGGGTTCATACATGCCGGCAACACGGCTGCTATCTGCAGCAGTTATTGGTTTCAGTGCTTTGTAGTCATTGTTAATTTCCATATTAAACCATACCTGATTTGCATAAACAAATGGGTGGCCATAAAACCCATCTTCGCGAATTACATCAATCCATTCAGGAGGAACATTGTTTCCCTGGTTATCGCTGCCATTGTTATTAGCCCAGAGTTTATTTGTTTTAGGATGCAGGGTCAAACCAACTGCATTGCGAGTTCCGGTGGCAAATACTTTTTTACCAGTTCCATCATCATTGAACCGTTCAATATCAGCCCGGCCCGTTTCTCTGCAAACATTGCAGGATGAACCAATAGAAAGATACATTTTGTGGTTCACACTATCAAACACGATAGTTCGCGAAGAATGGCCTCCACCCGGAATTCCGGATATAAATACTTCTTTGGTTTCAAAAAAACCATCCTGATCCAGGTCACTGCATTTTAAAATCTGCGTCATTTCTGCTACATAGATACTGCCTTTGTAAAATTTAAAATCGTGTCCGTTTACACCTGATACAACTTTTAATAATGTGTCTGCAACATCATCCATGTTGGTATCCGGTAATGCATATACAGCACCATTTATTTTGTTATCAATTACATGCAAAACACCTTCTGGACTAAAAGCCATAAAGCGAGGTTTTGTAAGTCCACCCATATAAAAAACATGAGGTTCAAAACCTGTTGCTATACTAACCATTTTATTACTATCAATTAAAGTTGAAAACTTAGCGGGTACTTTAATACGCATAAGTGTTAAAGGAATTGCTGACTGGGGAGTCATGATTACAGTACCGGGCTGAGCTGTAAGTTCAATTACAGAAACCGAAAGAAGGAAAAATAAAATAAAATATTTCATGTCCGTATTTATTGAGTCAATCAAATATAAAGAATAAACGGGAGATTGAGCGGAGTTGAAAATATTTGCCATAAGAAGGTAAAAATGTTTTAAAACAAACGCATTAAATGTAAAGAAATAAACATTATACATTTATTATTAAAAACTAAAATTTAGATTTAGAAACAGGCTTAATATATCTGCTACATAAACAATAAAACTTTCAAATCACCACAGATTAAGCAATAAGGTCTACCAGATCTTTTGCAAGTTTACTTCCTAGTGCAATACCCATACCATTAAGTCGTACCCCTATGGCAAGATGTTCATTAATTCTTTTAACTAAAGGTAATTTATCTGCACTAAATGCCATGATACCGCTCCATTGCTGATCGATTGTATAATCATGGCCTGGAAGAATTGTTTCTTTTAAATGCCTTTTAAGTTCATCAATAATTTTTCGGTTTGAACCGAACTCCATTGTATTTTCTTTTTCAAAATCAAGGTTACGACCACCGCCAAAGATGATGCGGTTTTCAAAATTACGAAAGTAAAAATAGCCTTCATCAAAACTAAAGATTCCTTTTAATTTTAACCCCTTAACCGGAGACGTAACAATCACCTGCCCACGACCTGGGGTAATGATTACCTGAGGCAATAATTGTTTGGTAAATGCATTAGTACACACCAATACTTTACTTGCAAAAAAAGAAGTTTTTTGATAGGCATTGTTACACTCCAATTCAACTCCATGCTGCTGTTGATTCATCGCTTCAACATTGGCCCCTGTTATAATTTTCACTTTTAATAAATTGGCATAAGTCCATAACGAATACATCATTTTCCCGGTATCAATTTGTCCTTCAGCATTATTAAATATTATGTGTGAAATAGTATGTAGGTTCAACCCAAAATGAGCGATCATTTTATTTTGTAAAGAAAAAACAGGCCCTGGTAGTATTCCTTTCAGCAACTTGTTCATCGAATCTATTTCGCCTAGAAAATTTGCCGGCTCATTCTTCCTCACCAGTTCATAACCACCGTTTGGTTCAAAACCAATAGCGTGATCACTCAGTCGTTTACGTAAAATCTGAAGGCCCTTCCACCTATTTTCAACCAGTTGCAAAAACTTATCTTCACCCATTATTTGGAGGTCATGCACTTTTTCGCTTAGAGAACCAATACATGCGAAGCCGGCATTTTTAGTAGAGGCACCAGTAGGCAACAAACCTCTTTCGAGCACAAGAATACGTGCCTTAGGAAAACGTTCAGCCAGCTCACAAGCGGCAGATAAGCCGGTTATACCGGCTCCGATAACACAGTAATCATATCGAATAAAATTTTTTGTTTCCCAGAAACTAAGCATATAAAAATCCATTAAAAAGCAGCTCAAAAATCATGTAAAATTTTTATGTTTTCTATTCCTGAATGTGCATTTACAACTTTAACAAAATTTCATTTGAATTTTAAATAAAAGAACCAACAGGATATTTGCAGCACTAACATAAACAACACACCTAATTAAAAAAATATTCCTTTCGGACATAACGTTTGCTTAAGTTCAATTTATTAGCGGAAGATTTTTTTGTACGTAAAAATACATGTTTTGGATTTCCAAAATGATAATAAATTTCCAGGGATTTTGATAAAAATTATTGTTTATTTTGATAGTTAAAGAATCTTTAATATACACTTGAATAAGCAGTTAAGTCTGGCATAATTTTTCTACAAATTGGGTATTAAATTCTGCATGTAAAATCTATATTATTTAAAAGTGTTTTACTAACCAACAAGTTACAGTCATTTTGAAAAGGCAGGATAATTGTTAATTCGGATTATACAATTATTAAACAAATGAAAACCAATAAACTAACATCCGGTCACGGTCCCGGTTTTGAAAGACTGATGGAACCAATCGGAAGAAGAAAATTCTTTTTCTTTGGAGCTGCTGCCTTATCTACAGTTGCATTAGTAGCATCAGGTTGTAAAAAAAGCACTACCACTCCGGTAATAACAGATCCGGGTGTAAATCTTGGAAGTGGTGATGTAGGTATATTAAATTATGCTTATGCCCTGGAGCAACTCGAAGCAGCGTTTTATTTGCAGGTTGCAGCAACACCTTATTCGGGTATGAGTGCAGCAGAATTGCAAATCCTGAATGACATCAGGGATCATGAAGTTGCACATAGAGACTTTTTTAAATCTGCCTTAGGAGCTATGGCTATTCAAAATCTGGAAGTAAATTTTACAGCTATTAATTTCTCCAGCAGAGCAAGTGTACTTGGTACTGCCAAGGCCTTTGAAGATTTAGGTGTTTCAGCTTACAACGGGGCGGGTAAATTAATTGCAGATCCCGGTTATTTATTACTTGCAGGTAAAATTGTTTCTGTTGAAGCACGCCATGCGGCTACCATCCGCGACTTACTAAATTCCAGGTCTGCCGATTTTGCAGGTGATGATGTTATTGATGCAAACGGATTAGATAAAGCAAGAACACCTTCTGAAGTTTTAGCCATAGCAGGACCTTTTATTAAAACCAAATTGAATGCATCTAATTTACCAACCACATAAAAAATAAGGAATTAACATCATGAATATTTTAAATATTATAGAAGACATTTCTAAATCAGATCCAGAAGTTTATGAACGTTTGGATTCGAGAAGATCTATGTTTAAAAAAGCTGGACAGTTTGCCGGTAAAATAGCTCTAACAACCTTACCTTTTACATTAGGTACTATGTTTAATAAAGCTTATGGCAAACCTGCGGATGTTGTTTTGGACACTCTAAATTTTGCTTTAACGCTCGAGTACCTTGAATCAGAATTTTATACACAAGGACTCGCAGCATCCGGTTTGATCCCGACAGCAGACAGAGCGATTTTTCAACAAATTGGCAAACATGAAGTAGCACATGTAAATTTTTTGAAAATGGCTATAAGTGGGGCCGGCGGTACTCCAGTTGCTAAACCTGCATTCGACTTCTCCGGTGCTAAAGGCAGTAACAATGGTCCTTATAAAGATTATTTAACAAACTACCAGACATTCCTTGCCCTAAGTCAGGCATTTGAAGATACAGGCGTAAGGGCATATAAAGGTCAGGCAGGTAATTTAATTACCAGCAATGATGTAATTACGGCAGCCTTACAAATACACTCAGTAGAAGCAAGACATGCGGCTGAAGTTAGAAGATTAAGAGGTGTTAAAGGATGGATTACCGGTAAAACTACAGATATTCCAACTGTTCAGGCTGTTTATAATGGTGAAGAAAACACCAATCAGGGTGGAGTAACGGTAGCAAATACAGAAGCATTTGATGAGCCGTTAGATAAGGATGCCGTTTTAAAAATTGTAGGACCGTTTATCGTATAAATCTTATTTTGAATGATATAATGAGGCTGCTTCAATATTGATTTGAAACAGCCTCATTTTTTGTTATGTGTTTACTACAACGTTATTTTGCTGCTTATAAACCGTTAATTTCGCAGTCACCTGAATGTTTCAAAACGTTCGGATTCTCTCCTATTAATTACCTTAAAAAGTTACTTTTTTAGCAAGCCATTACATATAGGCTTGTATCTTCCTAATCATGACAACATGGTTATTTAAATTATTTAAACTACATTTGCAGCCCTACTTCGTTAAACTTATTAGAAGTTGGTAGCAGATGTGGTAACTTAGATAATATTTTTTTAGGGCCGTTTTCTGCCCGAAATTTATTATGATTACATTTGAAAATCTCAACCTTGTTGAGCCTATTTTAAAGGCCTTAAAAGCCGAAGGTTATATAAAACCTACTCCTATTCAACAACAAGCAATTCCTATTTTACTGCAAGGCAAAGACCTGTTAGGCTGTGCGCAAACCGGTACGGGAAAAACAGCCGCTTTCGCTATCCCAATACTTCAGTTGCTCTGGCAGCAAAATAAAAATGCAGATAGAGGACGTAGAAAAATTAAGGCACTTATACTAACGCCAACGCGCGAATTAGCAATTCAGATTGAAGAGAGTTTTGCTGCTTACGGCAAACATACCGGCTTGCAACAGACTGTTGTTTTTGGTGGCGTTTCGCAAAATGGGCAGGTAGACAGATTACAAAGAGGTATAGATATATTAATTGCAACCCCCGGAAGATTACTCGATTTGATGCAACAGGGATATGTACATTTAGGCGACATACAATTCTTTGTACTTGATGAGGCTGACCGGATGCTTGACATGGGTTTTGTGAATGATGTAAAAAAAGTTTTAGCAAAATTACCAAGACAGCGCCATTCTTTATTTTTCTCTGCTACAATGCCACCTGTTATTCAAAAACTGGCGGATACTATTTTAGTAAATCCGGTGAAAGTAGAAGTTACACCACCTTCTTCAACTGCTGATACGATACAACAGAAATTATATTTTGTTAGCAAGAGCGATAAGAAAAAATTACTTATTCATTTACTTGCCGATAAAGGTATTGGAAATGCACTTGTATTTACCCGTACAAAACATGGCGCAGACCGAGTGGTAAAAGACCTTGCAGGACATGGCATACAGGCTGCGGCCATACATGGTAATAAATCACAGAATGCCCGACAAGCTGCATTGAGTGATTTTAAAGCCGGTAAGAAACGGGTTTTATTAGCTACAGATATTGCTGCCCGCGGTATTGATATTGATGAACTTACCCATGTTATTAATTATGAATTGCCAAACGTTCCCGAAACTTATGTACATCGAATAGGGCGTACCGGACGTGCGGGTTCATCAGGGATTGCATTTTCTTTTTGTGAAGAAGAAGAGTTTGAATTTTTAAAGGATATTCAAAAATTAATCGGTAAAAAAATTCCGGTTGATAATGAACATCCATTTCCGTTGCAGCAAACCTACAATGAAAATGCACCTATGCCTAAAACGGCAGCTTCTAAAAAACCTTCACAACAGCAAACGCAAAACAGGAGAGGGCATGTAACACCAAAACCTGCAACAGAATCAAAGCGCAGGTGGTTTGGGAGGAAGTAAAAAAGAGGGTGTGAGGGGACACTCGTATTAAAGGTTTATTTCCTAATAAATTTTCGGGTTGAAATCCTGTTTTCTGCATAACAATAAAAGATGTAAAATTCTGCGTTTAATCCAGAAATATCATCTATGTTATTTATAAAAATAGTCGGCTGCAATTCACCTGTTAATTAAAAATTTTAATGTTTTCTATTTTTGAATAAGGAATCTGATAAAAGTTTAAATGCTATTTAACAAACTTTGCAACCTGATATAATTTATCGCCTTTTACTTTTATTAAATATAAACCGGACTCTAAATCAGATATGTTTAAATTTAACATTTCATTATTTCCCGAACCTGATTTCATTTCCTCACCCCCTATGTTAAAAATGGTCCAATCATAAAAAGCAGAATGAGAATTGATGCCGATAATATTCACCATATCAATTGCAGGGTTAGGATAAACAGAAAGCTTCGTGTTTTCAGACAATACATGATCAATATCACTTGATGCTTTTGCAAATACTAATTCGAAACGGTTGTTACCATAGGTAAGCACGTTGCTATCAAGCACCTCAAACGTGTAAACATCATTGTTATATATTTTTACATTTTTGTTTAAGTAATTATCAATTAAATAAATTTCAGGAATAATATTGAAAGAATTTAAATCGCCAAAAGCTAATTTATACACCCCACCCGTAAGTTTTGCAGCAAGCTTTATCGTGTCAGTAGTAAACGCTTCGCCACAAATTGCAAGTACAATTGTAGTATCCCCTGTTAAAAATCCGATACCATCTGTTAAATCATATGCATCAAATTTGCTGTCAAAATTTTTAGTAGCACCTTTTTCAAAATAGAGAACAGCATCATCAACCTGCTCTTTGCCATTATAAAGTTTGAGCCGTAAACTATTTGGTTTTAAATTACCTGCTTTAAAAATATTACTCCCTGCCTCACTACTTATTTTATGGGCTTCCTTAACTTTTATGATAGGGGAAGCAGCATTTGCTTTTACAAAAAACGCTTGTCCACTGCTAATATAACGCGTACCAATTATTGATGTGCCGCTACCGATTCCATTTACATAACTTGAATATCCACCGGTTGTTTTTGTGGTATTTAATGGGTTCCAAATATAAATAGCATTATCAGTATTATTAAAATCGGATGTTGAAACCTGACTGTTGATTACATCCCAGTCTATGGTGCAAGGATATGGATTGCCAACTAAATTCCATCCTTGTGCTGCTGCTGAAGTAAAGGTTACAGGCAGGGTAACAGAGGCAGGTGGATAAGTTCCATCAAGCCCTAAAGTTGTTTCATTGTTAGTAGTATTCACAGTGGTTAGACTAATACTTCTATCTCCTCTTACAAATATTCGATAGCCTTGTCCGTTGTTTAATGTGGTATTGCCATCAATAGCATCCCATTTTGTAGGATGGTTAATATCATTACCAGCAGTTGCATCATCTTCATCATATAAAAATGCAGAACTTTGATTACTGGTTGAATTATCTACAGTGCCTGTTGAGCCCGTAATCTGTGTTCCTATTCCACTTGTGTTACCTGCATTATTACGCCACTGCAAACTTGTTCCATTTACAACAGGTGAGGCCAAAAAGCGATATTTACGACCATTTGCAGGAATATAACGCTGCGCCTTGATATTTCCGCTGATACCGCCGGTGCTTATTTCAGCAATCATTGCGGTGCCGCTCACATTTGAAATTAAAGTAAGGTTACTGCCTGTTGTTAAAATGCCGCTTGCAATTGTTAGTGTCTTTGTAATACCCAATGTTCCACCAATGCTCACTCCCGAAGTATTGTTGATGGTTAGATTTGGGACTAAATTTGAAATGCATGTATTAGCCGGAATGATTTGTGCTGCACAACCGGCCATAATAATAGTTGAGCCCGACACAGAAGGGTCTATTTTACCAGTTGAAGATTGAGTAATAGTTGCTTGAACCGTAAGTTGATAACCATTTAAAACAAAATTTTTATTTGATGCATTAATAATATTACCAACTATACGGTTTGCGTCTAAATTACAATGGTTGGAGGGATTTATTGTAAAACGAATTTGTTCGCCTAAGGATGGCACGGAACCGAAACTCCAGTTAGCAGCTGTGGCAAAATCAGAACTTGAACTGCCATTCCATAAGGCCCCTTCAAAGTAGGTAGCAACGTTAGTATTTGTATTGATCGTTCCTGCAATTGTAAGGGCTCTTCCTTTAAGCGAAGCATCTGCACCTAAACTGATAGCCCCATTTGCCACTACAGTGCCTCTAAAAACTGAACCAGCTCCTAAAGCGAATGCTCCGTTTATTTGCCAATAAACATTGCTGATGGACGCTGAATTAATGAGAATTATATTTGAAAAAGTACTTGTAGTTAATGCCCCATTTATTTTAAAAACAAAAACAGAATTTGCATTGCATTGCCCATCCAGCGTTAAGATGCCACTTAAACTTGAACCCGAACTCAAGCAGTAAATATTTGGAGTAAGAACCTGGTTGTTTCCTAATGTTGTTGATATAATTGAACCACAGGTAAGGGCACCCAAATCGCTATAGGCAACCCCAACATCTGTAGCGGCTTGTGCCGAAGCAGCATTCGCCACCTGTGTTTGCCCAACTATCGTTGCACTTCCGGTTACGGCTCCTGAATTCGTACCAACATCACCTGTTATGAGCGTTGTTCCGGTATTGGTAACTGCCCCTGAAGTTGTAAACAAAGTGTAACCCGAGGTGGTTCCGAGGTTGGGTGCCTGAGCATAATTTACAATCGGTAAAAAAGAGGCGGTAAGTATAGATATAGTAATGAGAAACTTACTTTTCATCTTAAAAAGAAATTAATAATTGTGAAATAATTTTTAACTTTTACGAAATTAGATCGTATACTTATTTGTATCCTTACACAATTTAAAAATATGTTACATAATTCACACCTTTACCCTATCAAATAAACATTCGTTTAATGAAATTGGCTTTACTATCAGAAGGTATAAAAATCTCACTGAAATGTAGCCAACCGGTTATTCATATCAAAATTTAAACACAAGGTAGGTATTAACTTTTTTCAGGGTCATTCTTGGAGTGAGAAAGCACTTTGTTGTATTTTGCAGTTCCAGTAAAGAATTACTGTTTATTGTATTTGGATTGTTCCTGATTTTTACCTGGACATTTGATTTAATTAAGAAACCGGATAGGAAAAAAAAGCAGACTGAAAAAGTGATTTAATTTATTGATGGTTTATTAATTTCTCTTTTCAGGTTAATTTTTTTGGTTATTGCTATTGATCCGTAAAGGGCTGCAGTTAATATCAGAAATACTATGTCACTATCTAATGGAGCATCTATCGGTTCATCATCAAATCCCGGTTGTGCATTGGCTGTAAAATAGATGCAGAAGGTTAAAAAAAGTGTAACGAATACGAGATATAATTTTTTCATTTTACCTTACTTTTAATTGAACTTAATTTATATGAACAAGGGCATTGTATACAACTGCAAAATTAAAGGGTAAACAAAAATTCGTGTTACATGATTAATCCAAAATTTTACATAATTTACGTAAAAATTGTCTACCGTTTTGCACTTGTTTGTTTAAACATCATTTCATCCCTGGCCTTATTAACTCATTCCAATATATGGTTCATCACTTCTGAGGTGGTGGTTGCAATAGCGAATGATATAAAGATATAAATGAAAACCACTTTATAACATGACCCAATAATTTTATTTACATTTTTCCACCAACATAATAAACCATTTTCTGTGATAAATTTATAAATACAAGTTCAGTCGCTGTCGGTGAAATGCCATGACAATGTATACTCCACGGATAAACATAGAAGTCTTTTTTTCTTAAGTTGTCTTCTGGCGAAAATCAAGGTGTCTCCTGTTGCCATCCAACAATAAATGATACTGCTTCATCCAAAATCTTTGGAAGACTTTCCATACGATACCATTGTCCCGGCTTGATGTCGCTACGATTTGTAAGATCTTCAACTGTTGCATTTGTAATTTTTATTGCATAAGCATCACGAGGGTAACAAGTAAACAAACGTACCAAAGTATAGCTTTTTAAAACCTTGACAATTCTTTGTTCGCCAAGTCCGCAACAATTTAAGACAAACTTAACGTCTGATTTAGCGGCCTTATCTTCAACATTCGTGTTACAATGTCATTGAGTAAAGTAAATAATCACCCCTAACAATTACTCCTTGAAGAGAAATTCCTCCCAAAATTGTAAATAGCTGATTGCTTACTCTAAATATGCCCATAATTTATAACTTTCTGTGCATAATGATTAGTTTTGATGTGATGCCCAAAACTATTTCTCGAAACGATACAAACGAAACTAGAAAAAATAACGGGAACCACAAAAGACCAAAATTAATAATATGCGCTGTTAGGGGCTGCATTATCGGTAAAGGTAAGATGCATCAAGGGTGTCGCGTTTAACTGTTCTAATTGGTCGGCCCATTCTTAAAATGGTCTTAACGGTATGGTTTAGCTTATTATTAAATGGGCAATAATATTTTGCAGTTTTGGAATTGATTTATTTGTATAGTAAAACATGGTTGTTCGCTTGAAAAAGGTGTTCACAAAATTTTCGCAATACCGCACCTCGAAGTACCCCTTAATCAACTTTTTAGTTTTGAAGCTGATTTGTTCAGTTGAAATGTAATAGTATTTTGTTAAATACATCCTATTTGGAGGTGCCAGATCATGGTCAGGCACATAAACAAATTCAATCAGTTTACCTTGAAAGTTAAAATAGAAGTGGCAGGTATCATTGAATTTATTACCTTTTCGTAGCCACAATTGAAATACGATTGTTAATCGGATCGAAACTGTATCTTATACCCCATTCATCTAATACGTCTGTTGAATGCGCCTTACTAACAATTAGCCGACGGTGGTTATAGGAATAGTTAATTGTTGTTCCCATTATTTCAAATTTTCCATTTCAACAAGTCTTGAGCAACTATCATAGATTAAATAGCTAATGGTGTCAGAGTCATATTTCTTTAGATATTTTGCTTTGAAACCAAAAATACTGTGTCGGTAATATTGTAATGAAAGCCGTCATTTGCTAATTGATCTAACTGAAGCTCGCTGAACGAAACCTTGTTGTCAGGCTTACAACAATTATAAGTTGTTAGGATAAAAAATGGTATTAATAGTCCGTTCATAATTCCCTATCTTAAAATTCATAACTGAAACTCCCCCCTAAATTGCTTTAAACCTTACCCTATGTGGCGCTATATCGCCCATGCGTTGTTTTTTATTAGCCTCATACTCGCTGTAATTGCCTTCAAAAAAGTAAACCTGACTATCACCTTCAAACGATAGAATATGCGTTGCTATACGATCTATGAACCACCTGTCGTGAGAGATTACCACAACACATCCTGCAAAATTTTCTATTGCTTCTTCTAATGAACGCAAAGTGTTTACATCAATATCATTGGTAGGTTCATCCAGTAAAAGTACGTTACCGCCTTCTTTAAGTGTCATAGCCAGATGTACCCGGTTGCGCTCGCCTCCTGATAGCACACCAACTTTTTTGCTTTGGTCGGTTCCGCTAAAATTAAACTTTGAAATATAAGCTCTGGCATTCATCTGTTTGCCTCCAACAATCATTGTTTCAGTTCCGCCGCTTATTACTTCAAATACACTTTTCTCCGGTAACAGGTCTTTGTGGCTTTGATCTACATAAGAAGTTTTTACTGTTTCGCCAACTTTAAAGTCTCCACTATCGGCTTCTTCAAGTCCCATCATCAATTTAAATAATGTAGTTTTACCAACACCATTCGGACCAATAATGCCAACAATGCCTCCTCGCGGTAAGGAGAAATTAAGGTTTTCATATAACAGTTTATGACCGTATTTTTTGCTTACGTTATGTGCTTCAATTACAATATCACCCAGTCGCGGCCCGGCAGGAATAAACAGTTCGAGTTGTTGCTCTTTGTCCTTCTGCTCTTCGCTTACCATACGGTCGTATGAACTTAAACGTGCCTTTTGTTTGGCTTGTCTGCCTTTAGGGCCCTGGCGTACCCATTCCAGTTCGCGCTCTAATGCTTTTGCGCGTTTGCTTTCTGATTTTTCTTCGGCTTTTAAACGATTGGCTTTTTGTTCTAACCAACTGCTGTAATTTCCTTTCCAGGGAATGCCTTCTCCGCGGTCGAGTTCAAGAATCCAGCCTGCAACATTATCAAGGAAATACCTGTCGTGCGTAACTGCAATTACAGTACCCGGAAAGTTTTTGAGATATTGTTCTAACCAATCCACACTTTCAGCATCCAGGTGGTTGGTAGGTTCATCAAGTAACAATATATCGGGCTGACTCAGGATCAACCTGCATAAAGCCACACGCCTGCGCTCACCACCAGACAGTACGTTAACCGGCATATCGGGTTCGGGACATCGTAAAGCATCCATTGCCTTTTCCAGTTTAGTATCCAGTTCCCAGGCATCAAGTTGATCAAGGCGTTCCATTACTACTGCCTGCCTGTCAAGAATTTTCATCATAGCATCCCCATCCAGGTTCGGATCAGCAAGTTTATTATTGATAGCTTCAAACTCATCAAGCAGATCTGTAATGTGCTTAACACCTTCTCTCACCGATTCTATTACAGTTTTGGTTTCATCCAGGTTTGGCTCTTGTTCCAGATAACCTATTTTATAATTTTTACTGTCAAAAACAACCTCACCGTTAAAAGCAGTATCTATCCCTGCAATAATTTTTAAGAGGCTGGATTTACCTGAACCGTTTAAGCCTAAAACACCAATTTTAGCACCGTAATAAAAGCCGAGATAAATGTTTTTAAGGACTTGTTTTTGGGGAGGGTAAGTTTTGCTTACGCCTGCCATGGAGAATATTATTTTATGATCAGTCATTTTCTTTTACGAATTTTTTTTTACGAATTTTGATATACGAATTTTTAATTTACGAATTTTTGATTTTGATATACAATGTTTGATTAATGCTGCGCAATTTATTATGAATGATGTTTGATTTTATAGTTAGGTTTTGAGAATTATTACTGCTGATTTAGGATATAAAATTATTAGGTATGGTAAATGATGTTTTACTTTTAAAATAAGATGTTTAATTTATGATGTGTGAATTACGCTTTACATTTTATTTGCATGATTAATGTAGCATGATCTACACGGAATTAATTGTACTTTAAAAGTTACGATATTAGTGATTAGATTTAATTATTTCATATTCCCTTTTTATATTTTTTGGTGTTTGGAAGTAGTGTTTAACAAAAAATTTAATTACTTTTTTGTAAGATAAAAAACAATTCTCTATCCTGCCTTGGTTTAATGGAATTGTAACATTTTTCTATTTTGTTTATCGCAAAATACGGACTGAAATATTCTTTGTAAACGTCCATATTACCACCAAACGGCGGACCTTCATCTGTTAGCGGGAAATCAAAAAGCACCCCGGCAAGTTTGCCATTTGGGTTTAAAAGGTTAAACATTTGTTTAGCATAACCGGGTCGCATGGCGGGGTGAATTGCACAAAAAAATGTTTGTTCGAGAATAAGATCGTAAGTGGCATTGTGTTCAAAAAAATCTTCGCAAATTACTTTTAAACGGCCATCGTTAATGGCTTCAGAAAACTTTGTGCGTGCATCATTAACAGGTGTTTCGGCAAAATCGAGCAGGGTAATATTTTTAAAACCTGCATCCAATAAAGCACTGGATTCGTATGCATTTCCACACCCAGGAATTAGAATATGACTTTTCTTACTGTTAATTTGTTTACAATATTCCGTTAATGGCGTTCCGGCCGAACCCATATCCCAGCCGGTTTGGCCTTGCTGGTAGCGATTTTCCCAATAAAGTGCATTTAATGTTGGCATGCTGTTAATAGTTTGTTTAGTTAAAGTTTATATTCGCACAAATTTAAAGCAACATATGAAGTTTTTTATAGATACTGCTAACCTGGCTCAAATTAAAGAAGCAAATGATCTGGGCATTCTTGATGGCGTAACCACTAACCCAAGCTTAATGGCTAAAGAAGGGATAATTGGAAAGGAAGCTGTACTGAAACATTATACAGACATTTGCAAAATTGTTGATGGCGATGTGAGTGCAGAAGTTATCAGTACAGACTACGCCGGAATGATTGCAGAAGGAGAAAAATTAGCCTCGCTTCATGAAAATATTGTAGTGAAGATACCGATGATAAAAGACGGCATTAAAGCAATAAAATACTTAAGTTCTAAAGGAATAAGAACCAATTGTACTTTGGTATTTAGTGCAGGACAAGCCATACTTGCCGCAAAAGCCGGTGCCACCTATATCTCCCCTTTCATTGGCCGTTTGGATGACATAAGTTATGATGGCATGGATCTTATTGCACAAATTGCACAAATCTTTTCAGTACAAGGCTATCAAACACAAATTCTTGCTGCATCTATCCGTAATCCCATACATATTATTAAATCAGCACAAATGGGTGCTCACGTAATCACAAGTCCGCTGGCAACCATAATGGCTTTATTAAAGCATCCGTTAACGGATAGTGGCTTAGCACAGTTTCTGGCTGATCATCAAAAAGCGAACGCATAAAATTCCACGACTTCACCGTTTTTGATTTATGTAATGTTTATTTAATTTTCGGTATAAACCAATTAAAAAGAGTTTGTACTTAGTCTTGAATTAAACTCCGGTATATTATTGCAAAAAATATTTTCCGTTTTTTGAGCACTTTGTTTTATCTTGTTTATATGATTTAGTTTGATCCTAAAATGCCAAATATAAATTTCTGAAGTATAATTTTGGCGAATGAATTGGATAGTTAGCTCAGTAATACATAAAGGGACTAAAAGACTGCGCGTGCAGTTTGGATTTGACACTGAAATGCAACTTGCTATAAAAAAATTTGATGGTGTAAAATGGAGTAAGACTTTAAAAAGCTGGCATATACCCGATACACCTGAAAACAGAAATAGCCTTGACACTAAATCGGTTGAACCCAAACCGCTGCAGGAGGCTGAGAAATTAGCAGACAAAACACCCATCCTATCTGTAAAAGCTGAAATCATAGTGCTTACTCCCATATCACAGGAAGTGCTTCAAAAAATTGAGCAATACAAATATTGGATGCGAAGCAAAAGGTATAGTGATGCCACCATAAAAACTTATACCGAAGCACTTCTTTCGTTTATGAAATTTTATAGTTATAAAGCAATAAACGAAATAAACAATATTGACATTATTGTTTATAATAATGACTATATTTTAAAGAAGCAATTGTCGGCATCATACCAAAACCAGGTTGTTAATGCGATAAAATTATTTTTTGCCAAAATTGAAGGAACCAGGGTTGAGATAACATTAATTGAACGTCCGAAGCGCCCGAAACTTTTGCCGAATGTTTTAAGCAAAGAAGAAGTAAAGGAGTTGCTTAATGCCAGTAAAAATGTGAAGCATAAAATGATGCTCTGTTTGATATACAGTTGCGGGTTACGCCGTTCGGAATTATTAAATTTAAAACCTAATGATATAGATTCGAAAAGGGGCCTGGTATTGATAAAGCAAGGAAAAGGAAGAAAAGACAGGATAGCACCCTTATCGGAAAAAATTATTGATATGTTAAGAATTTACTATAAAGAGTTTAGGCCGAGTTTTTGGCTATTTGAGGGACAGGAGCAAGGGAAGAAATACGATGAACGAAGTTTAGCCAATGTATTAAAACAGGCCCTTTCAAGAACCGATATTAAAAAGCCCGTATCGCTGCATTGGCTACGGCACAGTTATGCCACACATTTACTTGAGTCAGGCACCGATTTGCGGTACATACAGGAATTATTAGGACACAAAAGCAGCAAGACCACTGAGATTTACACGCATGTAAGCATAAAAAACATTCAGAACATTAAAAGTCCGTTTGATGATTTGTAAAAAAACTCATTATATTTGGTAAACCAAAAATGGCCACAAAACTTCTCCAATCTATCCACCGTTATACAGACAGGAGATATTTTTATGGCTGGTATAAACAAGTTATCGGTAAACGTTATGGACTTAGCGAAGGGCTAATATTCAGCATTCAAAAACAAAAAATCGGGTGGCAGAAAAATGCTAAACCGAGTCGTTTTATGAGCAGGGCGTAAAAGTTTATTTTTAAAAGGCATGCTCATAAAACGACTCGTCAAAGTTAGAAAAAATGATTGGAATTTCCGACATTCGACTATCCTATAAATGGGAAAAAGATTTCGACATTTAGCGTGCGGCTGTGATCCAACGAAGGAGCGAACTGCAAAATTTTTGGCCCGAGCGGCGTTGGCCTGTGCGACAAAAAATTTTGTAGTTGGCTTCGTTGGTCCCCTTTTTTGGTTACTTTTTTGGGGAAGCAAAAAAGTAACAAAACATTCCCAGTAAACAAAATAAGTATATGCCTCTGCACAATGTGGGGACACGAAAATAAGAGATAATAAAAATGTTTTGTAATCATCCAAAGAGCAGACGTGCCGATGTAACGTCAACCGATAACAGCGTACATAAGTCATTTTTGGTATTGAGGTTATTGGGTATTTTATATACTTTCGTTA
>JACMQU010000050.1 GCA_014376805.1 Bacteroidia bacterium
CTGTTTGCCCATTGGCAACAAACGAGTTGGTTTGCTATTATGTAAAGTTGCATTCAAGATTCTGAAGAGCCGTGTGAAGCGAGAGTTTCAAGCACGGTTCCGTGAGAACGTAGGGGTGAAATTCCCCTGCGTTACTCGATTGCCCAATTTAAAGAAGTAACCTTTTCCATATTTAACAAATGGGGCGAAAGTGTATTTACCAGCAATAATCCAAATGCCTGCTGGACGGGTAAGTTGAACAGTGGTGTGGACCTATCGGAAGCGGTATATTTTTTTATTATAAAAGGAACAAGTATTTGCGACCAAAAGATAAATTTGAGTGGTACGATTACCTTACTGAGGTAAACGTTTCAGTAACACTTAGGTTTTTTAATTTACCGCGTTGGCTTTCTTTAACGTTACACCAAATGTAGTGCCTAAATTAAGCGTACTTCGCACATTTACTATTTGCCTGTGCGCTTCCATAATGTGTTTAACAATGGCCAGTCCAAGGCCGGTGCCTCCTGCGGCACTTTCGCGTGTGCGGCTCTTATCTACCCGGTAAAATCTTTCAAAGATGCGGGGGAGGTGTTCTTGTGCAATGCCTTCACCATTATCGGCAATTTCCAGCAATATGTTTTCATCCATATCATAATAGGCAGCGGTTGTTGTTCCATTGTCCTTTCCATACTTAATTGAGTTTGTAATAAGGTTTACCAGCACCTGCCTTATCCTGTATTTATCGGCATACACATAAAAAGGTTTATTGCAGCCTTCTTTAATAAGTAGTTTAATATGCCTGTTATTACCTTTCACTTCAAGCTGTTCGTAAACATCTTTAACCAGTGAATTTACATCAAAGCGTTCCATTTCCATAGTTAAGGCACCGCTCTCAAGTTGGGATATAGCCAGCAAATCGGCAACAAGATCGCTTAACCTGTCGGCACTTTTAGCCGCTTTTTGCAGGAACCTTATGTTAACTTCAGGGTCTTCAATAGCACCATCAATAAGGGTATGAATATAACCCTGAATGTTAAAGATAGGAGTCTTTAATTCGTGCGATACATTACCCAGGAATTCTTTTCTGAAATCTGCCAGGCGTTGAAGCTGATCAATCTCCTGCCTGTTATCCCTCGCCCATTTAATAACCTCTTTGTTCATCTCCGATATAGGATCTTTATCCCAGTCGAAGTTCTTTAAAATAGCATCATATTTTTGGGTTTTCAGGCTATGAATAGTTTTATAAATAAGTTTAATCTTTCTATAAATAAAATATTCAAGTGTATAAAAGAACAGGAAGAAAGATAATCCAAAACACAAAGTAAAAATGATAACGGAGTTAATGAGATCCCACTCTGTTAATATAAAACAAACAACACCTAATATGGCTGATAGAATCAACGAGATAAAAACAGCGATATAAATAGGCTTAGGGTTTCTTGTCATGCTTCAAATTTATACCCCACACCTTTAACGGTGCCAATGTATTCATCTCCTAATTTTTCCCTTATCTTTCTGATATGTACATCAATGGTTCTGTCTACAACAAGTACTTCATCACCCCATACTTTTTCTAAAATGTATTCGCGGGTAAAAACTTTACCGGGTTTGCTTGCGAGTAAAAACAAGAGTTCAAATTCTTTACGTGCAAACTGAATTCTGTGATCATCTCTGTAAACTAAAAAAGATTCTCTGTCGATAACAATGTTACCTATAGTAAGTTTGGTTTCCGCAATTTCTTTAACCTTGCGACGCAGGATAGCGTTTAGCCTGGTGATAAGTACACGCGGCTTTATGGGCTTGGAAATGTAGTCATCGGCACCTGCCTGAAAGCCTGCAATTTCAGAGTATTCTTCGGCGCGGGCTGTTAAAAATACCACAAATGTTTTTGCGAAATCGGCATCCGCTTTAATTTGTTTACAGGTTTCTATGCCGTCCATAACAGGCATCATTACATCCAGTAATATCAGATCGGGTTTTATTTTTTTTGCCGTGGCAATAGCATCTCTTCCATTATGTGCCAGCCATACCTGATAACCTTCTTTTTTCAGGTTGTAATCAATGAATTCAAGAA
The DNA here is from genome assembly GCA_014376805.1 of Bacteroidia bacterium. GTDB lineage: Bacteria > Bacteroidota > Bacteroidia > UKL13-3 > UKL13-3 > B1. The sequence continues at coordinate 2,054 of JACMQU010000050.1, forward strand.
TGTCTGCTTCATCATCAACAACCAGTATTTTATATGGGTTTTCCATGTATATTAATTTTGTGTAACATTCGCTTAACTAACTTATTTCAATGTTAAGGTATAGTTAACTTAGTGTTAAGCCCGCCTGTTTAAAACTTACCATTAATAACCAAAAATAATTTGCAGTTTAGCGGCCAGTTCTTTACCAAATAAATTTCTGCCGATAATCTTTCCTTCTTTGTCTAATAAAAAAGTTGCCGGAATACTTTCAATATTATATTGTCTTACCAGTGGCGAATTCCATTTAAGGAGATCTGACGCATGCGGCCACAAGAGTTTGTCTTTATTAATAGCATTAATCCATGCTTCTCTGTTATCGTCCAGACTTACTCCAAAGATATCAAATCCTTTTGCTTTGTACTTATGATAGAGGATAACATTATTTGGGTTTTCATCTCTACAGGGTTTACACCAACTGGCCCAGAAATCTATTAAAACAATTTTACCTCTTAAAGAGGCAAGATCAGTTGTTTTACCGAAAGGATCATTTAAAACAATATTGGGAGCAATTACCCCTTCAGCAGTTTTACGTAGTTCCTCTACTTTCAGGTGAAGTTGCAAAGCATATTTCGACTGGCCATATTGCGCGTATAAGTTTTTATCAACTGTATTTAAAAAATTAAAATCTGCTTCTGGTAATAAAAAACTGGTGGCAAAATAGGGGACCAATGAGTTTTTAATGGAACCTGTGTATTCTTTAATAGCTTTTTTCTGTTCCTGTCTTACTTCATCATAATCTTTTCTAATTGCTATTTGTATAGAATCCGGAAGGTCTCCATTTTGATAGGCACTATATTTTTCACCCAGTTGCTGCATCATTTTAAGGTAATTGGCATTGAGCAGATATAAGGTTTTGAGGTCAGTATTTTCTTTTGAACCTTGCACAGTGTATGCATCAATTTTATTTGCATCTATATCAACTGTCAGTTCACTGCTGGTATCTACAAGCAAAAGCACATCACCTTTATCAAACCTGATCATGCAAAAAGTTTTTTCTGTAAGATTGCCATTTAATAAAAAACTACCATCAGGTTCAATCAGTGAAGTATCGAGTATAATTAAACCTGAATTGGTTAATTCATTTATGCTTATTCGAGATGCAGCGTTAATATTTTTAACTTTGCCTTTAATAATAAAACCGGCAGCGGCTTTGCTGTTTTTAGTGTTGCAACCGGCCCACAGAATTATACAGAATGGCAGGATCAAATAAAGCAGCGATTTTATTTTACGCATTATCTAATGTTTTTATTAAAAGTTGATTTGCAATTTTAGGATCCGCTTTCCCTTTGCTTGCTTTCATTACTTCACCCATAAATAAACCCGTTAAACTTTGTTTGCCTGCTTTATACTCCACTACTTTTGCGGGGTACTTAACAAGGGCATCATCAATCCATTTTTGTAGTTCTTCTAAATTACTTTCCTGCAACAGATTTAAACCTTCTGCAATCTGCATGGCTGATTTGTGGTGCTCTTTAATCATCACAGGGAAAATACGTTGCGAAGCGGCACTGTTTCCTACCTTACCGCTGTCTATTAAATTAATAATCTCCGCAATTTTAGCGGGCTGTAAAACAAAATCATTTATGGTTATAGCCTGTTCATTAAGGTAAGCCTTCACATGCACCATAAGCCAGTTTGCAGCAGCTTTGGCATGATCGGTATGTTTTAAAATGGCTTCAAAATATTCAGCCATTTCTCTGTTTTCCGTTAATACGCCTGCATCATATTCATTTAATCCGTAGGTAGATGTGAATTTATTAAACAATACTTTAGGTAAAGTTGGCATTAAATCTCTAACTATGCTAATAAAATTATCGGTAATGTGCAGAGGTGGAAGATCGGGTTCAGGAAAATAACGATAATCACTGGAGCCTTCCTTAGATCTCATAGTTGAAGTCTTACCTTTTATCGCATCAAAATTGCGCGTTTCCATAAAAAGTTTTTCACCATTTTCAAGCGCATTAATCTGCCGGTCAATTTCAAAATCTATGGCTCTTTGAACATTGCGCATAGAGTTCATGTTTTTAACTTCAACCTTGGTACCAAATTGTTTTGAACCTTTTAACATAACAGAAATATTAGCATCGCAACGCAAACTGCCTTCTTCCATATTGCCATCACAAATTTCCAGATACCGCACAAGTTTGCGAATTTCAGTTAAGTACTGATAGGCTTCTTCTCCTGTTTTAAGTTCCGGTTCAGATACGATTTCAATTAATGGTACACCTGCACGATTCAAATCAATTAAACTATCAAACACATCCTGATCGTGCAGGCTCTTGCCTGCATCTTCTTCCATATGGATCCGTGTTATTCTGATTTTTTTTTCTTTACCTTCTTTTAGCCTGATCTCAATAAACCCACCAGTGCAAATTGGGGTTTTATCCTGAGTAATCTGATACCCTTTCGGAAGATCGGCATAGAAGTAATTTTTACGGGCGTAATGCTGAAATTCGGCTATATCGGAACTACAGGCCAATCCCATTTTTATCGCATTAACAATAACCTTTTTGTTGTGTTTTGGTAAGGTGCCAGGATGCCCTAGACTTATCACACTTATTTGTGTATTGGCCTCACCCCCGTAATCATAGGCATCAGAACAATATGCTTTACTTTTGGTAAGCATTTGAGCATGTACTTCCAGGCCAATTACAGCCTCGTATTTATCGAAATTTGTTGTAGTTGCAGACATAATAGAACTTGCGAAAATAAGCAAAAGCAGGAGATTTGTGTTAAAAAATTGGCCATGCCTGCAGGTGTGCTTTCCCTTCCGGAGTTTCAGATTACGAATTGTTTGGCAGGTAAGCTGAATCGCCTTTGGTAATTGCTTTCTATATATTATCTTTTATTTTACTTAATCATTCTTAAGTAGCAATGTATGAACCTAAACCATTACTGCGAATTAGAACTGAACTTCTTTGACCCGATCAGTTCATCATAACCATAAATTAAGTTCCGTGTATAAACCAACACCATGTATTCATTTTCTGTTTGAAAGTGATTGCCTTCCAGTGGCGTTTCATCTGCCACTCCTTTATCATTCTTAACAGCGTAGCAATATTCGTAGCGGCCTTGCTTTAAAGGAACCTCCAGATCGTAACGCTGCCGGCTTTTGTTATAATACATTTTATATGCAGGATCAAGCCGCCAGTTGGTAAATTCACCAAATACATATACTTCCGCATCGGGAGGCACACCAATGGCTGCCGTTAAATAAAAGTTTACATAGGCATAATCCCCGTCTATATCCTGATTAACTCCTTCTTTGTTATTAAGCACTCTTTTACCATTATAATCTACATATTGAAAATACTGATTAGCCCCCCGGCTTTCATCATAATTAAGCATCACATGTACTACTGTATCTACCCGTTTGCTGCGAACATTTGGACTGAATAAACGTAAACTCCGGATATCAAACCACCTGAATTCATTTCCTCCGTTAAAAAGAGTTTTGTCGAGATAGCTGTATTCAAGTTTATTATTGTTTACAAACATAGGAGATAACCCAGTTATGGCATTATCCCATCTGCTGTTTTGCATCAGCACTATTTTAATATCCTGTAACGGATTTATCACCTGAACAGGATTTATAGTAACACTAAACTGAACCTCCTGTTTTGTAAATCTGCTTTCTGCCAACGTAGCCGGCCGGGCAAAGCCTTCAATCTGAGTACTGTTATTTATTATCATCATACGCTGGGTAAGCAGCAGATCATTTTCATCAAAATTACGGAACACTTTAATAAGATAATTTCCTGCAATACGAGGCTTCATATTCTCATTTGGCAAAAAAACATTATAATGTACATAGCGCACAAAAGTGTTGGTAGAAAATTTAAAATCAGTGATGTTATCAAAAGTCATTCCGGTAATATATTCATTAGCATTAAGCTTGGTAACTTCCCACGCAGCATCACAGTGAGTAATGGAATACTGAAGATTTTCTGAAGTTGCTCCCAATTTATCAAAACTTAATTTTAACTGTTCATTGCTGCCTAACAATACTATCGGATAACGATCATCAGTGCCGGCTTTTGTAAGTTGAACACTATTGATATTCGGATCATACACTGCGTTTTCATTTGACTTGTTTTGAGCGCTTACAAATTGCAATAAAAAACAAGATGAAAATAATATAAAAAGAGCTTTTTGCATTAACAAGTTTAAATAAAAACCAAGACAAACAAGGATTAATTTTTTAATTAAAAATTGAAAGATTCTTTCTTAACGATGTTTAAATGTTATTAGTGTAATTTTAACTGTAACACAATTTATGAAACAACTAATTTTTGATTGGTGGAAGATTAAAACATTACTATCAGGTGTTGCTAATTTTAAATGACATGTTGAAACGTTAACGCTTAAAATTTTAATTAAATCGATCCTGACAACTATATTTGTCAATGTAAAATATCCGGCAACGGATATAAAAAAAACAGCTAACCATGATCTTAGGAATTATACCCGCGCGCTATGCAAGCACCCGTTACCCTGGCAAACCGTTAATTAAAATTTTGGGTAAAAGCATGATCCGTCGGGTTTATGAAAAGGCTCTTTTATCTTCAAAACTGGATAAAATTCTGATAGCTACGGATGATGAACGCATAGCCAGTCATGTTAGAGGTTTTGGAGCAGAGGCGGTACTTACGCGCAATGATCATGCAAGTGGTACAGACAGGTGTTATGAAGCTTTGCAAAAGGCGGGTGAAGGATTTACGTATGTTATCAATATACAAGGTGATGAGCCATTTATTAATCCTGCACAGATAGACGAGCTGGCCGCCGTGTGTGATGATAATACAGAACTGGCTACACAAATGATTGCTGTAGATAGTTATGAAGTTTTATTTGATAAAGGCGAAGTGAAGATTGTAATGAACACAGCAAATGAAGCCTTGTATTTTAGCAGAATGGTTATCCCATATATAAAAGGAATACCTGAAAATGAATGGCATCTGCATCATCCTTACTTCAGGCACGTAGGTATGTACGCCTATCGTAAAGATATTTTAAAAGCTATTACTTCATTGCCGCCTTCGGCACTTGAAAATGCTGAAAGTTTAGAGCAACTGCGGTGGCTGCAAAATGGGTTCAGAATAAAGCTGGTTCAAACCGGATTTGACAGCCATTGTATTGATACGCCTGAAGATGTAGAAAAGGTATTAAAATTAATGAAACTGAAATAAGAAATTAATAAGTTCCGTTTATAGCTGTATATAACAAATATTTCCATCTTTTTTTGCGGTATTGTTCCAAAGCCGGTTGCCACGTTTTTCTTATATCCTCTTCTGTTTTACCTTCAACTATCTGCAAACGTAACTGATCTGTTCCTGCCAGTTTATCAAAAAATGGGGTGAAAAAAGTAGCCTGATTCTTATCGTTTTTATAAAGTTCGAGAAGCCAGTACAGGTTTATTTTATTTTGAAAAGGGGCAATGCTGTTTCCATAATCTTTTAATAAAAAACCCTGACATTGCTGTCCTTCATAAAGAGGCTTATCTGCCACGCCGGCAATGTTCTGTGGTGTAAATGTAAATGTCCCTATGGTACATCCGGGCTTTCCAACACATTCAAAAGGGTTATTGGTTCCCCGGCCTAAACTATAAAGTGTACCTTCAAAAAAACATAGGCTTGGATATAATAAAATGCTGCTCATATTGGGCAGGTTTGGAGATGGTTTTACCGGCAAAGTGTAATTTGTGCGGTGATTATAGTTTAACATTTTTATCACATTTAATTTACACTGAACTCCATTTTTAAGCCATCCTTCGCCATTTATCATCAGGGCATATTCTCCTATGGTGCAGCCATGAACCACAGGCACTGGATGCATCCCTACAAATGACCTGTAAGCAGTATCCAGTAAGGGGCCATCAACATAAAATCCATTGGGGTTAGGCCTGTCGAGCACCAGCAAAAGTTTATGTTGTTCAGCACACGCTTCCATGACATAGTGCAGGGTTGAAATATAAGTATAAAACCGGGCACCAACATCCTGAATATCGAATATAACCACATCAACTTTTGCTAATTGAGCGGCTTTTGGTTTTTTATTTGAACCATAAAGAGAATATACCTGCAACTTAGTTATTGGATCAATAGCCGACTGAATATGCTCACCAGCAGCATGATCACCTCTAAAGCCATGTTCAGGGGCAAAAATGCATTCAATATTTACTTTTTTCTTTTTGAGCACATCAACCAGATGTTCTGAACCAATTGTTGAAGTTTGATTTACCACCAGGGCCACTTTTTTATTTTTTAGCAAAGGCAGGTATTGATCCAGCCGTTCGGCTCCCGTTCTTTGTGCGGGTGAAATAAATTGATTTAATAAAAAGTACAAAAGACAAAGCCACTGTTTATATTTGGCAGAAGATATTATGAATATAAGTTTTTTCATAGCTAGAAAATTAATGATTACAAAACCGCCCCAAAGTAATGGAAAGGGAACGGGTTTTTCAAAGTTGATTATCAACCTTGCCATGGCGGCAGTGTGCATAAGCGTAATGGTAATGATTTTTGCGATTGCTATTGTTAAAGGATATCAGCAACAGGTACGTAATAAGATAATTGGATTTAATTCAAATATTCAGGTTACACACCTGGATCTGAATAATAGTTATGAGAGCTTACCAGTTGATAGAGATTACTTGTTTGAAAGGCTTGTAAGGAAGCAGGAAGGTGTAACTCATCTACAAAAATTTGCCACCAAGGCGGGCATCATAAAAACAGATGAGTCGTTTGAAGGTATTGTACTAAAAGGTGTAGACACTGATTATAACTGGGCTTTTTTAAAACATCATATGCTTGCCGGCGAAACCTTTTTAGTGAAGGATTCTATAGTTGGCAATAAAATTCTGCTTTCGGAAATTACTGCCAAACGAATGAATCTAAAAATGGGCGATCCCGTTTTTATTTACTTTATTCAGGATCCCCCAAGAGTACGTAAATTTACCATCAGTGGCATTTTTGATACCGGTATGGGAGATCTGGATGAGATTTTTGCATTTGTGGATATTAAGCAGGTTCAAAAATTGAACAATTGGGAAAGGTCGCAGATTAGTGGCTATGAAATTGGACTAAAACAGTTTTCACAAACCCAGCATGGTCGCGAACAATTAGTTTCTATTACGCCTTACACCATGGGAATCAGTAGCATTTTTGATATGTATCCTGCCTTGTTTGATTGGTTAGGCTTGCTGGATATGAATGTGCTTATTATTATTATTTTAATGATTGCTGTGGCTTCCATTAATATGGTTACTGCATTACTTATTCTGATACTGGAAAGAACGCAAATGGTGGGCATCTTAAAAGCTTTAGGCAGTACCGACGGACAGATTAGTAAGGTGTTTTTATACATAGCTGGCAATATTATTATCAAAGGGCTTTTGCTGGGTAATCTGCTTGGACTCGGATTGGCATGGATTCAAAAGAAATATGGTTTCATTAAACTCGATCAGCGTTCCTATTATTTGGATACCGTACCTATACAGCTTGAGTGGTCGGATGTTGTTTTTATTAATTTAGGGAGTTTTATTATTTGTGTTTTGATTTTAATTTTACCTGCCCGATATGTTAGCAAAATTGAACCGGTAAAAACCATTAGGTTTAATTAGATTCATGCGTAAAGTAAAGTCTTTTATACCTTCTTTTATTAAGCACCCGTTGTGGTTTATTTTTAAAGCACCACAGCGTAAATCAGGGTGGTTCTCCCTATGGCTTGATGCCGGTGGTTATGTTAAATATTTTTTTTATTCGTTTTTTGAAACTTCAAAGCCTCAATCAATAAGTATTTGTGTGGGTATTTATAACAGGAGTGATCAGTTTCTAAATTATTTTTTGCCCAGCCTTTTAAAATGTAATGATATGGAACTTATAGAATTGTCTGTGTATGATACAGGATCAACAGATATTGACAATTTTAAAATGGAGATTATTAAAAATTTTAAAGGCAGGCTGGTTTTTACTTCAGAGCTTGTTGAATTTACCCGTGCACACAGCTTTAACAAGGCAGTTGAACAAAGTACTTCTAACAAGATTTTTATTTGCGATGCAGATTTTTCCCTCCCTCAAAACCTCGTTAGATTATGCAACCGTTATACGCATGGCAAAACAGTTTGGTTTCCCATTGTTTTCTATTTATTTAAACACAAGCCTGTTTTTTTTGATCCTAAAAACGGAGAGTGGATGTTTTGGGGTGGAAAGGGAATTCTTGCCTGTAATAAAAGGGATTTTATACAGGTTGGTAAGCTTAATGAAAAATTCACAAAATGGGGATTTGAAGATGAAGAATTATGGCTGCGTTTTTATCAGCACAGGTTCTTCATTATTCGCAACAGATGTAAGGGATTATTGCATCACTGGCACCCCAGTTTAAATCCTAAATATAAAAGACTGGAAGAATTAGCGGATAGAGGTTTGTTGTAGTATATTTGCATTTTTATGAGTGATCCTTTAGTAACTATCATAACACCTTCTTTTAATCAATCGCAATGGTTGGAATCAACCATTCAATCTGTTCTGGCACAAACATATCCTAATATAGAATATATCGTAATTGATGGCGGATCAACAGATGGTTCACAAGAAATTATAAAGAAGTATGCAGATAAAATTGCCTATTGGCAAACTGAGCCTGATGGAGGACAGGCGCAAGCAATTAATATAGGATATAGAAAATCAAAAGGGGTGCTTTTAGCATACTTAAATGCAGATGATTTGCTTGAGCCAACAGCCGTTGAAACAATCATCCGGGCATATGAGGTTAATCCGGAATTTGCTGTTTATTACGGTAAATGTAAAACAATTGATGCGAAGGGAAATATTCTAAAAGCTGGTGAAAGTTCTCAGGTACACTTTAGGTTCTTAGTAAAAGAAGGGATGTTACCTAATATTTTCCAGCCTGCCTGTTTCTTTAATAAAATATATTTGAATGAAAATCAGTTTGTAGATGAAAATTACAAATATGCCTTTGATTATAACCTATTACTGTCCTTATCTTCTAAAAAATCTATTTTGTTTTTAAACAGAGATGTAGCCAGTTATCGCATCCATGAAGATAGTAAAAGCAACAGATTTAAAATTGAAGCTTATAAGGAGAAATTAGCTATCCAGGAAAATTTTAGTAAAAGTGATTTTTTCTTATGGAAATGGAAAAGGCTTAAACTTGCAATTGCTGAACGAACGGGCAAAATAGTTAATGGTAAATAAGCATTTTAAGGAGTTTATTTTAGCATTATAATGACTTTTACAAACCCTTAGGGTGCTAATTAATAATAACCGGAAAGTAATTTATTTACACACCACTTAACCGGTGGTATTTGGTTTATACATTTAAGATGTCAACTAACTTTAACATATCCGTGTTAAGTTCTTTCTTGTTAGAAATAGAATCCTTAAATGTTGTTAATTCTATTTTATTATTAAGCAGGCCTACCATTTTGTTTTTTTCTCCACGCAACAAAGCTTCCACTGCTCCATACCCCAGTTTAGATGCTAACACCCTGTCAAAAGTAGTAGGACTACCACCTCTTTGAATATGACCAAGGATCACAACTCTGGATTCGAAACCGGGAATTTCTTTTTTTAACAATTCAGCAATGGCAATTGCTCCTCCTTCAAAATTTCCTTCAGATACAATTACAATAGAAAAGGATTTTTTACTGATAGTTCTGAATTTAAAGAAATCAATAATTTGCGGGTAATCTTCTTTAACTTCGGGAAGCATTACTATTTCTGCACCACCGGCTATTGTTGCTGCAAGAGCAATAAATCCAGCATCTCTACCCATTACTTCAACAAAAAATATCCTGCCATGACTATCGGCCGTATCTCTTATTTTATCGATGGCATCAACTGCGGTATTTATGGCGGTATCAAATCCTATAGTTAGATCTGTTCCATATAGATCATTATCAATAGTACCCGGAGCTCCAATGGATGGAATTCCATATTCATTATAAAAAATTTCTGCTCCGGTAAATGTGCCGTTTCCACCAATACAAATAATTCCTTTTATGTCATTTGCTACCAGGTTATCATTAGCCTTTTTACGACCTTCAATGGTCATAAATTCTTTACTCCGCGAAGTCTTTAAAATGGTGCCTCCACGCTGAATAATATTTCCTACTGAGCGAGAGTTGAGTGGCACAAAGTTGTCGCCACCTTCTATCATTCCCTTGTAGCCTTGCATTATACCTACAACTTCCACATTATTATAAATTGCAGTGCGTACAACTGCTCTTATACAGGCGTTCATTCCCGGTGCATCGCCACCTGAAGTAAAAACAGCAATCTTCTTCATATAGTTACAAAATAAAAAGGCCGTTTCATTTAGAAACGGCCTTTAATTAATATCAAATTAAATATTATAATTCTGCTTTGGTAATAAATAATGCCTGAGAAGAAGCATCTGCAGCAGGACGGGCTACTTTAATAAAACCACGTTTGCCATCAGATTTTTTGTACGCAATTATCTGATCAATTGTTAAATTTCTAATTCTATCTCTAGCCACGGTAAAATCTACCAACATTAACTCAGTTAAAAAAGACTGACCTTGCAATGCATTAAACTGTGAAGCAGTCATAGTAGTAGATGTATAAATAGTATGGTTTCTGGTAGTCCATGATAGTGTTTCATTATAATAACCTTGTCCTGATAAAAAAGCATAGTCAGGAGAATAAAGCGCATTTAATACAGCTCCTTCAGAACTGTAGAAAAAGATAAAATCTATTTTAGCTGAATTATCTTTTGCAAGATAGGCACCTGTAGTACCAACACGATATCGTTGGAAATTTTCAGTAATCCCAAAAAATTTGTAATCATTTGAGCTGCCAGGTCCACCTAAGTAAATGTCATTTGATTTACCAACTGTTTTAATGTTAACAACATAATTAGCTACTGCACTTTTACCATTATCATCTACCACTGTTACGGTATAAGTAATAGAAGATCCATCATCAAGTACAATATTTGGGTTACTTTTAATAAGGTCGTTATAAGTATAAATTACATCTTTGGCATTGTAAGAAGGGGAATCGATTGTAACTGTAGCAGCACCTGTAACGGCACGTGTTATGGTTAGTTTTTTAATTTTTCTATCAGATGCAGCTGAAGCTAGAATATTAAGTTTTATGGTATCTACGTTTGCTGATTTAGTGTCTGTGGCAACACCGCTATTAAGTGTAATAGTTGGTTTAGCAGAGTCTGTTGTAGGGGGAGTTACTGGATCTTTTGTACAAGAAGTGAACACTGTACCTGAAATGGCCGTGAGAACGATTAATGATTTGAATATTTTTTTCATATTTTAAAGTTTAATAATGCAAATTTAACGTTTATTATTAAATAACAATTAATTTTTTTCAAAAGAAACTTCACTAGAAGTATTATTCGTATCATAATTGTTTTCACTTTTAACCTCGTCAAAATTGTAATCAGGCATCAGGTCTGTTTTTATATGACTAACCGTTTCGTTAAGGGCAATTAAGAATTTATTAAAGTCTTCTTTATATAAAAAGATCTTATGTTTCACAAAATTACCATCTTCAAAACTTTTTTTACTCTCAGTAATAGTAATAAAGTAATCCTTTCCCCTGGTTGATTTTACATCAAAAAAATAGGTTCTTTTTCCAGCGCGAATCTTCTTTGAAAAGATCTCCTGGCTTTCGTTTTTATTAAATTCGTCCATGCAGTTTTTAATCCTAAAGTGGCGGCAAAATATAGGTTCACAATTGCTTTTCAAAACATTTTTTTAACATTTTGCAACTCTGTTAAGAAATCAATTATTTTAAACTATTTCTTCTTTGAGTTGTTTTTTAAAAATATTGGCATAAGTTCCATTTTTTCGCATTAATTCCTGATGATTTCCCTGTTCCGATATTTTACCATCTGCTAATACTATAATTTTATCGGCCTCTTTCACTGCAGATACCCTGTGACTCACTATTACCAACGTTTTTCCATTGCCTATTTTTTTAAGATTACTTAAAATTTCTGCTTCTGTTTTGGTGTCAACTGCGCTTAAACAATCATCCAAAATAAGGAGTTGTGGTTGTTTTATAAAGGCGCGTGCAATGGCCACTCTTTGTTTCTGCCCGCCAGAAAGTGTAATTCCTCTTTCACCTACCAAGGTTTCAAATTTATTTTCAAAGCCATTAATATTAGATGTTAAGGCTGCCTGATCTGAAGCAGTTTTTATTTTTTCATGCAGATTTTCAATAGTTTCCGAAAGACCAAAGGCTATATTATTCCCTATTGTATCGCTAAACAAAAATACTTCCTGTGGAATGTATCCAAGGTTTGCTTTATATTTAATAAGGTCGATGTTTTTTAAACTAACACCATCAATTTTAATTTCGCCCTCGGTGGGGTCAATTAAACGTAAGAGTAATTGAACCAGTGTACTTTTGCCGGAGCCGGTTGCCCCTAAAATAGCAAAGGTGCTTCCTTTTTCAATTGTGAAACTTACCTTATCAATCGCAGGTTTAATTTTTCCGGGATAGGTATAACTTATTTGCTCACAACTTATTTCGTGTTCAAAAGTAAAAGTACCCGAGCCTGAATAATTTATTTCCGCTTGCGTTTGCAAAAATTCATTAATTCTTGCCTGTGAGGCTGAGGCACGCTGAATCAGACTACTGGTATATCCTAAGCTTGTTACAGGCCAGGTAAGAAGGTTTACATATAAAATAAACTCTGCAATATTTCCAAGACTTGCGTTACCATGTATCACTTCCATTCCGCCTACAAATATGGTAATCAACGAACTCAATCCGGTTAAAAAATACATTACAGGAAAAAAAATAGCATCTGTTTTTGCCAGATCCATCTGTTTTTTCTGATAGGAACCGGTTTCCTCCCTAAAAGCTTTTTCTGATAGTGGTTCAGCCGCAAATGATTTTATAACTCTGATGCCTGAGAAAGCCTCCTGTACAAAGGAAGTTAGGGTTGATAACTGGCTTTGAATAGCATCACTTTTACGGTTAATAAGGTTATTTACTTTGTAAATGGCGAAGGAGAGTATAGGCAAAGGTATAATAACCAGCCATGTAAGCCTTGCATTTACGGAAAACATAACCCACAATACCAGAATTATGGTTACCACTAAATTTATGCTATACATTATTGCAGGCCCCACGTACATTCTTACTCTGCTTACATCTTCACTTATTCTGGCCATCAGATCGCCTGTACTATTCTGCCTGTAAAATGTTACATTCAATTTCTGATAATGTTCAAATATTTCATTCTTCAAGTCAAATTCTATAAGACGGCTCATTACAATAATAGTCTGACGCATCAAATACATAAAAATGCCTCGTATTAAAGCAAACGCAATAACCAGAATTGTAAAATAAACTATCGCATTACTTACTTTTTCTAATATAGCCTGTTGTTCTAAACCTGCAGAAGTATGTTGATATAAATTAATATTGTTTTTTACCAAATCTATAGCCTTACGAATAGATTGAGCTGGAAAAACAGCAAATAAATTGGATGCCGTAACAAAGAGAAGGCCGAGCAACAAACGCAATTTATATTTGAAGAAGTATTTTGTGAGATGACGGAGAGGTTTCACTATTGTTAAGTATTTTAAATGCAAATAAAAACAAAAGGAAGGGATTCTCTTTTTAGATTTTTGAAAGTCAACTGGAAAAATCAAAAATAAAACTACTTTTGCGCCACTAAAAATTTTAAGGTAAAACGATTATTACTATGTCAAAAACAGAAATCTTTACGCAACTTGCCACATACGATCATGAACAAATTGTTTTTTGTAATGATAATGCAACCGGATTGAAAGCAATTATAGCTATTCATAACACTGTTTTAGGACCCGGATTGGGTGGTACACGTGTATGGAATTACAGTAATGAAGCTGAGGCTATTAATGATGTAATGCGTTTATCGAGGGGTATGACATATAAAGCCGCTATTTCCGGGTTGAATCTGGGGGGAGCCAAGGCTGTTATAATTGGAGATGCTTCAAAAATAAAAACGGAAGCTCTTATGCGAAAGTTTGGTCGCTTTGTTGAAAATCTGAACGGAAAATATATAACTGCCGAAGATGTTAATACTACCACCAAAGACATGGAGTATGTGAATATGGAAACAAAGCATGTGGTAGGTTTACCTGAAAGTATGGGTGGCGGAGGTGATCCAAGCCCTGTTACTGCTTATGGTGTATATATGGGCATGAAGGCCAGTGCAAAAAATGTGTTTGGTAATGACAGTCTCAGTGGCAAAAAAATTGCCGTGCAGGGTGTTGGGAAAGTGGGCGGACATTTATTGGATTTTTTACATAAAGAAGGTGCTCAGTTATTTATTAGTGATATTAATGAGGAAATGTTAAAACATTACGCAACAACATTAGGTGCAACTGTAGTTAAAGGAGACGAAATTTACGGGTTAGATGTTGATATATTTGCACCCTGTGCCCTAGGAGCAATTTTAAATGATGAAAATGTTGCGAAATTAAAATGTTCTATCGTAGCAGGAGCAGCCAATAATCAGCTTGCAGACGAAACAATTCAAGGGCCACTTTTAATGAGTAAAGGAATTACCTATGCGCCAGATTTTTTAATTAATGCCGGGGGATTGATTAACGTTTACCAGGAGCATATTGGTTATAACCGCGATACAGCATATCGCAAAGCAGAACATATATATGATGTAACGCTTGAAATTATAAAAGTATCGGCAAATGAAAAGATCCATACCCAAAAAGCAGCTATGAACCTGGCAGAAAAAAGAATCCAGGATATTTCCAAAGTTTGTGCAACTTATTAACTGAAAAAAAAATAATTCTTAACCGGATAAACGGTAAACGTTCTTTGCATTTTAAGTTAAAGTGATATTGCGTTGCTGTTTGTTAAGGAAATAAATTAATTATGTTAAACCGACGATTTTTACGCATGAAAGCTTTTCAGGCTTTATATAGTTTTTCTCAGGAAGAGAAGGCTGATCCGGCTTCCTTCAGAAAAAGGCTTGTCGACAATTTAACGAAGACCTACAATCTGTATTTATTTATACTTTCTTTTCCTGTTGAACTTAAAGCTTATATACAAACAGAACTCGAAATTCAACAAGCTAAATTTATTCCTTCGGATGAAGCCATCTCTTCACTAAAAGCATTACTCAATAATCAGGTAATAACCTTAATTGAAAACAATGCTGCTTTTAAAGAGAAAATTAAAAAAGTACCTGCACAATGGTCCAACTCTAATGAGTTCTTCAAAAACATTTTAGCAGAGCTGCGCAATCATAAATCTATCAGCGATTATTGTAGCAGTGAAACGCATACCTTCCAGGAAGATAAAGTTATTTTAGGTACTATTATTGAGTTGCTTTTTTCTGAGTCTGAATTATTTGACAGCTATGTGGAAGAGCTTTTTTATAACTGGGAAGATGACCAGGTTCTGGTGCTAACAACCATACAGAAAACTTTTAGCAGTATAAAGGATGAAAGTTCTGCATTTATTGCACAGATGCATCTGGATGAAGAAGAAGACCTTAAATTCCTGAAGAATATTTTCGATCTGTGCTTACAACACAATTCCGTTTTACTTGAACTGGTATCTCTCAAAACACAGAATTGGGATCAGGAAAGAATAGCGGTAGTAGATATGGTGTTAATGAAAATGGCCTTATGTGAATTATTGTATTTTCCTTTTATACCCGTTAAAGTAACCATTAATGAATACCTGGAGATAGCTAAGTTGTACAGCACACCTAACAGTCATGGATTTATTAATGGAATACTTGATAAAATACAACTTGATTTAAGAAAAGATAACCGCATTCAAAAAATGGGTAGAGGTTTAGTTGATTAACGTATAAAATAAAATTTATGTTTAAAAATACCATTATAATTTTAGCTTTATGTTTTAGTATAGCATGCGGCAATAAAAATCAGGATAAGGTAACAACAGATACGATAAATAATCCGGTTAGTGCCAGCAACCCTGAAGCTAAAAGTGAAGACAATGCACCGATTATGTCTTTTGGTGAAAATATTCATGATTTTGGAGACCTTACCGATGGGGAGGTTGTAACCTATAAATTCAAATTTAAAAATACAGGCAATGCAGCTCTCCTTATCAGTAATGCAAGTGCAAGCTGCGGTTGTACTATACCAAGCTATCCTAAAGAACCGTTAGCACCAGGTTCTGAAGCAGCCATAGATGTTCAGTTTAACAGCAGTGGTAAAGTTGGTAAAGTAGAAAAAACGGTTACCATTCTTTCTAATACGGTGCCTAATCAAACTTATCTTATTATAAAAGCTGAGGTAAAACCTAAATAATTTTCATTTTAAATTCACAACGCCTTACTTCGCTTATGCGACCCGGCAAATAAAAACAAACAATATGCTAAACAATATCTTACTTATGGGAATGCCTGCAGCAGGCTCAACACCTGGCAATCCAATTATGCAGTTTTTACCATTGATTTTAATTTTCGTGGTGTTTTATTTTTTCATGATCTATCCACAAATCAAGAAAAATAAAGCACAGAAAAAGTTTCGTGAAACTTTAGGTAAAGGAGATAAAATAATTACGCTTGGTGGCATCCACGCAAAAATTCTTGATTCTACAGAACATACTTTTCTTATTGAAAGTGAAGGTACCAAGTTAAGAATTGATAGAACTGCCGTTTCTATGGAAGCCTCGCAGGTTTTAAACACACCCGCTAAAGTATCATAATTTTATAAACCGGGGCATTGTGCAAAGCACTTTCTAACCGTTATTATTAAGGTAATATTAATATTGAACCACCTGATTAATTATGCTTAAAATAGGCATTACCGGTAATATAGGAAGTGGTAAAACTACTGTATCGCGGATTTTTGAACAAATAGGAATTCCTGTATATGATGCAGATTCCCATGCCAAGTCGATTATGATTGATAATACTTTTTTGGTAGCTTCAATAAAAATATTATTGGGTGAAGAAGCATACACAGCAGATGAACAATTAAATCGGGCATTTGTAGCTCAAAAGGTTTTTACTGATCCCACTTTACTTGCTAAATTAAATGCACTGGTTCACCCTGCAGTTTTTAATGATTTTGAAAGTTGGTTCAACAAACAAAATGCACCTTATGTATTAAAAGAAGCGGCATTATTATATGAGAGCGATTCGTATAAAACCCTTGATAAAATTATAGTGGTATCGGCAAACATGAAGCTACGCTTGCAACGCAGCATTACCCGCGATGCCAGCAATACAGCAGCTATAGAAGCACGTATGAAGAATCAGATGCCGGAAGAGGAGAAAGTTAAACGCGCCGATTTTGTAATTTATAACAATGAAAATGATCTGTTAATTCCGCAAGTGCTAAGCATTCATAAACAAATTTTATCTTCCGTATAATTAAGGTAAACTACATTATTTAATTTTCAGTTTAGCGAATTTAAGTACCAGTATTTTTCTTCCCTGTCCTTCAAATTCAATGGTTGCTTTTACATTATCAGAAACACCTTCTAAATTAACCACTATGCCTGAACCAAAACGCTGGTGGATTACTTGCATACCTGTTTTAAGATTTGAGGTATCATCAGGTATGAAATCAGGATTATTAGCCTGAGTTGCCACCTGTGAAAATGATGGTTTTGGCTGAACCTTATTAAAGGTAAGCAGCTTTTTAGGGAGGCCTGTTAAAGTACCATTGTTTTTGCTAAAACCCTGATCGGAAAATTGTGTTTTATTGCCAAACATATTTTCAAAATTCAGGTATTGTGGGTCCAGCTCCTGCAAAAAACGACTGGGTTCACTGTTTACGATATTGCCAAATTTAAACCTGCTTGTTGCAAAACTTATTGTTAGTTTTTTCATGGCGCGCGTTAATGCAACATAAAATAATCTACGTTCTTCCTCTAAATCCTGCCGGCTGTTAAGGGCCATCTGAGAAGGAAATAAATTTTCTTCAAGCCCAACAATATGTACAAATTTATATTCAAGTCCTTTGGCAGAATGGATAGTCATTAAGCTAACATGATCCTGGTTAGGGTCTTTATCTTTATCATCGTTGGTCATTAACGCAACATCGGCCATAAATTCTTCCAGTATTTTTGGTCTTACTACACCTTCGTCATCAATTTCTTCCTCTATGCTAAACTCTTTGATCCCGTTTAATAAAGCTTCTGTATTTTCAAACCTGGCTATTCCCTCCACCGTTTTATCTTCATATAAAGATTTAAGCACACCACTTCCTTTTGCAATGTGCATTGCTACTTCATATGCATTGCGGTCAAGCATAATCTGGAATGCTTTGATCATAGTAACAAATTCTTCTACCGGCAACATGTTTTTAAAACCCAAACGATTTGCCTGTTCCATTACCTGCCATAAACTAACGTTATGTTCATTCGCTACCAGTGCTAATTTATCAAGGGTGGTTTTACCAATACCACGCGTTGGAAAATTTATAATTCTTTTTAAGGCTTCTTCATCATGTGGGTTCAGTACAACCCGATAATAGGAAAGCAAATCTTTTACTTCTTTGCGCTGATAAAAGGATAAGCCGCCGTATATTTTATAAGGGATATTTAGTTTGCGCAATGCTTCCTCCATAGACCTGCTTTGAGCATTGGTGCGGTATAAAATTGCAAAGTCTTTGTTCATCTCCTGCCCGTTCATTTTCTCCTGGAAAATAGCAGAGGCCACCATTTTGCCTTCTTCGTTATCGGTTAATGCTTTTAAAACAGTAATTCGCTGTCCCAATTCATTCTCAGTCCACACATTCTTTTTTATCTGATCTTTATTTTTTTCTATAATACTGCTGGCCGCATTTACGATAGTTTGAGTACTGCGGTAATTTTGTTCGAGTTTAAAAGTTTTAACATCAGGAAAATCACGCTGAAAGCCTAAAATATTTTTAATATTGGCTCCTCTAAATGCGTAAATACTTTGCGCATCATCGCCTACTACGGCAATGTTCTGATGAACAGCGGAGAGTTTTTTAATAATCATGTATTGTGCATGATTGGTATCCTGAAACTCATCCACCATAACATACCTGAACTGATGCTGGTATTTATTTAATATGTCGATATGATTATTAAAAAGTTTGTGTGTGTTTACCAACAGGTCATCAAAATCCATAGCTCCGGCTTTGAAACAACGGTCTTGATAGGTTTTGTATAACATGCCAAATTTGGGCCGGCCACTACTGTTATCGTTTTCAAAATACTCGCTGTTACCCATATATTCTTCAGCAGAAATAAGAGTATTTTTAGCAGAAGAGATTCTACCGAGAATATTGGAAGGCTTGTATAATTTATCATCCAGTTTCATTTCACCGATGATAGTTTTCAAAAGACTTTTACTATCGTCGTTGTCATAAATAGTAAAATTGCGGGGATATCCGATACGCTCACTTTCTTTGCGGAGAATTCTTGAGAAAATGCTGTGAAAGGTTCCCATCCAGATATTGCGGGCTTCTGCACCAATGGCAGCCTGCACCCTGTGGCGCATTTCTTTTGCAGCTTTATTGGTAAATGTTAACGAGAGAATGCGGAAAGGATCCACATCATGACGAAGCATATGTACAATGCGGTAAGTTAATACGCGGGTTTTGCCTGAACCGGCACCTGCAATTATCATCACCGGCCCATCGGTTTGTTCAACAGCAGCGCGCTGCGACGGGTTTAATGTTTGTAAGTAATCCACCCGGTAAAGGTAGGCGATTTTTAAATAGGTTTAATGCTAAGATTTCAACAATCTACTACACTGCTCAGGAGTGAAAATGTTCAAGTTCTGAAAAAGATACAGGGCTTACCGGAGCTATTATGTTGGTAATAAAATAAACCAGACCAAGTGGTGCGATAAGTATGATATAGATAATATATAATAAATATATTTTATTTCCATATCTGTAATAATTTTTAAATTTATTCACCATTCAAAAATAAGACTTTACCAAACCTTTTTAAATTGCTGCGTGGATTGTTATAAACACCCAAATCTAATAAAACCAATTAGTAGACAAACATTAAAAGTTTACATAATTAACGAATTAACAAATAAGTTGCGAAGCGCGTGTTAATTCAATATTTTTGGACTTTTATAACCCTATTATCAAAAAAGTATGAGTAATCCGTATTTAACAGAGAACAAACAAAAGTTTTTAGATGAGCTTTTTGAATTGCTTCGTATCCCTTCTATCAGCGCTGACAGTGCTTGCCATGAGGATATAATATCAGCAGCAAATTATATTAAAAATAAATTAACAGAAGCCGGAGCAGAGAATGTTGAATTGTGTGAAACGGCAGGTAACCCCATTGTGTATGGCGAAAAAATAATTGATATTGCCTTACCAACCATATTAGTTTATGGACATTATGATGTACAACCGGCGGTGCCTTTGGAATTATGGGAAACACCCCCTTTTGAACCTACTGTAAGGAAAACAAAAATACATCCGGATGGGGCCATATTTGCGCGTGGTGCATGTGATGACAAAGGACAGGTTTATATGCACGTGAAGGCTTTTGAAATGATGATGAATACTAATACCCTTCCTTGTAATGTAAAGTTCATGATAGAGGGCGAAGAAGAGGTAGGATCAGCCAATTTAGGAACCTTTTGCATAGCCAATAAAGCAAAACTTAAAGCAGATGTAGTATTAATTTCTGATACATCCATGATTGCAAACGATACACCCAGCATTGATTGTGGTTTACGCGGCCTTAGTTATGTTGAAGTGGAAATAACGGGCCCCAACCGTGATTTGCACAGTGGTGTGTATGGTGGTGCCATTGCAAACCCTATAAATATGCTTGCTAAAATGATTGCTGGTTTGCATGATGAAAATAACCGCATCACTATTCCCGGTTTTTATGATAAAATTATGGAACTGAATGAAGACGAACGCAATGAATTAAATAAAGCACCATTTGATATAGAAGATTACAAAACGGATTTAGGTATTGACGAAGTATGGGGAGAAAAAGGATATACCGTATCAGAAAGAACCGGTATCAGGCCCACGCTGGATTGTAATGGAATTTGGGGTGGATATACAGGTGAAGGTGCTAAAACAGTGCTACCGTCTAAAGCATTTGCCAAAATAAGTATGCGGTTGGTACCCGCGCAGGATTCTGAAAGTATTACAGCGTTATTTAAAAATCATTTTATACACATGGCACCTCCCGGAATTAAGGTGGAAGTGAGACCACATCATGGTGGTGAACCTGTAATAACCCCAACTGATTCGCCGGCCTATCTTGCTGCGGAACGTGCCATGGAAACTACTTATGGTAAAAAACCCATTCCTACCCGGGGTGGTGGTAGTATTCCTATTGTTGCTTTATTTGAAAAGGAACTGGGACTGAAATCTGTATTAATGGGATTTGGACTAGATAGCGATGCCCTGCATTCGCCCAATGAACATTATGGTATTGTGAATTATTTTAAAGGGATTGAAACTATTCCTTATTTTTATAAATACTTTACCGAATCATTTCCTGTTAAACCATAGAGTTAACGGGTATCATATTTAAGGGAATATAACCGGATAAAATGTTATTTATTGGTTAAAATGATGCCTGCCTTTTGTCATTCATAATTTTCTTATGTACCTTAGCGTTATAGTAACTTGTGATAAGTGAAACAAAATTGATGCAAAGAAAATTTTTTCTTATCTGCTTTTTTTTTATAGGGGTGATGGCTCTATCTTTTATTGCTCATGCTCAGCAAAAATATGGCTTTGAATGGATCAAAAAATATCAGCCATATTATAAGTTTAAAATTGCTGAGAAAGGGTTGTACAGAATTGATTCATTAAACCTGGCCAGCAATGGTATAACTTTATTAAATGTTGATCCGAAAAAATTACAGATTTTCAGAAATGGTGTTGAACAAAGTATTTATATAAAAGGGCAGGAGGATGGTGTATTTAATGCCGGAGATTTTGTTGAATTGTATGCTGAACCGAATGATGGATTACTGGATACAGAATTATACCGAACTACAACTGAGCAACCACATACTTTCAGAAGTCTTTTTACAGATACCGCTTATTATTTTATAACTATCCTTCCTGATACTTCGGTTCAGAACGGAAAGAGATTTAGCCCGTTTAACGACAATGATTATGCTTCTTATACACCAGAACCTTTTTATGAAGTAAGCCTGGCTGCAGTGCCTCAGGAAGATTATTATTATGGTGCATTTATACCGGCATACAAAGAAAAATATTATCTTTCAGAGTATGGTGATGCCGAAGGGATGATGAGCTTTCTGATAGGGCTGAACCAGCAAAGGGCTTTTACTTTTAAAACTTCTCATGCTGCTGCTGCGGCTAATACCATGCTGGAAATTAAATTAATTGGAGCTTCAGATAATTCTGATCTTGGCCCTGATAATAACAACCACCATGTAAAAGTATATAGCGCAGCAAACGGTATAAACCCAATCTTACTTATTGATACTACCATTAAAGGATATGGCGAACAGGTATGGTTTCGCCAGCTTGGTAATTCGGGTACCGGTGATTCAACCACCATTATTATACAAGTGGTAAATGACCTCGGAGTAAGTTCTGATTTTATTGGTGTTTCTTATATTAAATTAAGCTATAACAAAAATAATCAATCACTGAACAACAATGAATATCTCACGCTTAAAAATTCTTTAACAGCATTAAAAACATTAATTCAGGTTAATAATTATTTAAAAAGCAATCCGCTGGTATATGATCTTACAAATCTTAAAAGAGTAATGGGAGTTAAAAGCGGAAATCTTTTTAATGCCTTGCTTCCCTATACTTCTTTGAACCGTAAACTGCTTATTATAGATGAAACCGATGTTAAGAATTTTCCTTTGCTTAAACAGGTGTTTTTCCCTCAGATTGATCCAGGTGCCAACTATCAGTATTTAATTATTTCGCACCCCTTATTACAAGATGCAGCAACTCAGTATAAAGCATATCGGAGTAAAAAATATAATACATTATTGGTATATAGCGAAGAATTATTTGATACTTATTTTTATGGAAATCCACATCCGCTTGCGATCAGAAGATTTTGTGAACATTTATATAAACAACAAAATAACAAGCCTGAGTTTTTATTGTTATTAGGCAGAGGATACCAGAATAATCTGATCAAAAATCTACCTTCAAATTATAATTTAAATTTAGTTCCGGCTATAGGGGTTCCTTCATCCGATCATTTATTTACCAATGATTTTGACAAGGCTTCCGGAGCACCATCCATAGCCACGGGCCGAATAGCTGCGGCAACAAATACGGAGGCTTTAAATTATTTTCAAAAGCTTGTTTATTATGAAACAAACCCCGATTCTATTCAGCGATGGCGTAAAGACTACCTGCATTTGAGTGGTGGTGACCGGATTGATTTACAAACTCAGTTTAAAAATGTACTTGCTTATAATGCCGAAAAAATAAGGCATAAGCCCGTAGGCGGAAAAATAATAGCTTATGGCAAAACAACGATAGTTTCAAGTTCCGCAGATTTAAAAACTACCCTCATAGAGCGATTGAATAAAGGAGTAAATATGATGACATTTTATGGTCATGGATCCTTAACGGTACTCGATATTGATTTCGGTTCAATCTATGATTTGCAAACCACTAACCGGTGTGCCTTTTATTATTTCAACGGATGTAATGTAGGTAATGCCAATGATGTTGATCCGCAAGGAACGGGGTTGTTTTATGCCAAAGATTTTATTTGTAGTTTTCCTTCTAAAGGAGCTATAGGTTGGCTTGCACATACAAATCTCACTTATACCAATTATCTCGAGACCCAAATGGAAGCTTTCTATAATCAGGTAAGTGGACCCGGTTATGGCTTACCGGTTGGTTTAAACATTAAAAATGCTTTATCCGTAACCAGTTCTGCCAATGATGAGTTTTCGCGCTCACATGCTTTGCAGATTCTTTTACAGGGCGACCCGGCAGTTGTATTATACGCGCCGGCACTACCTGATTATAAAATTGTTGATGAAGATCTTTTTATATCTCCACCCAATGCTACAGTGCAAAATGATTCAATGGCCATTGGCATTATTATTAGCAACCTGGCAAAAGCAACGGGAGATACCATTTCCATTTTTTGTACACGCACACTTCCGGATAATAAAGTAATTGATTATCCCCCGGTAACTCTTACAGGTCCATTCTATGCAGATACTTTTTATTATTGGATTAAGCCACTGCATAAAAGCGAAATTGGGTTGAATGTATTTAAGGTTAAAGTTAATGCTGATCAAAAAATTAAAGAGATTCAGTATGGCAACAATGAAGCAACTATTTCTTATTTTTTACCGGGGAGTGGAATACATGCATTGCTGCCTTATAATTATTCAATTGTTAATGCTGATACCATTGCTTTACTGATACAGAATAATAACCTGGCCGCGAATAATGTTTCTTATATTTTTGAATTTGACACAAGTCTGAATTTTTCGCAGAACAGTCCGTTTTTCGATTCCGTAATAATTACCGGTTCAGCACTAACATCCTGGATTAAAATTTTACCTGTTATAGATTCAACCGTATTTTACTGGCGTGCACGTTTAAATGTTCCAACAGATCAGGGAGGCGTATGGGTAACACAAAGTTTTACTTATATTAAGAACGGACCAACCGGATGGAGACAAAGTAAATATGCCCAGATTAGAGATGTTACAGGTTCTAATCTGATAGCGTTTAATGATACACTGCAAAGAATTGAGTTCAGCCGGTATAATCTCACTTTAGGCATAGAAGATAAACGATGGGATCATAGCAGGATGGGAGTAACCATACCCTATTTATTAAATGCAGGAGTAGGAACTTGTATTTCGGAAGGTACAATTGTACTTATTTTTGAACCGTTTCAGGTAGATTTCCCGTATGAATTACCTAACTACCCTTTTAACTGTGCTTTTGTACAGGCAAATAAATCAGATCAGAGTGTTAGGTATTATCCATTTAATACAAATTTTACAGCTGGTGAAACTGCCTTAAAACGATTGATTGATTCTGTGCCTGAAGGTTATATTGTTGCTATGTTCTCGCGCTATAGCACAGGTATAGCTAACTGGAGTGCCAACACTAAGAGTTTGTTTGCCTCAATAGGTTCCTATAAAGTAGAGCAGGTGAAAAGTGGAAATACTGCGTGGTCGGTTATAGGTAAAAAAGGAGATCCGATAGGTTTTGCCGCCGAGGATACGATGAACTATAATAATACCCTCAACGATACCAGTTTTACAATTACCAGAAACTTTAGGCTTAAAGGCTTTAAAGGAGACTTTACTTCTGCACTGGTAGGACCAGCTAAAAGTTATAACCATGCAAAATTGGTTTTACAGGATGAAGATCCAGTTGCAAAAGGGAGATGGTGGTGGCAGGTTACTGGCGTTACTAAAGAGGGGGTAGATACTGTTCTGATGCCAAATTTAACCACTAATCAAATTGCCCTGAACCAAATAAATGCTAAAATTTTTCCTTACTTAAAACTTCAGTTATTTAATGTAGATAGTGCTTATCGTACCCCCTTACAAATAATCTATTGGCAGGTAGATTATGATCCGGCAACAGAGGTAACAGTTGATTTAAATACTGATTATTCTTTTTACAAAGAACAGCTTGAACAGGGTGATACTATAAAGATAACATTGCCATTGAAGAATATAGGCTATTCATTATTTGACAGCAGCCTTTTATCTGTTCAGGTATTAGATGAGAATCGATTGATCCAATATCAGTCTGTTCAAAAATTAGCACCCATAAACGCAGGGGGTAGCTGGTTAATTAAAGAGAAAATCTCTACCCGAAATTTAACAGGAAAACAAACATTGATTATAAAAGCAAATTCAGATAAACAGGTGCCCGAAATAAATTATAACAATGATTTTTTTAGTAAAGAGTTTATTGTTAAAGGAGATAAAAGCAGTCCGTTTCTGGATGTAACTTTTGACGGGCAACGGATTCTGAATGGTGATTTTGTTTCACCGGCACCGGTTATCAGGATTAGCTCTACGGATCAGAATAAATTTTTGTTACAAAAGGATACTTCTACCTTTGCCTTGTATTTAAGGAAGCCGGGTCAGTTTGATTTTGAACGCATTAATCTTACCCAAAACTCTATACAGTTTATACCGGCAAGCGATAAACAAAATCAGGCAGTATTACAATATGCGCCAACCGGGTTAAAAGACGGCCTTTATACCTTAAAAGTTCAGGCAGCAGATGTAAGTGGAAACAAAGCCGGAGGTAATGAATTTATGGTTGATTTTAATGTTATTAATAAAACTACCATCAGTCATTTTTATCCTTATCCGAACCCGTTTACCACGCACATGCGATTTGTGTTTACACTTACTGGTAGCATAGTACCAGAGCAATTAATGGTTCGTATAATGACCATTACAGGTAAGGTGGTAAGAGAGGTTAGTAAAGAAGAATTTGGACCTATGCATATAGGCAATAACATCAGCGAGTTTGCCTGGGATGGTACAGATCAGTATGGAGACAGGCTGGCAAATGGTGTATATTTATATCAGGTGTACACCCGAATTGGAGGTAAAGAATTAGAAAATCGTGCAACAAAAGCTAAGGAAGAACAAAGTTTTTTTAATGGTAATACAGGTAAAATATATCTGATGCGTTAGTAAATAAAATCCAGTTTTACAGAACGGTATTCTTCTGTTTAAAATTCGTAGATATTTATTACCAAACTGTTTAGGGTGTAGAATTTAATCGGCAAATTATATTATAAAAACGATATAAAAGCTCTAGTTTTATGTGGTATAAGTTTTGTAAAAGTAACTACAAAACAAATAAAATTATTTATGAAAGTTTCAAATAAAGGAGCATTTCGCCACGAAATAATAAGCTCATTTGGTTTATTAAGTGAGGATGATATCCGGGTTAACAAGAAAACTACAAAGTTGGGTAAGGATTTTTACAATAGTTATGATGACGATGATGATTTTGATAATAGAAGTAAAAGAACTAAGCCAACTTTGCAAGTGCGCTTAAAAGGTGAAAATTAAATAGTTTTGCATACTCATTCTATAAATTATAAATAGAATATTTGTTACAACAATGATATTTGGACAGGTACTAATGGAAGGCATGTAGGTTTATAAAAGAATCCACAGGTTCAATAATGAGCTATGGAATCTTTTATTATTAGTTTTATAAATAAATAAATATTTATTTTAAACTTACCACACATAGAGTTTTTTATTCATTAACAATGCTTCACCGGTAATTGTATCGGCACCAGAAGTAACATCAACAATTTTAGTTTCATACAGTACCCGGTTTTTCTCCGGAAATATTTCTTTAACAGTAATAACTGCCCGGTAAGGAGTATCTACAAACATGGGCTTTAAAAAGGTATTGTTTTGTTTCATATAAATATGCCCATCTGCAAAATATAGTGTTCCGAAAACCTTAGTAAACACACTCGCACTAAAATGACCATGAATAATACAGCGGCCAAACATACTGGCTTTGCCAATTTCCTGGTTAATGTGAAGTGGATTAATATCTCCACTTATTTTAGCATACATGTCAACTTGTTCTTGTGTAAAAGTAATGTCGTGGGTGAAAACATCCCCAACTTTTGGTGCGTTCATTTTTAAAATATTAGAATGCAAAAGTGTGTTTTTAATTCTCAAAAATCAATATTTAAATTAAAAAACGCTTCACTATGAGTTAGTTGATAAATGTCATAAAAGTTTTCCCCTTAGATAGTGGCTTCAATAGGCCGCTTAATAATTATTTAACAAAGTAGATATTGTAAATAAATAATTTTGACTAATTTTGCGCCCGCTTTCAGGAAAGCCTGTGGCACTAAAAATAAAAACAACAATACTTTAAATAAATGGAAAACAAAAACATGTTTGAAACTTTTGCAAATATGCAAAAACAAGCCACTGAATCTTTTACTACTGCAGCAGAAACTATGCAAAAAGCAATGGCAAATGGTGGTCAGGTAGATTTTAATTCTGATGTATTCAAAAAGTGGTATGATAGTCAAATGTCATGGTTCAATCAAAATGGTGTTGACCATAAAAATAACCAGGCTTTAGAATTTTTCAATAACTGGATGACAACCCAGATGAACAATGCAAAAAACTGGCAGGAAAACAGCCAGCAAATGTTTAAAGGAATGCCAAATATGAACATGGGTGGTGATATGAATGGAATGATGAATATGTTTAACTCATGGAAAAACACGATGAGCACCACGTATACCGATTTGATAAGTAACTTTAACAACGGTACTCCTAAAAATACATTCAGCGGTTTATTTAACAATGCAGAAATGTATATGAAAATGTTTGAATTTATGATGCCGGTGATGAAGACTTTACAAGATAAATCATTTACCACCGATACTTTTAAAAAGATGTTTAATACAGAATCATTTAAAGGTATGATGGATAAAATGTTTGGTATGCAGCCTGATTTCATGAAAAATATGATGACAGATGCGACCGGTAAAATGAATGAAAATATGTTTAACATGTTGGATTCAAATAAATCAATGTTTGATAACATGAAAAATATGATGGGTTCTCAAATGGGTAACATCAATCCTAATGACATGTTTGCTTCTGCACTTACCAATTATAACAACTTAACTAATCAGTTAAGTACAGCATTTGCTCCATTAACTAAATTAATGCCTGTTAACAGTAACAGTATTCAAATGGATGCTGTAAAAGAAATCAGCAACATGATGAGTGTATATAATGTAAAAAATACCCAGTTACAGTATATGATGTATGCTACAGGTATTAAAGGAATGGAAACATTATCTGAAACGATGTATGCAAAAATGCGTAAAGGCGAAGATATGAGTTCATTCAGCACTATCTATCAGGATTGGTTGAACACAAACGATAAGGAGTTTGTAGCATTGTTTGAAACTGAAGAATATTCAAAACTAATGAGTGAAGTAAGTGCATTGCAACTTACGCTAAAAAAGAAAATTGAAAACCAGGTAGAAAAATCAATGGAACATTTGCCATTGATTAACCGTACCGAAATGGATGAATTATATAAAACTGTACAGGAGTTAAAAAGCCGTATCAATATACTTGAAAAACAAATTGATAATGAGGCTGTAGTTGCTGTTGAAGAGCATAAGTCTGAAGAGCCTAAAGCTGCTAAAAAAGCACACAAACATTAATTGATTAAGTTTTAGTTTATACTAAAAGCCGCAGGTTTGGATTAGTCCGGGGCCTGTGGTTTTTTTTTACAAAAAAAAATCTATAACTCGCAAGAGTAAACGTAAAAACGTTGCCCCCAACATCTCCCACGGAGGATGGAAACATCGTGATGAATACGCAAGGACGTTGCACCCAACGTCTCCCACGGAGGATGGAAACATCGTGATGAAGACGCAAAGACGTTGCACCCAACGTCTTCCACGGAGGACGCAAAGATCAATGACAGATAAACATAAAAATAAAATAAAATATGAACGTTAGCGGAATGATGGAAGAAATGACCCGGACTAGTGAGAAACTGGTGAAGGGTTATGAAATGCTTTCAAAGATTAAAGAAATTGAAGTGGCCACCACACCTAAAGAACTGGTATGGCAAAATGATCTGGTAAAATTATACCATTATAAACGTGAAACGCCTGCTACCTGCAAAATTCCGGTTCTGGTATCATTTGCATTAATGAACAGGCATGATGTGTTAGATCTGCAACCCGATCGCAGTCTGATGAAAAAATTACTGGATGAAGGTCTGGATATTTATATTATGGATTGGGGCTATCCTAAACGTCAGCATCGTTATTTAACGATGGAAGATTATATTTTAGGGTTTATGGGTGGTGCTGTTGATTTTATACGTAAATCAACTAATAGCCCTAAAATTCATAAAATGGGAATTTGCCAGGGTGGTACTTTTAGTGCTATTTATGCTGCCTTGTTTCCTGAAAAAATTCAATCGTTAACAGTATATGTTACGCCATTTGATTTTGGTGCCAATGAGTGCATGTTGTATAAGTGGACTAAAGATATTGATGTGGATGCCATGGTTGACAGCTTAGGCATAATACCTGCAGATATGATTAACAAAGGCTTTGGATCACTTAAACCAAGTGCCGACATTAGTAAGTACTTTGGTATGGTTGATATGATGCAGGATGAGGCTAAAATGACCAATTTTCTTAGAATGGAAAAATGGAAAAATGATTGTCCTGATCTTGCCGGAGAAATGTTTCGCAAATACATTAAAGATCTTTGGCGTGATAACAAACTAATTAAAGGCGAATTTGTTCTAGGCGGAAAAATGGTGAACCTAAAAAACCTGACTATGCCTTTCTTAAATATTTATGCAACAGAAGATAATATCATTCCTAACTCATCAAGCAAACCGGTTATGAAAGTGATTGGTTCAAAAGATAAAGAAGAATACGCATTCCCGGGCGGACATATAGGTGTGTTTGTAGGATCAAAATCGCAAAAAGAACTGGCACCCAAAGTGGCAGCATGGATCAGTGAAAGATCGTAAATTAAAACTATAAAATGAACAGGGGCATGCAAAACATGTTCCTGTTTTTTTATGTTTGTTTGAAAGTGATTTGGTCTCCCTCCATAAGTTAAGTTTATAATTGTTTGATAAATTTATGTGAGTATAAAACATGATGGTGATAAAATTGCACCATATAAATACCTGACTTAAAAGAGGAGATATCAATTAAATCATCTTGTCTGATAGATTCCATTTGCCTCCTAATAGCATCAGTAATGATTAAGTTCTTTATGCCCTCAGCTTCCATATTCATAAGGTAAATTCTATTGTTTGAGGGTTAAGGTAAAGCACGATTTTCGTCTCAGAAATTTCCTTGTTAATGCCCATTATTAAAAGCTTTGGTGCCAGGTAAAAAGATGTGGCTGCATCTTTACAAACTCCATTAGCTCAATAATGAATATTAATAATAAATGAAGCAAGTAGGTTTGCATACATCTTCTGATTAATAGTAGCCTCCAGCAGGTGTATAAGCTGCATGGGCAAAAGATGCAAATGAAATTAAACTTAGTAATAAAATTATTTTCTTCAATGCTGTTACTTTTAATTATTTTGCCCGTAAAATTTTAGCATCATTATAATTTTAATAAAATATTCCTTTGAGATAAGTCTTATTAACCACACCCTCACAAATTTTATTTAGGTTTTCTTTTCTTAAAATACGTATCTAAAGCCACAAGATCAAGTGCATTTAAACACATCTCTTTAGTTAAACCACCTTTGCGTGCTGATTCTACGCCGTAAAACATATCATAAAAACCTTCCAGTTCATGCGCATCGGGATTAATACTTAACATAACACCTTTGTTCATCGCGTAATCAATATAGCGCCAGTCGAGGTCGAGCCTGTATGGATTGGCATTCACTTCAATAACAACTCCATTAGCAGCGCAAGCGTCTATCAATTTAGGGTAGTTAACAGGATAACCTTCACGCATAAGCAATAATCGGCCGGTAGGGTGTCCTAATATAGTGGTGTATGGATTTTCAACTGCCTTAATCAACCGGCTCATAGCTTTATCTTCATTCATTTTTAAAATGCTGTGAACCGATGCAACCACATAATCAAAGGTAGCAAGGATGTCTTTATCATAATCGAGGTTACCATCGTACAAAATATCGCATTCTATACCTGCAAATATTTTAAAATCATTACCATATTTTTCGTTCAGCGCTGCAATTTCTTTTTGTTGGGCAAGCACTTTTTCTTCGGTTAATCCATTGGCATAAAAAGCACTTTTAGAATGGTCGGCCATACCCAGGTACTGATAGTTTTGTTTGATGCAAAAAGCTGCCATTTCCGCTATGGTATTCAGTCCGTCGCTCCAGGTGCTGTGGTTGTGTAAAGGCCCGGTAAGGTCGGTATATTCTATAAGTTTAGGCAAATTGCCTTTTGCGGCGCGTTCAATTTCGCCGCGTGCCTCGCGCATTTCTGGTTCAATAAAATTAAGCTTAGCTGCTTCATATAAGGCACTTTCATTTTCAAAAGTAAGTTGCGTTGATCCAACTTTAAACAGTACTTTATTTACATGGGTTAAGGAGCCGGTTTGTTTAAATAATTCGGATACAAAATCTTTATCTTGAACGATGTTAATCATTACGGGATAACCTTCAAATTTACCGCTCATGCCACTACCGTTTTCTTTAGGTTCAACCATAAGATTAGCTGCCTTTAATTTTTGTTGAACCAATTGAACATCGTTACTGCTTAACAAGATGTCTATGCGTTCAAGCACTTCCATTTTACGCCTTATTTCGCCTGTTAACGAAGCATTGTTTATACCTTCAATTTTTTGTAGTTGTGATATCAAATTATGAGCAGCAGGCAAAGCACGTGCATAATGAAATTTGTTAGCACTCACAAACATAAACTCTATCTGCGCCTGAATATTTTCCTGTGTTTTTAAACCAAATCCTTTGGCTTGTGCAAGGCGATTTTCTTTACATGCATACAACAGTTCGCCAATGTTTTCAATCTCAAGTTCCTTCCATATCATCGCTATTTTTTTGGGTCCTATGCCTTTTACATGCATCATATCGCGTATGCCTTTTGGGGTGGCATCTACAAGATCTTTTAATTCTTTAAAAGTTTGTGTGGTGTTGATATCATATATCTTAGCGGCAATACTTTTTCCTATGCCTTCAATAGCCTGTAGCTCCTGCAAATTAAGTCCTGCAAGCGGTATGGATAGTTTGTCAATACGAAACGATGCGGCTGCATAAGATTTTATTTTAAATGGATCACCTCCATGCAATTCACTTAAGTCGGCATAAGATTTTATCAAGTCGGCAATATCAGAGTTGCTCATATTTTAATTTTATTCAGTGGGAAAAACAGTACAAATTTGCTTTAAATTTTGGTTGAACCTAATGATAAATCGAGTGCTGGTTTTAATGTTTGATAAAATGTAGTTATTTAATGTAATGCATATTAAATCATATATATGGGAATGAATATAGGCTCAAAACTTTTAAACTGATAATTTTCCTCTTAACTTTTCTTCTTTAATTTATTTGAAGTTATCCATTACAAAAAGCCTTGAGCCAATACAACCCCAAAATTCATAAACGGAAGTCACTCCGGAAGAAAGGCTATGATTATAGCCGGAAAGGCATTTATTTTATAACAATCTGCGTGCAGCATCGTGCATGTATATTTGGAAACATAAAAAACGGAGAAATGACCTTAAGTGATTCGGGAAGAATGATACATAGCGAATGGTTGGCCTTAATACCCCGTTTTCCCAATATAATATTGCATGAATTTGTAGTTATGCCCGACCACTTCCACGGCATCCTGGAAATAACCGGCCCAGTCCGTCATATACTCCAACCGCCCATTGGGTCGCCTCATAACGCCCCCGATCCCGATCACGTCGGTACACCCCTCGTGGGTTTACCAACACGTATGGAAAGCCCTTATAATAATGAAAAAAGTAATAATAGAGAAAATAATAATGGAGAAAACGAAATCGATAAGAATGTATTTGATAGAAATGTTCTTAATGTAAATGTATTTGATGAAAATGTTTTTGATAAAAATGTTTTTGATGTAAATATATCTGATAAAAATGTTTTTGATGAAAATGTATTTGATGAAAATGTATCCGATGTAAATGTATTTGATGAAAATTTATTTGATGAAAATGTTTCTGATGAAAATGTATTTGATGAAAATTTATCTGATAAAAATATATCTGATGAAAATGTTTCTGATGAAAATGTTTCTGATGAAAATTTATCTGATAAAAATATATTTGATGAAAATGAAATCGATGAAAATGAAATCGATGAAAATTTATCTGATGAAAATATATCCGATGAAAATGTTTTTGACGAAAATATATCTGATGAAAATATATTTGATGAAAATGTTTCTGATGAAAATATATTTGATGAAAATTTATCTGATGAAAATGAAATCGATGAAAATGAAATCGATGAAAATTTATCTGATGAAAATTTATCCGATGAAAATTTATCTGATGAAAATTTATCTGATGAAAATATATCTGATAAAAATGTTTCTGATGAAAATATATTTGATGAAAATTTATCTGATGAAAATGAAATCGATGAAAATGAAATCGATGAAAA
>JACMQU010000051.1 GCA_014376805.1 Bacteroidia bacterium
AGGCTCGGGCACAGGCCCTGCGGCAGCATTTACCACAGCAAACGTTGCAGGCACGTGTACCAACAAATACCAGTTTACCAATAATACAACAGGCGGTACAGGCATAAGCTATACCTGGAACTTTGGAGATGGCACTACATCAGCCCAAACAAGCCCAAGCCGCAGTTATGGCGATAGCGGTACCTTTAATGTTATTCTTACAGCAGTTAACGGAAGCTGCACCAGTGTTGCCACAGCACAGGTATATATTTCATCAGCAGTATTCGGACCATCTGCAAGCTTTACTATTAACAATGCAAGTCAGGTAATAAATAATCAGGGTTTTAATTTTATTAATGCTTCAAAACATGTAGGTGGTGGGTGGAACAGCAGCTATGCCTGGTCGTTTGGCGACGGCTCACCAATAGATACAATACACAATTCTGTGTATGGCAAAACATACCTGGCAAGCGGAACATATAATGTAAGTTTAGCGGTTACCACTTATGATGGATGCACCGATGTATTTACACAACCTGTTACAGTATCACCTATTGTAGTTTCAAAATTTGGTTACAATCAAAATGCATGTGCAAACAGATCAGTTGCATTTAAAGATTCGTCGGCTCAGGCTTCAACATACTTATGGAATTTTGGCGATGGTATTACATCAATCCAAAGCAACCCAATACATATATACAGTAAAGACAGTGTATACAATGTGCGTTTAACAATTAACGGAAATGTGGTTTCCAACCAATATATAACCGTAGCAACAACACCTCCCGATGCAACCATAGCCGCAAATGCCGATTGCAGTAATACTTATAGATTTGGCGGGGCACCGGCCGGAAACAGTTACAATTATAACTGGACATTTACCGGAGGTACAGGCAGCAGTACCAATATATTTAATCCAACACGTAGTTATACCAACCCGGCACCAACAACAGTAAGCGTATCAGTTAACTCTTACGGACTATGTGTAAATAATGCTTCTCCATCATACAACTTTACCCCCGGAACCCTAACCGGAGCAGTGATAGCAGGAGTAAGTGTTTCGGCACCTTCAAATAACCTTTGTTCTAATGTTAGAATTCTTACAAACACAAGCAGTGCAGGCATGCAAAGCTATACCTATAGCGTTGATGGTTCGGCCTTCGATACCATCAGCACAACAAAAACGCTAACCTCTTTAAGTCCGGGTATTCATTACATAAGACTCGCAGTTAAAAAAGGAACTTGTTTTGATACCGCTGCAACAGAATTTTATATATCAGTACCAACAGCATCCTTTACATCATTTTCGAGCAGTTGCAACCATACGGTTACATTTACAAACACATCGGTTAGTTCTGATAATGTTTTATTAAGATACTCATGGAAGTTTGGTTCACCCGCGCTTGATTCATCA
Source organism: Bacteroidia bacterium (assembly GCA_014376805.1). Classification (GTDB taxonomy): domain Bacteria; phylum Bacteroidota; class Bacteroidia; order UKL13-3; family UKL13-3; genus B1. Next base: position 1,394 of record JACMQU010000051.1, read on the forward strand.
GTTGCACAGAACCCGTTTTTTGTTTACCCTGTAGTTGGTAATAACACGGCAAATTTATTGGTAACTTCAAGCAGTGGTTGCGCCGCCACAGTTACAAATAATGTATTGGTAAATGCCGGAACGGGCACACTTGCGGCAGAATTTACATCGGCCCAGGTTTCAGGATCATGCGGAAATAAAATACAATTTACTAATACAACAACAGGAGGCACAGGTTTAAGTTATACATGGAATTTTGGTGATGATACTTATTCAACAGGAGTTAATCCGGTTATGAGTTTTGGTGATACAGGTGCATTTACAATAACTCTCACAGCATTAAGTGGAAGTTGTCAGAGTTTGGTATCACATAAGGTGTATATTTCGCCAACTGCTTATGGACCGGCAGCCGGCTTTACTATTAACAATGCATCGCAATTGTTAACCAATAACCGCTTTGATTTTCCGAATACTTCTGTTAACCTTAACGCAGGGTGGATAGCAAAAAGTTATTGGTCGTATGGGGATGGTACCATTGATTCGGTTTTTAGTACCTATTCAAAAATATATACAACACCGGGCACATATCTTGTTAAACTTATAGTTTTGTCATCAACAGGTTGCATAGATTCTGCAATACAAACCGTAAATGTATTACCAGTGGCAACTTCTAATTTCAGTTATAGCGGTAACAGTTGTTCAAGCAATACCCTAACATTTTCAAATCTTTCAACACTTGCAACATCTTACCTTTGGAATTTTGGCGATGGCGATACATCTACGTTAAGCAACCCGGTTCATGCCTATAACAGGGATAGTATATATACCGCATCACTAACTATTAATGGCAACCTCACTTCAATTAAAACCATCGTAATCGCAACAACCCCATCAGCATTTTTTACAAGCCTTGCAAATAGCTGTAACAGCCAATTTGATTTTATAGCAGCACAAAAAGGTTATGGAATTACCTACGCATGGCATTTTAGCAATGGCACTTATACAGATACAACGGTTAGTAATCCAACCCTGACATTCAATACAGCAACTACCTCTGCCGTTAGTCTCACAATAACTTCAGGTGGCCAATGTTTAGCAACTTCAACTCCACTTACTATTAACAGTCAGGCAGGAGTAAAATCGGATTTCACCTTAACTGCATCAGATTATTGCGGTACATCAAGGGTATTAACAAATACCGGTACCGGCGGACTAAATTATGTTTACAGTTTGGACGGTTCGGCATATAACACGATATCATCGCCGGTAAGTTTAACCAGCTTGGGATTAGGAAACCATACCATTAAAATGATGGGTGACAATGGTGTGTGTTTCGATTCAGTTACAAGGTTTTTTAATATAGCCTCATTAACCGGGAGTTTTACATCGGTGCCAAGCCAATGTAACCGTTCAGTTGCATTTACACCCGCTATCATAACATCTGATGGATCGGTACCTGCTTACTTATGGAACTTTGGCGGAACAGATACTTCAACAGTTTCAACACCTGCTTTTTTCTTTAGCAGTACCGGTTCTAAAACCGTTGCTTTAAAAGTTACTGCTGTAAGTGGCTGTACGCTTACTGTTAATAACAATGTTGTTGTAGGTACAGGTCTGTCTCCACTGTCAACATTTATGGCATCAGAAGTGATCTCAAGCGTTTGCAATGCCGGTTTTAACTTCACTGCTACCTCACCTAATGCAACTTCTTATATTTGGGATTACGGAGATGGCACGGTTTATTCGGCAACTTCATCAGTAACATCTTTCCACTCGTATATCGCAACAGGTATTTATGTAGCAAAAGTAACGTCCATCAATGCTATGGGTTGCAGTACCATTTCCTTACCACAAAATATTAGTGTAACCACAGCAGGAAAACCAACACCAACAACAAAGTTTGAATTGTTTGATTCGGTTGAATGTTTATCAACCAATAAATTTGATTTTTCAAACATCAGCGTATTAACAGGTAATGGATGGATTGTAAATTACAAATGGGATTTTGGCGATGGCACAACAGATTTTATGAACACCAGCATATTTGGAAAACATTATAACCGTACAGGAAAGTTTTATATTACCCTAACTGCAACATCAAACCTTGGCTGTTCGAGCATTTTTGTATTGCCGGTAAGGGTTATTTCCGATAGTTTATGTGGACTTACCGCTATACAAAATATTAAGGGGGATATAAGCAATAACATCAATTTATACCCTAATCCGAATACCGGAACATTTAACCTGGATCTAAAAGGCATTGATGTAGGTGCTTCAAGAATTATTATTATAGATATGCTGGGCAGGGAAATATTTGCAACTGAAATTTTTGCATCAGGTGTACAGGAAATAAATCTTAAAACACAAGATCTGACAGCCGGTAAATATTACCTTGTATTAACAACTGGATATGGCGAGGTGGCTAGAAAGCCTTTTGCAGTAGCCAAGTAAAGAAGAGGGTAAGAAGGTAAGTAGGTAAGAGGGGAAGAATGTAAGAAGGTATGAGGGTGTGAAGGATCGTAGGGGCGTTTAATTAAACGCCCTTTTCATCGCGTGTACAATTACATTAGAATGGCAACCACCAGTTCGGTATTAATGCACATACCCTTAGGGGCGTTTAATTATACGCCTTCTCATCGAGGGTACAAATACATTTTAGTTTCGCAAACATTTGCAGCCGCATTATTATTAATTACCGACAAAATCAGGTTATTCACCTCAAAATATTTTCGTATTGTTTTTGATCCTTAATTTTACAGTTGAATTGAATGTTTAACAAAACAATTAAAACAATACCCTTATGAAAATAAAAATAATGCTCCTTGCGCTTACCATCTTTTTAAGTTCCCATATCGAGGTTCAACAAAACCCTGAACTAGCCTTTTCTAAAAGTTATTCTTTTGAATATGAAACACAATATAGTAAAGCCATTAATGTTTTGCTTGAGCTTAACATGGAGTCATACCAGATAGATTTAAGATTAGGTTGGCTTAATTACCTCAATAAAGATTACACAAAATCTGAGAGTTATTACAGGAAGGCAGTTGCGCTTGAACCGGGGTCGATAGAAGCAAGGTTTGGACTAGTGCTTCCATTGGCATCGCTTGGCAACTGGAATAATGTACTTGCTACCTATCTTGAAGTATTAAAGCAAGACGCAAATAATTCAATTGCAAATTACAGGGTAGCTACAATTTATTATAACCGTAAAGATTATAACAACTCAGCACTTTATATAAACCGTGTGCTTAAGTTATATCCATTTGATTATGATGGCAACTTGCTAAATGGTAAAATATTAATTGCACAAGGTAAAAATATCGATGCAAAAAAATACCTGAATAAAGCGCTTGAGTATAATCCGTTATCCGAAGAAGTGAAAGTTTTGATGAAAAAACTGTAAGCCTTTTAAAATGTATTTGGCCCTTTAAATTTAAGCACCTTAACTTGAATATTACAATTCGCAACTCTTTATTTTATTAAAATTTTCATTCCGGTTAAAAATATTTTTATAAGTAACTCCAACTTAAATGAAGTTTAAAGTACATACCAAAATTATTATTATCATTAGCTCACTGGTGAGTATTTTACTGGTATCCTTTATTGCTATAAATGCCAACAGGTATTTAACCCGTATGTCTGAAAATACTACTGAACTCTATAGTGCATACCGCATTTCGGAGTTAATGAAATCGTTTAAGACGAATATAAATATTTTAGAAAATAAGCAACGCGGATATATCGTAACCGGTGATGGTAAATTTTTAGAAGAATACAGGTTAAAGGAAACAGAAACCAAAACATATCTGAAAAGTATGGAGAAGTATTTTTCGGGAAAACCTGAAGAGGCCTCTTTTTATAAACTGAAGGAGCTCACTTATAAAAAACTGATGGAGGTTAAGGACATTACACAGGACGAAAATTCTTTAAAGATTGACAGGCCGGGAATTAATACCATGTCTGATATTAACAGCACCGTTGATGAGATAAATGAAAGTCTGAGCAAAACCACCAAGGTATTAATAGATAACAGCATCGCCTATGTGCAGGTGTCAAAAAACTGGAGCTTTCTTGAAATCGCTATTGGAATATTAACTGCTCTGGCCGCTGTTGTTATTTTATTTAAAGACGTGGATGTAAGAAATCTGCTTGCCTCAGAACTAAAACTTGCAAAGCAACAGGCCGACGAAAACGCAATGATGAAGGAACAGTTTATGGCCAATATGAGCCATGAAATAAGAACTCCTATGAATGCCATTCTTGGCTTCTCAAATCTGTTGCAAAACACTACCCTTGACAAAACCCAGTCCGGCTATCTGGAGGCGATAAAAACCAGCAGTAGTAACCTTTTAAATATCATCAACGATATTCTTGATTTCTCCAAAATTGAAGCCGGTGAGTTAAATATTGAAAAAATAAATTTCAACGTTAAAGACCTGCTTCATTCGCTTAAATTAATGTTCGCTGAAAAGGCGGCATCAAAAAAAATATTTTTCGAATTGCTTATTGCAGAAAATACCCCAACGTTTATTTATGGTGATCCTACACGCCTCAACCAGGTTTTAATAAACCTTGTAAGCAACGCGATAAAATTTACAGATAAGGGCGGAGTTAAAATACTATGCGAGGTAAAAAGCATTGAACATGATACGGTAATGCTTGTGTTCAGAATTAAAGATTCGGGCATAGGAATTAAACCGGGCAATATCAATACTGTTTTTGATCGCTTTAATCAGGGAAATACAGAAACCACACGGCTTTATGGAGGTACTGGCCTGGGTTTGTCAATTGTAAAAAGCCTTGTTGAAATGCAAAACGGCGATATAAATGTTAAGAGTAAACAAGGCTCAGGCTCCGAGTTTATTGTAACCTTAAGCTATCCCATTTCGTATGAAAATGCTACAGAAAATGCAACTAAGGTTGAAGATTTCAGGCCATTTACCGGCAAAGTAAAAAACATTTTACTGGCCGAGGATAACAATCTTAATCAGGTACTTGCCAGCATTTACCTAAAAGGGTTCGGACTTGAAACGGATATTGCAGAGAATGGAATGATAGCCATTGAAATGCTCAAAAATAAACATTACGATTTGGTATTGATGGATATTCAGATGCCATTATTGGATGGTTATTCTGCTGCAAAAATTATAAGAACGGAATTAAAGTTAAATCTTCCTGTTATAGCCATGACCGCACACAGTATGAAAGATGAACGGGCAAAATGCATGAGCTATGGAATGGATGATTATATCTCCAAGCCTTTTAAGGAAGCTGAGTTGTATGCGGTGATCAATAAATTTCTGGGGGATAAAAAACCCCTTACAGAATCGGGCAATGATAAATTGTTAACAGAAAGCAAAAGCAGCCAGCCGCATATGGTAGTTAACATAAAAGAATTAATTGCCCTTACCAAAGGCAGACCTGCATTTCTTAAAGAAATGATCACTATGTTTTTGAAACAGTTGCCAATCGATATTACAGATGTTGAAAATGCTTTAAAAGATAACGATTTTTTAACCATACAGGCCCGGGCTCACCGCATGCGCACATCGGTTGGTTTTATGGGGATGAAACACTTGCTTGTTCCTCTGGGCAAAATGGAAGAACTGGCAATTGCTAATGATAATATGCCTGAAATAACTACTTCGTTCTTTCAGGTTAAAAATGATTATACGTTAGCGGTAGTTGAATTAAATGAAGTGTTGATGAAAATACAAAACGAAACCCTGATAATCTGATTTATAAAGTAAATACCATTATGAAATTCAAAAAAAACATTGCGCTTAGTGATTCCGGATTTATTTTCGATCCTACAACCGGCGACTCTTTTAATACGAATCCTGTTGGGCTTGAAATAGTTCAAATGCTTAAGCAAGACAATACCCCGCAGGAAATTTCTGCCTACTTTTTAAAAAATTATGCTGTTGATGAATCCACATTTGAAAAAGATTTGTATGATTTCATTAACATGCTTTCCAAATTTAAATTAACGGAGCACAATGAAAAAGAAAAAAATTAGTGTAGCCGTTAGCGGTCTCAACGCAATTGATAGTCCCGGCCCCGGCATTTCTGTTATCAGAAGTTTACGTGAAAGTAAATATTTTGATGTGCGTATTATAGGCTTGTCTTATGAAACGCTTGAACCGGGTTTATACATGCACGACCTTGTTGATAAGGCCTACCAGTTGCCTCTGCCATCTGCTGGCATGGATGTTTTATATGCCCGCCTGCAATACATTAATAGCATTGAAAAACTGGATCTGATCATTCCTAATTTTGATGCAGAATTATTTAACTTTATAAAGCTTGCTCCAAAATTAAAAGCTGAATTAAAAATAAACACCTTCTTGCCTACACTTGATCAATTTGAGGCAAGGCATAAAGTTAATCTGGCTGATTTTGGAAAGAAGCATAAAATAAAAGTTCCTAAAAGCAAAACTATCCATACCATTAAAGAAGTGCTTGCCCTTAAAAGCGAATTTACTTATCCATTAGTTGTTAAAGGGAAATTTTATGATGCAACGGTGGCTTATAGTGTTGATCAGGCAATATCGGCTTTTCATAAAATAACATCCAAATGGGGGCTGCCTATTATTATACAGGAATTTGTAACCGGACAGGAAGTAAATGTTACTGCCATTGGTGATGGAAAAGGGAATACTATGGGTGCTGTACCTATGCGTAAAATGTATATAACAGATAAAGGCAAAGCCTGGTCGGGTATTTCCATTGACGATCCTAAGTTGTTAAAGATGACAACAAAACTTATTAGCTCTACCAAGTGGAAGGGAGGCATGGAACTGGAAATTGTAAAAACAGAAAAGGAGGAATATTACCTGATTGAAATTAATCCCCGCTTTCCTGCCTGGGTGTACCTAGCTGTAGGTTGCGGTCAGAACCATCCTGAAGCACTGGTAAGAATGGCATTGAAACAGGATGTTAAACCTTTTCAAAAGTATGTGGCAGGTACCTTGTTTGTAAGGTATTCTTACGACATGATTGTAAGCTTGAAAGAATTCGAAACAATATCAACGCTTGGAGAACTTTAAACAATAATTAAATGATAAAAGCACAGTATGAAAGACCAATTATTCAGCGGCTGAATGTTGGTTTAATGAATAAATACGGAACCAAAACTGAATTCAATCCGGTTACCCATATTGATGGTAATGCAGTTAAGGAACTGATGGAAACTTATGGCTCACCCTTGTTTGTCTTATCAGAGAAAACAATCAGGCAAACTTACAAAGATGCAACCCGTGCTTTTAAAACGCGCTATCCTAAAGTGCAGTTTGCCTGGTCTTATAAAACAAACTACATTAATGCTGTTTGTAATGTGTTCCATCAGGAAGGATCATGGGCAGAAGTTGTTTCGGGTTTTGAATACCTGAAAGCATTACACAATAATGTACCGGGAGATAAAATTATTTTTAACGGCCCTGATAAAAAAGAGGTAGACCTTAAACTCGCAATAGAACATGGATCATTAATTCATATTGATCACCTGGATGAGTTGTACATGATAAAAGAATTAGTAGCAGGCGGCACTAAACGACCGCGTGTGGCTATAAGGGTTAATATGGATACAGGCATATATCCTATGTGGGATCGCTTTGGATTTAATTATGAAGATGGTCAGGCCTGGGATGCGATAAATAAAATTATGCTGTCGGGACAAATGGATCTGGTAGGTTTACATTGCCATATCGGAACATTTATGCTCACTCCTAATGCTTATGGGGTGGCGGCTTCCAAGCTTTCGCAACTGGCACTTTCTGTTATGAAAAAATTTAAAAAGAAAATAGAGTATATAGATTTAGGCGGAGGTTTTGCATCAAAAAACACCTTAAAAGGATCTTATATCCAGGGAATAGATGTATCACCAACTTTCGATCAATATGCAGAAGCTATCAGTACTTCTATTTTAAATGCCGGTTTTACAGAAGACAGTTTACCGCTGCTGATACTGGAATCAGGAAGGGCATTAATTGATGAGGCAGGATATTTATTAGGTTCAGTAATATCTAATAAGCGTTTGTCGGATGGAAGAAGGGCTACTATTCTGGATTTTGGCGTAAATATTCTTTTTACTTCTTTTTGGTATGACCACAAAATTAGTCCGGCTCAACATTTCGGACAATACAGTGAAGACACTGTTTTGTATGGTCCTTTATGTATGAATATTGATGTAGTGAGAGAGCATATTTCCTTTCCACCTTTAAAAAAAGATGATCAGGTGGTAGTACATACGGTAGGTGCTTACAACATGACACAGTGGATGCAGTTTATAGCAATGCGCCCTGCAGTTATTATGATTGATATGGACGAGAAGCCCCACCTCATCAGAAAAAGAGAAACAATTAACAGCATACAGGATGAGGAAGTAATGCCATTGTACCTTGAAAAATTTAAGATATCATAAAACGTGAAAGAGGATTTAAGGAGCCTTAAAAACAGTATTGTATCCAGCTATAGCCAGGTTTTTTTTTCAGATAACCATTGGTTCGGCTTTCTAATTTTATTAGCAACTTTTGTTGATCCACATATTGGTTTCAGCGGGCTTATAAGTATCATTTTTTCTCTTATACTGTTAAAAAGTTCAGGATATAATCCTGCCACAATTAAGTGCGGATATTATACATATAACGTTCTGCTTACCGGATTGGCAATGGGGGCTTATTTCCAGTTTTCAATAACTTACATAATAATTCTGCTGATTGCTACATTGTTAACTTTGTTGCTTACAATATGGCTTTCATCAATTACCTCCCGTTATAAATTACCTTTTCTAAGCTTACCCTTTGTACTGGCTATCTGGATTCTACTTTTGAATGCAAAAACATTAAATATAAACATATTAAAGCCCGATACAGAATATACAACTGGTTACTGGAGTTATTTAGGAAGTTTATCTGAGGTACTATCCGGGAAGCTTAAATCATCTCTTATACTCCGGCTAATCTTTATTTATTTTAAATCTCTTGGCTCTATTTTTTTTCAAACCAATATTATTGCCGGTTTATTAATTGCAGGTGGGTTATTATTGTATTCACGCATTGCTTTTTTTTTATCATTAACCGGTTTCATATGTGGATATATTTTTTTCACGCTCACGCATGCAAATATGTCAACGGATGCCTATACCTACAGTGGGATTAACTATATTTTTTCTGCCATTGCACTCGGTGGTTTTTTTCTGATTCCATCAGCATCTTCTTATCTTTTGGTCATATTATCAACCCCAGTTATTGGTTTTATATTAATTGCATCCGCCCGTTTGGTTGAACCCAATTCTTTGCCATTGTATTCGCTTCCTTTTAGTTTAGGGGTTATTATGTTTATTTCTGCGTTAAACAACAGGTACACTTTTAAAAATTTTCACCAGGTGCAATATCAATTATACACTCCCGAAAAAAATCTGTATGCTTATCATATGTATATGGAAAGGTTTAAAAAAGATACCTATATTCAGTTACACCTTCCATTTTATGGTGAATGGTTTGTATCTCAGGGGCATGAAGGAAAACTGACACATAAAGGTGAGTGGAGGTTTGCGCTCGATTTTGTGGTGTGTGATGAACACCAAAAAACCTTCCGTTATCCCGGAGAAAAAATAACAGATTTTTATTGTTATTCGTTGCCCGTTACGGCACCTGCAGATGGCCTTGTGGTAAAGATACTGGATGGTATAGATGATAATGAGCCTGGAGAGGTAAATCTTACGGAAAACTGGGGCAATACTATTGTTATAAAACATTTAGATGGACTTTACAGTAAACTATCCCATATAAAAAAAGACAGTTTTAAGGTGAAAGAATATGATTATGTAAAAAAGGGAGACATGCTTGCATTATGCGGTAATTCCGGAAGATCGCCTGAACCCCATATCCATTTTCAGTTGCAAACGATTGCTGATATTGGCGCACATACTTTAAAATATCCGCTTAGTTATTATATTACAAAGAGAGCAAATAATTATCAGCTTCATTCTTTTGATTATCCCGAAGAAGGCGAAACTATTTTAAGGCCGGTACCTTCCCCATTAATTCAAAAGGCTTTTCATTTTATACCCGGTATGAAATTTATTTTTGATGTAACAAATAACAATAATAAGTACACCGTAAACTGGGAAGTTTTTACAGATAGCTTAAACCAATCATACCTTTATTGCCACCTTACCGGTTCTACCGCTTATTTTACCAACAACGATACTCTTTTTTACTTTACAACATTTAAGGGAGATAAAAATTCACTGCTTTACTTTTTTTATCTTGCTGCTTACAAAGTATTGCTAAGTTATTACCCCGATCTGATCGTTCATGATCAGCTAAATGTTGATGGTTATTATAATGGATTTATAAAATTGGTTCAGGACACCATTGCCCCTTTCTATATATTTTTAAAGCCGGCTTATACTTCTGTTTTTACAGAGGCAGATAACAGGCATAACCCTAAAGTAATAATGTTAGTTTCTAAAACCTGGTCTGCAGGTATGCCGGGGCGGGAGGTTAACTTTGTTATAGAATTGTCTGACAATAAAATAAGAAGGATTATTGTAAAAGAAAATCAATCATGCATTACCGCAGAAAATATATCTTAAGTGTTATTATTCTGGTAACAGGATGTGGCTTCCGCTTGTTTGCATCCGATACGCTAAGCTTTACTACAGTTGAAAGTAAATCTTATAACTTGTATTTACAAAAAGACTGGAAACGCTTAGGTAATTTTTGTGAGTTTGCTTTAGGTAAAGGGTATGATTATTATTATTTAAGAGTAAGAGCAGGTATAGCATATTTTGAGCAGTACCAATACCGTAAAGCTGCTGTGCATTTTGAGAAGGCCGCATTATTTAATGCCAGCAACTTTGATAAAGCGTATTTGTATTACTGTTATTTATATTCTGAAAGATTTGAACAGGCAAGACTTTTGTCAAAATCATTTGATGTGGAATTGCGTTCAGCCTTAAAAATAAGGAGTAATACTTTTACCGGCGCGGGCATTGAAGGAGGAGTGAAAAAGAGCAATGATAGATTATATAATGATGGTATATATAGCCAGCTAAGCCTTACACAAAGCGCTTTTAAGGACGTTTCTCTACTGCATGCAGCAACTTATTACATGCAGGATGAATGGCGGTTTAGTGTAAAACAATACCAATATTTCCTGCAATTAAGGAAGGCTTTTAAACACAATTTTTTACTTTCTGTTGCAATACATCTTATTGCAGATGAAATAGTAGTTTATGATACAACAGTTGTTGAGCACCTGTCGCCTCCTAAACCACCAACCAAAACACCCATTACCGTTGATAAAAATACATTCGGTTATGTGGGTGCATTTGTGCTAACAAAACATACTGCCTTGTTTGATTTTTCTATAGGTACTACAACCGTTTTTCTGGATACTTTAAACCAGTATCAGTTAAGTGGTGCTGTTACCTGGTATCCTTTTAAAAATAACAGGTTGCTAATAAGCGGTAATTTATATGCACACAGCAATGATAATTTTACCACTACCAATTTCGCTGTTTCACCGGTTGTTAATTTTTATATTACCAGAAAAATTTCTTTGGCAGTAAGTTACTTTAGTAATGCTAACGGACCAAATATTACAGAAAATAACGGATATTTTGTAAACAATTCAATTGATCATACCTTATCGCGCTATACTTTTTCGGCTTCGGCACCTGTAACAAAAAAGATTTACATTTACGGAATATATACTTTTGAAAATAAAGTGAACACCAGAAACGCATATACCTACAGATATGATATGGGTGTTATTGGACTAAAAATTGTACTCTGAAAAAATAGATGTATGAGGGCATTACTAACCAATATACCAGCTAAATTGTTTTATATGTTTAACCAATATAATAAAAAAATATGATTAGGGCGATAGCTATAGACGATGAACCATTAGCGCTTAAAGTTATTGAGAATTTTTGTGCCGGTATTGGTTTTATAAATCTTGAAAAATCATTCAGTAAAGCAAATGAAGCTGCTGTTTATTTAAAACAATATCCGGCCGATTTGTTATTTCTGGATATAAATATGCCTGTTATTAATGGTATTGATTTATATAAAAACATTAAGCAGGATGCCATGGTAATTTTTACTACGGTACATCTTGAATATGCAATAGAAGGATTTAATCTGAATGCCATTGATTACCTGATAAAACCTTATACTGAAGAAAGATTTTTGCAGGCAGTTAATAAAGCGAATGAATTTTACAGTTTCAGAAATACGCTATCGGATCAGAATAGAAATATATTTGTAAGAGCCGATTACAGCCTGATAAAAATAATAGTTTCCAACATACTTTTTATTGAAGGGTTTGATGATTACTTGAAAATACATTTACTGGATCAGAAACCTGTAGTTGCCAGAATGACAATGAAAGGAATTCTCGAAAAACTTTCTTCTAAAGAATTTATCAGAATCCACCGGTCATTTATAGTACCGCTTTCACGCGTAGAACAGGTGCGTGGTAAATTGGTGTTTATTGCCGGGCACCAGTTGAGTTTAAGCAATAGCTATGAAAATGCGTTCTTTGAAGCATTTGGCAAATAGAGAAGGAAATTTTGCCTGCTGTGCACATTGCCTTCATTTTACTGCAAAATATTTCTACTGCAAAAGATTGTAATTTACCCTTATAAAAAATGTTTCAAGGCAATTCATTTTAGCCTGCTTTGGCTGTAGCATCTGTTCTTCTCATTCTTTTAAATAAATAACTTTACTTATTCAAAATGAAGCACCTTTCTTCAAATCAATAAAATAAATTCTATTAGGTAACGTGGATATTGAAATTTACTTTTCCCGTTTAATAATTGATTTAATTTTAAAAGCATTGGGAGTAACCAGGATGTCAAATTCTTTACCTTCCATCCATTCACCATCAAGATGAGCCTGTAATAGAAAGTTGGAAGTAACTTTTATATGTTTTGCTTTTTCGAAATGCACAAATGGGAGTTGCAGGTGTTTGCCTTTTTCAATAACAGGCAGGTAACGGAGCCTGTTAAATAGCCCTATTTTTTTTACCGCCACAAAATCCAGAAAACCATCTGTAAGTTCTGCCATAGGCGCAACCCTAAAACCGCCACCATAGGTTTTGCCTTTTGCAAAGCTGAGCATAAATATATCAGCCATCATTTTTTTATCAGCTGTTTCAATGTATATGAATCGTTCTTTATAAAATAATAATAAAGATAGTATGGTAGTTAAATATGCCAGTTGTCCGCTAAAAATTTGTTTGCCTAAATTACGTTTTACAACCCATCCATCAAAACCAATTCCCACCCCGTTAATAAATAGTTTGCCATTACAGGTACCCGCATCAACCGCCACTATATGGTTACTGCAGGCAATTTCAAATTGTTCTTTATGGCTGGCTGAACCAAGATGCAGCGTATTATAATCGTTACCGGTGCCGCAACGCAAAAAAGCAATGGGTATAACAATTGTTTTAAAATGGTTGATCACATAATTTATAGTGCCATCTCCGCCCATAATTACTATGCAGTTGAAGCCGGTTAAAGTAACAGGTAAAGAATCGGCAAATATTTCATATGTTATTTTTTTGCCTGTTAAAAAACATTCAAAGTCAGGGAGTAATTTTAATGCACTTCCTTTGCCGGCTTTCGAATTTGAAAATATTGCATAATGTTCAACTTCCATGTTTCAAGTATAAGCAAAAAGAATAAGCCATAAGGCAGGTTTGATTATAAAAGTACATCAATCCTTTTTTTATAAAACGGGTTTCCAAACCTGCAACTTTTTCCAAAATAGCATGAAGTGGTACAGCCCCTTAATATTGCTTACCGCCAACAAATGAACATCTTTATAAAAATTATTTAATTAAGTTGTAACTTTTTCACCTTGCAAACGTCTGATGATTATAATCCCTTAAGCCTACCGCATGACCGCTACCGAGTATAATACCTGTGTTGATTATTACGCTGACTCCCTGTATCGCTTTGTTCTCAAAAATATCCGTGATAAAGATATGGCACACGATGTGGTTCAGGATACATTTGAAAAGGTATGGTTAAAGGTAGAAAATGTGGAGGTAGAGAAGGCAAAATCGTATTTGTTTACTACGGGCTATCATACTATGATTGATAAAATACGAAAGGAAAAACATTCCACTATGCTTGAAGATCATCATGAAGACTTGGTTCAGACAGAAAATAATTACAGCGATTTAAAAAGCATTCTGGATATGGCATTGAATACCCTTACAGAAATTCAACGTTCGGTGGTATTGTTACGCGATTATGAGGGTTACAGTTATGAAGAGATTGGAGAGATAACAGGGTTAAATGAAAGCCAGGTAAAAGTGTACATATACCGGGCCCGCTTAGCTTTAAAATCGTATATAGTAAGCATGGATAATTTAGTGTAATAAAATGAAAGTAACTATAGATAATTACGAAGTTTTGCTGATTGATTACCTTGACGGGGTGTTGGATCCACTGTTGGCAGATGAGTTGCTTACCTTTATTAACAATAATGAAGCATTAAAAGCTGAACTTGATATTTTGCCAGGTGTACAACAGTTAAATGAAAACGAAACGGACGCAGAGAAAATAGATTTTAGTTTTTTAAAAAAACCGGCTTCGGTTCAACTTACACAACAACTGGAAGAGTTAATGATAGGTGCTGTAGAAAAACAACTCTCCGCAGATCAAGAACTTTCCTTAAAAAGAAGTCTGCTTCTTTATCCTGAGCTTAAACCCCATTTCGAATTATTTAACCACACTAAACTCCTGCCTGAACCTGCTATTGTTTTTGATAATAAGCAACAATTAAAAAAGAAATCCCAGGCGAAAATAATACCACTCTTTACAAAAATTATAGCCGTTGCTGCCGTGTTTTTATTTTTCGGATTTGCTACTGTTGTTTACTTCAATCTGCAAAAAGTAAATGTAGGTTCAAACAGTGAACTGGCAAGTAATATACCGGCAGAAAAATTGAAAACGGAGCCTGTTAAATCGTTGGTCGTTGCTAAACAAACTGAAATGTTACAGGTGAGTCCTGTTCATATTGGTAAAAACAAGTATAAAAAAACCAGGGTTCAGATTAACCAAATGTTTGCATCTGAAGAAGTAATTGAAATTGATGCAAAGCAATTAAATTCCATAAATGATAATAGGGTAGCAGCACCTCTTCTTACGCCTGCAATACCCCGTTATAATAATGAAATATTGAACAGGACAATGGCCCGTAATGAACATTTCTTTACTCCCAAAGAATGGTTACTTGAAAAGTTTAAAGAAAAAGTACCTCAATCGGAATACCTAGTTGACACCCTTTTTAACGGAGGGGCAAAGGCAGCAGCTATACAACTTTTAAACAATACAACAGGAATTGCCTATACAGTAAAAATAACTCCTTATGGTTCACATAAAAGGTTCTCTATTGTATCTAAATATTTTGCTTTTGAAAGAACCCCACGATCTGATTATTAATAAAAAAAACACACTAATGAAAATAAGAAATATAATTGCCCTGTTAGCCCTTCCGGTTTCTGCATGGGCACAAACAACAACTAATTTACCGGCCTTTACGGGCATTGAGTTAAATGCACCTTTTAAAGTTGCACTTGTGCATTCTACCGTTACTAAAGCAACGGCTGTTACAGGTGTTGAATTAATGGTGAAAAGAAATATTCTGCATATAGAGCAGGGTACTTCTGATGTGCATGAAGGCGATTCTGTAATAGTTTATTATACACAACTTAACAGGATGGAGATTAACGGGATTGGCGAAATTAGTATGGCCCAGGGTTCAACAATTAATGCAGATACTTTTAAGCTGGAATGTAATGGAGCAGCTAAAACGAATTTAAACATGGAAGTTAAATTCCTGCGTTTGGAAGGCAACGGTGAATCTATAATAAAACTAGCAGGAAATGCAGATAAAGTAAAAGCAGCGTTAAGTGGAGTATCAAAATTATATGCAGCGGAACTAAAGACCCGCGATATGAATGTGGAAGGCTCAGGTGCATCTTACTTTGCGGTTTTTGCAAGTAACTCTTTACATGTGGATGCAACGAATGCAACTAAAGGTTCGTATGCGGGTAAACCAGTTATTAAGAATATAAATGTAAGCGGTGTTTCAAGTATTGTAGATGCAAGTACAGGTGAGGAAATGAGCGATGGGAGGTCAGGTAACGGCGATACTACCCGGCTTACTATAGGTAAAATGAAAGTTATTATTATTGATGAGGATAAAAAGCAGGATACTAAAGGTAAGAAGGAAGAGGCTGAAAATGGAAACAGCCCTAAAAAAATTAAACGCTATGATTTAAAGCATGTGTATGCCGGATTTGAAGTAGGGGTAAATAATTTTGCATCCTCTAATCTCCAGTTAAATGTTCCTGCTAATTATTCTTACCTGTCATGCAATACAGGCCGCTCATGGTTTTATGGATTAAATTTTATTGAGAAGGATGCGCAGATTATAAAAAATAAATTAGCCATTACTACCGGTTTTGGTATAGAGTTTCAGCATTTTGAATTTGCTTCAGACAAGGTATTACAGGCAAATATGCCGGGTGTAATTGCAGATTCGGGATTGGTTCAATATAGCAGAAACCGCTTATACAATTTTAACCTTAATGTACCCTTACTTTTAAAATTTGCCCCCCGCAACAAAAAAGTCAGGAATGGTTTTCACCTAGCAGCAGGTTTAATTGGAACTTATAAAACTTATTCAAGTTTGAGCCTCGAAACAACTGCCAGAGGTTTTAAAGAAGAAACAAAAATAAAAGACGATTTTAATATTAACCCATTCAGAGTAGCTGCAACTATAAGAGTTGGATATGGCTGGTTCAGGGCATTTGCCAGCTATAGCTTAACGCCTTATTTTAAACAAACAAACGGCAATCCGGATATAAGGGTTTTTGCAGCAGGAATTACCCTTGTCCCTTTTCAATAAAATTGGATCAGGATTTTAAAAACTTAGCTTAAATTGCAGAAAAATTTGAAATGCTAACCTGGTGTTTCTTTATGGCTGATCCGATTGTTAATTTCGTAATCGCATAAATAATCAACCTGATTAATCTGTGAACCTTATGAAAAAGACTTTACTTCTGGTAACTTTATTGGTTGGCCTGTTCATAAATTGCTTTGCGCAAATAACCATCAACAGAACCGATATAGGAACTACCGGTGATTGGTTCTGCATGGCGTATGATACTACGCCGGTTTCTGCAAAGGCAGCTTTATTAAAACCGGGCGGATTAAATAAGACCTGGGATATTAGCGGTTGGATAAAACAGCAAAAAAAAGACACCACTTATTTTGCAGATGCAGCATCTTATCCGGATAAACCTAATGAATGTAACCTGGTAATTTTAGCAAAGAACCAGACTCCTGCTTTTATGCTTATTTCTTCAGCTAACCTTAAACGAATTTATAAACCGGGGGATATTATTTCTGCCGGAGGCCAGTTAAAGGAATTACAATTTCCTTCTGCCATGGGTGTAAATTTTAAAGATTCGCTAAAAAGTGTAATCACTAATCTTGCTACTGCGGTGGGTTTCCCTTCAGATCCTGCTTATGATTCTGTAAAGATAAATTTTAGTGTTACCCGTAATGCAATAATTGATGGATGGGGCAAGCTCAGTTTATATGCAAATCAGTTTGATGTTATCCGCCAAAAAACGATGGAGCAGTTATTAATTGGTTTTACCTTCAGGAATAAAAATACAGGAACTTATAATATTACGCTTGCAGGTGCTGATTTTAAAGAATTGAATACAATGTATGCCTGGTATGCTAATAATGGCGGTGATGCCTTATTAAGGGCTACAGAAGATACAACAGGAAAGATTTCTAAGGTTGTTTTTATGCTGGCATCCAGTAAGGGATTAAGAACCTTTATAAATGAACCAAAAAAGGTTATTCTGTCTAAGCCATTTCCAAATCCTGCCTATGATATCCTTCAGATAGAATTTAATTCACTCCAAAATTGCCAAGCTGTTTTAAAAATGTCAGACATGCTTGGAAACGAGGTTTTGGTACCCATAATAATCAGTGTATCGGCAGGGTTTAATCTTCTGTCTGTTAATTTGAGCACTTTAAATTCGGGTTTGTATTTTTATACCATTACAGGCAACGGTTTTCTTTCATCAAACAGGTTTATGGTAAGATAGCCGATCATTGCAGAGATGCAATTAATCGCATCTCAACAGGGAATTGGGGCATACATATTTGATTTGATAAGGATGGTTTACCACAAACTTTTAATTCGCTGTAAAATTTCAAAAAAAAGGCCCGGCTAACAATTGTTAACCGGGCCTTTTTTTTTGATATAGAATTTATTCTGCTATAATTAATTTTTGAGTATGAGTAGTATTACCTGCGGTGATGCTAATCATATAAATACCAGCGTTAAGTTCACTTAATTCAATAGGAAACTCATAAGAACCTGTGTTAACTTTACCTAAATCTAAAGATTTAACGGATTGACCAATTAAATTTGTAATTGATATTTTAACTTCTGTGTTTGATTTTAAACCAAATGCTATAGTTGTAGTTTTATTAGCAGGATTAGGGAAAATAGAAGTGATTTTTAAAACCCCATCATTTTCAGTCATACCTGCCGGTATACCCGCCGGATCAACTTGTAAATGGAAAAAAGTGTTCAGGTAAATTTCGCTTGTAAAAGCTGAGGTAGCTATATGACCTTCCCAACCGTTGGTTGGCGCATAAGAAGCACCAGAAGTTACAAGCTGAGAAGTATTACGACCTTTATAATCGTTAAATTTCATGGAAGAACTATTGTAACCAAAACCAAAATAATTAGTTCGTCTGGAATTAGCCGGAAGTGTGTTTGGAGCTAACGCATAATTAAATATAGCAGTATCGCCATTAAGAACAGGCAAAATACCACTCTTAAATACTATAGAATAACCGGTTAAATTATCTCTTGTTGATCCGTTTGGATTTGCAACAATATTCATACCTGCAGGAGCTGGCCAGGTAGCAATCTTACTTTGCCAGCCATTCTCAAAACCTCCGTTTGAATTACTCACGCGGGTTGTATCAAATAAGCCGTTGTTACCGGAAGCTAATAGGATGGTATCCATTTTAAAGAATCCACTTTGAATACGTTTGGAATAATTCCATTTTTGATCAAGCGCAGCATAATTTATCTTAGATAAAGGAAAAGTACTTTGCTGAATCTGGCTGCCTTTAAAATAGGCAATGAAAAGCGTGTCTACAACGCCAATCTTACCAGCTCCATTATTAATTGAATCTGCCAAACGAACGTATAAATAGTTTAAGGCTATAGAATCAATAATATAGCTGTTAAATACAGAAAGATAATTGTTTGGATCAGGCTGATCGGTAGATAATTGAATTAGCTCATCTTTAGGGTCAAAAATATGGCCTACACCCACATAATAACCATGGGTAAGCTTGCCATCCGCATCTATTCTTTTAGAAATTGTATCATGCAATAAAAAGGCAACGAAATTCTGAAGATTTCCACCAACCGGGCTCCCCTTAAAAAGGTTTGTAATTGAATACCATTCCTGTGTAAATTTGCCTGCTTTTCCCAATGTTTTAGTATTAAGGGGTTTAGACACGGTATTTTCAGCTTTAATAAAAGGCTTTAATTCTATTTTAACCGGCGATTGAGCGAATACGAAAGACCCCAGTAAACAAGCTGTAGTAAAACTTAATAAAATTTTTTTCATATATTGTGTTTTGAAATATTTAGAAAGCAAATATAAATAAAATATTATATTTTTTATTATGGACAAATCTTTGTTTTATTGGCTTGCATTGCTTAGTTATCAATCCATTTACCGTCTTCTCTAATTAAATTTATCAATACATCCACAGCGTGATCTGAATTAACTGATTTTTTTACCACTTCTTTACCTTTATACAAAGTAATTTTACCTGGCCCTGACCCAACATAACCATAATCGGCATCTGCCATTTCTCCCGGACCATTAACTATGCAACCCATAATGGCAATTTTAATTCCTTTTAAATGATCTGTACGTTTACGGATCATTGCGGTAGTTTCCTGCAAATCAAACAAGGTGCGACCACAACTGGGGCAGCTAATATATTCGGTTTTACTAATGCGGGTTCTGGCAGCCTGCAAAATGCCAAAAGCAATTTCATTTACACGGG
The DNA here is from genome assembly GCA_014376805.1 of Bacteroidia bacterium. Classification (GTDB taxonomy): domain Bacteria; phylum Bacteroidota; class Bacteroidia; order UKL13-3; family UKL13-3; genus B1. The sequence continues at coordinate 21,534 of JACMQU010000051.1, forward strand.
CTGAAGATCCGGTTTTAAAAAATAAACCATCTCCAAATCCGTCAATAAATAAACTACCCGTATCAGTGCTGCTATTAAGCATAAGTAAATCCAGAGATTCTTGTGGGTTTTTATCGTTAAATTCGTAATCAACACAAAGTGCAACAGGCATTTTTAAATTCTTTTGCATCAACCCTAAAAATGCATTGCGCAAATCTGGCATTTTTGCCTCATTGGTGCTTTCCAGCAACAATACCACTTTATCTGTTGAACCTATTATGGTAAGCAGATTTTCGTTTAACAGATCCTTTGTGTTTAATTGTATAAAATTTAAGGTTTGGGAGAACACTTTTGCCACAAGCAAATCTTCGGCGTTAAACAAGGGAAAAGCATTTGATTTATCGTTAATCATTTGCCATACTTTATGGTTATAAATAGCTTTCAGGCCCATGGGTAACATAAACGGTGCTGCCTGGTTACCGAGGTAAACATAGTCTGCACCCATTTCTGTCATACTCCATTTATCATTTAACAGATCATAAACATAACCTATTTTGCTCAATTGTTCCGGAAGCAGTTTTGAATCGCTAAAATTGGCAATTACCCGGGGTACCTGCTGGCCACCAAAATTGTAAACTTCGGTAGTTTGGCGCTTTTGATATTTATAAAAGCGGGAGACATCGGTTTTCTCTTCAGAAAAGCCTGGAAGTAAATGGATTTTAGCATGCTGTGCCCGGTTCTTATATCTGTTTACAAGGTTTTTGGCAACAGGTACTTCAAATTCCGGATCTTCTGTTAAGGAAACCCTGATGGTATCACCTATACCATCTTCGAGCAAGGCACCAATGCCTAAAGCAGATTTAATGCGGCCATCGTCGCCGTCTCCTGCTTCTGTAACGCCCAAATGTAACGGATAAAACATTTTATTCTGGTTCATGGTTTGAACCAGAAGCCGGTATGCCTGAACCATTATCTGAGGGTTGCTCGCCTTCATAGAAAGTACAATATTCTGATAGCCTTCCCCTTCGGCTATTCTTAAAAATTCCATTGCACTTTCCACCATCCCCAAAGGAGTATCGCCATACCTACTTAAGATGCGGTCGCTGAGGCTTCCGTGATTGGTGCCAATGCGCATAGCGGTTCCGTATTCCTTACATATATTAACCAGCGGAATAAATTTTTCGCGGATACGATCCACCTCAGCCTGGTAGGCATCATTTGTATATTCATACACCTGAAATTTTTTTCTGTCGGCATAATTACCCGGGTTAATCCTCACTTTTTCAACTATCCGTGCTGCAAGTTCGGCAGCGTTAGGAGTAAAGTGGATATCGGCTACTAAGGGCACTTTTATTCCTTTATCGGATAATGCTTTTTTTATATTGGCCAGGTTTTGCGATTCCTTCATACTTGGGGCCGTTAAGCGCACTAACTCGCAACCGGCATCCACCATTCTGATGATTTGTTCAACAGATTTTTTAGTGTCCATGGTATCGGTAGTGGTCATGCTTTGAATGCGGATAGGAAAATCTCCTCCCATAGCCAGATCACCAACGTTAACAGTTATGGTTTTTCTGCGCTTATACCGGATCAGGCTTTCAACAAAAAGTGGTGTGGCTGGCATGAATTTGATTTACGATTTTTAAAATACAATTTACGCTATACTATTTTTGATTTACGATTGACAATGGAGCGAATTTCAAATTTATTGAATTACAATTTTTAATTTTTTCTCATATGTCACCTTCTGTTGGTCTTATTAATATTTCTTCAACGTTTGAACTGTCTGAAAGATCAAATGCAGCCCATACTAATTTAGCAATATCATCAGCGGGTATAAAGCGATCTTCCGGCAAACTGGTTCCTGCCCAGCTATTGGTAAGGGTTGCACCGGGTAAGAGTGCTGTAACTTTAATGTTTTTATTTTTCAGCTCTTCCCGTAATACCTGGTTCAATCCCATCATGGCATATTTACTAATGCAGTAAGAACCTCCATTGGTGTATGGAGTAATACTTGCGGTTGAACAAATATTAAAAATATGACCTTTTTTATTTTTCTGCATTACAGGTAATACAGCACGTGTAAGGTGATAAGTACTACTTACATTAACCTGCATTAATTTCTCAAAAACACCCTCTGCTTCATTTTCAATTGTTCCCGGAATAAATTCTCCGGCATTGTTTACCAATACCTCTATTGTACCAAATTCTCTGATTACCTCTGAAGCAAATATTTTCAACAGCTCTTTTTCAGCTACATCACACACCCTGAAAAAAAATTTCTGTGTTAAATAAGTTGTGGAAAGTTCGTTTAGTAATGCGCTCAGCTCTTTGCTATTTCTGGCACACCCTGCTACATTAAAACCATGTGAAGCAAATTTTTTTACTATTGATAAGCCGATACCTTTTGTGCATCCGCTTACTAAAATTGTTTTTAACATATTTAATACGGTTCAAACAAAACCTGCACGAAAATATTTTATTATACTGAATGTTTGTGAAAAATTATAGATATCAAATTAAATCAAGCACATAATAATTGCACCGGGTAATATTTTGCATCGTAACTGTGCCTTGTATATAAAGTTGATTTTAATTTGTTTTAATGGTACAAACATTTAGATTTTGTGAAACCATTACCCATTTTATGAAAACAAAAAATTAAATATTTGCTGTTACCCATTTATTTGAATTTGGCTGTATAAATGATCCAAATCCATATGCAGGTAAGTAAATTATATATGCTGATAATCAACTTACTAGTATTTATATAATAATAGTAGGTACAACTTACTCAGAAAGTATGAATGCTTAAAATTTACGGTGGTTAGCAACTATCTTTTAGAAAGCGGCTTTCAATTTGAAACACCTTGGTATATGAGAACTTAATGACTTTTAACAATAGGTATATCCTGTTAAAAACCTTAAAAATGGCGTTGTTATTAAAGGGCTTGAACTGGGAAGTCTTTAATTGAGAAATTATGATTTCATAAGCACTAAATAGCTTTCCATTAAAGTCTTTCACATCCCGGTTTTTAATAATAATACAATGGTAAATTATAATTCATTTTACTGCCTGAGCCTTGTTTTTATTATTTCAACTTTTCATTTTAAATTAAGTCTTTATATTTACCCTCTTTTTCAGGATTTAATTTTTTTATTAAATGAAATACTTAGCGCAATTCGGGGCTTATTTACTTTTTCTCCGGGCATGTTTCAGAATGCCCGACAAATGGTTAATGTTCAGGGAATCGTTTTTAAGAGAGCTTTATAAGATGGGAAATGATTCATTCCTTATTGTCTCTATTATTTCTATTTTTATAGGGGCAGTGGGAGTTATTCAGATAGGTTATCAGCTTATAGGCAGTCTGGTTCCCATGTACGTATTGGGTCGTATTGTGCGTGATTCTAATATACTTGAATTTTCTCCAACTGTTACTGCGTTGGTTATGGCCGGCAAGATTGGTTCAAACATTGCATCTGAAATTGGTACGATGAAAGTAAGTGAACAGGTAGATGCACTGGAAATAATGGGGGTTAATGCTGCTAGTTATGTTGCTTTGCCCAAGATTCTGGCATCTTTGTTTGCGATACCGGCACTTGTAACTTACAGCATGTTTTTATCAAACTTTGGCGGTGCACTTTCCTGCGAACTTTCGGGTATGATTTCTGTAGATGCTTATGTACAAGGTCTGCGGATGGATTTTGATAGTTTCTCGATAACATTTGCATTAACCAAAGCATTTGTATTTGCTTTTCTGATCACTACTATTTCTGCTTACCATGGCTATAAAACAGAAGGCGGTGCGCTTGAGGTTGGCTCAGCCAGTACCCGCGCTGTTGTACAAAGTTGTATAGCCATTATCTTTTTTGATTATATTTTAACTCAAATCATGTTATACAAATGATAGTGTTGGCTGATATTACCAAAACGTTTGAAGGACGTGAAGTGTTAAAAAATGTAAGTGCAACTTTTGAAAAGGGGAAATGCAGTTTTGTAATTGGCGCAAGCGGCAGTGGAAAAAGTGTGTTGATGAAGTGCATGGTTGGGCTAATTGAACCAACAAGTGGTAGTATAATTTTTGATGAACGCGATTTTTTACGTCTTGATTATTACCAGCGCAAAGAAGTAAGGCAAGAGATCGGAATGCTTTTTCAGGGATCAGCTTTATTTGATTCGCTTAGTGTGGAAGACAATGTTGCTTTTCCATTAAGAATGTTTACGAATATGAATAAAAAGCAAGTACTGGATAGGGTAAATTTTTGTTTGCAAAGGGTAAAATTAGAAAATGTAAATAGGTTGTTCCCTTCTAATATAAGTGGTGGTATGAAAAAGAGGGTAGGCATTGCCAGAGCTATTGCTTTAAACCCAAAATATCTTTTTTGCGATGAACCTAACAGTGGACTTGATCCAGTTACTTCGCGTATTATTGATGACCTTATAGTTGAAATTACACAGGAGTATGATATTACCACAATTATTAATTCGCATGATATAAAAAGTGTTTTTGATATGGGTGATCATATTGTATTTATTTACCAGGGCAAAAGCTTATGGGAAGGTGATAAGGACCAGATAAGAAGTTCTGATAATAAAGAGTTAAGGACTTTTATAAAAGCGAGTGAATTTTAATAGTATAAAAGAAGTGCCTAAAATTAATGAACTAGGATAGGAAGCAGAGGAGCTGTATTCATAGGATCAGAAGGGATTGACTGAATATTTAAGTTGTTAGTAATTGCCAATAACATATTTCTATAAAACATAAATCTTTACTATATGAAATTGAAATTATTATTCATTGCCATTATTGCTTTTACAGTTTTATTTTCGTGCAATTTAAAGCACGAAAATGAGCAAGGTTATGCAGACATGCAAGTTACGTATGCTACACCACAAGTAAGAGATGAATCGGGGAGTGCTTTTAAAGAAAATGTTACTTCCAATAATTCAGTTTCTGAGGAGGATAAACCTGAGTCTTTTCTTATCAAAAACAATCTCCCTGTTGATAAGAAAAAAATTATCAGAGATGGGAGTATTTCAATCAAATCAAACAATATTTTTAGCAGTAAAAAAAGCATTGATGATTTAATAAGGAAACTGAATGCTTATTATGAAACAGAGGAACTTCAAAACAATGAACAAATTATAGCATACAATTTAAAAATAAGAATACCAGCAGTTAATTTTGAAAAGTTAATTTCAGCTATTGAAACCGGCCAGGATGAGATTTCTAATAAAAGCATTCAGGCTAGAGATGTAACGGAAGAATATGTTGATATAATTAGCCGTTTAAGTAATAAAAGGCAATATTTAAAGCGGTATAAAGAATTGCTGGCTAAAGCAGGATCTGTTAAGGAAATACTTTCCATTGAAGAAAATATTCGCACTTTGGAAGAAGAAATTGAAAGTAAAGAAGGCCATCTGAAATTTTTGAATGATCAGATTTCTTACAGCACTTTGCTGATAAATTTATATGCAAAAAGGGAATTTGTTTACAAGCCGCTACCGAAGGATAAATTTTCTGAGAATGTAAAAAAATCTTTAAGCAATGGGTGGTCTTCGGTAGTTAATTTTGTGCTTTGGTTAATAAGCACGTGGCCATTTATCATTCTTATACTTATTTTGCTTTTTATTGGCAAGTGGGTGCTAAAAAAAAATAAGAAAATGAACTAAATAAGTTAAACAAAATAGATTTACTAAAAGTGGAAGTCTTAACTTTTAATTTTAAATTGAAGGTATTGGTGTACACTATAGTTTTTTTTATTTTAGAGCCAGAGTTTTTCAATCTTAGATTCAAAATATAAATGGTATTAATGCGTTTTTTAATGGTATTTTTCCTAACAATATGAAAATAAAATTAATCTTTAGAATTTTTACATTTATGCTTGCAGTAGGTTTTATTTCCTGTTCGCATTACCTTGAATTGCAGAAGAATCCTAATGAAAGTAGTTCGGAAGGAAAGAGTCATAACGCTGGTGAAGATTGCGGAAGTTGCCATAATAAAAATGGCAGTGAGGCGGCAAATAATGCCTGGTGGACAGTTGCAGGTACTGTTTACCGCTCTGATGGATCAATACAGAAAAACGCGGTAATAGAATTTTGGGAGAAGCCTGGCAAAAAAGGAGCTTTGATTAAAACATTGATTACAGATTCAGATGGTAATTTTTATACAAATCAGATCATCAATTACAACAATGGATGTTCTCCTGCAGTTAACGTTGGTTTAAAAAGTAAAAGTATGGATACCACTACTTTTAATGGAGTAAGTTGTAACAGTTGCCATGGTTTAAACAGAAGTAGAATAACATTAGATTAAATATGATGAATAAATTTTTAGGTCTTATAGTTTTAAGTATAACACTAAGTTCATGTTATAATGATAAGGAAGAACAACTTTACATAAATGAGTTTGCTAAAAATACAGACACCACACATACAGACACTGTTACATATTCTAAAGATATACACCCGTTAATGACTGGCAGTTGTGCCATCAGCGGTTGTCATGTAAGCGGTGCATCATTCCCTGATCTGAGCGCTTATACTGGATTAAAGGCCAATATTAACAGAGTGAAAGTACGAGCGGTTATAGACAAAACAATGCCTGCTTCAGGACCGTTGAGTTTAGATAAAGTTGCAAAACTACAAAGTTGGATTAATAGTGGTGCATTAAATAATTAATTGAACAACTATGAAGAAATTACTTTATACCTTACTGTTAATATTTTCTGCAAATGTAATTTTTGCTCAGGATGATCTCTTGAATTCTTTACAAAATGAACAACCGCAAAAACCCGTTAAAGTGTTTGCCACTTTTAAATCAACAAGGGTGATTACCGGACAAAGTATAGAGCACATTTCTGCACGACACTTAAATTTTGTAATCCTTCATCGCTTTGGTCCGGTTAATGATGGTGTTTATCAGTTTTTTGGTATGGATCAAGCTTCCTTAAGACTGGTATTTGATTATGGTTTAACTGATAATATTCAGATAGGAGTAGCTAGAAGCTCTTTTGGTAAAACGTATGATGGCAATATAAAAATTAAATTACTGCAACAAAGTAAAGGTAAAGGCGGCATGCCGGTAAGTATTGGATACTATGGTAACATGGCTATTAATACACTTGAATTTACGAATAAGAGTACAACACATGAGAATTTTTTTACCTCACGACTGAGTTATTTTAATCAGCTTATTATTTCAAAAAAATTTGGTGATAAACTAAGTTTGCAAATTGCACCTTGCTTTGTTCACCAAAATTTGGTTAAGTATATTTCTGATCCTAATAACATATATGCAATTGGAGCTGGAGGAAGTATTAAGCTGAACAGAAGTTTCAGGTTTAATTTTGAATATTACCCAAGGTTAAATGGACGAGAAACAAAGACCGCTTCTGGTGATAAATTGTATGATTATCTGGCATTAGGTTTTGACATTGAAACAGGAGGTCATGTATTTCAATTAATGGTTAGTAATGGAATTGGTATGCTTGAACAACATATGATTACCAATTCTACTACGCAATGGACAGACCTTGGAGTGAGGCTTGGATTTAATATAGCCCGAAATTTTTCGTTCGATCATAAAGTGAAAGAATAATTATGGTAAGGTTTTTGATAAATAGAAAACAATTAATAAAAAACAAGATGGTAAAGAAAATGTTAAGTTTGGCTTTTTTGATCACTCTTACAGTGACAATAGCTGCTCAGAATTTCAACACATCAACAGGGAAAGTAGGCTTTTATTCTAAAACACCTATTGAAGACATTGCTGCTATGAATACTAAAGTTCTTGCTGTTTTAACCGCTAAACGGGATCTTGCCATAAGTATATTAAATACTAATTTTGAGTTCCATAATAAATTAATGCAGGAGCACTTTAACGAAAAGTATATGGAGAGTGAAAAATATCCTAACAGTACTTTTAAAGGAAAAATTAATGAAGACATTGATTTAACCAAAGATGGTGAATATAAAGTTACTGCAGCCGGAAAACTGAATATACATGGGGTTGAACAGGAAAGAACTATTGCGGGCACTCTTATTATAAAAGGAGGCACCATTCAATTGTTAAGCAATTTTAAAGTAAAAAATATTGATCATAAGATAAAAATACCTACAGTTGTTATGACCAAAATTCAGGACGAAATTGAAGTAAAAGTTGATTTGGTAATGATGGTTAAGAAATAGAAGTTAGCAAGATGAGTTTTCTAAAATTATACTTGATTAAGTTCAATTGACTTGCAATTAATAACTAAAATATAAGGAGAAGGGCACTTAATATGAATGCCGGTTTTATTAGATGATGAGTTGATCTAAATTAATCGATGTTAAGAACCTATAGAGACAATAACGAAAATATACAAAGCATTAAATTATAATTTTTTTTTTGTAAAACGAAAATCTGTAGGGCACAATCCGGAACTCAAAAAAAGCAAAACCATTAATTTACCTGCAACATCGAGTGAAGAGCTGCAATAGGGGATTAATCTTGAGTCCTGTAAATAATTATTTTGGCAGGCTTTGATTTCCTAAAAATAAAATTCAATTTTAAAAAGAACCAGACAAATTTTATTGGTCGATTTTCATAATTTAAAGTCAGACTTTTTATGATCACTTAAGACTTAATCTTTGTAATTAATTATCTTGTCAGACTTTGCTTTCCTAAAAATAAAATACAATTTTAAAAAGAACCAGACAAATCTTTGAGCAGATTTTCGTAATTTAATGTCCACCTGCTTTAAATCAGATAAGTCTGGTTCTTGTAATTATAAACTAATTATATGGAATGTAGTTTCGAACGCTGATTATTTATTCAGCCTCACTGGGTTTAGATTTAAAGATTTCGCCACCAGAGGCTTTTGCGCGAATCAACTTTTCAATTTCTGCGCTTAGTTCCGGGTTATCTGTAAGCAGTTGTTTTACGGCATCTCTACCTTGTCCTAACTTAGTGTCGCTATAGCTGAACCATGAACCCGATTTTTTTATGATTTCCAGATCAACACCTAAGTCAATTATTTCACCTAATTTAGAGATTCCTTCACCATAAATGATATCGAATTCAACGGTACGGAAAGGAGGAGCAACCTTGTTTTTGGCAACTTTAACTTTGGTACGGTTTCCAATAATATCCAAACCATCTTTTATCTGCCCAATGCGGCGAATATCCAAACGAACAGAAGAGTAGAATTTTAGTGCATTACCACCAGTAGTAGTTTCGGGGCTACCAAACATAACGCCAATTTTATCACGCAACTGGTTAATAAAAATGCAGATGCAACCTGTTTTATTTATCGTACCGGTTAACTTGCGCAATGCCTGGCTCATTAAACGTGCCTGTAAACCCATTTTGCTCTCGCCCATATCGCCTTCCAACTCGGCCTTTGGCACCAGGGCTGCTACAGAGTCAATTACTATAATATCTATAGCACCAGAACGAATCAATGCATCGGCAATTTCCAAAGCCTGCTCACCATCATCTGGCTGCGATATAATGAGGTTTTCAATATCAATACCGAGCTTCTCGGCATAATTACGATCGAAAGCATGTTCTGCATCAATAAAGGCGGCAATTCCACCTTTTTTCTGCGATTCGGCAATGGCATGCATAGATAAGGTAGTTTTACCTGATGACTCCGGACCATAGATTTCTATTATCCGGCCAACAGGCAATCCGCCAATACCTAATGCAATATCAAGCGACAAAGAACCGGTAGACAGAGCTTCAACATCTACCACTTTCTGGTCGCTCATTTTCATTACCGTGCCTTTTCCGTACGTTTTATCTAATTTATCAATCGTTAATTGAAGAGCCTTCAATTTTTCTTTTACATCTGCACTCATATAAGGTTTATTACAAAAATCAAAAATACAATGCCATTCACGGTTTGTGGTTAAAATCCTTCTTTAAGTATCCACAAGTTTTACCCCAAATATTTACAAACCTCTTTTAATAACCTGCGGGTAAATATGGTTTTGTTAATATGCTTAACAAAAGTGTGAAACCTAATATAAGGATTTTATTTATATTCCTGCTTTTTTAGAATTATTTTTTTTCTTATTGGGGAAGGAACTTTCAGTTTCAGTTTTTATCGCAAGTTAAAGTTTTCAAAAAGAGCAGAACTTCTATTCTTTTTGAAGGAATTTAGAAGTTCTGATTTTATTTTATTTCATATGCTATACCTGTTTCACTTTTATTTTATCCTTTGGACCAATCATGTGAAAATCGTTTACCCAGATTTCTGTCACATATTTTTTAACGCCGCTTTTGTCTACATAGTTGCGGTTAGTTAATTTACCTTCTATGGCAATTTCCTGTCCCTTATCTAGGTATTTTTCTACTATATCTACCTGTTTGCCCCAAACCACCAGGTTATGCCACATAGTTTCACTAATTTTTTGTCCATTTACATCTTTAAATGAATCATTGGTGGCAAGGGAGAAATTGGCAACTTTTTTGCCATTCGTTGTTGTTTTTACCTCCGGAGTCTGACCTAAGTGGCCAATTAATCTCACACTGTTTTTTAAGTTTGTCATGATGTTTTAGTTTTTTGTTTTTAATAGGATCATAGCCTGCGCAGGCCTTCAGTTGATACGCGCTGACTATATGGTTGAGCCACTACGTTCAATTGATTGGATCAAAGATGAGACTTGTTGCTTGGTGTAGTCGTATGTTATCCATTTATATCCGTATGGATACGTTTGTAAACGGGTATAGGATTAAAGAGGTTTAAATTATTAAGCATTTTCAACTAACGGATCAACCTTATAAAAGCATAGAAACCAAGGATGGGTTTAACCATAAAAAAGAAGCCTCATTCGCATTGCGAATGAGGCTTCTTTTTTTGAAATATAAGTAGTTAAGAACTAACTATTATCTGTTCACGATAAACTTAATGGTTTTAGAGCCATTGTTGCTTTGTAAGGTGCAGAAATAAATTCCATTGTGCAGGTTAGTTATTTCGAAATTGTGCTCAATGTTTTTACTGTTAAATGTTTTTCTCATTAACTCACGACCACTTATATCGATAATACTGGCTGTTAATGGTAAAGTCTGAATAGCACTTACTGATAAATGTAAATTTTCATTGGCCGGGTTTGGATAAACATTAGTGATAGCGAACAACAATTCATTTTCATTCATACCTGTTGTCTGATAAACAATAACTTTTCTTACAGTGGTATCACGGTTTCCGGCCATATCAACAACACTATAAGTTAGCACATAAGTACCAGCTTTACTTGAATCTAGTAAACCGGTTCTGATAATCTTAGAAGTAATGATACCATCTTTATTATCAGTTGCAATTGCACCGGCATCTGCATAACTCATGTTCTTTTTTAAAGAATCAATAGGGTTGCCTAATAAGGTAATTACAGGTTTTTGAGTATCCGGAGCACCACTAAAATCAAGATCGTTACTGTCTCGTGGTTCTAATTTCCAGTTACTGAACGCAAGAATAAAAATACCTTTAGCATATTTCATAAACTGTTTTGGAGCCAGGTTCAGGTTAAAATTATCAACTAATTTTGTTGAAATATCATCTACTCTTAAACCTGTTGTTTTTGAGCTGTCGCGATTAATTAAAAACTCACCAAAGTTTGAAGGAGCATCTGCATTTGTGTTAACAACATATACTGAATCGAAACGTACTAACATAGCCTGATAGCCTGATAATTCAAACCTGCGCGAGGCTAAAGCAGTAATAATTGCAATGGTATCAATGTTTAAAGTAATGGAGGCCGGTAAAGGGTTGCCACTTGAAATTTTCACACCATTTACATTGGTTAAGGCAGTGCCTCCAACAAATCCTCTTACTTTAGCATTTGTTATCTTTATTGAATCTCCAACGTTCCAGGTAGAAGTAATATCACCTACACTGCGATTTACAGTAACTGCACTATACATATCCGTTCCGCCTTGTAGGGTAAGAATATTAAGTGTACCCTGAGTCATGTTGGTTGAAGTTACAATGCCAGAAATATTAACATTACTCAAGGAATCGTTATTCCAGATGCTCGAGTGATTTGGATACGGACTGAATTGAACATCCTTTATGGAATTTATTCCGGCATCTCTTACCACATAAGCATTATTTGTGCCAAAAGTATCAGGTAATACAGTACTAAAACCATTTATATCTGTTGGTTTCAGAAAATATTTTACAATACTGTTATTTGGGCGGGCAGGAATATAGCCATAGAATATGGATGTGTCATTTGGAAAAGAATTTCGTGTTAAAGTAATACTGTCAAACAACGTGCTGTTATAACCTATGGTATGGTATAATTTAACATTCGTTATTTTGGCTGATCCTTGTTGTAAATGAGCAACAATAATAACAGAATCTGAAGATTTTGCAATGGCAGGGAAACGTTCTTTAAAAATAACAGTAGGAGGTGTATAACTGATTGGTCCGAGATCTGAAGGTGATAATGGTGCAATAACAAAGCGATATTGTCCACTTATTAATGACTCTATAATTACACCTCTTAAGAAAGAAATCCTTGTACCAATAACCGGAGGAGCAAACCTACCTGCCGGTAAAACGCTATCCGAAAGTGCATCATTTCTAAAATGAGCAGAGAAATCATTTACATCAATTATGTTTCCATTTGCATCAGACACTGACCAAAACCAGCGGCTTCCGCTGATTGTACGTGTTGCAACCGTTACATTTTTTAATTCAACATAAGTTCCTTCCCATCTTTCGCCACTTTGTTTTTTCTGAACTTGATTAGGCGCATTACCAGTCATTAAAGAGTCTATACGAACCTCAGCTGCTCTTACTTTATATGTATTTAAATCTACAAATTCAGCACCATTATCCCAATTAGGATCAGCCTTAATCATATTAACCTGCGTTTGGCCTTGACGCGTACCTGCCGGGGCAGTTCCTCTAAAATTACGAATTACACCGGTAACCCTTACTTTATTACCTGGTTTTAGGTTGTCATAAAATTTATTGTCGTTTAATAATTGAACTAAAGTACGGCCCGAAAGTGCAGGTTCGCACATAACTTCCACCCCTCCCCAAGGCCTGGCAATTGTATCCATCTGTAAAACGGTAGCTTTGCGGCTTACGCTTAATCCATATAATCGTGGGTCCAAAATCACAATTCCTTCAAACCTTACCGTGTCTCCAAAACGAGCGTTTTTAAAAAAGGGATTAACGTAATCTGAAGAATCATTCGGAAATGTGGCACTTAATTTTGCATCATTAACAAACTGAATAGTGTCGATAGGAATAACGGGATAGGGATTTTGTGCACGGGCCAGTAAGGCAAGCATAAAAATGCTTAAACTTAGTAGGATTTTTTTCATAAAATTTTGTTTTGTTTTGTTTATTTACCCTACAAAACTAACAAAAAAATCGACACGTGAAAGTTGTAAATAAAAGATGTTTATTTCTTAACACAATTAACAAAACACATCGGTTCCATTCATTAATCCATGTGTAAATCCCCAGGATACGAGGTGACATGCATTTTTTAATTCGAGGGTTTTTAACAGGTTTGTCCTGTATTTTTCTATACTCGAAGCCTCATAACCTAGTACAGCCGCAATTTCTTTTGCGTTTTTACCCTTGGCCAGCAACCTGATTATTTTAAGGTCTGTTGGACTGAGATCATTTCTCCAATAACCCTCATCCTGTCCTTTTAAGGCTTTGTCATGGCTCAACTCTTCCCAATTTTTTAATTGGTCTAGATCCTTGTAAATGCTGGTTCCTTTCATTACTAAAGGGATGGTTGCAAGGATTGTGGTAATACTTTTCCTGCAATAATTTCTGATCCCGTTTTCCTGTAATTCATTTAATGCGGATGAATAAAATGCATGCGAAATTAAAAGGATTTTAAAACTAATTTTACTTTTTGTAAGAATTTTAATTGTTTCTATGCCGTTTAAAATTGGCATTCTCAGATCAATTAGTAATAGGTCAATATCTGGTTTTTCCCTTTCCAGTTTGGTCATAAAATCGGCGCCATTCATGGCAACCAGAACCAGGTTAAAATTTCCGGTTTCATTTAAGTGCCTGCTTAATACAAAAAGATCAGTCGGGCAATCATCAACAAGGGCGATGTTTAATTTTTCCATAAGGCATTATATTGTAATACGATGTTAGTTAATGAAATTCACTTGTGCAATCCCATAAATAAGATTTATTTAATAATTTGTAAAAAACTGCCTTAAAAGTATCTCCTTAATGCATTAAATTTTGTGAATGCAGTTTAGAAAGAACTAGTAATTTTTCTGTTTTGTTGAATATATAATTGCAAAAAAGAATGGTTATGAGCAATTGATTCAAAATAATTAATCATATAATAACCGTTAAAGTAACTGTTTTTAACTGCAAATGTTCATCTTTGTTGCCATTTACAATGAAGAATTTTTTTATCTTTTTATATCTGTTTGTTTTTTGTGCAACACAGGGTTATTCTCAGGTAACTGCCCAAAGCCGTTTTACTACTGCCGGTCGCATAGGTTTGAGTGTAAATAATTACGGAACTTTTGGAAGGCCAACCGTAAGAAGTAATACTCAAGGACCACCTTCTATGTCCTTTCCCAGAGGAAGCGGCATTGAACACTTATTTGAAGCAGGAGTTTGGATAGGCGCATTAGTTAACGGACAGGTGCGGGTGAGCACGAGTTCTGTTGATGCCTCTTCCGGTTATAGCACAGGAGGTAGTGGTTTTGAGTTTACTCAGCTTAGTACAATTAAAGAACGCTCCAAGCTTTCCAGTAGCAGTAATTATTCTGCTTCGGCAACATCGCATCAGGATTTTGTGTTCAGGCTAACAGATAGTTTAGTTGTAATTCCGGGTACCACCATACCTATAAGCGGTCATGTAAATCCTTTGGGTGCTATCATTAAACTGGAAACCTATGCCTGGAATTTTTCGTTTGCAGATTTTTTTGTAATCTGTAATTATGAAATTACCAATTCATCTACGAACAGGTGGGATTCAGTTTTTATTGGAAATTTTAGCGACCTGGTTGTGCGCAATGTGAATGTTACACGTGATGCCGGGACAGGTTTTTTTAATAAAGGCCGCAATGGAGTGAACACAAAATACCATTCAATTTTTGCGTATGAAAGTTATGGTGATGACATAGATTTTACCCGATCGTACGGCTCTATGCAGTTTTTAGGAATGGACTGGAGAGGCATGTTTTTTAATGCTGCCAAACCTGATACCTTTTTATCATTAGGTTTACCCGCCCCAAAAGTTAATTATAATTTCTGGAATTTTAACTCGGTTGCTGTGCCATGGAATACGCCGGGAAATGATCAGGAACGGTATTTAAAATTAAGCAATAGTATTGATTCAACAACTTTATATGGCAGTGACGGACCTATTTTAGGCATCCCCGCCAATTGGCTACAATTAATTTCTGCAGGGCCGATTGTTAATGTTGAACCAGGAGAGAAATTCTTTTATAGTATTGCTTTTGTATGTGCAAAACAAAAAGAGCCTTTAAGTCATTTACCTCCTTCAAGTTCAAATATTATCACCACTACAGAATCGGAAAAAGAACTCATTGATAATTTAAAAAGGGTGCGTGCAACTTATGTTGGTGAAGACATTAATGAAGATGGAAGATATAGGAAGGAGTTGGATCTGAACCTGAATGGAAAACTGGATCGCTATATTTTACCCGAACCACCCGAATCGCCGGTTACCAAAATTGTAACCTCCGAAAATAAAATAGAAATATTCTGGAGTAACAGGGCAGAATTTTCTATTGATCCTATTTCCCGTCAGCGCGATTTTGAGGGCTATAGAATTTACAGGAGTAATCCAGGGGATGATCTAAAGTTGAAAATATTGGATGAGGCTAATTTAATCGGGCAGTGGGACTCGGCAGGAAACAGTGTTGGGTTCAACAATGGTTTTAATGCTGTAAAACTGTTTGAACCAATAAAGTTTGACGGAGATACCACCAGATATTATTATAAATACACACTCGAAAATTTATCGAATGGTTGGCAATATCTGGTTGTGGTAACCGCGTTTGACAAGGGAGATAAGAACCTCGGTATTGAGTCACTCGAATCGTCGTTTACAGAAAACGAAATAAGGGCTTTTACCGGCACCTTAGTTAATGATTTTAGCAGTACCGCAAAAAAAACAGGCGTTTATCCTAACCCTTACAGCACTACAGCAGCTTGGGATGGTGCTTCATCGCGTACTAAAAAAATATATTTTTATAATTTGCCCAACCGTTGCGAAATACATGTGTACACAAGCAGTGGTGATTTGGTTGCCACCCTGGCGCATGATGGTAAAAATTACAAAGGAGAGGGTATTGGATGGACAGGACTTTACGGAAATATTGACCGTACGGTAATGAGTGGTGGAGAACATGAATGGGATTTGTTGAGTGATTCTAAAACACAGCTCACCACAGGCATCTACCTGTACACAGTAAAAGACCTGCATAATGGAGAATTGCAAAGTGGCAAATTTGCAATTATAAAGTAGAATAGTAGTTCAAGCTTTTGAATAATAAAATAGCCTTCTATCCATATTAAATCGTCGGCTATTAATAGGCATATGGCTTTTAGCAACTTATTTCTTCGCATCATAAGTTTTATGCATATTTTTGAAAACATCATAATAAAATTGCAATTAAATTTTCCTGAATATTACTTTCAAACTAAAAATGAAGATGGTAAAAAGCTTATTTACGACATCATACGTAAAAAGTTTGTATCACTTACACCAGAAGAATGGGTAAGACAACATGTGCTTTGTTTTTTGGTTCAGACCAAAAAATATTCTGCTGCATTAATTGCGGTTGAACGCGAAATAAAATATAATAAGTTAAGTAAACGTTTTGATGTATTGCTTTTTGATAAATACGGTAAACCACTAATATTAATTGAATGTAAGGCCTTTGATGTTGCACTTACCACGAAAACATTAACGCAGATTGCTACTTACAATATGAATTTTAAAGTTCCTTATTTATTTGTTAGTAATGGCCTCAAACATATGTTGTTTGTGCTAAATGATAAGAAGGAGTACATACAAACAGAATTGTTTCCAGTGGCTGAATAAGGGGTGGACTTATATTTTTTTTGAACCTTATTTCATTTAAATATTTTATACTGTTTTGGTACAGTTATTACATCATTATACCGGCAAGTGTTGCACTTAAATAGGAGGCCAGTGTACCACAGATTAATGCTTTAAATCCTAGCTTTGCCAAATCGCTTCGTCTGGCAGGTGCCAATTCTCCTATACCACCCACTTGTATAGCAATAGAACTGAAATTGGCAAAGCCACAGAGGGCAAAACTTACAATAACCAATGATTTTGGATCAAGGGTATGGGCAACAATCATGGGTGATAATTTTGAATACGCAACAAATTCATTAATCACCATTTTTGTACCCATTAATGAACCAACTACATGTGTATCCTGTGAAGGTACACCCATAGCCCATGCAAATACAGAAAAAATGGAACCAAAAATTGCATCCAGACTAAGGTGAGAAATGTTAATACCCAAAAAGTTAAGAGACAAACCAATGCCGGCTAACATAACACCTATTTTAGCAAGTATAACATCAACCAGTGCAATTAAAGCAATAAAGCCAATGAGCATGGCAATTACATTTAAAGCAACTTTTAAACCATCTGATGCACCATGAGAAATAGCATCCAGTAAATTAGCATGTTGTTTTTTTACTTCCAGTTTAATGGCTCCTTTAGTAGGAGATTCTTCGGTTTCGGGCCAAACAATTTTAGAAATTACCAATGCTCCGGGTGCGGCCATAATACTGGCTGCGAGTAGATATGGCGCAGGCACCCCCATAGAAATATAAACAGCCATAACACCTCCGGCAATGCAAGCCATACTACCTGCCATACTTGCTAAAAGCTCACTCATCGTCATGGTATTAATATAAGGCTTAATCATTATTTGTGCTTCTACTTGTCCTACAAAAGCACTGGCAACATTAGATAATGCCTCACTGCCACTTACACGCATAACTGTATATACAATACGAGCAAAAAATGAAACTATAATTTGCATTAGCCCTATATGATAAGCAATGCTTACGAGTACAGCAACAAATATGATAGTAGGCATAATTTTAAACATAAATAGAAAGCTGTATGCATCACCAAAAATTGGTTTTAAAAGTTCGGGTTTTATTAATCCACCAAACACAAACTCCCCGCCCTTATCGGCAAGTTGGAGAAGTTGTTCTATCCTTTTTCCAACATAGGTAAAAATAGTTGAACCAACAGATGTTTTTAATATAAAAAGGGCCAGTGCCAGTTGCACACCAAGGCCACTTAAAACTACCCGGTAATTTATTGCTTTTCGGTTATTTGACAGCAAAAAGGCAATACTTAAAATGAGTACAATGCCTATCACTCCGGTAAATCTTTCCATAGGTTATTATTTAGCCTTTTCTCCGCTGAATTTCATCGCGGATGCGGGCCGCGTTTATGTAATCTTCTATCTTTAAAGCGTTGTCTAATAGTCCGTTTAATTGCTCTAAGGTAAGCTTTGTATATTCTGTTGTTGCGGCAGCCGGCGTTTCTGGTTTTTTCTTTTCTGCTGTTGCCGGAGCTGCTTCTGCTTCATGCAATTCATCATTAAACACTACTGCTGCTGCATCCATAATATCATCATAGGTGTAAATCGGACATTTAAACCTTACCGCCAATGCAATTGAATCAGATGTGCGGGCATCAATTTCGCGAATTTCACCATTTTGTTCACAAATCATTTTAGCATGAAAAACACCTTCATTTAAACTGTAAATTACTACCTCATGCATTACAATTTCAAATGACTTGCAAAAATTAAGAAACAGATCGTGTGTCATGGGTCTGAAAGGCACAATTTTTTCTATTTCAATAGCGATGGCCTGTGCTTCAAAGCTGCCTATTACTACCGGAAGTTTGCGGTTGCTGTTTTCTTCTCCCAATATTAAAGTGTATGAACCACTTGTTTGTCCGGTACTTAAGCCAACTATATGTAATTTTACCCTACTCATTCATCTTGGTTTATCGCTAACGAATTAAGTAAATTAGCTGAACCTATGAAACAAAAATTTTAATAAAACAAAAATTAAATAAAAGTATGGGGGAATTGAGGGGGAATAGGAGGGTGGGAAGGCAGGTGGGCAGGAAGGTAGGAAGGTGGAAAGGTTGGAGGGCAGACATAAATAATATGATCCTGATTAAAATCCAATTGCATGTTCAGGTATTTAGTAATTTCGGGTTTTTGAAATGTATGTAAGTCTTACCATCAATACCAAAGACAGTTAATAAACTCTTTCGTCATGCGGGTGTTAGTTGCGGCGCTATCTGTCAAAAGTTAAAGTGTACAAAATTGGTGGGGTTAAAAAATTCAAATTCTACCTTGTCATTACCAATTGATAGAACGACTACTTGTCTGTAACAATCAATATAAGTAAGATACTTATCAGATTGTCGTTCAAATAATAGATACCATAATGTGCAAATAGAAAAAGAGAATCCTGAATCAAATTAGCGAAATCTTTATATGATTTTGCCATCTCCGCCGTTTCCATCTTCGAGTTAGATTTCGGGTTTTGTTTTTCAAGTTCACAAACCAGATTGGTATTCTGTGTTCGGTTCCATTTTGCACATTCTCGAAGTATTTTGTTAATGATTAAAGATGCTCGTCGCTTTTTTGAATGATTGTTTGTTCCTGAATTGTTTTTGTATAACTCAGAGTAAGTCTCAGTCAACATTTCTATGCCTTCTCCTGTTTTTATTCAAAGGGTGTAATATACTTTGTTCCTTTATAAGTTAAAATCAGAATTATGAATCGCTGACCTCCACTATAGTCTCTTCCTGAGAATATTCTATTACGGAGACTATCAGCATAGTCCTCAATAAATTTAGTTTCTTTAAAGATGCCATAAAAATAATGTGATTGATTGTTTCGATTGGTATCAAAAACATACGGGTAGAAGTTTAAATCTTTTGCATAAAGACTTGCAAAAAGTTCATTGTCCTCATTTTTCTATATAGATATTGGATGGTTGTTTTTTTTGTGATTGCATGAGAATAGGAACAAGAGGCATAGAATTACCACGCCATTACTTATATTTAGTTTTATCATTATGCTTTTGTTTCGTATCATAGGAATTTACAATTAGTTTGACATAACAGTTGGCGCACTTGATGAAGCCGAGTTTTGGAACAATTAATTATCCCGGTAAGATAACTCTTTTCATGTTTATAAGTTCAAATATTGATCGTAATAAAACTTGCACGCATTCGCTTCAAACCGCCAACATCTTTTACAAAAACATCAATGTCTTAAAAATCTTTATTGCTTCCTTTTCATTGCTTTGGTTTAGCCCGTAAATAATAAGCCGCTTATTTCTTTGTAGCTTAAGTCGAATTGCAGTTAGACCTAATTTATTTACCCTCTGTTTGGCAATCTTTGCTATAAGCCAGTTTTTGAATACTACAAGAAGCTTTGCAATGGTTATCTGAGTAGTGAATTTTTGCTGAATATTTGCCGAAATTAAAGTGAAGTGTGTCTACTCCATTTGTTAATCCCCCAACATCAGAGTCGATCTCTTTGAAGTGAATAATTTTCTATTCCTTGGTTGATTGCAAAGAGAAATGTTTAAAGGTTATTAAGGTGTCTGAGGTTGTGTAACAGAAAGAAAAATTTACACAAGAAAAAGTAATGAGGGATGTTCAAATAAATACTTTCATTTACTTGTTGATTGCATACAACGATTGGTGCACATGTAAGAGTAAGTTTATTTCGACTTCAATGATTTAAAGAATAGGAATAGGCGTTTAGGTAACAATTTTAAATTGCTGATAATAGGCGCATAGGATCATTTTTTACCATCCTTTTTAGGAGTAAGTCGAAGATCGTCCCCATATTTTGCCTTCTGTTGTATCTGTAATGGTATTTATTCAGATACCCTTGCCTTCTTTCTTCAATGCAATGGTGATGTATTCCTCTCAGCCAACTCTTCATATTTAGATATGAATATGCATATCCTTAAAGTTTTTTCCGTCATCTGATGCAACTTGTTTCAGTTTTTTAAATTGAGTTTTCAATGGAATATATCCTCTCCATTCATCTGAAATAACTTCCGCTTTTTTAGATACATACTTGTGTAAAAAATTTTCTAATTTTTTTGCTGAAGTATTCTCTATAACTCAGGCGTATGCTCTTCCAACACCTGCGTTTGAAATTTCCAATGCAACTACTATTAATTTTTTGTCACCTTTGCTTCTACCTCGTTTTTGTTCCTCTGGTCCACCAATCATAAATTTATCTACATGAACCGCACCTGTTAATGGATACTGGAGGCTGCTTGCCATACCTTGCTGAATTTTCCATTTGAATTCCCAGCATGTTTTTTGGCGAAGTTCAAATTCATTACTTAACTTTAAACTCGACAACCCTTTCTTTTTTGTACTTATTTTAAAAACGATATTAAATGCTTTTAATAATGAAAATTTCACTTTGTCAAACATCGTTCCTGCGGTTTAACTTTCTTCATATCTACCTTTAGTGCATCGCCTATAATATAATTTTTTACCCTGGCTAAATTTACTATTCTTACATCGTTTACAACTGAAGCCATCCTCCCATTTCATAAATGATAAATATTTTAAGCAATCATCATCTGTTTTAAATATATGGTTGAATGTTATTGAATTCACACCAACAAATTTTACCCGTTCTGCCATTTGGCAGAGATAATATGTTGCGATCTAAACGCCTATTTCTATGAACCTTTTATCACTTATTTTGTTACAACAACTAAACAATGCGCATTTAAATAATTAAAATTCCCGTTTTTTCCTCAAAAAATCAACCTCTTTTAAACGCTTTAGCAGCTTCAATTAACTTTGGCAGCACTTCAAATGCATCGCCTACAATGCCATAGTCTGCAGCTTTAAAAAACGGTGCTTCTGCATCTTTATTTATTACAACAATAACTTTGCTTGAGCTAACACCTGCAAGGTGTTGTATAGCACCAGAAATGCCAATGGCCATATATAAGTTTGGTTTGATTGTGATACCTGTTTGGCCAACGTGCTCGGTATGTGGTCTCCAGTCCATATCACTAACAGGTTTAGAACAAGCAGTTGCTGCTCCTAAAATATCAGCTAGCTCTTCTATCATATGCCAGTTTTCTGGGCCTTTCATACCACGGCCGGCGCTTATTACCACTTCAGCCTCTGTTAAAACAATTTTACCTGAATTGCGTGTTATCTCTACAGAACGTGTTACCTGATCACTATTTGTAAGACCTGCATCTAACTGAGTTATGATGCAGGTTTGCGGCATTTCTTCAACTGCAAAAGAGTTAGGTGTTATGGCGATAACTTTTACAGGCGTAAACATTTCAATATCGGCAAAAGATTTACCCGAAAAAACAGTGCGGCGTACTTTAAAACCTGTCTCCGTTTGTGGTATAGAAATTACGCCGGTAACAATGCCTGCCTTAAGCCGGGCAGCTATGCGAGGTGCAATAGATTTACCACTGTATGTATTGGAGATAATTACCAACTCAGCATTGTCATTTTGTGCAGCGTGAGAAATAACTTTGCTGTATGTTTCGGCTGCAAATTTACCTAGCAACTCCTGCTTATAAGAGAGTACTTTGGTGGCACCGTACTTACCAAGTTCAGTTAATTTTTCATCGGCAATATTTCCTACAGAAACTGCAGTGCAGGTGCCATTATTTTGTTTCGCAATTTGAGCTGCGTAACTCACCGCTTCAAAGGTAGATTTCTTAAAATTGCCATCGGTATTTTCTGCAAAAACTAATATATTCATAACTACTTTTTTACTTTTTAAATGCGATTAAATAACTTTTGCTTCGTTGTGTAATATGCCTATTAAACTGCCGGCTTCATCAACACTTATCATTTTGCAGACACCTTTGGCGGCAGGCATTTCAAAGCCGGTAATTTTACTGTTGGCAGAAGCCGTTGTAGGTTCAACAACCTTTAGAGGTTTTGTACGCGCAGCCATTATTCCACGCATATTAGGTATACGCGGTTCGGTTAAATCTTTTTGTGCGCTGGCAACAAATGGAGTTTTGCATTCTAATTTTTCCCTGCCTCCATCTATATCACGTTCAAGCTTAGCCATTCCATTTTCAATTTCTATAGAAGTAATAACATTTATACTTGGTATGCCCAACATTTCGCCAAGCAGGCCGGCAACCATACCCCCGTTGTAATCTATGCTTTCGCGGCCGGTTAATATAAGGTCGAAGTTTTCATTTTTAGCATAAGCTCCTATTTGTTCTGCCACATAATAAGCATCTGCCGGTTCGGCGTTTATGCGCACGGCGTCTGTTGCACCTATAGCCAGTGCTTTTCTAACTGCAGGTTCGGTTTCTGCAAGCCCCACATTTATGGCAGTAACTGTACCTCCTTGTTTTTCGGTGAGCTCGAGGGCCTTTGTTAAGGCCAGTTCATCATAAGGGTTTATAATAAACTGAACGCCCTGTGAATTAAACTTCGTGTTGTTTTCGGTAAAACTTACTTTTGTAGTGGTATCCGGAACATTGCTAATGCAAACCAAAACTTTCATATGATTTTGTATATTATTGGAGCGGCAAAAATATTATAATTATTAACAATGAAAAATGCGTAAACAACGAATTGAGAAACTATTGCAAATGATTGCTGAAAATGAGGATGACACTTTTGCTCTTTACGCACTGGGTATGGAGTTTGAGGCACTTACCCAATTTAACCTTGCAGTTATATATTTTAATAAAGTTTTGAAACTTGAACCAGACAAGGTGGCCGTTTATTACCGCTTAGCTACTATTATGCACGCAACAGGTAATGATGAGAAAGCGATATCTCTTTTAAACAAGGGGCTTGAGCTATTAAAAATAAGTTCGGATCAAAAAACAATAAACGAATTTAAAAGTCTTATCGATGAAATAAGCTATTGAATAAAACTTATAGTTTATAATATATTTAACACCATCATCATTACTCCCCTGTCATAAGCGTAAGTTCATCTCCAATCTCCTGGCACAATTCAATAAGTACACCATGTGTTCCTTTTGGATGCACAAAGGCAATTAATTTATTGTCGGCTCCTCGTTTCGGTGTTTCGTTAATGAGTTGAAAACCTTCTTTCTTTAATCGGGAGAGTTCTGCTACAATATCATCAACTGCAAATGCTATATGATGAATCCCTTCGCCTCTTTTTTCTATAAATTTTGCTATGGCGCTGTCTTCTGAAAGAGCCTGTAACAATTCTATTTTATTTGAACCTGTTTTATAAAAGATGGTCTGAACCATTTCGCTTTCAACGGTCTCTTTTTTATAGGGCGTTTGGTTAAAAAGTGCATTAAATATGGGTTCAGCCAATTGTGCATTTTTTATTGCTATACCTACATGTTCTATTTTATGAAACATTATTATGAATTTATTTTATAATTATTTATATAGTTTTTTAATCGTTTTTATTTTTGAATAATAAGGAAGTATAAGAAGCAACAAATAAATAGTGTATTACCGCAATTATATTGGTTTATAATGTAAGGTGTTAACACATTTATTTGAACTTTTAACTTACTCTTCATAGTTAACAGCGTAGGTTAAAATAAACTCTTTAAAGCATTTATAATATACATTAAAGTGGCCTATATAATCATCTTTTTTTATAACTGTTTGTATGGATCCTTGTGTATTTAAAACAAATTTTTTGATATGCAAATGAAGTTTAAAATCGAGTTCTTTTTCACCATATATTTTATATAATGTTTCTTTAGCACTCCAGATGATTGTTTTCTCCACCACTTGATCTTCCTTACCTGCAAAGGAAACTTCTTTCTCATTCATAAACTTATGTGCAACTCTATTGATCCGTTCATCCGTTTTTTCCAGGTCCATACCTACTTCCAGGTTTTTACTTAAAATAATTCCTGCAAAATGATGTGAGTGTGTGATTGAAACATGATAAGGAATTCCGCTTAATTCAAGCAAAGGTTTATTAAATTTGTTTTTATGTAAATGTACCGGTACATCTTTAAATTGCTGGTTGAGTAAAACTCTGCTTGCAAGATAATGACTGGCTGCTGCATTATCCATTTTAAGGTGCATATCGCGTTCAAAAAAATCTTTACTCAATAAATTTTTGAGTTCAGCATTCGTTTCTGTAATATGCCATAATGCTAATAGAATATCGGGTTCAATTTTTTTTTGGAGAAATATGGGCATAACCCTGCAAGTTTAGGATATTCGTTTCATTTTTTGAACGCTATTAAATAAAATATGAGTAAACAAATTACAGTTAAAAAAATTGCCCAATTTGCAGGCCACACCGGAAGTATATATATGCTGTTATCTTCATTAAATGAAAACAAAATTATTACGGGAGGTGCAGATGGAAATGTAGTGGAATGGGAACTTAACGCCAATAGAGATGGTTTACTTATCTGCCAGATGCCAAAACCGGTTTATAGCCTGCTCATATTAGCCTCTAAAATGCAATTGCTGGTGGGCACTGCTTCTGGTAACCTGCATGTTATTGATTTGGGAAATAACAAAGAAGTAAGAAATATTGAATTGCATAAGCTTGGGATTTTTGATATAAAATTGTTGGGAGAAAACATAATTACTTCAGGAGGCGATGGTTTTATAGGGGTATTAAATAGGGTAGATTTTAAGTTAGTAAAATTATTTAAAGCAAGTGAAAAAAGTGCCCGGGTTATTGCTTTACATCCAGATCAACAATCATTTGCAGTTGGTTTCAGCGATCATATAATAAGAATTTACAATGCTCAAAATTATATGTTATTGCAAGAATTGCAGGATCATACAAATTCGGTATTTGCCTTAAGTTACTCGCCGTGCGGCCGCTATTTATTGAGTGGTGGAAGAGATGTAAACTTAAAAAGATGGGATGTTTTAAATGAATATAAATTAATTAACACCGTAGTTGCACATAACTTACATATCAATTCTATTGCGTTTGATCCTACAGGTGAGTTTTTTGTTACAGCAAGCATGGACAAGACTATTAAAATATGGGACAGCGAAACTTTTAAATTGTTAAAAGTGCTGGAAAAAGATCGCAACCAATCTCATCATTTTTCGGTTAATAAAGTTATATGGATAAATAACAACCATTTTGCGAGTGTTAGCGACGATAAAATAATGATGGTTTGGGAGGTGATTTCTTAAAATTTACATAAAATTCATTTTTTCTTAACATTTATTAAAAATTTTTAATTACAGTCAGGCACTAAATGATCGCCATTTACATGCTAAATACTCCGTATTAAATTTTTCGAACGCTCGTTAGGTATGAAAAGTGTAAACTTCTAATTCAAGGTTGCTATGTTCATAAAACAATTTAGTGGACAAAACCTTAAAAAAGCAATCAAGTATTAAACAAATTTTACTAAGATAAAATTAAGAAATCCTACACGCTGTATCTATTTGATTATCAATATAGTGTTGAATAAAAAACAAGTAACTTCAAAAGTTTTTTGTTGGAGGAAGAAAAAATTAGTAAGATTTAGTTGTGAGATTGAGGAGTTTTTTGATAGTCCATTAAGTTTTGATTTGAAAAAAAATAAAAATCAAACTATATGAAAAATCAACCTTTATGTTATGGCTTAAGATTTAAGTTTCTGCTTTTTTTAATTATGATTTTCGGGCTTCAAAAAACGCAGGCACAAATTTCCACTTATATTTTTACGAGTGATTCAATTGCCTACACACCTGTAACTGCAGGTACTTTGATTTCAGCTTCTTCAACCGATGATGATAACAATTACTCTTTGGTAAACATTGGTTTTAACTTTACGTATAATGGAGCATCTTACACACAAGTGGGAATTAGTGCAAATGGTTTTTTAAGGTTAGGGTCAGTAACTTCTACCATTTATTCAGGTACGCTGGCCAATGCTCAAACCATTACAGCATTTGATCAGGATTTGCAAGGTAGAGGACTTTCCACATCAGATATAAGATTAGATTTACAGGGAACTGCTCCTAACCGTGTTTGTGTGGTGCAATGGCGCGAATGGGGAAAATATCAAACTGCAAGTTATACCTCTGAACAATATAATTTTCAAATAAAATTACTTGAATCAAATGGCAGTGTTGAAATTGTTTATGGTCCATGGACAAGTACCTCGGCTTACTCGGGATCAGTGCAGGTTGGTTTAAGCGGCAGTTCATCATCAGATTACCAAGCTAGAAGCACCGCATCAACTTCCAATTGGAAAACCTCCACAGCTTCTTCATCTGTTACTTCAAATGATATGGCGGTAAGTTCAACAGTAGCTCCATCCTTAGGTTTACGATATAAATGGACTCCACCACCATGCTCTGGAACACCTGCTCCCGGCAACACATTATCATCAATGAGTGCTGCATGCACAGGATTAACGTTTACACTGAGTTTACAAAATGCGGTTAATGGAACGGGAGTTATCCATCAATGGCAAAGTTCATCAGATAGTATTACGTGGACAAATATAGTAGGAGCTACAGGAGGATCTTATGGAACCACACAAACTGTTCAAACATATTATCGTGATAGTGTAAGATGCGGAACCAACTTTGGTATTTCAGCAGCTAAAAAAATAACTATGACATCTGGTGCTGCATGTTTGGTTTACTGCACTGCCAGTTCATCCAATCCTACTATTACCGGTACAATCGGACAGCTAACATTTGGCAGTTTGGTTAACCCGGTTGCAACTCCAACACCTCAGGTGCCTAATACATCATCCACAAGTGGATATACAGACTATACCGGCTTAACTCCGGTAAATTTTAATTATGGAGGAATTTACAATATCAATGTTTATCCAATTTATAATTCCACCTCTTATCCGATGGGAGCTTCTGTTTTTATAGACT
Organism: Bacteroidia bacterium; assembly: GCA_014376805.1. GTDB lineage: Bacteria > Bacteroidota > Bacteroidia > UKL13-3 > UKL13-3 > B1. The sequence continues at coordinate 49,405 of JACMQU010000051.1, forward strand.
TTAATCAGAACGGAAGTTGGGCCGATGCAGGAGAGCGATTTGATTTACCTTATACAGGAATTACCGGAGCCAGTTCCGTTGGCACAATAACTTTTCCTACTAGCGGTACTTTAGGAGTTACACGGATGAGAGTAATAAATAATTATGCAGCGATACCAGCGAATGTGAGTGGATGTGGTACCAGCACTTATGGTGAGGTTGAAGATTATTTTATTAATATATTACCACAGCCTCCATGCAGTGGAACTCCAAATCCCGGAAATACGGTGGCATCTATGAATCCTGCATGTGTGGGTATAAGTTTTAACCTGAGTACACAAAATGTAGTTCCGGGTTCTGGTTTGGTTCATCGCTGGCAAAGTTCTCCTGATAGCATATCCTGGTCTAATATTACAGGAGCTACAAGTGCTTCTTATATTGCTCAACAAAGTACTTTAACTTACTATAGGGATAGTGTTTCCTGTGGTACCAATTATGCTGTTTCAACACCTAAAAAGGTTACTATGATAAGTGGTGCGCCTTGTTTAACATATTGCTCGGCCTCTACTTCCAATCCTACTGTTACCGGTACCATAGGACAGGTTACCTTTGGCAGTCTGATTAACCCTACAGCTACCCCAACACCGCAAGTACCTAATGCTACCTCAACAAGTGGTTATACAGATTTTACCGGGCTTACACCTGTAAACTTTAGTTATGGCACCAGTTATAATATTAATGTTTACCCAATTTATAATTCTACATCCTATCCGATGGGTGCTTCGGTATTCATTGATTTTAATCAAAATGGCAACTGGGCTGATCTGGGAGAAAGATTCGATTTGCCGTATACAGGTGTTACAGGAGCCAGTTCAAATGGAACTATTGCATTTCCAATTACCGGCTTAACGGGTGTTACCCGTATGAGGATTATAAATAATTATGCAGCCATACCAACAAACGTTAATGGTTGCGGTACAAGCACCTATGGTGAAGCGGAGGATTATTTTATAAATATATTGCCTCCACCTCCTATGTTATATGCCTCTTCTACCACCACTCAAACTGTTATTAATCCTATTGCTACCGGAGTGGCAAATCAACAGATAATAGGTATTCAAATTGTAACAACAGGTATCCTTCCTGTTTCCAATCTTACACAGTTGCAATTAAATACAAGTGGTACTACAAGTTTAACTGATATTACAAATGCGAAAGTTTATTATACAGGAACAAGTTCAGTATTCGCAACTACAACACAATTTGGAAGCACAGTGGTATCGCCGGGCGCTAATTATTCGGTTGCCGGCACACAGCCTTTACAATCAGGAACAAATTATTTCTGGGTTTCCTATGATATTTCTGCTACAGCAGTAAGTAATAATGTAGTAGATGCAGGATGTGATTCTGTTAAAGTAGGAGGCACCGGTTATGCCCCTACCGTTACTTTACCTGCCGGAAGCAGAACAATAAGACCGAGGCTTACGGGAAATTATAATATTGGTTCAACTGGTGACTATACAACCATAACGGCTGCCATCAACGAACTGAATTTTGTAGGTACTATTGGTCCGGTTACCTTTAGTCTCACAGATAATTTTTATGGCCCTTCGGAAACATTTCCGATCGTCATTAATGCTTATCCCGGTATGAGCGCATCCAGACAAATTGTGATGAGACCATCATCAGGAAATGCTAATGTTGTTATACAAGGTAATGCAACCTCATTAATTACATTTAGCGGGGGTAATTATTTTACATTTGATGGAAGAGCAGGAGGTGTTGGTAGCAGTAACCTTAAGTTTATAAATGCCAACACTACATCACCTGTGGTTCAATTCTTAAATGATGCAGTAAGTGATGGAATAAATTATTGCACAATCTATAGTGCCAATTCAAATACTTTAAGTGGATCTGTTTTTATTGGCGGAACTATAGCATTAAATGGAAATGATAGTATTACTATCTCAAATTGTAGTATTAGAAGTTCGGCTTATCCTCCTGTTTTAGCCAATGGTATTTTTGTACAAGGGCAATCTACAATAGCCCAAAATGATTATTTAAACATTACCAATAACAATATTTATGCCTTTACCTTAAACGGGGTAATTGCTAATTCTACGAATAATGGAAATGGTTCGTTCTGGAATATTAATGGTAATAGTTTTTATGATACCACAGCTACTACAACTTCTAATACCATGATGGCTATCAATTTTCAGCCTTCTTCATTTACGAGCAATCCATCATCATTTAGTCATACTATTAATGGTAATTATATTGGAGGAAGTGGTCCACTTTGCAGTGGTGCTCCATGGAACATTAGTTCTTCTTTCGGGTCGTTAACGGGCATAGCGGCCCAATCTTCATTTGGCGTTAGCCCAACAAATGTTCAAGGCAATGTTATTCAAAACATCAATCTTTCTAATACTGCCGGTACTTATACTTTTATTGGTATCAATACACTTGGGTCGGGCAGTTATACCATTGGCGGAAGCAATGGTAATTTAATAGGTCATGCAAGTAATCCATCAAGTATCCGTTCGGTAAATAACGGTGCTGTGCAAGGCATAATAAATTCAGGATCGGGTATAATTAACATTACCAATAACATGATTGCCAACCTAACAGATAGCAATATTGGAACCTCAGGTGCCTTAAGAGGGATCATTAATTCTGCAGGTTCAGTTGTAAATATTTCGGGTAATACACTTTATAATTTTTATACAACAACAAGTTTGTCAGGAACCACAACTGCAGCATCTATGGTAGGAATAGGATGTAGTTCTTCAGGCAACCCTCAGAATATAAATAATAATACCATAGGCAGCAACGCGGGAGTAATGGTAAACGGGACTTCGGCCGGACATAACACTGCAGGTATTGTGGTTACAGCAGGTGCGGTAAATGTAATAAACAGCAATAGTGTTGCCAATATTATTACCAATACCACCTCTGGAAATTCAATTTTAAGTGCCGGTTTAAATGGTATTGTAGTTTCAGCCACCAACTCAACGGTAAGTAATAATAACATCCGTAATTTATCTAACATAAATACAAGTGCTACAGGTATTATTAATGGTATTTGTTTTCAATCGGGTATTATAACAGCTTCAAATAATTTAATTTATGGTTTGAACACTAGAAATTTAAATATAGGCTCAACTACGGCAGCAGGTATAAATGGTATTATGGCCAACTCAACCAGTTTATTAACTTTAACTGGTAATACGATTGATTCACTGGTTTATTCAGGAACAGGAAATACAATTGTTCAGGGAATGTATGTTGTAGGTAACTCTGGTAATACTATTACAGGCAACACTATAAAAAGAATAACATCAACAAGTGGTGGCACTGGCGTTAATAATTCTTCCTCTATTATAGGTTTATACAATAACTCAAGTGGTTTACTTAATCTTAATATCTCTCAAAATAATATTTACAGCTTAAGCAATACACATCCTACTGCTGCCGTTCAGATTTTAGGAATGTTTTATACTTCAAGCACAATTACTGCGGGTAACACATCTAATGTTGCAAAAAATAATATACGTAACTTCAATCTTGTAACCTCGGGTGTTAGTGCTGGTATGTGTGGTATTGCAATAGGTTTAGGTTATGGAACTTTTCAAAATAACTTTATCCAAATGGGGGTTAATGATGCCGGTACTGCATTAACAGGTCAATACCTCAACAGGGGTATTTATATGGCATCAAACCTTTATGGAAATGTGGCAGGGCAAATTGGCTTGAGAATTTACCACAATACCGTTTATATGAATGGTAACTATACAAGTGGAAGTTCTGCATCTTATGCTGTAGATTTTATAACCAACATAACAACAGGAAGTGTTGATGTAAGAAATAATATTTTTTATAATGCTTCAAGTAATTCAGGTGGTACCGGACTGCATTATGGTATCAGAATTTTTAACACCACCAATATTAATAGTAACTATAATTTATTTTATACACCCGGTACAGGAGGCACTTTTGCCAATATGATTTCTACCGGCTTAAATTATACAACCTTAACAGGTGTTACCGGATGGAATGCCGCCACGAAATTAGAAGTAAATAGTGGCATTGGTAATCCTAATCTGATACTGCCAAACGGATCAGCAACAACCGTAAATATGAGAGTTCAATCTCCAACTCCTATTGAAGGTATGGGCGATAATTCTGTTTCTACTACGGATAATTTTGATGGCCAGTCGCGTGGTTCGCGCACACCGGTAGATATTGGCGCTGATGCGGGCAACTTTGTTTTGTCAGCAGATTTATTTCCTCCCCAGATTGTTTATACAGCAATTCCAAATACCCTTTTAACTTCTAATGTTACCTTAAGCACTTCTATTATTGATAACGGTGGAATTTATACAAGCGGTGCACTCGTTCCAAGAATTTATTATAAAAAAGGTGCCGGTGCAACCAATGGATTATATGGACAGTATTTTAGCACTGCTGGAACACTTGCTACCGGAACAGCGCGCGCAGCACAGTGGAATTTCACTATCAATAATTCTCTTGTTGGTGGTGTATTACCATACGATACAATTTATTATTATGTTGTTGCACAAGATAGCGCAGGCAATATTGCTTCGCAGGCACCTTATGCAGTAGCTTCAGACGTAAATACAATTACAATTCATCCTGCACCAAACACAACATTGCCAACAACTTCATTTCCATTATTCTTCCGGATCAACCCGAGTTTAGATCCACTTGTATTGGTTGGCCCGGGCAATAGCATAACAAGTTTAACAGCCGCTGATACCTCAGGTTTATTCTTTAGGATCAACAATGGAGCTATAACAGGAAATACATTAGCTTTAATTACAGGTAATATAACAGAAAGTGGTTTAACGGCATTGAACCCAATAACACAATCTAACGCAGGTATTGCGGGTAGTTACGGATATCGTTTAACAATTAAACCTCAAACAAATACGCAGGTAATATTATCCGGATCTTCTTTTTCAGGGTTGATTAGATTATCTGGTGCAAGTAATGTTTCCTTTAGTGGTATTTCTCCAACAGGTAATTTAACTGATACCAACCTTGTATTTACTAATGCAGTTTCTGCCGCCGTATTTATTTTAAATAATGATGCTTCCAATGATTCATTATATAATATAGTAATCAGGGGAAGAAATACAGGTAGTGGGCAAGTTATTATATCAAATGCAAACACAGGTAATGGGAATGATAATATTACTATTAGCGGTTGCCAAATATATTCTGATAATATAGCTGCTTCATCTTTTCAGGGAATAAATGTTTCTGGTACATCAGGTAGAGAAAATGATAATTTAAATATTATTAACAATAATATTTTCAACTTTAGTAATACAGGCATCAGTATTGGTTTTGGCATTGGAAATGGAATGAATATTTTAAATAACCATTTTTACTATAACCATCCGGTTGCTTTAGCAAGCAGTTACACAGGCATAGCTATTACTGCCGGTGCATCAACAAATGCCAACACAATAAGTGGTAATTATATAGGTGGTTCAGCGAGGTTTTGTGCTGGCTCACCATTTTTAAATACGGGTTCGCTGGCTACTTTTACAGGAATTACCTCAAATTCCGGTGTAGTTTCGGGTACAAGTATTCAGGGTAATGTTATTCAGAATATTAATTACAGTTCAACTTCTGCGGGTACTATAAATGGTATTACTGCAATTGGAGGTGTTGCTAATATTGGTAATATAACGGGTAATACTATTGGTCATGCTACAACTTTAAACAGTATTGTTTCTGCAGGCTCAAACCCTATGATTGCAATTAACTATTCGGGTTTTGCAACCGTTAATATTTCTAATAACCTGGTAGCCAATTTATATGCAAATAATGCAGGATTTAGCACTGCACTCAGGGGAATTGCTGTTTCAAGTACATCTCAAACAGTAATAGTAAATAACAATACAATAAGGCAATTGTCTAGTAATTCGCTAAACTCAGGTACAACTACTACCGCTGCAATGAACGGTATTATTGTATCTAGTTTTAATGCTGCACAGGTAATCACAAACAATACGGTGAGTGGGCTTAACTTAATCAACACCGCCGCTTCAGTGCAATTAATTGGAATTGGAACTTCATCAGGTGTTAATACAATTAGTGGTAATCAGGTTAGAAATTTATCTAATTCAGGAATAAGCACTGGATCCACTTCAGCTGCCGGCTTAATAGGAATATGGCAAGGTTCGGGAAGTGTTGGACATATTATTAATAATAACCTAATAGATACATTGTGGGCACCCACTGTTGGTTCAACACAAACAGAAGGGATAGTGGCAACTTCAGGCGCTACCACTACCATCAGTAATAATATTGTTAGAAATCTTAATTCATTCAGTAGTTCTGCTTCAACAGGAATCAGTGCTTCCATTTTAGGTATTAATTACACTACAATTTTTAATAATATTAATATTTCAGGAAATTCAGTTTATAATCTCCATAGTCTGAATTCTTCAGCAACAGGCATTAATATTATAGGGATTCTTGGTGGATCATCTATCTCAGGTAATAACTCTATACAAAAGAATTTTGTTCATAGCTTAAGATTGGGCACAAGTTCAACAGCAACTTTAACGGGCATTTATTTAAACAGTGGATCAATGACTACTATGAACAATATGGTTCGTGTAGGGATCGATTCAGCGGGTAATCTTCTTACCGGACAATATACTATTTACGGAATGTATATAAACACTAGTTCGGCAAATAGTATTTATCATAATTCATTTTATGTAAATAGTAACCCGTTAGCAGGAGCACAGAATACGTATGCATATTATTCTGTCTTTAACTTTTCTACTCAAAATGTTAGAAATAATATTTTTGTAAATAATACTTCAAACGGAGGTACAGCCACTGGATTAAATATTGCATTACGTTATGCTGATAATAATAACATTACATCAAATTATAACTTATTATCTGTTATAGGAACCAATGGAGTATTAGTTCAGTCAGGTGTTACCAACTATACACTATTAACCGGATTAACAGGCTGGCAGTCGGTTGTGCCTTCTAATCCATTTGATATAAACAGTGGTACCGGTAATCCGCAATTTGCTAACCCAACAGGCAATTACCTAACCGTTGATCTTCATACAGCAGCAATAAATCCAATAGAAGGGTCAGGTGATCCATCAGTATCCGGATTTGTAAATGATGATTTTGACGGCACAACAAGAGCTAATTTAACCCCAACAGATATTGGAGCAGATGCAGGCGATTTTATAAAAGGTGCCGATCTTTTTGCACCGGTTATTACTTATACTCCTTTAACAAATACTTCGTCATTGGGTAATCAGAATTTTGCAGCCACTATTGCCGATAATAAAGGTATTGTTACTCCGGTATCTTATTACCGTAAGGGGCTAAACGGAACTTTTATTTCTGCTTTTGGCACCCTTGCCAGCGGTACTGCTGCAAATGGTGTTTGGAACTTTACTTTCAATGCAACTTCATTAGCGAATGTACTTCCCGGTGATACCATCTTTTATTTTGTAGCCGCTCAGGATACTGCAGGCAATCTTTCTATAAAACCTACTTATGGGGTAGGTTCAGATGTAAACACAATAACAACAACACCTGCAACTTTAAGTAGTTACAGAATATCTTCTGCGCTTGCTACCATCATAAATGTGGGAGCGGGTTATAGCCAGACCAGTTTAACGGCTAATGATACAAGCGGTGTGTTTTTTATGATTAACAATGGAATTTTACAAGGGAACACAACCGTTAATATCATGAGTGATACTCTCCTAGAAAGTGGTGTAGTTGGGCTAAACAGATGGTTAGAAGTGAGTAATGGTAACTTGGGAACCTATGGTTATTCATTAACCATAAGACCTGGATCGAATGCTAAAAAATTAATAACAGGCGCTGTTCAAACACAGGCCATGATAAGACTAAACGGGGCGCAAAATGTTAACTTTACCGGTATAAGCGCATCGGGAACAATAAATGATACTAACCTTGTTATCACAAATATTTCACCTACTACTTCATTCCTTCATTCTACATTGCAATTACTTAATGATGTAAATAATATCTCATTTAATAATGTTATTGTTCAGGGAAGACAAACTTTGTTTACCAGCAATGCTCTTGTATTTATATCAACTACAAATGCAACTAATGGTAATGATAATATTTCCTTTAATAATTGCTGGTTCAGAAATGATGACCCGAATATTGCTCCTATATATGGAATTTATGTTAACGGAACATCGGGTAAAGAAAACGATAACATAACTGTAAGTAATTGTAAGTTCAGGAACATGGGTTCTGATGCCATAAGTTTTCAGGCAGGAACAGGCAGTAATATTAAAGTAACCAATAATCACGTATTTTATAATTTGGCATCAGCCTCGGGGATAGTGGCAAGAGGTGTAAATCTTTCTGCCGGCCTCCCTTCAAACAATGATACTATTTCGGGCAATTATATTGGAGGGTCTGATTTATTTTGTGCCGGCAACCCAATGCCAATCGGATCAACGTTTAATGGCATTATAAGCAATGTGGGGGTTATTACAGGATCTTATATAAACAACAATACAATACAGAATCTTTCTAATACAGGTGGGCAAAACATAGGTGTACTGATAAGCGGGGGAGTGAATACAACTTCCAATAATACTATCGGACATTTAAGTAATGCCAATTCAATTATATGTTCATTTGCTACTTTGCATTATGGTATTTTCTGTCAGACTTCCGCTAATGCAACGCTGTCGGGTAACATTATTGGAAATATGTTTTATAATAATGCTACTACAACGTTAGGGGGAATTCGTGGTATTTTGGTTCAGTCTGGAAGTATTAATACTACGCTTGTTGCCAATAATAACATTGTAAATTTAACTACTAATACAGCTAACGCTTCAACAACAACTTCCTCTGCAATTATCGGTATTTCATTGGGGTCAGGAAGTTCAAATCAAACGATAAGTAACAATACAATTAATGGCTTAACGAACCTCAATAATACCTCAGCAAATATTTCGGTCATATATGGTATGATCATCAGTGGAGGTTCAAACATAGTTTCAGGTAATTCTATCAGTAATATAGTTAACCCGTCATCTGCAACTGGAATAGCAACTTCAGCAGCTATAACCGGTATGAGTATTTTTGGCGGACTAGGTGGCAACGTTATTACTAATAATGTTATTCAGAACATAAGTTGTTTGCCAATAACTGCCGTGTCGGGTCAGGTTATTGGCTTATATGATGCAGTAGGTAGCAATAATACAGTTGTTGGTAATATCATAAGAAATCTTAATATTAACAGTATCAGTTCGGGCACTACACTTTCATCTCCATTAATAGGAATGGCATATTCTGCCGGCGGTTCTAATAATAATTTCAGTCTAAATACAATCCATTCTTTGCAATATTTAAATGCGCTGCCGGTAGCTAGTAATGTATTAGGATTTTATTACAGTAACTCAACTGCAGGTATCAATTTAGTAAGTAGAAATAATATACACAGTATCCGAAACGCAAGTGCAGGCCCGGGTTTAATTGTTGGTATTTATAATATTGGAGGCACTAGTACTTTCAGTAATAATATGATTCGCTTGGGTATTGATTCAAATGGAATTCCTGCAACCGGACAAACAGAAATTAGAGGTATATGGAGTTCTGTTTCAAATACAAACTATTTCTATCACAACACAGTTTATGTTGGAGGATCCCCAAATGCAGGTGCAACCAATACCTATGCATTCCTGCAATCGGTTCAAATGACAACAAATAATTTACTTACGTTAAAAAATAATATTTTTTATAATGCTGCCAACAACGGCGGCAGTGCAAATGGTTTTAACTACAGTATGAAACTTTTTGATTCCTTACGTGTGGCCAGTAACAATAATATTTTTGCAGCAACAGGTAATGGAGCTTTGTTAATTGGCGCCGTAGGAAATTACAATAACTTAAATGGAGCATTAAGCTGGAACCTGGCAACAGGTTTGGATTATAACAGTGGTAAAGCAACAACAGGGTTCTTTGTAAATGCTACTGGTTCTGCCTCTTTAGTAAATTTAAGGCTGAACACAACTAATCCTGCAGAAGGTTTGGGTGATGTTACAACTTCCAATACCGTGGGTGTTGATGTTGATGGTAATACAAGAAGTTTGTTAACTCCAGCAGATATAGGTGCACAGGCCGGTAACTTTACATTTAGTCCGGATTTATTTGTACCAACGATAACCTTTACACCATTAGCAAATACAGGAGATAATATTGGTCCCCGATTATTTACAGGGGTAAATATTCAGGATAACGGGGGCATACCAATAACGGGGATTAACATGCCAAAAGTTTATTTCAAAAAAGGTGTAAACGGAACTTATTCAAGTGCTGCACCATCTTCTGTTACAGGCACGAGTACCAATGCAACGTTTAGTTTTAGTCTTGATTATACTGCTTTAGGATCCGTAAATCCGAATGACTCTATTTTATACTATGTGCTAGCTCAGGATAACGCAGGTAACATCATTTCAAACGTTCCTTATGCGGTGGCTACAAATGTAAACACTGTATCCAGTCATCCTCTTATACCGGGTATGTACCAGATCTTCCCACAGATTGCCGGTGGAACTATATTGAATGTTGGTGTTGGACAAACATTTCCAACGCTTACGGGTATTGGTGGATTATTTGACTTCCTTAATAACCGAAGTATCTCAGGGAGTATAGAAGCAAGGATTACTTCAAATATTAACGAACCCGGAATTGTAAGTTTATTGCAAATGGGTGAGAATGGAGCAGGTAATTATTCGCTTACCATCAGACCCGATTCATTAACCACTACAGAAAGATTATTATTTGGTAATATGATTCAGGGCTTAATCAGATTTGATGGTGCCGACAGGGTTAAACTTACTGGTGTACCAGCTGTTTTTGGCGTGAGTACGGATAAAAAATTGCGCATCAGAAACAGCAATACAACAGCATCAACTATATTTTTAATAAATGATGCTACAGGCTGTAAATTCAGTAATCTGAATGTAGAAGGCGGTTCAACAAGTTTAGGAACAGGTACAATTCAATTTGGCTTTACAAACGGAGCATCAGGTAATAGCAATGATACCATTATTGGCTGTGTAATAGGAAATGATCAATCTGCCATTTTCCCTGCCGGTGTTCCTTTAAATGGTATATACTCTTCTGGTACTATAACAGCTTTGAACACAAATAATATTATTAGTAATAATGAATTTGTGAACTATAGTACCAATGGTGTTTTCATTGATTTTAACAATGGAAATGCATGGAATATTTCTGGTAATAGTTTCTATTATAATTCAGTTGCTCAAAACAACGGACTTACTATGTTTGGAATTCAGATGAACACAGGTATTTTCTCTAGCGGCAATACAATCAGCAATAATTATATTGGAGGTTCGGCTGCAAATGCTTCAGGAACCTGGACAAACAACTCCTCCTTTGGAACTTTTACAGGAATAAGTTTAAACGTTGGAACTGCCGGCTTTAATACCGTATCGGGTAACTCAATCCAGAACATCAGCATGATTGGAACAGGTTCGATGGGCTTTACAGGAATCAATCTTCCTTTCGGTAAATTTAACATAACCAATAACCTTATCGGGCATCCAACCAATATAAGCAGTATTACACTGCTGGGTACAGGAACACTATTTGGTATTACTAATGCCAGTACTGATGTTGTTAATATTTCAGGTAATGCAATTCAGGGAATTTATCTTAACTCCGGAAGCAGTAACCAATTGTTCGCTATTAACTCATCAAGTGGTATTATGACCATTTCTAATAACACTATCGGACATGCAACTACACCCAACAGTATTACTCAGAACTCCACGGGTTCTTTTAATGCGATAAGTATTTCTATTACTTATGCAATTTCACCAACCACCATTATTTCTAATAATACCATTGCCAATATAACATCCGTTTTAAATGGTTCATACGGAGTTACCGGTATTGGTTTTACAAGTTCGAGTATTGGTATGATTACGGGCAATAATATTTATAATATTTCATCAAACAGTAACTCTGCCGGCACAAATGGAACTATTGCCGTGTTAGGGATATTCTATAGCGGATCATCGCCAAGCGGAAATATGATTAGTCAGAATACAATTTATAATCTTAATGCTGCAAATACCGGTGGAGTAAGTACTAATGCGATGGGTGTATTTCTTACTAGTGCAACATCAGCACTCATCAATAAAAATAAGATTTATGACATCAGGAATCTTTCAACAATTAACAATGCTTTTCCGCCACCAACAGCAAGTGGTATTGTTTTAAGTGTACCGGGCAACAATGTTAATATACAAAACAATGAAATTGTTTTAGGGAATTCACAAACTACCAATACGCAATTTGTAGGAATCTGGCAATTAGGTTTTGGATCATATACGGTGAATGCAATGTATAATTCTATCCTGATTACCGGAACTGCGGCTTCTGGAAATATTCCAACTTATGTTTACCAAAGGGGGAATAACTCAACCTCGGAAGCTACATCTTATGTAAACCTGATCAACAATATCTTTATCAATAACAGGTCAGGTGGTACAGGTAAACATTATGTTCTTGCCAACCAGGCTCAATTCCCAACTAACCCAATTGGAACAGGTTGGGTATCTACAGGTGGTAGTTATAACCTGTTGAGCAGTGCCAATGTAAATACACTTGGATTATGGGGTTCGGTAGATAAAGATATAAATAGTTGGAGAAGCATCTCTTTAACCGATAATTTGTCATACAGTGTTCAAGCAGGAACAGGCACCGGACAATTAAATATAAACAATCTTTTTACCAATATTACCAATGCTGATTTATCAATTATAACTTCAAATCCAGATGCATGGTATTCGAATGGTAAAGGTATTGCGGGTTCTGTTACACTTAACACCGCATCAGATTTTAACGGGGCTACACGTGGCACTACATTTGGTTTTGGAACCGACATAGGTGCATTTGAATTTACCCCAACATCTATTCCACCTTCTGCTACACTTTCAAACAGCATTGCATCAGGACAAACCCAACTAATTACTTTTGCCAACAGAGAGATTGGAAGAATTAACTGGATAAGCGCAGGTGGATCATATCCATCGGCACTTGACGTTAAGTATTATACAGGTGTTAATCCTCCTTCCCTAAATACTGCATTCAACTATCTCAACAGTTATTTAGATATCTCCACTGCATCAGGAAGTAATTATAATGCTAATTTTACGCTAACTTATGATGAAGCATTATTGGGTAATATGCCTAATGAAACATCTTTAAACATAGTTCAGAAATCAGGAAGTAATCCATATAATCCTTTAACAGGCTCATCAACTTTAGATGTAGTTAATAACAGGATTAGCAATACAGCAAATGTTGCCGGCTTTGGAGTTTTTACAGGGTCAGACCAATGTGTTGTAATTCCTGTTATTGCAGGCAACAATGTTGTATGTGCCAATTCGGTTCAGGCATACAATGTGCCGGCTAACACAGGCCATACAATTACTTGGGTTGTAACAGGAGGTACTGTTAATTCAGGCCAGGGCTCATCAAATGTAAATATTACCTGGGGGGCATCAGGCTCAGGTTCAATAATTACTACCGATTCATTAAATAATTCAAGTTGTAAAGCTTCTTCAAATACTTTCAGCGTTCTCATCAATCCAAATCCTACCCCTATAATTACGGGTGTAACTGCAATCTGTGCTAATAACAGCACTACTTATTCAACACCCTTAAATAGCGGTAGAACATATGTATGGACGGCTAACGGTGGAAACATAAGCTCTGGACAGGGTACCAACAGCATTAGTGTTTCATGGGGAAGTGCAGGTGCAGGAACAGTAATGGTAAGAGATTCAAATAATGCTACCGGTTGTAAAACAACTACCTTAAATTATAATGTAACCATCAATCCAAATCCAACACCTGTTATAAGTGGCTTAACATCTATTTGTGCCAACAACAGCACAACATATAGTACGGCATCAAACACAGGCAGAACTTATGCATGGACTGTTAACGGCGGTACAATCGCTTCAGGGCAGGGAACCAATAGTATAACAGTAGCATGGGGAGCAGCAGCAACCGGAGCCGATATGGTAAATGAAGGAATATCGGCTACCTCTTGTAATACTGCAACAGCAGCTTATAATGTAACCATCAATCCAAATCCAACACCTGTAATAAGTGGCTTAACATCTATTTGTGCCAACAACAGCACAACATATAGTACGGCATCAAACACAGGCAGAACTTATGCCTGGACTGTTAACGGCGGTGCAATCGCTTCAGGGCAGGGAACCAACAGTATAACAGTAGCATGGGGAGCAGCAGGAACCGGGGCCGTTATGGGAAATGAAGGAATATCGGCTACC
>JACMQU010000004.1 GCA_014376805.1 Bacteroidia bacterium
CTTGACCCTGATGTACAAGGAACAGGTATAATTTCACGAGGTTTTGACGCAGGTAACTGGCCATCAAGCCGTATTATTTCATTTGGTATTCAAGCCGATTTTTAATTCTAAAACTCATTCATAAATGAAAAGTAAATTAATTATTATAGCATTAACAGCATTGATTGTTACGAGCTGTAAAAAAACAGAATTGGATATTGTAAATCCAAACCAAGCTACTACGCAACAGTTTTGGAAAACCGGTGCGGATGCACAACAAGGAGTTAATGCAATTTACAGTACTTATCACCGCGGTTCTTTAGGCAGGTGGATGCACTTTTTAACCATCGTACGTGCCGATGAAGGATTTAGTACTAGTCCGGCACCCTGGATCCGTAATTATTTTGATCAGTTTAAATATGACAATTATAATGATGGTTTAATATCAGGTTTGTGGGGTGATTGTTATATCGGAATTAATCGCTGCAATCAGGTATTGGATAATGTAACTTCCATTCAAATGGATGCTACTGTAAAATCACAATTATTGGGAGAGGCAAAATTAATGAGGGGGCTTTTTTATTATATTTTAGGGCAGCATTATGGTAACGTTCCTATTTTAATTCACGCCTCCACGCCTACAGATTATCCGGCAACATCTACGCAGGAGCAAGTTTATAACCAAGCAATAACAGACTTCACAGACGCTTCTACTGTTTTACCTGATAGCTATGATGCTAACAATAAAGGAAGAGCAACAAAAGGTGCCGCTTATGGAATGTTGGGCAAAGTTTACATGCAATTACGTAAATATGAATTAGCTAAAACTGCATTTAAATGGTTGATAGACGGTCCTGGGGCTGCATTGTATAGCCTTACTCCAAATTATAGAAGTAACTTTTTAGAAACTTCCGAGAATAATTCAGAATCGGTTTTTGAATTTCAAAACGCGGCTAATCCAATTGATTCTTATGACAATGATGCAGGCGATGGTAACCCTAACAACACGCCTGATAAATTAAATTATGGCACTTCTATACCTCCTTTTTTTGCTCCCCGCCCTATTGGATTTACTGATGGACAAGCGCACCGTTGGTTGGTATGGGAAATGCTAAAAGAGAATCAGGTAAATGGTCAAAGAGATTCCCGCATTGAGGCTTCTTTTTTATATGATTCTACAGATGTAAAAGGACCTGAATTTACAATGGTTTATGGCAGATCATGGAATTCATTAAATTATTCAAATGATAAAAACGATCCAATTGGAGTTGCAACAAATAATACTGTTTATTTAAGAAAATTTTTAGATGATGCTACTATGAATGGTGAAGTATTTCATTCAGGTAATAATTACCGCTATCTCCGTTATGCAGATATTTTACTTCTTTATGCAGAAGCAATGAATGCCACGGGACAAACCGCTCAGGCATATCCTTTTGTAGATAAAGTAAGGCTGAGAGCTGGTTTAAGTGCGTTGAGCATTACCATGCCAGGCTTAAATCAACAAGCATTTCTTCTACAACTAAAACATGAGCGTATTACTGAACTTTCATGCGAAGGACACCGTTGGGAAGACCTAGCAAGATGGGGTGATCTAAAGCCTACTTTGGGTTCAAATGACGCAGGATTTAATAATTTTATAGTAGGTAAAAACGAATTTTTACCAATTCCACTTTTTGAATTAGATATTAATCCAAACCTAAAACAGAACCCAAATTATTAAATAAAACAGCAGTTATTATTAGCTGTTTATAATAAAATATATTTATAGACTTCATTGTAGTATATGCTGCAATGAAGTTTATTTTTTACCTCTTAAATAAATTTACTCTTATGAAACATCTTCAATTTATTTTCCCCTTATTTTTTTTAATGGTTTTTAAAACAACTGCACAAAAAAATGATACAGGAAGACCAATTTGGACTGCTGCAAAAGCAACAGAATGGTATAGCAAACAACCATGGTTGGTAGGTGCAAACTTCTTGCCCAGTACTGCAATTAATGAGTTAGAAATGTGGCAGGCTGAAACATTTGACACTACTACGATTTCCAGAGAGTTTGGCTGGGCAGCCGCATTAGGCATGAATACAATGCGTATATTTTTGCATGACCTTGCATATAAACAAGATCCTGATGGCTTTAAAAAACGCATGGAAATTGTTCTTCGTATTGCTAACCGATACCACATAAAGCCTTTGTTTGTTTTATTTGATTCTTGCTGGGATCCCTTTCCTCATCAGGGTAAGCAACACGAACCTGCGCCCTTTCTTCATAATTCCGGATGGGTGCAAAGTCCTGGTGCTGATGCATTAAAAGATTTAACGCAATACCCAAGGTTAAAAAAATATGTGGTAGATGTAGTTGGCTTTTTTAGTAAAGATAAAAGGGTATTAGGTTGGGATGTTTGGAATGAACCTGATAATACAAACAATAGCAGTTATGGCCGCTTCGAGGCTTATGATAAAGTAAAGCAGGTTAGTAATTTACTACAAAAAGTATTTATTTGGACAAGATCCGCAAATCCTTCTCAGCCCATCACATCAGGTATTTGGGCAGGTGATTGGTCTAATGCTGATAGCTTAAAACCGATTGAAAAAATGATGGTTGAACAATCTGATATAATTTCTTTTCATAATTATGATAGCGGAGAAGAAATAGAAAAACGTATACAATGGTTGCAACGTTATAATCGTCCAATTATATGCACAGAATATATGTCACGTGGCAACGGCAGTACATTTGAAGGCTCAATGCCTGTAGCAAAAAAATATAAAATTGCGATATTTAATTGGGGTTTGGTAAGTGGTAAATCTCAAACCATTTTCCCTTGGGATAGTTGGAGTAAAAAGTATACCACTCAGCCAGATTTATGGTTTCATGATATTTTTTATAGAGATGGAAAGCCTTACAAACAAACTGAAGTAGACTTTATTACGAAAATAACAGCATTAAAAACTAAGTAACCTATTTTATCCAAGCCATAATAAAATAGTTTAATTTAACTATCAGTATGTTAGAACACACGCAAAAAAAAATAATTTTATTAATATTACTTTGTACTATATTATTGCCATTCTGCAGTAAAAAGGTTTTGGATCCAGGTGTTATAACACCTCCGGTAGTTATTGAAAAAACTTTTGTTAATCCCATAATGGCAGGATCTGACCCATGGGTTATTAAAAAAGATAGCTTTTATTATTACACCCAAACATCAGGAGATAAAGTTGTAATATGGAAAACAAAAACCATGTCAGCTCTTAGTAATGCTCCTACAACTACTATTTTTTCAGCAATGGCCAATACACCTAATTCTTCTAACTTATGGGCACCTGAATTACATTTCATTAATAATAAATGGTACGTGTATTACACTGCTGGTTCAGGCCCCGATAGTACTCAGCGGATTTGGGTTTTAGAAAATAGCAGCACTGACCCTACAACAGGTACCTGGATTGATAAAGGTAAAATAATGAATAGCGATGCCAATTTTTGGGCAATTGATGGTACTGTATTTTCATCTAATGGCAACCAATACCTTTTATGGAGTGGCAGGCCTAATATATCTTTTCAAAATCAAAACATATACATTGCGAAGATGACAAATCCCTGGACATTGGCAACCCCAACCACGGTGATAACAAAACCTGAACTTTCCTGGGAAATAAATGGGGGTCCCGTAAATGAAGGTCCTGAGATATTAAAAAATTCTAGTGGCAACATATTTCTAATTTATTCAGCCAGTGGTTGCTGGACGGACGATTATACTTTAGGTATGCTGACATTAAATAATGGTGCTGATCCTTTGCAGATAAATAGTTGGAACAAATCAGCACAACCAGTATTTTCTAAAGCACCACAAAACAATGCTTTTGGCCCTGGTCACAATGCTTTCTTCAAATCTCCTAATGATACTGAAGATTGGATAGTATATCATGCAAATTCAAGTGCCGGACAAGGTTGTGGAGTTACCCGCAACATTCGTATTCAAAAATTTAGTTGGAATGTAGATGGTAGTCCAAACTTTGGAATTCCTGTTAATATTAATACCGCTTTGCCTAAACCTTCCGGAGAATAAATAAATAAAAAGACTTATAAACCTAAAACTATTTTAGCGCCGCAACGAAATAATTATTGCGGTGCTTTTTACATACGAGGATAGCGATTTGCCATGTTGCATATTTAGATTTTCGTCAACCTTGTTCATTGAATGTAAAATTTTTCCTATGATTTAGATTATGTTAAGTAATACCGATACTCTTCTATTAAATTAGTTTCCGAAAAAACCATATCAGGAAATTCCCTTTAAAAATCAACCGACAATTGTTTTACTACCCAACTGCCGCACCTTTCCGCTAATTGCTTTTCAAATAATAGTTTACCAAGATTCCAATACACCGTATTAATGCTGTTCTATATCTGTTTTGCAATGGTATTAGGGGCAGAGCGAATTTCCACAACGGCTTTCTCCAATATTGCTACATATTCCCTTTCGTTAGTTATAGTAGAAATTAATTTCTTACTAATACGATGATAATCTTAAAATTTGACGCCCTCACGCATTTATTTTATACTTGAAATACTAAGTTCGTTATAAAAGCTATTACCAATTTCGTGCAGCCTTTCCAGCCCGGTACTAATGATGCTAACAAAACAACGCATTAATTCATAATAATATTAATTCCATGTCTTCCATAAATTAAAAATATTTTCAAAATTCTTAGGGTCTTCAAACTAACTTTTTTAATTGCAAGTATTGCATGATGATTACAAAAGGTCGTCGTTCGTTAAGTACCGATTAACTTGTAATTATATCCGGCAAATAAATTAATTTTTGTGGCAGATTTAGCAGCTAGATGCCTCCTTGTATTAAAGTCCGATAAACAGTTTAACTTTGCAGGATAAAAGAATTGTAGCACATGACAACAGAAACAAAACGACAAAAGCAAGTAGCAGGGTTGATAAATGAAGAGCTGAACGATATTTTTCGTCGCATGAGTATGACCATGATGGATGGAGGTATGATATCAATTTCTTCTGTAAAAATAACACCTGATCTTTTTGAAGCAAGGGTTTACCTCAGTATGTTTCAGGTAAACGATACCCA
>JACMQU010000052.1 GCA_014376805.1 Bacteroidia bacterium
AGAAATTTACCCTAATTCTGTGACATGAAATTGTATATTTACCCTAATTCTGTGACATGAAATGGAGAAATTTACCCTAATTCTGTGACATGAAATGGAGAAATTTACCCTAATTCTGTGACATGAAATTGAAAAATTTACCCTAAGTTTGTGACATGATAACAAGAAATATAATGGAGGAGTTACAAAAATGGCGACTGCAAAAATCCCGAAAACCTCTTGTATTAAGAGGCGCAAGGCAAGTTGGCAAAACAACGGCAGTAAATATTTTTGGCGCATCTTTCAAGCAATACATTTACTTAAATCTTGAACTTCCTGCCGACCGCAAACCTTTTGAGGAATTTACAGACCTTGAAACCTTGGTTCAAACCTTGTTTTTTTTCAAAAACAAACAGGTTTCAGAAAAGGCACATACATTGATATTTATTGATGAAATCCAGGAGATTCCGGAAGCGTTAAATCTTATGAGATACTTTTATGAATTGGAACCAAAAATTGCGGTGATAGCTGCGGGCAGCATGCTCGAAACTGTTTTTAATAAGCATATTAATTTCCCGGTTGGAAGGGTTGAATATAAAGTGTTGAGACCGGTTTCATTTTCCGAATTTCTAAGTGCTATAAACGAAACAGTTGCGTTGGAAGAATTTAATAAAATGCCGTTAAATAATTATGCGTTGGATAAACTCCTAAAACTTTTTCATACCTATGCAATCATTGGCGGAATGCCAGAAATCGTAAATCAATATAGTGTAAACAGGGATCTTACCGGCCTGGCGCCCATCTACGATTCGCTGCTAAATTCTTACCTTGAAGATGTTGAAAAATATGCAGACTCAGATGCTGAAATTAAACAATTGCGGCATGCTATACGGGCTTCATTTTTGTTAGCAACAAAGAGGATAAAGTTTGAGGGTTTTGGTAATTCATCTTATCGCTCGCGAGAGATGGGTGAAGCACTGCGCATCCTCGAGAAAACATTTTTAATTCAGTTAATATATCCTGCAACAGATATTAAACTTCCTTTAATTCCAAACATAAAAAAATCACCACGCATGCAGGTTCTGGATACCGGACTATATAATTATAATGCCGGTATTCAGAAAGAAATAATAGGTACGCAGGATTTGAATGAAATACAGCAAGGAGCTATAATTGAACATTTAACAGGGCAGGAAATTCTATCTACACAATACAATGCCTTAAGCCATCTTGATTTTTGGACAAGAGAAAAAAACACTTCTTCTGCGGAAGTAGATTATTTGTACACCTATGAAGGAAAGTTAATTCCGGTAGAAGTTAAATCGGGCGCACAGGGAAAACTTAAATCCCTGCACCTATTTATGGAAGAAGCACCACATAAAATGGCCATAAGACTTTATGCGGGACAACTTAAAATAACGCAATCAACTACACCAGCAGGTAAAACCTACCATTTGCTTAACCTCCCCTATTTCCTCGCTTCAAAGATTGAATCTTACTTAAATTGGTTTGAAAAAAAAATAATGGTTAAGAAAGAAAAATCACCTGTTACAAAAAAGAAGACTGTAAAAAAGACGGTTGTAAAAAAGACGGTTGTAAAAAAGAAAGTAATTAAAAAGCAAAAGTAATAACCGTTGAACACTAAAATTAAACTTTATAATACTTCAGGTATTCCCTGCTTAAATCAACATAAGTTTCTGCGTTTCGGGTTACCTTAGCAATGTGTGCGGCACTAAGTTGTTTTATAATTTTACCGGGTGAGCCCATCACCACAGAATGATCAGGGATATGCGTTCCTTCGGTGATTAATGTATTAGCGCCAATGATGCAAAAATTACCTATAACAGCACCGTTTAAAATGGTTGCATGAATACCAACAAGCACATTGTTACCAAGTGTTGCACCATGCACAACGGCAGCGTGTCCTATAATACAATCCTCACCTATCGTAACAGGATAACCGGGATCCACATGAAGAACAGCATTCTCCTGCACATTGCTGCGGTTACCGATTGTTATTTTGTCGCCATCACCTCTTATAACTGCTCCAAACCAAACTGAACACTGATCGCCTAATGTTACCTGACCGAATACGCGCGCTGTGTCGGCTATCCACACATCCACTCCTTTTGTGACTGGAGTTTCAAGTATTTTTTTCATATTTGCGAGAAGCGAATTTGCCATTAGTTTTTGATGCAATTTACTATTATCAGAGATAACTTCAAATTGAATTTCCATTCTAGCAGTTATCCGCGATATTTCCATCATCTATCAGATCAATTCTTTACTATTATTAAAAAAATTGTACATCAACCTCCTCCATTTATCATCAAAGAATTTAAACAAAAAACAAAATATTAAAATTGATTGCATAAACTTGCAGTTCAAAATTTAAAAGCATGAGAAAACAAATATTTCAAACGATTGCTATTGCAGCATTATGGATCGGTTCAGCACAGGCTCAAACCATCCCTTTCCCGCAACCAAGTCCTACCACTACCATCTCTCAGAATTTTGCCACCTCAAAAATAGAGTTAAGCTATTCACGTCCGAGTGCCAAAGGGCGTAAGGTAATGGGCGATGTTGTTTCTTTTGACAAGTTCTGGCGTACCGGTGCCAATAGCGCCACCACGATAACCTTTGGCGAGGATGTGAAAATTAATGGTCAGGATATTAAAGCCGGAAAGTATGGTTTGGTTAGTTTTCCCAATGTTACAGAGTGGATTATTGTGCTTACAAAAGATCTTACAGTAAACGGGCCTGATGCCTATAAAAAAGAAAATGATGCAGCAAGATTTTCGGTAAAACCTGAAAAGTTAAACGACTTTGTAGAAACTTTTACTATTGATATTAATAACATCCGCAATGAAACATGCGATCTTATTTTGAAATGGGAAAACACAGCCGTGCGTTTAAATATAATGAGCAATTATGATGAGCGCATTTCTAAACAGATTAATGAAGTAATGGGCAAAGATAATCGCCCGTATTTTAATGCAGCTTCTTATTTTTATGAAAACAAAAAAGACATGAACCTTGCCTTAATATGGATAAACAAAGCAATTGAGGCCAATCCTAAAGCTTTCTGGGCATATCATTTGAAAGCTAAGATTCAGAAGAATTTACATGATTACAATGGTGCAATTGAAAGCGCAATGCTATCAACTGAATTAGCTAAGGCGGATAATGATGACGCTTATGTGAAAAACAATGAAAAACTGATGACTGAAATTAAAGCGATACCTGAATACAAACCTGCACCTGTTAAAAAGAAGAAATAATCCTGTAATACTTTCCCAAAATTAACTGTTAGAAAGTTTAAAAAACATTACCATTTTTTGTTGGTTCACCACTGCCTTTAAGTAGTATGAACCAACAAAAAATATGAATAGAGATCTTCATTACAGTTGCTAAAAATTTTCTTGGAGGAATACCCTGATTTAACAAAATACTGCACCATTAAAAAGGGAGCATCCGAAAGTTAAACCGATGTACTTTTGGGGGTAAAGCAAGAAAAAAAATTAGTCATTATCAGTAAACCCAAAAATTGATGTTACACTAACATAACTGGTTAAATCACCTTGCAATTCTCCCTGCTCGTTTATTAACGGAACCTTGTTAAAAATTATACTTTGCAAACCAGACCTGCATTACCTCCAAAGCAATAAGGAACAAGTAAGACAAAAATCATCCTGCTGCTGCTGGCAAATGCAAATAATAAGAATTTGATATTATATAGTGTCTGACCGAAAACAGGGTTTTTTTTTTCAGTTTCAACATTGAGGTTGGATTTTGACTATTTTGTTTGAAAAATTCCGTGTGTTAGGTGGTTATGATAGAAAAAACCTTGTACTTTTTGTTTTATTATGTTTTTTAGAGCAATTTTTTTGACGCTAGGGCATAGTTTGGCCATGATATTTTTATTATTTGTTTTTCTATGCGGCTTGTTTTTGCTGCCGCTCTAACCTCTTCAATTCCTTTTTCAACTTTTCTTTTTCTTTTGCAATAAGATGGTTGCCTATAATATGAAGATTATAAGCTAATACACTAAATCCAACATAACGGTTGAAGTTCTTGTATCCTTTATCCGGACAACGATCCAGGCCATGGTGCTCAAGCATATTGATGTTGCTTTCAACCGCTGAATGTTTATTTCTTATTTTTTTAAACTCTTTGGTTCCTTCTCTTTCTGCTTCAATTTTATTAAGCTTACCTTTCTTTGGCATCACTACATTTATTATACCAAAGGCAACAAGAGTAGCATAGTTTTCTTTGCTATAAAAACCTTTATCAAAACTGTGGCTTTCAATTTTGTTAGCAGGATATTTTTCAGCAAGACGAACACATAATGGTGATATTTGTGCGGCATCTTTTTCTCCTTTCATCACTTTATAATCAACTATAAAATGATGCTGATCTGTGGTTATTAAAATATTCAAACCAAGTTCTACACTTGGATTCGATTTACCTTTGTTTAGCCATTCAGTGTGCTGTTCAAAAATGGAATACATTTTTTCTTCTGATGGTATAACTTCATTTTTTAAAAGCCTGCGTTCTATTTGATCAATGAACTTTGCAACATATCCATTATAACTATTAAGCGACAATAAAATGGATGGTGAAGCATGGGCAGAAAGCACCTCAGAAAATCGCTTTTGCATTTGACTTGCTAAGGCTAAATATGCTTTTACCGAAGCCATTTTTTGTTCTGCATTTTTACCTTTAAATACTTGTTGTGATGTGCTTCGGAACTGGGCTTTAAATAGCTTCCGCAATTCTTTTATTTTTCTCCAGCCAATTAGTGTTGAATCCTGCTCTTGGATTATTTTTATCATGTCGAAACACTTGCGGACTGAGTCCCACAATAAATTTAAATCAGTTGGAAAATGAACATTTGTTTTTAACGCAAAACTGTCTGTTTTTAACCTCAATTCAAGTTCTTCTTTTTCTCTTTTTTTTAAAAGTAATTGACCATGTTTAACTACGATATCATTAATTTCAAAAAGCAATTCTTCATCAATCAATGAAACATTATCAATGATGGTTTGATAACCAAATTCAAAACCTAGCACGCCATAATCTGATGTATAAACGCCTAAAATTTGTCTCACAAGATTGTCGTAATTTGCAACATGTTCTAACCTGTCCCAATTCGTATCTAAGGTATGACGAACTGTAGCCAATACTAATATTTGCCAAAGATCCATTCCTGTTCTGCCGGTCTTTTTCTTCTTATTTGTTATTCTATCTTCAAGCAAATTAAACACAGCATTATTTAACTCAGGAGTAATGAAAATATAATGCAATGCTTTTAAAACCGGAGGCAATTCATCACGACTACGAAGTGGAAATTTTGTTTCCGAAATTGGAGTGGCTCCGATGATTAATTGCTGCTCAAATCTTTTACGCATGTTGATTGATTTATACTCGAATCTATTGCATAAATCGTGCTCAAACTCAGTAAAGACGCTTGTTTTTATCCACCATTCAATGTTGATTATCCACCAAGGTGCCTTGTTTTATTGGAGTCTTCATGTTATATTTCAAACACTATATAAAATATACCTAAGCCAACAGCATTTTTTGAACCAATTTCCGGATTGGTAAACCAGATCACCCTCCCCTGGGAAATTGCTGCCAATAAACCAACTACATTTAACGAATAACCAACCATAGCCTCATTCCATTTAAACTGCTTTATGGTAAATATATGTTCCTGTGCTTTGCACCGCATAAGACGCCCTATAAACGCGAATTAAAGAACCCATAAGCCCGTTAACCGTTGGATATGTATTTAACTGCTTTAACGTGCCTGACGGATAGCCCACCTCCAGTTAAATTTTCTACGGTTTCCGGTAGAGATTTTGTCAGAATAAAATATCTGTAATTCCAGTTTATAAATAAATTCCGGCTGCCTTAAAAAAGGAACCCGGAATCAAACCCCGAAAGTAACATTTATGATACCAAAATTTGGGACTCTTTTTTCTGGTAGCACTTATATCTTCAAAATATGTTATTGCCGTTGTGAAGCATGCACCATTAATGCCTGCCAGAATTCTACCTGTAAATAATCAGATAATATGGGGCGTAAAAGCAAGAATCAGATAATCTATTCCGAACCCAAACAATTAAAATAACAAAACAGGACGTCTTCCATACTTGTCACATAAATTACTCAGTGCGGGGGAAAACTAGAATTGAAAGCCAGCGAAGGAGAACATTAGCCAGCCACAAAATAAAGATGCCTCACTTATAACTCCGTGAATAAGTTGAGCAATGAGTTTTGGGAAAACACCGGAATAATTATACTAAACTCTATAATATGGAGCAGTGGGGTTATAAAAACAAGTGCGTTATTTTTTGTATTAATAATCTGTTTATTAAACAAATTCGTAACCGATATCTTTACGATAAGATTTTGTATTAAAAGCAATTTTACCTGCACTTGCTATACTTTTTTCAAGTGCTTCTTTAATATTTTCACCCAATGAAGTAATAGCCATTACCCTTCCACCATTACTCACAATTTCACCGGTTTCAGTTCTGCAGGTGCCTGCATGGAATAAGATTGACTCCTCCACAAGATCCATCCCTGTTATTTTTTTCCCCTTTTCAAATTCACCGGGGTATCCCATTGATACCAGCATGATTGTAGCAGAACTTCTTGGATCAATATTTAGTTTTATTTGGTTAAGTGTTCCTTTAGCAGCAGCCATCATCAATTCTACAAAATCATTTTGAACCAAAGGCAATACTGTTTCAGTTTCCGGATCACCCATGCGGCAATTATATTCTATCACAATCGGATCCCCATTTACATTCATCAAACCAATAAATATAAAGCCTTTGTAATGAATCCCTTCTTTTTGCAATCCATAGATCGTTGGTTTGATAATACGTTCTTCTACCTTAAGCATAAAATCTGCATCCGCAAACGGCACCGGACTAACAGCTCCCATACCACCGGTATTCAATCCTTTATCGCCCTCCCCTATCCGCTTGTAATCTTTAGCAGAAGGTAGTATTTTATAGTTTGTACCATCAGTAAGAACGAAGACAGATAATTCGATGCCTGATAAAAATTCTTCCACCACTACTTTACAACCAGCTTGTCCAAACTTGTGTTCATTGATCATAAGTTGTAACTCATTCAATGCTTCATGCCTGGATTCACATATAAGTACTCCTTTGCCCGCAGCTAATCCATCTGCTTTTAATACAACAGGTAATGAATGTTGGTTTATATAATTTATTCCTGCAGCTAAGTTCTTTGATGTAAAAGCTTCATAAGCAGCAGTAGGAATGTTATATTTAGTCATGAATGCTTTGCTCCATTCTTTACTTCCTTCCATTTGGGCACCTTTAGCATCAGGGCCAATAAAAGCAATAGACTCCAATTGTATATCGGCTTCAAAAAAATCGCGGATTCCTTTTACCAAAGGCTCTTCGGGTCCTACAATAACAAGTTCAATTTTACTATTAAGGCAAAACTGACCAATTTCATTAAAATTATCGGGAGACAGAAGCACGTTGGTTCCAAGTTGTTCTGTACCTGGATTACCAGGTAGTATATACAATTTTGAACACAAGGCACTTTTCTTTAACTGGTATGCAAAAGCATGCTCTCTTCCGCCTGAACCTATTACTAAAATATTCATTTCTATAAAAAATATTCAATGAATGTGAAATAGGCTTTCATTGACTTGTAAAATATGGTTGCGAATATATAGGGAATTTACTACCGTGCAAAATACAAACCTATGTAAAACGACCCTAAAAATACTTTGTCATTTTAACCCATTGCACACAAATTTTATTTTCATGTAGAAATCGAACAATAATTTTTCTCAGAAAAGGGAATATCTCTTTTAAATACCTTAGATATTATTTTAGATTTAAGAATATTCCATTGTTAAAATGCAAAACAATAAGCTTTGGCATTGGAGTTTAAATGCCTCTGTTTAAATTTTGGTTATCCAAATAACAAGGTACCATATAACTTAAACACCCTACAATAAAGTATATATTAATACATGTAATACCGAAATGCCTAAGAAAAAGTATTTATGAATAACATATTCTTAAAAAACATAAAATGCGTGGCATGTAAAATAATCATTTTTCAATCCTTTTATAGGTTTCAAATGTAAAAGGATAAGCATTTTTTTCATCTACTGAATGTGTTATTTTGTTTACCAGTTCCCATTCGGCCGCAGGCAACTCCGGGAAAAATACATCTGCATTAAATTTATGATGAATTCGGGTAAGAAAAACAGTGTCAGCAATGTGTAAGCTCTGCATAAATATGCTGTCACCGCCAATAATGAATAACTGTTTTTCTGTGTTTTTTTTTGCATAACCAACACCAGCTTCAATTGAATTAAAAATATGACAGCCATCTATGAGCCTGTTAGACTTTGTAATAATCAAGCTTATCCGATCTTTTAGTGGTTTACCAATTGAATCAAACGTTTTTCTTCCCATTAATATATAATGCCCTGTAGTAAGTTGCTTAAAATACTTAAGGTCTGCAGGTAAATGGCATAATAATTTGTTTTCATTTCCAATCCCATTATTTTCATCGGCAGCAACAATTACAGATACATTCATAAGATTTAGTTTTTTGGAGGTTGCGAAGTTTATAATGCAAAGTAAGTTGAAAGCACCAGCTTTTCATTAAAAAAATTTATGGATTTATTGGTTTGTAATTGTTTTTTTTTCTTAAACATTTACCTGAAAGCAGCGTATTCCATCATAAAAGCGCACCTATCCGTTCGTTCAACTTCCATACAACAAAGTTTTTAAAACCACCTGGATCAAAAATCAAGAAAACTTTTATATACCCCAGTTTAATTGACAGTTGATTATTTAGTCAATACAATTTTGATTATGTTTATAAAACCCTTTTCATCCGTTACATGCATAAAATATATTCCGTTAGGAAGGCCCGACAAATCTGCAATGAATTCCTGTGTTTGGTGGATGTTTAATTTATAGACAATCTGACCTGTAATATCATAAAGTTTAATTTCTGTTATGTCAAATTTATTTGAAGTTACGGTTACACTGCTACTTGAAGGATTAGGATAAACGCGAATATATTTAATATCATCTTTTAAATTATTTAACACTGCTGAACTATTTGATCGTTGAAGCAGATAAATGATTTTGGTCACACTGCCTGCCATAACTGTTATCAATCCACTTCTTTCGGCACCTGTATTATTTGGGGTATATACATAAAAACTACTATTTCCTGAACCGTTAGGTGTATTAACCAATGCCCATGATTGATTGCTGCTAACTGTCCAGTTACGGTTGCTGTAAACTCCAACATTTCTATTGTTACCGGCATAAGGCACAAAAATTGTATCGGCACTTAATGATAAACTATCAGAAAGCGTTTGATTTTGACTTACGGTAAGATATTGCGTAAACAACCCAGAAGAAAAAGTAATAATTGCACTGCGAATAACGAAAGTGGGATTGGGTAATATGGTAACATTAATAGAATCATTTCCTATTGCACTCAATTTACTTAGTAATATCCAGGGCTGGCCCGAACTTGCTGTCCATGTGTTATTACATATTATGTTTACGATGGTGTTACTTCCTGATTTAAGTGCCAAAATATGTGTGGGATTGACGCTTAAAACAATACCTAAAAGATTTATTGCAAGAGTAATGGTGTCACCGTTACAACCTGCGGCATTGGTTTCAACTAATTTTATATAGGCTGAACCAATTGATGATGACCATTCAACAGAAATACTATCTGCACCATTTCCATTTTTAATTATTCCGTTATAAACAAACCAATGATATGATGATCCTGGCGTATTTGTTACCCTGTAATTTTGAATCGCATTAATCAACACATTCGACTTACCTGCAATCATACCTGTCACCGGTGGTGCAGATAACGCAATACTGGTATCGTGCATAAGTACTGAACATCCGTATGTATTTGTTACACGTACATTATATGTTCCGTTAATTGTTACCTGCAAAGAATTTAAAGTGTCTGAATTATTTGCTGTATTTACCTCATTGAAAAGCCACCTGTATGAATAACCATTTTGAGGCATAGTATTAAGTCTTATATTATCACCTGAACAAAAAGTTGATGAACCGGTTATGGTTAAATTATGTGCAGTTGGCGATGCATTTCCATTTACTGTAATAAATGCTGCCGTACTGGTATCGCAGTTGCCTGAGCCAGTAACAGAATGTGCATAATAATTGCCTGTGTTGAAGGCATTGATACTGTTGATCGTTATATTGGCAGCGGTAGAAATATATCCGTTGGGGCCATGCCACACGATGCTGCTTCCAAAGGCAGATGTTGCCGATAAAGTTACCGATGCGCCGTAACAAATATTTAAAATTGTATTGCCATTAATTACAGGTGCATCCGGAAGGCTTGAACACACCTTAAATAATTGAACATCCGGAAAACTTTTTTTGCCCGCTAAATCAAGCAGGCTAAAAATAATTTTATGCATCCCTTCAGATAAAGAACTAACGGGGATGGATAATAAAGCATTGACAGAATCAGCCTGATTAAAAGCAATTGTATAAACAGGGTTAGTAATTGTATCAAACCGGTATTGATATTTTACTAATCTGCTACTTTGCACCGGTACAACATTTATTGGTTCAACAGTGTCTATAACTGTAAACAACCTGCTTTCAATCATTGACCAGTTGCCTGAACTATCTTGTATTCGTGTGTACAATAAATGAAATCCTTTATTTAAACCTGCAATGGAAATAGCACGTAAAGTGTTTATAGTGTCAGGCCAGTTTGGTATATAAAAAGAAATACCTTTACCTGATCCGGGATCATTGTCAAAAAAATATTCACACTTTTTTAATGGTGGCGCATGAGAAAGCAATTGGGGCAAAACATTTAAAGTATCATATACAATTATTAAACGCGAATCAGGCAGACTCCATATACCATTATCTGAACGCAACCTTACATACATTAAGTGATAACCTAAGCCCAGGCCTGAAACAGAAATATTTTTGGAAAAATTTACAGTGTCTCCATTTATTATTGAACCAATAGGGAAGCCATTACCAGGACCCGGATCTGTATCAAAAAAATACTCGCCGTTATTTATGTGTTGAGATTTTACACAGTAACATAACATCGTGATAAAAACCAATAAACAAATTTTTTTCATAGGAATTTATTTCAAAAAGGGCATTAATTATTACGTTTGCCTCTTATAAATAATTGAATATTGCCACCCTGTGGAGCTGCATTAACAGGCAAATACATTTCAGTAATACTTGGTATAGGCGGCATGCCTGTAAGCGGGCCTGTAGTTGTATATAACGGGCTTGCCCCCCCTGTAGGCCCAATATCTGTTCCATCACTTCCTTTGTTTTTAGCGGGTGAGGTTGTAGATAAACGAAAATCATTAAAAAAATCCTGCCCGCTTTTATTCATAACATTTACAAAAAGTGGATTTGAAATAATTATGTTTCCAGTTCCCGTATTACTACCATAAGGTATTGTTTGTTGTGAAGTTATCGGGATATCCCAGGTAAGGTTATTTAGAAAAAAACAACTATCGGCGCCACCCGGATTGGTGCCATAAAATATATTGTTTTTTATGGTGGCACGTTTAATAGGTGAATAGAAAAAAAATGTAGTTCCTGTATTAACGAACAAATTATTTTGAATGGTTATTAAATTATTTGAAGTGTTGCCAAAAAAGCTTCCGGTTATAATATTATTTCTTATACTTAACGGGGTGCTTGTATAACCTTGTGATATTGTTAATGAGTTGATGATGCAATTTTCAATAATCCAGTTTCCATTAGAATTATATAAGGTAAGAGAGGGTAAATTACACCTCGTAATACGGATATTATTTGCAGTGGATGCAGCTTCGCAATATGCACTTAAAACCAAACCATATATAATTGAATTAGATGAACCGGTAGCAAACGAAATAGAGATATAAGCATTATTGCGATTAGAAGAAGTTGGATTATATCCCGGGCCAATTATAACTAACCTTTTACTTAAGGTACCACCGGAATAAGTTGTTGCACTGCCATAAATATAGATGGTGTCATTTATAGAAGCTGCAGCATGTGCCAGAGTGAAATCAGTAAACTGGGCTCGCCTGTTTAGATCATTACTTACTGTCCAAACAGTTGAATGAGCATTAGAAATAAGCAGAAAGGTAAAGGCCGCATATAGAATATGTTTCATGTAAATGATGATTTGTAGTGAGTAAAACTAATTAAACTACTAAACTAAAAAAGGTCCATTCTATTCTTAAAGAATAAATTAAGAAATAAATCAAAAAGGAACTTAAGCATGCTATTTTAAAACCTACAATTAAGAGCCAATAAAAAGGCTCTATGTCATTTGTAGTGGGTATAAGATAAATTGGTGGTTATTATGTGCACCATTTAGACTTGTCTTACGCTCACAGATTACCGGTATTATAGAAGATTGAACGTTTAAGAAATCCCTGGTGTCCGCTAAAATTCGCCTAATCAGTGGGAACCCATGCTGCTTATTGCGCGCGAGGCATAAATGTAAAAACTATAATTTTTTACCCACTATAAACAGCATAGAGCCAATAAAAAAGTCTCAATTAAGGTTGAGACTTTTTTACTTATTAATGTTGGAAAGCAATTTGTACTACACTACACCAAATTCATTTTTATCCGTTTTCCTATTTCATCAATATCCGATTTAAATTTCTTATCGGTTTCCATTAAATCATTTACGGTTTGGCAAGCATGAATTACAGTAGAGTGATCTCTTCCGCCAAAGTGCATACCAATAGTTTTTAAGGATGATTTAGTTAAATCTTTTGCATAGAACATAGAAATCTGTCTTGCCTGAACTATTTCACGTTTCCGTGTTTTAGATTTAACCTGTTCAACAGGGATCGTAAAATAATCGCAAACTAATTTTTGGATATATTCAATAGAAATTTCTCGCGTATTATTTTTTACAAAGTTTTTCAGAATCTGCTTGGCAAGATCAAGGTTAACTTCTTTACGGTTTAAACTTGCTTGTGCCAATAAACTAACTAATGCACCTTGTAACTCCCTTACGTTGGTATTAATATTATGCGAAACATATTCTACTACTTCGCGATGTAAGGTTATACCATCATTATACATCATGTGTTCCAGGATGGCAAGACGAGTTTCAAAATCAGGAGTTTGAAGATCTGCAGATAAGCCCCATTTAAAACGGCTCAACAAACGTTCATCCATTCCCTTTAAATCTTTTGGCGCACGATCACTTGTTAAAATAATTTGCTTACCTAACTGATGTAAGTGATTAAAAATGGTAAAAAAGATCTCTTGTGTTTTTTGTTTGTTTTCTAAAAACTGAACATCATCTACTATTAATACATCAACCTGCTGGTAGTAGTTGATAAAATCCTGATTTGAATTATTACGAATGGCATCAACAAACTGGTTAATAAATTTTTCAACAGGAACATATAATACTATTTTGTTCTTGCTGTTTTGTTTAATCATGTTACCAATGGCATGCACAAGATGTGTTTTACCTAAACCTGTTTCACTAAATACCATCAGGGGATTAAATGAAGTACCACCGGGTTTATTGGCTACTGCAATACCTGCACTTCTGGCAAGCCTGTTACAATCTCCTTCAATAAAATTATCGAAGGTTAAACTTGGATTGAGATTACTATCAATGTTAACTTTTTTTATACCGGGTATAATAAAAGGATTTTTAATACTTGGATTTAAATTGATTCCAACACTACTTTGTTGCAGATCAGCTTTAGAACTACTGCTACCAGGTATATTTACCACATAAGGACTTGAAGTACTGGTTCCATTCTCTACTATAATATTATATTCAAGACGAGCACCCATTCCTAATTCCTGTTTTAGGGTTTTTTTGAGTAAGCTTACATAATGTTCTTCTAACCATTCATAAAAAAACTGACTTGGAACCTGAATGGTTAATACTTTGTTGTCGAGTTTAATTGGTTTAATCGGTTCGAACCATGTTTTGAAGCTTTGTGCAGGTACATTGTCTTGAATTAGTTTAAGGATACTATTCCAAATAGTTTCGCAGGTTTTTTCGGTCATAATCATCTCCTTCATTTCGAAGGTAAAATTGTATAAAAAAATTAACACTGCAAAATGTTTTCAACATTTAATTGTAGCAAAATGCGCAAAAAAAAATTACCCACTGATTTCTAACACACTTAAAAAATGTTTGAAAATAAATTTTTTGAATTGATACAAACACACTACACACAAAATTAACATACAACAAATAATATCTGTGAACTCCATATTAATATAGCGCTTTCACACTTAACCTTCCATTAACATATAAGCGTCTTCACCATTTGTAAATTTGATTAAAGAACTTTGTGCAGAATAATTTTTGTTAATAAAGGGTTCAAAAGTAAAATCTATTCTGCCTAATTGTAGCCCGGCCCATCCTACCTGATTTACAATAACATTTTTATTAACAAGATTTTTAAAAATTACCGGTTCGGGTAAAAAAGTATGTGTATGTCCTCCTATTATAAGGTCAATATTTTGGGTCTGAGATGCTAACACTTCATCACTCACTTTAGAACTGTTATATTTATAACCTAAATGCGAAAGGCAAATAACCAAATCGCATTTTTTATCTCGTTTTAATATCAATGCAATCTGGTTTGCAATCATTACCGGATCATTATAAATTGTATTGCCAAACAGTTTATCCGGAACTAGACCTTTTAATTCTATTCCAATGCCAAATACACCAATTTTTAATCCCTTCTTTTTAAAAATTTTATATGGGAGTATTTTATCTTTTAATAGTGTCTTCGAAAAATCATAATTTGCATTCACAAAAGAAAAACCAGCATGTGGCAATTGTTTATTAAAACCATCAAGGCCATTGTCAAAATCATGATTACCTAAGGTTGCACAATCATATCCCATTTCGGTCATCAATTTAAATTCAAGTTCACCGCCATAAAAATTAAAGTAAGGTGTTCCCTGAAAAATATCTCCCGCATCTAATAATAAAATTTCGCCTTCTTTTTCTCTGATATTTTTTATAACAGCCGCCCTTACTTCAGCACCACCCATACCGCCATAATTTTTGTCTATTGCCGGAAAAGGTTCAATTCGGCTGTGCCAGTCGTTGGTATGTAATATGGTTAACTTTTTAGGTAAGGCTTTTGCCAGCACTCTCATCGGAGAGTTTGCAAGCATACCAAATACTGATAATGATAAAGTTTGTTTAAGAAAATCGCGACGTTTAGTTTTTACTAATTCTTCCATCTTTTACTCCTGTTAATGTTTTGCCGTTTATCTTCATTTGTTTAATTTGAACCAATAAAGCATCCCTGATTTTTATATTAACATCAACTACCTGAATAGCTGCTTTGAGGGCATCGGCTTTGTCTCCTCCGTTGGCAAGATAATCACTGGTTAAGATCCAATAATTTTTATTCACATCAAAATCCAAATTCTGAATCTGTATCTGTGATGCTGAATCGTTTAAAATTTTCATGCGTAAACCTGCAACAGGAGTGCCTCCGTTAAGTGCTATGGCATCAAACAACATTTTACAATTAATCCCACTTAATTGTAACAACAACAATTGATTTTCAAAAGGCATGAGTTCATAAACAGTGCGCACATATACCGGACCTTTGTATAGCGTTGGTATACGTAAGCCCCCATGGTTCATTAAACAAAAATCGGGATGCTTACCATTTGCAATTGCATAATCCATCAATACATCACATACCAGGTTACCCAAGGCCCCCTCAGGTAATTCTTTTTTCATATCTGTATCGGCAGTATTAATCTGAACGTTCATTAAACTATCAAGTTGAATTTTATAAGGTTGAATGGTTTGTAAAACATGTTGATCTGATAAATGTAGTGAATCTGAATTCAGTCGTAAATTTTTTGATTGGCTCTGTAATACCTGTTGCTGTGGATTGCATGATAAGACAAACAAGCTAAGTAAACCCATCACCATTATTTGAATGCTTATCTGCATAAAAAACCTTGAAGAAAATTTCATGCACAATTATAAATATTAATTGCACAACAACCGAATGAATCGCAAACCTGTAACATATATTAAAATGACACCAATAGTTGATTACTTAATTAATGGATATACATTACAAATGAGCAAAAGAGAGGAAATGGAATGAAAAGGAATTCTATTTGTTTGCAGGATATGATTCAAAAGTCAAATCACTTAAAGCAACCTAACAGTATCGTTACTTATCAGGCAAATCAAACTTAACAAGTGTTTTATTTTCGTTGTGGCTCCAAAAGAAATGAAAGTGTGATCAGTACAAGGCCGCTTAAAATAAATTCGTATTTGTTTATTAAAAAGATTTAACGCTAAAGTGGTACCAACCAAATTCTTTAGCAGGATGGCTTTGTGTCCTTTCCTATAAAAATTACAAATCCATTTTTTAACTAAAAACTTCTTAATCTTAAAACAGTTTAAAAAAAAATCTGTTATTAAATGAACGTGAAATTAACTTCAATGAAATTTATTTATTTTAAAGGTATGACGATTAATTTACCCCTTGTACTCACCAAATACATCTCTGAAAGTATCCGCAATTTCTCCAAGTGTAACATAATTTTCGGCAGCATCTATAATTAAAGGCATTACATTACTTCCATCTACTGCAGATTGTTTCAAATGGCTCAGAATAGATTCTACCTTCTCATTATTGCGTTCAGTTTTGAGTTGCCTTAGCTTTTCAATCTGTTCTAAACGGATACTATCATCAACTCTGAATAAGGGTGGTGAAACTTCATCTTCCAACGTAAATTTATTTACGCCAACAATTACTTTTTCTATTTTCTCAATATCCATTTGATAACGGTAACTTGATTCGGCAATTTCCTTTTGCATATACCCTTGTTCTATGGCAATAACTGAACCGCCCATGGCATCAATTTTTTCAATATATTTCCATGCTTCATTTTCAATTTCATCTGTAAGCTCTTCTATAAAAAAGCTTCCGCCTAACGGGTCAACCGTATCTATCACACCACTTTCGAAGGCAATAATCTGTTGCGTTCTTAAAGCTGTACGTGCAGCTGCTTCTGTAGGTAAACTCAATGCTTCATCAAAGCCATTGGTATGCAAACTTTGTGTGCCGCCTAATACTGCAGCCATAGCTTGCAAGGTTACCCTTACGATATTATTTTCGGGTTGTTGTGCCTGTAATGTTGCCCCACCTGTTTGAGTATGAAAACGCAACATCATTGCTTTTGAATTTGTGGCACCCATATCTTTAGCAATCTTAGCCCACATTCTGCGGGCTGCCCTGAACTTTGCTATCTCTTCAAAAAAATTGTTATGTGCATTAAAGAAAAACGAGAGCCTTTGGCCAAAAACATCTATATCCAATCCTTTATCAATTGCTGCTTTTAGATATGATTTGGCATTGGCAAGTGTAAATGCAATTTCCTGCACTGCTGTAGAACCTGCCTCGCGAATATGATATCCCGAAATTGAAATGGTATTCCACTTGGGTACCTCCTTACTACAGTATTCAAAAATATCTGTAATTATGCGCATGCTCGGTTTTGGCGGATAAATATAAGTGCCACGTGCAGCATACTCTTTTAAAATATCATTCTGTATAGTACCAGAGATCTTTTTAATATCGGCTCCTTGCTTTTTTGCAAGTGCTATATAAAAACCTAACAATGTTGACGCAGTTGCGTTGATAGTCATTGAAGTGGTGATTTTTTCTAATGAGATATCCTGAAATAAGGTTTCTACATCTCGCAATGAATCAATGGCTACACCAACTTTACCAACTTCTCCTTCACTCATGGCATGATCACTATCATACCCAATTTGTGTTGGCAAATCAAATGCAACACTTAAACCTGTTGTTCCATTGGCCAGTAAATATTTATATCGTTTATTACTTTCTGCGGCTGTACTAAAACCAGCGTATTGCCGCATTGTCCAAAGTTTACCCCGATACATATCTTTTTGAATACCCCTTGTGAATGGCCATTCACCCGGCATTTCATTATTTGTTTGTCCGGTATATAATTCATTTATTTCAATACCAGAATCTGTGGTAAATTTCTTTTCGCTCATGCTCTTAAAAAAGTTGGTAAATTCAATATCATAAT
Source organism: Bacteroidia bacterium (assembly GCA_014376805.1). GTDB lineage: Bacteria > Bacteroidota > Bacteroidia > UKL13-3 > UKL13-3 > B1. The sequence continues at coordinate 18,151 of JACMQU010000052.1, forward strand.
TTGGTTGATTAAAATAATATATGCTAGTGTTTTAGTAATACACGAAATACATCTTAACCAAATATCAGGTCGAATTCTTTTTTCAAAAAAGTTAAAGCTTTATGAGTAGGAATAATTTCAATTTTTATTAGCTCTTCAAAAATTGCTTTACTAAGATCCAAGCCAACTGCATTTGGACCAAGATCTGAATATGCCGTATTAATAAGATTTACCATCTCTTCTTTAACCACTCTAATTACCTGCCAAACCTGAGCTGAAATATATAACTGCTGGGATAAATTATGATTAAACTCTGAGTTAATCGCAGCAATAAGTTCCATTTTTAATTGCGAAGCACTGATGCCAGGCTTATGTATGCGGATAACAAGACTCTCAGGACTCATTCGCTCCATTAATAAGACACAACGTTCATATGCTTGTAAACGCAGAGGCTGCATAGTTTTACCCTGCTCCGATTTAAGATCAATCATACGCTTCTGATATTCGGTATCAAAAAATATTTTAAACTGATAATAGGTGATTACAAAAACGATCAGTGCAGGGATAAGGTATTTGGTGATCTCTAAAAATAAAACGATTACTTCATTCATACTTACTATTTGATATTAGGTTATAACATTG
>JACMQU010000053.1 GCA_014376805.1 Bacteroidia bacterium
AAAAACACTTGTAATCCCTATTAGAACTCGAACAATCAACTGCTTGAAAACAAAATGTTTTGTATTTTAACGATACCTTATTGAACCAAAAACCCCTGATAAATAAGAATTTATCAGGGGTTTCCGGTTTAGTACCCGGAGCCGGGGTCGAACCGGCACAACTTGCGTTACTGGTGTTTGAGACCAGCGCGTCTACCAATTCCGCCATCCGGGCTTAATTAGGGTAGCAAATATAAAATTATTCGAACACTGTGCAAGTTTCACCTGATAAAAAAAGTGTTTAATCTTTTATTCCTGTTAAATCATATTCGATATGTGCATTGGATAAGTATGCTTTTTCATAATCTGTTTTGTAACGCTCCCTATTGTTTACAATAAGATATTTAATGTTGGATTACTTTTTGTAATTTAGTTCCGGTTTATTTATATTTATTTTAGGTTCAGAATTACATAAATTCCATTATTTCCACTAAACCTTAAGCTTACAATTTTTTGAAGGATAACCCTTTTAAATTTACCATTTAAATACACTAAAAAAGGCTCCGGAATTTTTTCCGGAGCCTTTTAATTCATTAATAATAAAATTAATGAAAATTTTTATTGAAGAAACTCAACTTCAAATTCAACCCTGCGGTTACGTGCACGGCCTTTATCTGTTTTGTTGGTATCAACCGGTTTAGTTTCACCGTAGCCGGTAGCAGTTACTCTTAACGGATCAACCCCGTGTGATATAAGATAGTTGGATACTGAAGCAGAACGATCTTGTGAAAGAGTCATATTCATCTCATCATCGCCCACATCATCCGTATGTCCACCTATTAATAATTTATAAGTAGAGTTGTCTTTCATCACTTTAACAATAGCATCAAGTATGGAGAATGAAACAGGTTTAATTACTGCCTTACCCGTTTCAAATTGTATACCCTGTAAGGCTTTCTGAAATAATTGTTTTACCTCTTTTTTCAACTCAGGACAACCATTATTAGTGGCGGTTCCTGGTATAGTTAAACATTTGTCAATATCATCAAACACCCCATCATTATCTGTATCTGGGCATCCACTGTGCTGAGGGCTGCCGGCTAATGCAGGACACTTGTCTATACCATCATTTACACCATCATTGTCTGTATCAGGGCATCCATTAGTTGCTACCGGACCTTTTAAGGTTGGACACATATCTTTTGAATCTTCTATACCGTCTTCATCAGCATCAGGGCATCCTTTAAATGAAGCAACTCCTTTAACATCAGGGCAAAGATCTTCTTCATCTCTTATTCCATCTCCATCGCGATCCGGGCAACCATCAAATACCAGTGTTCCTTTTACATTCGGACACTTATCCTTTTTGTCAATAATACCATCTCCATCAGCATCCGGACATCCATTAAATTCCGCTGTTCCAGCTTCATTCGGGCACTGGTCGTCTAAATCAGCTAGTCCATCTTTATCCGTATCAGGACAACCTTTAGTAATGACAGAGCCAGACTGGTTTGCACACTTATCTTCGAAGTCCATTACACCATCACCGTCAGTGTCAAATGGACAACCATTTACATCAACTTTAACGCCCTTAGGTGTACCCGTGCACTTATCTCTTTTATCAGCTATACCATCTTTATCTTCATCTTTTCCTGCACCCAGGTTAAAATTAATTCCTAAAGTATGCAACATAAACTGATCATTACCGGTTGGTATTTTATAAGGTAATGACTGAGGATTATTATGTGCTGTGCTCATGTAGCCAAAGGTTGCCTGATAATTTACATTCAGCACATCATTTATTCTTAACCGTAAACCTATTCCTCCAACAATTGGATAATCCTGGCTATTATTTATTCTTTCGCCGGTGAGATCTGAAAAACCTACTCCGCCAAATATATATGGAGCAACACGACTATCTTCACTGATCATATAACCATTATTCAATTTATATTTAAGGTGTAAATTGCCATGCAACATATTACCTTTAAATATAGTAACTCCTTGTTTGTAAAATCCCCAAGAACCTGTTGTACCCATTACCACAAAATCGAAAGATCTGTTAAGGTAGCGAGAAACTGTTATTCCTCCGAGTGGATTTTGACGTAAAGCATCAAAAGTAAAATCTGTCATGCTGTTACCTAGATCACCTGCATAAACACTAAAACCTCCCAACAAACCCAGGTTCCATTTGCGTTCTTTGGTTTGTGCATCTGCATTCATAATTAAGAATGGTAATATCAATACCAAAACCATTGGTTTCAGTTTTATTTCAAATCCATGAAATATTGTTTGTAAATATTTTTTCATATTGTTTTTAAAAGGTTTATAATATAATTCCCCGGCAAAATTAAGTTCAGGATTGAATATACAGTTATATAACTATTACTATAGTTTACAAGTTTCACAGATAGTACGCGTAAATCTGTTTATTATATAAATTACACTTAAAGGAGTACTATCTTGGTTGCTCACCAAAAAATTCTATAAGAATTTTTTTATCCAGGTTATACAAATCATTTCTGAAATTTAGTTGTTCTGAATTATCTACCCATGATGTAAAATAAACAATATAAACAGGTATTGAAGGAGAAACACGAATACCTGTTTCTATATCCGTTTCGAGAGTATTCTCTAGTTTTTTGAAACTCCAGGCTGTATTGTTTCTTAACAAATAAAGAGCCAGTTTTTTGGGTTCAGCTACCCTTATACATCCATGACTAAAATCCCGCTTGGATTCAGCAAAAACACCTTTAACAGGCGTATCATGCAGGTATATGCTGTAACTATTGGGGAACAGAAATTTAATTTTACCGAGCGCATTAGTAATACCTGGTTTTTGTCTGATCGTATATGGACTGTTTACTATATAATCCTCCCAGTTAATAGCAGCTGGATTAACGATTTTATTTCCTAATAGTACTTCCATATTATTCTTTATTAAATAGGAGGTATCTGAAATAATCTGCGGAACTATTTCATTTTGTATAATACTTGTTGGAATAACCCAGTAAGGGTTAAGTACAATTCTGGATAAACTACCTTTAAATATATTGGTTTGCGTAACCACTTTCCCAACCACTACATCCATGCTCCAAATTTTTTTATTATTTTCAACAATATTTAATTTAAAATCAGGAATATTAATTAGTAAATAATTGCTTTCCATTTCTTCAGGCATCCATCGTAAACGCTCCATATTAACCAGCATTTGTTTAATACGTACCTCAACAGAAATGTTTAATTGGGCAAGGGTATTTATATCTAAAACACCATTCTCTGAAATGCCCATTCTCTTTTGAAAATTCTTTATTGCTGTTGTTAAAGCATCGGTGAAAAGAAGGGTATGCTCATTTTCTTTTAAGTCGCCTGATAAAAACAAATATTGTTTTACCAACAATAAAGTAGAGTCTAATTCTCCATTTTTTAATTGCCTGATTGGAACTATCACGGGAAACCCTCCGTTTTTCTGAATGTTTCGATAGATCCTTAGTTTTTTTGATAAACGAAAATAGTATTCATTTAAAGGCTCAATGGTTTTTCCGTTGTTGTTATCTGAAACCAGGGAATCAAGTAATATTTGGTAATTCCTTACCTTTCTGGGTATAAACCAATCATGGTTGGAAGGGTTTTTAATAAAGCCACCATAAACCTTTTTGGCATAGGCAAAATAGGAAGTAGTTAGCAATAATTCGAGTTGTTGATAATTACTTGTTTGAGAATAAAATTTCTGTTCATCAGTTTGAATGAATTTAATTAAACTGTCTAAATGTACATTATTTAAACTGCTGTCTTCAAAATCGAGCGTATAATTTAACAATTGATTATAAAAAGCCGGAACTGCCTGAATTAAATTTCCTTGTTTAAACCAGGCAGTGTGATTATACCGTCTTCTGTAAAATTCATTCACTTCTTTTTTAATGGAATCTGAAACAGGGTAAGTTTTATAAAAAGAGGAAAGCACTGAACTATCAAATGAAAAACGCATCATTTCCCCCGATAAAGCATTACTTTTATAAGACCGTGTAACCAGCATTTTACTTTTGCTGATTTGACATCCTACTGCAATAAAAAAAATAAGTATGAACCCCGGAATTAAGTTTATCTTTTTGAACATTTCCTTTTTCAGAATATAAAACGGCTGCAACAAGTATACTGTTATTGCCTCAGATTAATCAAAACTTTTTAAATAATTAAAGAGTTATTGATCCTTTATTATTGATATTAGTTGCATTAAATCCAATAGTTGATTGCAAGGTGATAAAAAGTTTTTCTCTTTCTCTTCTCACTTTTTTATTAGCTATGGTTAAATCTTTTGCGGTATCACGGTACCCCAAAGACAATAATAAAATACTGCGTAATCCTCTTTCTTTAAGTTGTAAAACCTCATCAAGGTCGGCATTGTTAAAATGATCTATCGGTGTGGTGTCTACCTTTTCTAAGGCAGCAGCAGTCATTCCAATTCCTAAAGCAAGGTAAGCCTGTTTGGCAGACCAGATAAAATTCTCTTCAACAGTATTGTTAAGCAACATTTCCATTTTTTCTCTGGTTAGTTTCAAACTGTTTTCATTCATATCCCTTACCAAAGAAATCCGCTTAAGATGCTCATTTATTCTTTCGGGAGTAATTTTATTCCAGGAAGCAAATACCAATAATACCGATGCTTCAGTAATCTCCTGTTGGAGGTTTGCTATAGGTTGAATTTTTTTCATCAGTTCAATATTTTCAATAACAATAATAGTATAAGGTTGCAAGCCCATTGCCGAAGGAGCTAAGCGAATTGCTTCCAAAATACAATCTAGTTTTTCGGTGGGTATTTTATTACCATTCATTCTTTTGGTATCGTACCTCCAGTTAAGTGCTTCTATGATTTGCATAATATAATTTTATCTAATAGTATTAAAATCCAATGGCAGCAGAAACCATGAAACCGTTAAACATGCCACCTGAACGAATATCAGTAGCTGCAAAATTTTTGTATTGTTGGTTTACATATTCTGCTTTCATCATAATGTTTTTTGTAACAAACCATCCTATTGAACCTACTGCGCGGTTAATGGTAATTTCCGTTAAACTTACTGGCAGGTTGGCTGTTAAAGAATTATAACGGCCGGCAATCCAAAAGTTTTCTTTTTGCTGAGGAAACCTGTAAATTAAATCAACTGCGTATTGTGTAGCCTTACGTGTATTCACTTCTGTTATCGTTCTGCCTTGAGCCATTTCGTATGTACCAAATAATTCGATACCATAAAACTTAACAAAAGGGTTAATCATAAAAGTAGTTACTTGCTGGCTGAAATTAGGGGTATATCTGCCAGACCTGAAATTTGCATCCACAGTTGCCAATGTATTTTCCATGGCAAAGAAATAATGCGAGCCCGTTCTATCGCCCGAAAATAGGGTGTTACTGGCAGCACTCTTTACTGCATAAAATGAACCGGTAATCCTTACTCTAAGATCATCATTAATCTGTTTATCATATCCAATTTTACCATGAAATGCTGGAGGGTACTTATTCAAATTTCCAGTTAAAGTATCTTTTTTAGTAGAAGCAATAACTGTTGGATTTAATTCGCCATTGGTAATTCCAACCATCGCAATTATACCATTTTTAGGATGATAATAAATTTCGCCACCAATTTCTGTTGCAAACGCATCCATGATATAATTTTCTACAAATGGATTATAAATAGAATTACCACCATCAGTTCTACGGAAATGCTGATCACCATAATCCAATTCGTAATCACCAATTTTAACAGTAAAGCTTTTCATGATTTTATCTATTGCTTCACTTTTTAAAAAAAGTAATTTGTCAATTTGAACATATCCACCTTTTACCCACGTTTCTTCATGGTGACGTGATGATAAATACAGTGTCAGGTTCATTCTGATCCCATCCTCTAATTGCGCATCAATATTAAGGTTAGCCATGGCAAGGTTGAACCCGTTGGTGAGTTTTGTAAGTTGATTTATATTAACCCCGTTAACCATTACCGGAGTTGACGAATTCTCTTGCACAAGGCCTTGAAATTCTTGTGTAAAATTTCCACCAATTCTTACATGCATACCTGTAAATGAAGTCGTATCATTTTTGGTCGTTTCAAATGTATTCAGGCCCATTTTATTATTGGCGCGAAAATATTGCAAAGGCTGTTGCTGCGCCATTATCGGTAAACTTAAACTCAGCATAGCAGAAACCGTTAATTGTTTAATTAGCATGTTAGATTTTATCATGGTTGTTTTTATTAAAATTTGTTTAGTTGTTTTTGTTTGTTAAAGCAGGTGTTATTTTAAAATTTACTTTAAAATTGATGGTAATCTCATTACCGGTTTTGAGTGTTCCGAAAAGTGCAGTAGGAGGGTCTACTCCGTAATCAGTCATCTTTAAACTATAGAAACCATAAAATGCAATTTTACCCTGATCCTGCATAAATACTTTTACAGGCATATCAACAAAGCGGGTTATACCTGCAATGGTAAGATTCCCTTTGGCTGAAATCGTCTTTTCATTTGGTTTTGGTTGAATTGATTTAACTGGTACTTTAAGTGTGAAAATGATCTCCGGATTAGCATCGGCTTTCAAAGCTTTATATGTATTGTTATTCATTACTGAACCCATATCACTTTTAAAAGAATGTACATCCATTTTAATATTAATATTTTCCAGGTCTAAACTTCCGTCCTTATTTAGGTTTACAATTCCATCACCTGTTACAATTTCCACTCTTTCCTCCCAGCCGTGCAGGTTAGAGGTGCCCTTAATAGTTACTACATAATCTTTTATAAGCGTACAGGTGTTTTTGCCTGTTATTGCGGCACCGATAAAAAAGATTGCTAATACACCGGGCAGGATTACATTCAATAATTTTGTTTTTGTCATTTTACGTTTATTTAAGGATTCATTTTTTCAAAAATCAGACCTGCTATTAACCCTTGTAATGTTGCCAGAATAAGCCAGGTTAAAACTATTGCCAACGATACATTTAATGCACTATAAATAAGCCACATCATTGGAAAGGCAGCCACAAAAGTGTAGATCAGGCCAAATTCAATACCTCTTGTAATAAAACCACCTGTTAAAACGCTTTTAAACCTCGACCATAAAAATGATAATGCCATACCTACTATAAATGGATGCAGATAATAAAACATAATTCTGCCTGCCGGAACATTAAAAGCAGGATCGAAATACTGTACCGCAAGGGCAGGAAACAACCATAAGGTTAAATATAATCCGGAAATACTAAGAATCAGTAAAATAAAGCCTGAAACAATTCCTGAAGCAACAATTTTTTTCATATTCATATTCATTTGTTTTGAAAGTTTTTAAAAAGACCTGACAATTATTAAAATTGGGATATTAAGATATTTTTATCCTCTATTGGCGAGCACTTATTTTTCCATTTCCCTTATGAATAAATTAAGTTCTTTTGTAAAATTATCCAGTTCATTTGCACTTAGTTTAAGGTTATCTAAAATATTTATAAACTCACTTTTTGCAAATGATTTTTTAGGATCAAATTTATTAATTTGTATTAGGCAATCCGATAAGGGTTTTTTTACTTTATTGGAAGTCATAACGAGTAGAACTTCCAGAGAAGAAACGTAATTTTCCTTATTTTTCTCTAATTGCTTTCTTGTTGTAATAAGTGTTCGCAGAGAAAGATAATGCGTGTTTTTTCCATTCTGATCCTTTACAGGCACTATTACTGTATCCACCCAGTAATTTGTTCCGTCTTTGGCCTTATTCTTAATTTCATTATGCCATACCTTTCCGTTTTCAATCGTATCCCACAAATTTTTAAAAAATGTTTTAGTATGGTACCCCGAGTTTATAATGCTATGATTTTGACCAATAACTTCATCGACCGAATATTGCGATATTTCACAAAATTTTTTGTTGGCATGCACAATAGTTCCAAAGGTATCTGTAATGGAAGAGATAATATTTTCATCAATGGCTTGTTCGTATGCCTGTAAGAGCTGGAGTGTATTAAACAGGCCTGTTGTATTATTTTCGTCTTTCATATAAGGTATATTGCGCTATAAGCTGTACTACTTTTTTCAGGTATATGGTCGCATTTGGTTTCATTTGTAAAAAATTAGTTTATTATTTCCTGTAGTCCAGTGGTTTTTTTAGCAACAATCTTAAATACATCCTGCGTAGTCTTTTCTATAAAACTTCCTTTAACATTAAGTTGTTGCATTATACTGATAATTTAAATAGAAGACTTACTCCGGCTTATCACCACTATGCCTCCAACTATCAGTATTGTACCAATAACCGGTGGCCATTGTACAAAGTGATTTTTTTCTTTAGTAATTTCAACAGGTCCAAGATCAACTATTTTTTCTTTGGTAACAAAGTTAAAGCCGGTGTATAGTAGCATAACAATCCCGAGGATTATTAAAGCAACACCTACGTATATTTTTTGCATAAGACGTTATTATTATTATTGATATTTTTGTAGAAAGCTGATTCGTTTTAACTGGTTAATATTTTACCAACTCCTTAATTTTAAAAAATTAATGAGCAGTGAGATCTATTAAACCCGGTGTTAGGTTAAGTTAATTTCAATTATAGTTTTGTATTTTTGGGGCAATGAGTTATCTAATTCTATTCAGAGTTACAAAGATGTATTGTTAAGACGTTTGAAATGTGACAAAACTTCTAAATTAATTGCATCATTCACTCATTATTCTTAATAAATATAATAACATTAGAATTTATAAAACAGCGCGGTTTCACCTGTTAAGTTAAGATCCTTAAAATTTCGGTAAAATGCATATCCACCCATCAGGTTAAGGCCGATTCTTTTTGCAATAATAATTTCTATTCCAAAACCAATTCCATTATTAATATAATTTGATGTTACTCGTTGTTTTACCGGATCCGGATTGTTAGGATTATAGAAATCTATTATTTGTGAATTATAATAATAGTGATTACCCTGATACAGGTATAAACTGGTAATCTTATTTTTTATCAGAGTATAAAGAAATGTTAACCCAATGCTATACCGATCTAATTCCTTATCATGATAGGGTGCAAAATTTAACTGAAAGGCATATTTAGATGCCGAAAATCTATATGATAAACCATATCCTGTTGTAAATCCGGCACCGGCTCCTACAGCATGTTTAAATATTGGATCAACTTCCTTTTCATTTAAATTTTGTCCCTGCAATTCCATAAATCCATAAACCAAGAATATAGTTAAAATCAAAAATCTTTTTCTAAACATATTAATTATTTTTTTCTGAGATTAAATTTTATTTTATTCTTAAAAACAGGAAACTAAAATTACTAATTATTCCCCTATTTTATCACTTTATATTTTGTTATCAGTGTTCCTTTATCATTTACTTTTTCACAACTTATAAGTTGCAGGTTGATATCAAGTTTTTCTTCAATAACAAAGTTACCGCCCAGTCCAAAAATTTTAGGTTCTATAGTTAGCCATAGTTCGTCTATCAGGTCATCTTTTAAAAAAGAGGTGGCTATATGCGCGCCTCCCACAATTAACATTTGTTTCTTATCTTCCTTTTCAAATCTATCAACTATTTGAGAGGCTGATTCATTTGTAAATTCTAATTGACCTGGAATTACATAATTACTATATTTAACTGGCTTTGAAGTCATTATCAGATGAAGGTGATTAGAGTTAGGTTTTACCTGATTTACATTGAAAGTATTACTTCCCATAACAATTAAGGGTGCATCAATCCATAATTTAGAAAAATATTCCTGATCGTTTTTAGAAGTCCAGGACTTCACATTAGAGTCGCCCCACTTAGTTACTTTTCCATCTAAAGTAGAAACAAAAACAAGTATTTTTTTCATCATATTTATTGTGGATCACTCATACTTCTGGTAAAAATTTTAATTTTCAACTTAAAATATCCTAAACAATAAATTAATGTTTTGAAAAGTGTTCCCGTACTAAAGCCTGTTGCTCGTTATTTGACATTTTATCTGTTTGTTTGATATCTATTTTTATTTTTGCAAAACGATGATCATTCTTTAAAATGTTATGCAGTTCAGTTTTGGCATCAGTTGGGCCAAAAAGGAGCACAGCTTCATAATTTTTTATTACTTCACCTAATTCTTTATAATATTCTGCTTGCTGATGCTGCTCTTTATTGTGCATTAGTTTTTCACTCTTGTTTAAACTCTCTTCTTTTTCCTGATGGGTAAATTTGGAAGATATAGTATTTGTGGCAATTGGATCTGTTGTGAACTCCATTAAATGGGCATTGGTATGATCCATCCAAATCCCTAAATTTTTTGCATTATTCATAATTTATTAAATTGATTATTGAAACAAATGAACCGCTACACTCTTTTTATTTACATAGTAAGTGTTTTTTTAGCGTTGAAACTGATATGGCAACAAAGATGGTTACACCAAATTATAAATGGTTATATAATTAAAGTTAATACATATACAAATCACACATTTTATATTGGAAAAGATGATTTAATATTTACCTAATAATCTGACCTTGACTATTATTTAATTCAAACTGCCTTTTTATTTCTGTTTTTTTAATTTCTAATTTCATTAAATTGGCTGTAAACTTCAGTATTAAAAGTTAATTTGCACAATAATAAAGATTATGAATAAAGATGGACCTGTAGTGGTTATTGAAGATGATGAAAATGACAGGCTAATGCTTGCACACATATTTGAGCAACTTAACTATAAAAATGAAATCGTTTTTTTTGAAGATGGAAATGCAGCACTTGCTTATCTAAATTTAACAGATATAATTCCTTTTCTTATTTTATCAGATATTAACATGCCTAAGATAAGCGGGTTCGAACTAAGGTCGCGCGTGCACACAAATGAGTTGCTGCATTTAAAATGTATTCCCTATTTATTCTTTGCTACCAATGCAAATAAAAAACTTGTAGTTGATGCCTATTCTATGTCTGTTCAAGGTTTTTTTGTAAAACCAAACAATTATAAAAAATTAGAAAGTACAATCAGAACAATTATGGATTACTGGCAGGAATGCATAGCCCCCAGTGAGTATTAACAAAATAAAGAAAAAAAGCAACCAAATAAGATTAATAGTAATACTTACAAGCTCAAATATCTAAAGAAATATAATAGAATTTTTATGGACAAAAATGGACCAGTTATAGTAATTGAAGATGACATAGATGATCAGGACATGTTTAATGAAATATTTAAAAAACTCGAATTTAAAAATCCAATCGTATTTTTTACGGATGGTAACAAGGCGCTTGAATATTTAAAGGATACAGATATCATTCCTTTTCTTATTATTTCCGATATTAATATGTCACAAATAAACGGATTTGAGTTGCGCAATAAAATTCATGCCAATGAGAGATTACATTTAAAAGGTATTCCTTATTTGTTTTTTACGACGAGTGCCGATAAAAAATCAGTTATTGAGGCCTATGCGCTCTCTGTGCAGGGTTTCTTTGTGAAGCCGGATAGTTTTAAAAAAATGGAAAGTACAATTAAAAAAATTATGGATTATTGGAGAGAATGCATTGCTCCAAATGAATTTGAATAAAATATGGCAGATTAGTGCCTTCTAAGTTGATTTTTTTTAATAAATAAAAAGTTACTTATTAACAGTAATTTATAACTTTTTAGCTTGTGAGTTAAACTAAGTAAAACCCTAAAAAAAATATTCTTTTTAAATAAAAGTACAGTTTTATAATTAAAAAAAAACGCAAGCTAAAGTAACGATTTATGGATAATAATGCACCTATTGTAATTATTGAAGATGATCAGGATGATCAGGAAATTCTTTCAGATATATTTAAGAAACTTGACTATAAGAATGAGATAGTTTTTTTTGCAGATGGAAACGACGCCCTTGATTATCTGAACAAAACAGATATAGCTCCTTTTCTTATTCTCTCTGATATTAATATGCCTAAGATAAATGGTTTTGAATTAAGGGAGAAGATTCAAACAAATGAATTGCTCAGTATAAAATGTATACCCTATTTGTTTTTTACCACAGCGGCAAATAAAAAATCAGTTGTAGATGCCTATGCCATGTCTGTTCAGGGATTCTTTGTTAAACCACACTCTTTTGACAAATTAGAAGATACTATAAGAAAAATAATGGAATACTGGAAAGAATGTATTGCCCCTAATGAATATGCAGATGATGAAAGTTAAATAATAACTAAAATATATAACCTCCAGCATTTTCAGTTTTTCAAATGCTGCATAATGATGTTAAAAAAATTAATTTATTTCAAATCTTCCGGACCATTGTTACCTAGCAGATATCCCCAGGGTTTTAATCCGTCAATGTGATCAAAAATTAATTTAAGAATAGCCGTTAACGGGATAGAAAGAAACATACCCGGAATTCCCCATAAAGCACCGCCTGCTAACACTACAATAACAGATATTAATGCATTTATTTTTACTTTTGACGCCACAATATTTGGTATGATAATATGGTTATCTATAAACTGAATGATTAGATAGGCAAACAACACCAATAGGGCATAAGTAGGTGATTTTGTTGCCAGGGCAATAATCATCGGAAGTGTAACAGCAATGATACCACCTATGTAAGGGATTACATTTAACATAGCTCCTATAACACCAAGTAAAATGGCATAATCAATTCCCAGTATTAATAAACTAGTGGAGTTGAGTGTAGCTATAATAATGGCTTCGAGTAAAAGACCAACGAGATAACTTTGTATAATTTTTTTGGTTGAACCAAGCACCTCATTAACTACTCTGTGTTTGTTTGAACTAAACACTCTATGAATGAACTCAATTAACAGTGGTTTATAATATAGGATCATAAAAATATAAACGGGTATAAGCACCAGAATAATAAGTATACCGCCTATATTAGCCAAGGTTGCCCCTATCAGCGAACGGCTGTTATTTATCAGTTCATCGTTTGTTTCCTCTATCCATTTATTTATCTTAAAAGTGCTGATATGAAAATGTACGGCTACCCAGTTTTGAGTCTGGTGTAGAATTTGTTTAAATTTTACAACAAGTGCAGGAAATGATTCGCTAAACATGCTTGCCTGTGTTGATAACAAAGCAACAATTGATATTGAGACAATAATTACGAGTAGGAGTGTGATGGAAATGGCAATAATACGGTTCATGCCCTTGCTTACAAAAAAGTTTACTATAGGGCTTAATACAATTGCTATTATAATTGCATATATAACCGGTACGATAATATCCCGCAAATAATAAAGGATACTAACAAAAGCAAGCATTCCCATACAAATAAGTGAAGCTCTAACAAAAAAGGGTATTTTACCAGGAATTTCCATTTACTCTTATCATTTTTTTTTAATTAAACGGTTATCAAATTGTTTTTGAAATTTAAAAGGTATAATTCCGGCTTAATAGTAAAGGTTAGCATCATTTGGGGTTTTTTACAGTAAGGTCATTCATCGCTTTACCCAATTCATCCATATCATGATTAAATTCTGTTTTAAAAGATTCCCATTCATCTTTCCCTTTTTCATTGTATTCAGCCATCATTTTCCTCATATCAATGTTCTTTTGTTCAAGACCATCAATCATTTTCTGATCTTTAACTTTCAGTTGAGTTTTATCAGTAATCATTCTTAATTTAAAGGCTGCTATTACCTTTTCATTACTACTAATTCTTTCTTCTGATTCTTTTTTGAACGTTTCATATGCTACAATAGAATCCTGCTTTGCTTTTGCCAATTCCTGTTTTGCCTCTATGAGATTTTCTTGTGCATGCTCAACTTTTTGAGTTGGAGAACTACAGGCATTTATTCCTGAGATAAGTAAACCGGTAATAATTTTGATAAAGGTAGTTTTTTTCATTTTATGATTTATATATCAAAGTAGTTTAGTTTTCGTTGACAGTTTTTGTGAATGTTTAAAGGGATAATACTAAAATAAATTTTCTTTAACTTACAACCGGCATGGCATAATTTTTTTGGTATAGCGTACCGGAATTTTTTCAAAATTCAATAACTTCATTCAAAAACACTGATATAATATATTTATTTCACAAACTTGTTTATAATTCAGAAATAATTTTGTGAATCTCTTCTTTTGTTTTGCCCAGTTTTGTTTGCAATCTGCCTAATAATTCATCTTGTTTTCCTTCTGCCAGCATTACATCATCATCTGTTAACATTGCAAATTTTTGTTTAAGCTTGGCAACTTTTTGCTTCCAGTCGCCTTTTAATTCTGTTAAATTTTCCATAGTTTTTTTTGTTTTGATGATTAATAAATTAGGAAGTAGCAAAGTTGAGAAGCAACAGTTAATTAGTGTTATAAAATACACAGATATTGTTACATCTTTTACAGGTAGTGCGCAATGGTGCTGGCAAATCATGCGAAGCGATATAGGCAAATTGCTCAAGTTCCTTATTGCAAGAAGTGATTCGTTGACTCGTTTTTCTTCTTGTTCGTTTTATAACTGAAGTTTGCGGTTTGCAATATTTAATTCAGCAGCGCGTTTTTAATTTTTTTAATTTTAAAAAGCAAGTTCTTTATTAGCAATATCCAATTTGGCTGCACGCTTTTCTTTCTTTTCATTTTATACAGCAAGTTGTTTGTTAACGAATATTAATTCATCTGAATTCATTTTCGTTATAACCAATTTTTTACTAATTTACCATTTCGGCTTCAACTTTATTTATAAGTCAGTAAGGTACCGTAAAAAAAACAGTATAGTCCGTTTTTACATATACTTTTGGCTATACTGGGGTATTTAGTTTTATATTATTTATTAATCCTGCATCACCTAAGTGAATTTATTGGATAGTTTAAATTATGGTTGCGGATTTTAAGCGGAGTTGATTACTGTTTTTTCCAGTTCTTTACAAGCAAGCAGGCACTCTTCATTAATTTTAAAATATAATTGAGGTATCTCTTCTAAATTCTCTTTTTTTGAAGCATAATCCTGTAATGTTTTAGCCATGGCTTCATACGCGGGATCAATTCCCATCATCCAGAATGATGGGATCATCTTATGAATTGCTCCATGAACGGTTTCCCAATCTTTTTCCTTAATTCCATTCTTGATATTTATAAGAAGTTCAGGAGTTTGTTTTAGGTAAAGAACAATCATTTTATTCATCAGCTCTTTGTTGTTCTTGGTTAGTTTCCTCAAATAGGAGAGGTTAACATATTGTTCCCTGTTATCTTCAGGAATAGGAGGGTTGTTTTGTGAAATTTCTGACATCTGTTTTGTTTTCTAAAGGTGTTTATTAACTAATCATTCATTACAATATATAAATAGAGCTTATGTTTTTGATTAAAAAAATCAGAATTATCCAGACGGTTGTCATTTAATTATTTTAAAGTTTTATTTGCGACGGTTTTCTTTAATGATTGCATTTAGTATTTCATTAATTTTTTCAAATGCTGCTTCATCTTTCATCACATATTGTTCAGCACCTTCCTTTATACTATTGGCTGCTACACCATACCTGGTTTGAGCTGAAAGCATGATGGCATGTATATCAGGAAAAGTTTTTTTAATCTCTTTCAGAATGTCTAGCCCATTAGCCGCATTTTTATCAACCGTGTCGAGATTATAATCCAGTATTACTGCAAATAAATCATTGGTTAATTCGTTCAATGCCTGTTCACCAGTTGAAAATTTATTAACCTGTAACAGTTTGTTACCCGAAAGATGAGCTTCCAATAAACCCGAAAACATTTCATCATCATCAACTATAAATACACTTTTTTTCATATTCTATTTTTTAAATTTCCATTTCCTTCTAACTACAATATTCTTAGTTTGAAATGCCTTTTACAAATTTAATTTAGCAGGTTGCCTTTTATCATGCTTCTGCACCTCATCATTTAACTACTTGTTAACTTCTAACTTTTCACCAAATACTCTACCTATCATCTATCCTTTTTACACTGCTTCTTCACACCTTCACACCTTCTTCTTCCCCCTCTACATCCTCTCCATATACCAGGTTAGTTCCTTTTCCATTTTGCGGTAACGAAAAATAGTGGTTAAGATTTTCTGCAGCCGTAAAAAAGCAGTTTCACTCTTAACAACATAATCAAAAGCCCTGTGATGCATGCATTCTATTGCCACTTCAATTTTGTCCTGAGATGATAAAATAATAACCGGGATATCAGGGTAATTATTTTTTATTCTATTTAATGTTTCTTTACCATTCATTGCGTTCTTGTCTATGCTATCAAGAAAATAGTCTAAAATTATCACATCAGGATAATGTGATAAATTTTTGAGGCATAGTTCACCTGTAGGGTAAGTTTCAATCTTAAAATCGGCATGCTGAAGAAATTCGATTTCCAACGATTTTAGGAACAAAGCATCATCATCTACCAGAAATAGTTTTATTTTTTCCTTTATCATGCGTTCATTTTATTTAAACGAATTAATTCTTCTTCCAGTTCGCTACACGCCTGAGTGCATGCAGTATCGAGTTGCGATACAAGGTTAGGGATTAAATCAGTATGTTCTTGGGTTCGTGCATAATCCTGAACTTTCTTTGCCATATTTTCATAGTCATCGCTCATTCCAACTACAGAGAAAGATGGGATCATTTTATGAACAGTTGATTTTAAAATATCCCAATCTTTTTGATCACAACTTTCTTTCATTGTGTTAATCAGAGGAGGCGTTTGTTCCAGATAAATGGAGATCATTTTCATCATTAGTTTTGTATTTGATTTGGTGCGTTGATGCAAATAACCCAGATCGATGCATCTGGCTTTTTTTTCACCTTGGTTATTATTGTTTTGATCGACACTGTATTTTTTGACAACCGGTTTTTTTACTAGACTTACAATTTTACTATATAATAATCTTTCATCAATAGGTTTTGCAATGTAATCATTCATACCAACAGATCTGCATTTTGCAAGGTCAACTGTAGTTACATCTGCAGTGAGGGCAATAATAGGAATCTTAGAATTCATTTTATTGCGAATGTATTCTGTAGCTTCAAACCCATTCATAACAGGCATCTGTAAATCCATTAAAATAATATCATAAGATTTCTTGTCAAGCATTTCTACGGCAATTTTACCATTCTCAGCAATATCGCGTTCAAAGCCGAAATCATCCAGCAATGTTTCCATCAATAATTGATTAAGAGCAATATCTTCTACCACCAGTACTTTAATGAATTTTATTTCAGTATCCAATTCAACAAATCCATCTTCCGCTTCTGCTTCGGCCTCTGTTTTTTGAAAACTTAATATAAAACTAAAGGTTGATCCCTCACCTATTTTGCTTGTTACCCGAATGCTACCTCCCTGAGGTTCTACTAATTGTTTTACTATAGCAAGACCTAAACCTGTACCACCAAATACCCTGGAAGTACCACTTGATGCTTGTTGAAAGCTTTCGAAAATCTTGTCTATTTCAGCATCCGCTATACCAATACCAGTATCCGTAACAGCAAATTCAATGGTTGCCTGATTTTCATCTTCATTTAATAAATGTACACTTACTTTAATTTTACCTTTTGAAGTAAACTTGACGGCATTACTTACCAGATTTAATATAATCTGATGCAATCTTACCGGATCACCCACCAATACTTCCGGAATTTTGTCGTCATATTCTATCACCAGATCCAAATTCTTTTCCTGAATTTTGGTTTCAAACAAATGTAACATGGCAGAAATAGATAACGACATTTTAAATGGGGTTTGTTCAAATGTCATTTTGCCGGCATTTACTTTTGCCAGGTCGAGGATGTCATTAATCAATACAATTAACGCATCACCACTCATTTTAATAGCAGATAAATATTCCTTTTGTTTAACAGAAAGTTCTGTCTTCAAAACAACTTTAGTAAAGCCAATGATTGCATTCATAGGTGTACGAATCTCATGACTCATATTGGACAGAAATTGTTGCTTCGCTTTCATTGCGTCTTCAGCAATAATCGTTGCATTTTCGGCTTTACTTTTTGCTTCTTCAGCTAATGCGGTTGCTTGTTCTGCAGCTACTTTTGCTTCCGTTAATTCTAATGCAATTCTTTTCTGATCCGTAATATCTCTGGCAACTACCACTACTCCAAGTACATTTCCCTGTTCATCTTTATAAACTGAACCGTTAAATAATACATCCGTTAACATTCTATCTCTAATTGTTAAAGGATAATCTGCTACAAAGCCTTTTGCAAATACTTCCTGGTAACCTTCACGGGCTTTTTCAGGTTCAGTAAAATAGGCAAAGAAATCTGTACCAATAGATTTCTCGCGGGAAATGCCGGTAATGTTTACTGAGGCATGATTCATATCGGTAATTTTTCCGGCAGTACTAATTGTAAACAAAGGATCAAGACTTGCTTCAATAAGGCTTCTTGCATATTGCGACGCTAATTTCTGAGCCGTTACATCTCTTGCTACAATCACCACACCTAAAACATTACCCCTGTCATCCTTATAAACCGAACCATTGAATAACACGTCTGTGAGCTCACCATTTTTATGACGAAGTGTTAAGGGTGAATCGGCAACAGAACCTTTAGCAAATACTTCCTGATACACCTCCCTTGCCTTTTGTGGTTCTGTGAAATAATCGAAAAAGTCTGAACCAATCAGTTTTTCGCGATCTATACCTGTAATATTTACCGTTGCCTCATTTGTATCTGTAATCTTACCTTCTGTGCTAATGGTTACTAACGGATCAAGACTTGCTTCAATTAAACTCAGTGAATATTGCGAGAGCAGTTTCTGAGCTGTAACATCTCTGGCCACAATTACTACACCTAATACATTTCCTTTATCATCTTTATAAACAGATCCATTAAACAAAACATCGGTGAGTTTACCACCTTTATGCCGCAATGTTAAAGGCGAATCGGCAACAGATCCTTTTGCAAATACTTCCTGATAAACTTCCCGCGCCTTTTGAGGTTCGGTAAAATAATCAAAAAAGTCAGTACCCGTAAGTTCTTCACGTGTTAAGCCTGTAATATTTGCAGTAGCTTCATTCATATCCGTTATCTTTCCTTCCGTGTTGATGGTAACCAACGGATCACGACTGGCTTCAATTAAACTAAGAGAATATTGAGAAGCTAATTTCACTGTATAATTGAATGCTTCAAGTTCTTTATTAGCTATTTCTCTTTTTTCTTTTTCTTTGTTTTGAAAGGCAAGCTCAATGTCGGCAATAACTAATTCAGCGGCTCTTTTTTCTTTTTCTCCAGTTTGAAATACAAGTTCCTGATTAGCGATAAATAGCTCTGCGGCTCTTTTTTCCTTTTCTTCGTTTTGAAACGCAAGTTCTTTATTGGCAATGCCTAACTCATCAGCTCTTTTTTCCTTCTCTTCGTTTTGAAACGCAAGTTCTTTATTGGCAATGCCTAACTCATCTGCTCTTTTTTCCTTTTCTTCGTTTTGAAACGCAAGTTCTTTATTGGCAATGCCTAACTCATCAGCTCTTT
>JACMQU010000005.1 GCA_014376805.1 Bacteroidia bacterium
TATAAACCAAAATGGATACGCCCTTCTTGATTCAACTATAGGTTCTATAAACACATTTTCAGATAAAAGTGTATCCTATAATTCATCCATTCTATATTTTGTTCGCGCACTCAAAGGCAACTCAAACCGTTTGATAACCTCAACTTCAAATTCAACCGGAGTATTAAGTGGCAAAAGCAAAAACCCAAGTCAAACACAAATAGAATATGTTACTAATAACAATTCTGATCAAATTGAAATTCAAATTAAACCAAATATTTCAGCCAATTATTCTGAAATTGGACTTTATAAATATGTAAATCAAAGTCCAATAAAAATATACACCTACACGGGTAACGAAAATTTATATCAAGATTTAGCGGCACCAAATACTGCTGTAAATCGGTATTTTCTGATTTCCAAAAACGTGTGTAACCAAAATGCCGATACCAGTAAGAACTCAAATAATATAGTTTTGCAATTAACTGAAAATTCAAACATTATCAAACTTAATTGGAATGGATACTTCACGTGGAACAGTGGCGTAAAAGATTATATAATTTACAGAGCATCAGCAGTTAATATATCAGAGGCTAAAACATTTAAGGTAATTAAGAATGTTTTATTAGATACAAATTACGTAGATACGATTATAGATAATAATGTAGTATGTTATTATATAATTTCCAATGAATTAAATTTGCCATCAAAAAGTAAAAGTAATACTGTTTGTAATATTAAAATCGGTAAAATATTCTATCCTAATGCTATAGTTTTATCTGGTATTAACAATCATTTTACATTTATTGGCCAGGGGATAAATTTAATATCATCCTCAATAAAAATCTACAATCGTTGGGGCATATTAATATTCGAAAAAGACAATATTTCCGATGGTTGGTTTGGAGTAAATATGAGTAATCAAGAAGTAGAAGGTGGGGTATATTTTTTTACTGCAAATATTAATCAAGGAGAACAAAACACCGTTATTAATGGGAACATCACCGTCATCAAATAATATAAGTATCAATTTAAACACCAAATGTTTCAACTTCGGTAAAAAGCGAATAAAGGATTTGATAAAATTGGTTTCCGGTATGGAATCAAAAAAGTTAATTAGCTTTGAAATTAATTTATGTTCAGACAAATATATCTTGAAATTGAATAATAAATTTTTAAGGCATGATTATTTTACAGACATACTAACCTTTGATCTATCTGATAACAAAGATTATATTGAGGGTGTTATATATATAAGTGTAGATAGGGTGTTAGAGAATTCTAAACAATTGAATGAAAACAAAGAAACTGAATTATACAGGGTTATTATTCATGGGCTATTGCACTTAATTGGTTATTGTGACGAAACAAAAAAGCAAAAAAGCAATATGAGAAAATTAGAAAACAGATACTTAGATTTAATTTAGTTTCACGTGAAACAAAATTCGAACATATAAAAAATAAAGGCCTAATAATATAAAAAATGTTTCAAAAATATGATGTTATAGTAGTGGGTGCTGGCCATGCTGGATGTGAAGCCGCAGCAGCAGCCGCAAATCTCGGGTCGAAAGTGCTCCTAATTACAATGGATCTGAATAAAATCGCTCAAATGAGCTGTAATCCTGCAATGGGAGGGATAGCAAAGGGTCAGATTGTTCGCGAAATAGATGCAATTGGCGGTAAATCTGGTATTATAACAGATCGATCAACTATCCAATTCAGAATGTTGAACCGATCTAAAGGACCTGCTATGTGGAGCCCCAGAGCTCAGAATGACAGGATGATGTTTAGTATATTCTGGAGAGAAACTTTAGAACAAACCCCGAATGTAGATTTTTGGCAAGATACTGTTAGTGGGCTTAGCGTAACCAACAATAAAGTTGATGGAGTATTAACTAGTATGGGTCACAAAATTCTTGGCAACTCAGTAATACTTACAAACGGTACCTTTTTAAATGGCTTAATACACATAGGTACTAAGCAGTTTGGTGGTGGCAGAATAGGTGAAAAATCAACAACTGGCATAACAGAGGATTTAGTTAATTTGGGTTTTGAGACCGGAAGGATGAAAACCGGAACTCCTCCAAGAGTTGATGGAAGAACTTTAGACTACACTAAAATGGAAGTGCAGGAAGGTGATGAAAATCCTGAAAAATTCTCCTATTCTAAGCAAACTACTGCAGTAAAAAATCAAAAGTGTTGCTGGATAACCTATACTAATCAGGATGTACATGATGTGCTTAAAACCGGATTCGAAGATTCTCCAATGTATGCGGGTAGAATTAAAGGTCTTGGCCCACGGTATTGTCCATCAATAGAAGATAAAATTAACCGATTTGCAGAAAGAGAAAGACACCAGATTTTTGTAGAACCAGAGGGTTGGTCTACTGTTGAAATATATGTAAATGGGTTTTCAACCTCCTTGCCAGAACATGTTCAGTTTAAAGCATTGCAATTAATTCCTGGTTTTGAAAAGGCAAAAATGTTCAGGCCGGGATATGCAATTGAATATGATTATTTTCCTCCAACACAACTTACCTTAAGTCTGGAAACACATTTAGTAAAAAACTTATTTTTTGCCGGCCAAATAAATGGTACAACCGGATATGAAGAGGCCGCATGCCAGGGCCTGATAGCTGGAATAAATGCACATTTAAAGATTAACGAGAAGGAGCCATACATACTTAAGAGGTCTGAAGCTTATATTGGGGTGCTTATAGATGATTTGGTAAATAAAGGTACAGATGAACCCTATAGAATGTTCACATCCCGGGCAGAGTATAGGTTAATGTTACGGCAAGATAATGGGGATGTGCGTTTAACAGAAAGGGCTCATGAACTTGGATTAGCAAGTGATGAAATGTTAAAAGCAGTGGTAAAAAAAACTGAAGAAACTGAAAAATTAACACAACATTTTAAAAAAACTTCAATTACACCTTTTGAAGCAAATCCACTATTAGAAAAATTTGGCACAGCTCCAATTCCCCAAAACTATAAATTAAGTCAAATATTAGGCCGGCCCCAAATAACTATGAAAGATATGGTTGATGGCATTGCTAAGGTAAATGAATACACTAAAGAGTTTTCAAATGAGGCATTACAACAGGCAGAGGTACTTATAAAATATGAAGGGTATTTAGAAAAGGAACAGCTTCAGGTAGAAAAAATGAATAGGTTGGAGGATTTTAGAATAGGCGTTGATTTTGATTTTAGCACGGTGAAATCTCTTTCATTAGAAGCAAGAGAAAAGTTAATTAAACAAAAACCTAAAACTTTAGGACAAGCTTCTCGTATAAGTGGAATTTCCCCTTCTGATGTTTCTGTTTTAATGGTGCATTTAGGAAGATAATTTCTTAATTTTGCAAGGTGGAAAACTTAACATCTTGTCCGGTTTGTAAAACTAATAATTTTTATACTCTTCTTACTTGCAAAGATTATGTTGCAACCGAAGAGTTATTTACAATTGGGGAATGTAAAAACTGTACGCACAGATTTACCAATCCCCGGCCATATGAAAGCGAGATTGGCAAATATTATCAATCAGAAAAATATATATCACATGCTGCTGCTGATAAATCTGAATTGGGTGTTACCTATAAGCTATATGACCAAATTAGAAACTATAGCATATCTCATAAATTAAGACTTATCAAAAAATATCATACAACAGGAAAACTTTTGGATTTGGGTTGTGGCTTGGGCTACTTTTTAAATGGGGTTAAAAATGATAGAACTTTTGATGGGGTAGGGGCGGATATATCAAACGATGCTATTTTATTTGTTAAAAAAACATTTGGAATAGATGTAATGAGTGAGGAATTATTGAACGGTTTAAAATCTAATAGTTTTGATATAATAACCCAATGGCATGTACTTGAACATATTCACAGATTAGATGAAAGAATGCAGGAACTTAAAAAATTACTGGCTCAAAACGGAACTATGTTCATAGCTGTACCAAACTCTAAATCGCTTGATGCATCCTATTATAAAGAATTCTGGGATGGTTATGATGTGCCCAGACATTTACACCACTTCAACCCCGAAAGTTTCTCCATACTAATGAAAAAACATGGTTTTAAGATTATAAAGCAAAAGGCAATGTTATTTGATGCACCTTATATCTCCATGAGAAGCGAATATCATAAAAAGCATACATTAGGATTTATAAAAGGGGGAATATTAGGTTTGGTTTCAAACATAAAGGCCTGTATAACAGGCAATTATTCTAGTATATTGTTTATAGTAAAGCATTTATAAGCATGCCATTTAAAATTCTGAGGGTTATTTGCCTTATTACACTTGTATCAAGTTGTGCTCAAATGGTACCACCAAACGGGGGTAAAAAAGACGAAAATGCACCAATGGTTATTGGTACAAAACCTCCTAATAAATCCACAAATTTTAAAGGAAATAGAATAATTATTAAGTTGGATGAATTTGTTCAATTAAAATCTACCGACCAAATAATTATGTCGCCAGTATTTACGGATAAGTTGATTGAAACTATAGGCAAAACTATAGAGATTAGTTTTCCAACAACAAAACCGTCACCTAATACAACTTATACAATAAACTTTGGTAATAGCATATTAGATAATCATGAAGCAATACAACCACTAGAAAATTATAGCTACACATTTTCAACAGGACCTATTTTAGATACAAACAAAATTGAAGGCAAAGTGCGTAATGCCTTTACTAATAAAGTAGAATCTGGCATCATCGTAGGTATATATCCAAAAAGAAAATTTACAGATAGTACTTTGTTAACCATGCATCCTGAATATTTCGCCAAATCTAACCTGGCCGGCAATTTTACAATAGAGAATTTACCTGCTGATACCTTTTTAATTTTTGGTTTTAAGGATGAAAATGCTAATTTAAAATATACTAAAAATGAACTAATAGCATTTAAAAAAGACCTTTTAATAATAGGACAAAAGTATGAAAGTCAGAATTTATTTCTTTTTAAACCACCGCTTTATAATACCAATACTATTTTAGATACCATATCTAAACAAAAGGGTAAATACCAGTTTATTGTTTATTCCCCAAATAAAATAAACATTGAAGCGGAAACAAAACTAAGAAGCTATACGCAACATATTTCCGGAACCGATCAAAAAGATACAGTTGTTATTTTTATACCTATGCAACCAGATTCCATACCTGTTAAATTTTTGATTACCACAACAGATACAAGTTTTAAGCAGACATTAAGAACAAAACCGAGAAATAAAACTCCTGAATTTACATTTCTTTTAAAATCAGTAAACATAGGACCGACGGATAGTATAAGATTTATAAGTACAACTCCTATTGATAAAATTAACCTAAACGAAATTATTTTTATGGAGGATAGTATTACGCTTAGTAAATTATTTTTCAAACAAATAAATCACTTTGAATGGCTATTATATCACCCATTAAAAGAAAAAATGAATTATACTTTACATATAAAAGACTCACAAGTTAGAGATGCTTATGGCAGGTTTAATAAAAACTTTAAACAAACCATTCAAACCAGATCAAACAAAGATTACGGAAACCTTATTTTAAATATTACAACTAAGCATAATACATCAACTATTATTCAGTTGGTAGAAAATAATGCTGAAGAAAAATTAATTAAAAGCAGTATCTGTATTAATTGTAAAGAGTTAACTTTTGAAAATTTATCACCTGTAATTGTAAAGATAAAGGTAATAGTAGATAGTAACCAAAATGGCAAATGGGATAATGGTAATCTCAAAATGGGCATTTTACCTGAAACAATTTACTATCATACAGAACCAATAACCATAAAAGCCTACTGGGACATTGAACATTCTATTAATTTAGATGAAATATTAAATAACTGATTATCAAAATTATATATAATATTAAAAATTGCGACAATTAAATATAATGTTTAAAAGTACGTGTACAATTACCCCATTAAATGTATAAAACTTTAAATGCGACATACCATGTTAATAAGGGTATCAAAGCATCGCACTTTTAAACTACTAATTAACATAAATTATTAAAAGTACTTATACTCAAAAGCGTGTTAACTAAAAATAAACGCAATGTTAAAAAATAATATAAAATATTAATAGATAACAATTTAACCTGTTAAGTATTTGTTGGTAGATTTTAAAAACCAGAAAAACTAAAGAAAAAAATATCAGTTATAAACCAAACTAACACCTCTACTACTAAAACATATTTAAAAGATATATAACTAATAATACATAGTGTGTGTTTAAAACGTTTGCATTGGAGGGTGCGTATCTACTACCTTTGAAATTGAAAAAATGAAAGGTTTGCATAATTTGTATGAAAGCAGAATTGGAAGATTTTAATAAGGGGATAGAAGCATTTGAAATTTCCAGGGCCGAAGAGGTGGAATTATTCAGGTTAAAATACTTATCAAAAAAAGGAGAATTAAACGATCTATTTGAAAAATTTAAATTGGTTCCCTTAAACGTGAAAAAGGAGATGGGCCAATTGCTAAACCTGATAAAGCAAAAAGCAGAAAATAAATGGCAGGAGGCAAAAGCAGAATTTGATATAAAAACAAATGAAATTAAAATTAGTGAAATAGATTCTAGCTTACCTTCTGAACTAAGTTATACCGGATCGCGACATCCACTAAAAATAATTGAAAATGAGGTAATTGAAATATTTAATAAATTAGGTTTTGTTTATTCTGAAGGTCCTGAGATTGAAGATGATTGGCATAATTTTTCTGCCTTAAACTTTCCTGCTAATCATCCGGCGAGGGATATGCAGGATACTTTTTTTATTAATGGGGATATTGCCTTACGTACACATACTTCATCGGTTCAAGTAAGGTTAATGGAAAAGGGAAAACCTCCTATTAGAGCAATTATGCCGGGTAGAGTTTATAGAAATGAAGCAATTTCGGCGCGGGCAAACTGTTTTTTTCACCAGGTTGAAGGAATTTATATTGATAAGAGAGTTAGTTTTGCAGATTTAAAACAAACGCTATTTTATTTTATAAACGAGCTATTTGGAAAAGATGTTAAAATAAGGTTCAGACCAAGTTATTTTCCATTTACTGAACCAAGTGCTGAGATGGATATAAGTTGCTTATTATGTTCAGGAAAAGGGTGTAATGTTTGTAAACATACAGGTTGGCTTGAAATTTTAGGATGTGGAATGATTGACCCGAATGTGCTAGCTTCAAATAAAATTGATGCGGAAGAATATAGTGGATTTGCTTTTGGTATGGGAATAGAGCGGATAGCAATGTTAAAGTTTGATATTAAGGACCTGAGAACATATTTTAATAATGATATAAGGTTTCTTTCTCAATTTGAAAGTTTATAATTAAAATAAAATTTTAACCAAAGGTATAATCACATATTACAATAAAAATAATAGAAAATAAAATGAATAAAGGTCCTGTATCACAGTTTGTTGAAGAACATTATAAACATTTTAATGCTGCAGCTTTAGTTGATGCCGCTAAAGGATATGTAACACATTTAACGGAAGGAGGCAAGATGATGATTACACTTGCCGGGGCAATGAGTACTGCGGAGCTTGGAAAATCATTAGCTGAAATGATTCGTGCGGGAAAAGTTGATATAATTTCATGCACCGGAGCAAACCTGGAAGAGGATATAATGAATCTGGTTGCGCACTCGCATTATAAAAGGGTACCTAATTACCGGGATCTTTCCCCGCAGGATGAATGGGATTTATTAGAAAATCATTTTAACAGGGTAACAGATACGTGTATTCCTGAAGAGGAGGCATTTCGCAGGTTACAAAAGCATATTTATAAAATATGGAAAGATGCAGACAATGCCGGCGAAAGGTATTTTCCACATGAATACATGTACAAAATTTTATTAAGCGGAGAATTAGAACAATATTATGAAATTGATCCTAAAAACTCCTGGATGCTAGCTGCTGCAAAAGCCAATTTACCTATTGTTGTTCCGGGCTGGGAAGACTCAACTATGGGCAATATTTTTGCATCTTATGTTATAAAAAAGGAAATTAAGGCTTTAACAATGAAGTCGGGAATAGAATATATGGCCTGGTTAGCAGATTGGTATGTAAAAAATTCTGAAGGAAAGGGAATTGGTTTTTTTCAGATTGGCGGAGGTATTGCAGGAGATTTTCCTATATGTGTGGTTCCAATGTTATATCAGGATATGGAGATGCAGCAAATACCTTTCTGGAGTTACTTTTGCCAGATAAGTGACTCCACAACTTCTTACGGATCATACAGTGGTGCTGTGCCGAACGAAAAAATAACCTGGGGTAAACTGGATATAAATACACCTAAATTTATAGTTGAAAGCGATGCTACAATAGTAGCCCCCTTAATATTTGCATGGATTTTGGGTTGGTAAAAAAGAAGTTGCTGGCCTCTACAATTTTTAAAAAAAGAAGGTAGTATGATATAAAAAATATTTTAAACAGGTGTTTAGTAAACTTTTTTAAGTGGAAATAAATTAAAGGAAAGCAGACATTTCCAACTGTATTTTTTTAGCCTCTTTGCGGGCATTGTCTGTAAAACCGGCATCATTACCTGCGTATATAATGCTTCTGGATGCATTAACAAGCAATCCAACATCTTTATTTCTACCATATTTTACTACCTCCGAAAGGTTTCCACCTTGTGCGCCTATACCAGGAACTAGGAGAAAGTGGTCTGGAGCATGATTTCTAATAATTTTAAATTCGTGTGGTTTAGTGGCACCAACCACGAACATAAGATTTTCGGAGGATCCTAAATTACACGTGTTCCTTATAACCCGTTCATAAAGAAATTCTGTACCCACTTTTTGTTGTTCATAATCTGCGCTGCCTTTATTTGAAGTAAGGGCAAGAACAATACCCCAATGTCCGGGATATTGAAAAAAAGGAGCTAAGGAATCATTACCCATGTAAGGGGCAAGTGTGAGGGCATCTGCTTTTAATGTATGGAAAAAAGCTTTGGCATATTGATGACTGGTATTACCAATATCTCCACGTTTAGCATCCGCTATTTTTAATATATCTGAAGAGATATAATCGAATGTTTTTTGCATACTTTGCCAACCCTGCCAGCCATCTGCTTCAAAAAAAGCGGTATTGATTTTATAAGCCACGCAAAGGTCTTTAGTGGCATCTATAATTGCTTTATTAAATGAAAAAAGAGGGTCTGGTTCAAGCAATAAGTGTTTTGGAATTTTAGTTTTGTCGGAATCGAGGCCAACACATAAAAAACTTTTTTTTAAGTGTATCTGTTCAATTAATTCTTTGCGGTTTAACATTTTAAAAGATGAGGCTCAATTCTACCGTAAAATTGCGGATGTTACCATTGGAGTTAAGTGGTTTGGCACTATCAGGCCAGGTTGATCCAATATTAATATTAGTAATACCATATTTACCGGCTAATTGCAAGGCAAAAAAAGGCAAATGGTACTGGTATGCTACAATACCCGAAAAATCGAATCGGAGCAGCTTTGGATTGGTAGCGGTTGGATATATTATTTTACCAAGATACATTGCCGAATTAAGCAGATATGAAAACTGCACACCCATTCCAATGCGGTGTACTTTTTTGCTATCAATTGCTTTAAAAATAATAACAGGTACATCTATATACAAAAGCCTGAGTGCACTATAACTGCTATCAGTATAAGAAAAATTACTACCTCTGAAAGATATTTGAGATTCTGTTTGAATACTCCAGTTTTTTAGTCTTTTTGAAAGGTTGAATCGAGCATAACCACCGCCTAAGAGGCCGAAAGTAAGTTTAGCATTGTTCATTTCTGAACCTAAAAGAGTACAGGTTTGTGCCCCCATTTTTATTCCTAATTTAAACTTACCTTCCAATTCGGGCTTAACCATTTTACTATCGTCTTCAAGGAAATCTGCTGTGTCTGCCTGCAAAGAATCAACCTGAGCCCACGCTGTTAAATTTATGCCAAGTGTAATTATAAATATTAAGATAAGCTGTTTAAAATACATTGTTACAAAACTATGTAAATGAAACGGGTTTTAGGATAAAATATTCTAAATTACCTTATAAAACGGGCCAACTTAAATTTTACATAAGTGCGGTTTTATCAAAATGAAAATAGACTATAGTAAAAACAATAAACAAATTCAATACCCGCTACAGTTATTTTATTTTATATCGCCCTCTAATCACATCATAGGTAGCAAAATACCCAACGGCACCCCCAACAACATTAGTGGGAAGATTTGCCGGAGGCACCTGAAAAGGACCGGGAGCAGCAGAAGACTGAAAATTAAAAGCTTCGATAAAATCATTCATATTCTTATCTATGGACCTAAAAATATAAAGGAATTCATCACCCGTATTGTATCTGGTAAAAGGAATTTCGAAAACGTAATTTTTATTGAGTGGAGTCTGACTGCTATTAAATAAAATCTTATTTCTGTTAAAAGAATCGCGGTGGGTAATAGTATCGTAGAACCCATTTACAAAATAGGTATATTTTATTCGGGGTCTGCCATCATAGCCGGCATAACTAACGGAAAAGCCAGCGGGTAAAAATCCTTCTTTAGGTTTCATAGTCTGAAAAAAAGAATCTATCCTGAACATTTTATCAAGCTTGGATTGTGAGGTATAATTTTTACCATTATATTCTATTAGTAAGTTGTAAACGGAATCTGTTTTTCCAACAAACCCTGCACCTGGTTTATAAAGTTGCTTGAGCGGATCAAAAGAAAAAGCAACCCCGTTAATACGCACATTCGCCTTGCTTATAACCGGATAATCTGCCGCATTAAAGTAATTGCTGCTTAAAGTAAGTTTAACATAAGAACTATCTATTTCGGTAGTTACTGCTGACTCAATAACCAATAAGGGATCACCACCAGGCACCATAATATCAGTTTTTTCTTTGCAGGAACCTAAGAATATTAAAGCGGTAAGAAGCAGAAACATGTAATTTTTTTGAGCTATCATTTTTATTAAAATTTAAAATTATAGGTAATTGAAGGAACGAAAGTGAAGAGATACCATTTGTAAATAAGGGGAACATTATTTGTAGGATCTGTTTGATAACTGAGGGTATATGCATTTTTACGACCGTAAACATTATAAACAGCAATAACCACATCACTGTTATTCTTATAAACTTTCCCCGGAATTTTTTTCCTGGTAATAATTAATGATAAATCCATTCGATGATAAGCTGGAAAGCGAGCGCTGTTTCTGGCCGAATAATATATAGAAGGGTTTCCTGCACCAAACATAGAATAACGCTGTGATGCAATACTAAAGGCCTCACCAGTTGCATAAATAAAGTTACCAGAGATTGTAAGCCTTGGTGTAATATCATGACTTAAAACAATTGTTAAGTAATTTCTTTTGTCGAAACGGAAAGGGTACCACTTACCTTGATTTACATGATCGGCCTGACGTTCACTTTTTGCAAGCGTATAGCCCACCCAGCCTGTAGTTTTTCCGGTTTGTTTGCGTAAAAACAGTTCCAGACCATAGGCCCTTCCCTGACCAGCAACTACCTGAGATTCGATAGCCTCATTGAACTGAACATTAGCTCCATCTCTCAATTCAACGGTATTTTTCATTTTTTTATAGTACACCTCTACAGAGAATTCAAGGGTATTTTCCAGAAAGTTTTTAAAATAACCTACAGCAACCTGATCTGCCATTTGCGGCTTGATATAGTTATCAGTAGGCGTCCAGAATTCTTGCCCAACAGAGGCGGTAATATTCTGAATAAGGTTCATATACTGGTACATACGATTATAAGAAGCCTTTAAAGAACTTTTTTCATTTAACAAATAAGTAACAGTGGCCCTAGGTTCAAAACCAATATAAGTTTTATAAATTTCTCCGCTTTTATAGGTAGTATAAAGATTATTCTCCTCTTTTTGGCTTTCCCTTATGGTACCGGCACCATCAATATAAGTTGGTGTACCGCCCACATAATTTATGCTGCGACCTAAACCAATATTTGAGAAAACAGAAATTCGTGCACCATAATCACCAATGAGACGCGCATTAAACTTGTGAGAATGAGATGCATAAAAATCTTCTTCTATTGCACGTTTTTTAGGTAAAGCGGCATCTTCAAAAATGGACGCATCGGTAATTTTTGTTGCCTTACCGGGTTGAAAAACATAGTTGGTTAATTTAATCCCAAACTTCACAGAATTTTTATTATTTACGAAATAGCTACCATCTATTTTCAGGTTCAGATCATCAATAAAATTACTTCTTGTAAAGTTTAAATTATCTGAAAGATTGATGTCAAAATTATAGTTATAGCGGCTATATACTAGGCTGGTATTAACGAACAATTTGCTATTAAAAACATGATTCCAACGCAAAGTACCCGTATAATTGCCCCAGCCAAACCCCACAATTTTACTGAATGCTAATTTGTCGCGGCCTAAATATCCTGAAAGGT
This sequence comes from Bacteroidia bacterium, assembly GCA_014376805.1. Classification (GTDB taxonomy): domain Bacteria; phylum Bacteroidota; class Bacteroidia; order UKL13-3; family UKL13-3; genus B1. The sequence goes on from JACMQU010000005.1 coordinate 12,402, forward strand.
ATATTTTATCTTTATCGCCAAGTATATAATTAGCTTTAAGGTTTAAGTCGCCAAAATAGGCGGTAACATCTTTAAGTTGTGACGTAAACGGAAATAATACATCGAAATAACTTCTGCGACCTGAGATCAGAAAAGAGGACTTTCCTTTTACAATAGGCCCTTCGAGGGTTAAGCGGGAGGAGAGCAGACCTATTCCACCGGTAGCGACATAGTTTTTAGAATTACCATCCTTCATGTGTACATCAAGTACACTGGCAAGTCTTCCGCCATACTGAGCAGGTATGCCCCCTTTATAGATTTCAAAATCTTTAATAGCATCTCCATTAAAAACAGAAAAGAACCCCAAAACATGAGAAGGATTATATACAACGGCTTCATCCAGTTGAACCAGGTTATGATCTATATTTCCGCCACGCACAATAAAATTGGTACTACCATCTCCGGCAGCCTGAATACCTGGCAGTAATTGAATTGCTTTAATAATATCTACCTCACCTAAGAGGGTTGGAATTTTTTTAACCTGTTTTATGTCTATTTTTATCACACTTGTTTTGTTTGCCGAAACATTGGAGTTGTTCGCCTTGTCTGTTTTTACTATAACCTCTTGCAGTTGTGTCTTTGCTTCAATTAGCTCCAGATTTAGCAGGATATTTTGATTGAGGGAAATCTCTTTTAAGATGGTTTCAAAACCGATATATGAAACTTCTAAAGTATAAGAACCGGCCGGCAGTGTAATTGAATAGAAGCCGTAGGAATTGGTAGATACACCCAACTTAAGGGATGGGACGGAAATGCTGGCACCAATAAGGTCTTCACCATTTTTGGCATCTTTAATATTTCCACTAACAGTATAGTTTTTTTGCTGGGCAGCAGCGGTTTGAACCCAAATGCAAGCGAAAAGCAGAAAAGAGAGAAGTTTGTTTTTCATAATTAGGCTGCGAAATTATGTGATAACAGGTAAAGCAGGTGAAATAAGAGATAAATGGCTAAATTTTTTTGTTAAGGAATAAGAAATTATCGCCGAACCATAAAAGGAGTGGTTTTATAAAACATTAAATTGCCAAATGCTCAGTAGGCAAAGTTGATTTATTTATTTTACTTAACCTGCTATTTTTCTGACTATATATAAAGTAAATAAGTAAGCCAAAACAAAGCCAGATAAAAAAACCTATCCAGTTTGTGATGCCTAATTCTGTCATCAGATAAAAGTTACTGCACAGGCCTAGAACCGGAATAATGGAATAGTTATTACGGTAACTGAGTATTGCCATTAACGTAACCACTAGAATAAAAGCGAGCATAGGAAGCTGTTGCCAGAAATCTGCAAAACGGAGGAAGTTTTTAACAGCTTGAGGAGCAACAACAAAAACAATGATCCAGCCTGTTACATATAAGGCAGGTACAATAAATTTACCATTAAAATATGGAACTTTAAAGCCAGTATGATAATTACTTTTGTGGCTTTCCATTTTAATTACACCGGCGTTAACTAAAACAAAGGCAAATAAGGTTCCGATACTTGAAAGATCAGTAACTTCTTTAAGGTTCATAAACAACGCCGGCACCGCAACCAGAATACCTGTTATAATGGTGGCGAACCAAGGTGTTTTATATTTAGGGTGAATACTGCTAAACAATTTTGGTAATAAACCATCTCGGCTCATGCTCATCCAAATGCGCGGCTGACCATTTTGAAAAACCAACAATACACTAGCCATAGCAACAACAGCACTAACAGCAATAATTCCACTTATCCATTTAAGATGGAGCATTTCAAAAGCAAAAGAAAGTGGATCTCCCACTCCCAAATGGGTATAACTTACCATACCTGTTAACACCAGTGCAATGGCAATGTACAGGACTGTGCAAATTAAAAGTGAAGCCATCATACTTTTGGGTAAGTCTTTACGGGGGTCTTTACATTCTTCTGCAGTAGTTGCCAAAGCATCAAAGCCTATATAGGCAAAAAAAACAGAGGATACACCCATCATTACACCCTTCATACCATTAGGGGCAAATGGGCTCCAGTTAGCGGGATCAACATAAAAAGCACCAACAACAATAACCATTATAACAACCAGTAACTTAATAGCCACCATAAAATTACTTGCGTTTCTGGTTTCTTTTAAGCCCCTATAAATAAGCGCAGTAATAGCGAGGACAATGCTTACCGCCGGCAGATCAAGAATTACTCTTATACCCAGAAACGACGGGGCAGTATTCCATGCGGTGAATGCTTCAGAAAGGGATGCGTTTAATGTTTTTCCGGCAGACAGAAATTGCATAGATTCTTCGTACCCTCTTTTAGCTGATAGGTAATCCATACTAAAACAGGCGGGAATATGCCAGCCAAGACCAGCCATAAGACTGGTAAAGTAATCGCTCCAACTTATGGCTACAACAATGTTTCCGATAGCGTATTCAACAATTAAAGCCCAGCCTATGATCCATGCTATTAGCTCACCGAAAGCGGCATAAGCATAAGTATAAGCGCTCCCACTTATAGGAATAACGGAAGCAAATTCGGCATAACACATGGCTGAAAAACCACAGGCAATGGCAGTAAAAGCAAATAAGATTACAACAGCCGGACCACCATTAAAGCTTGCATTACCTATAGTACTGAAGATACCAGCACCAATTATTGCTGCAATTCCCATTGCAGTGAGGTCTCTGAGGCCTAAGGTTTTTTCTAATTTATTTGAACCGCTTTCAGCTAATTTGTTTTCAGCTAAAATAGTAGAGATGGTTTTTTTACGAAAAAGGTTTTGAATGTTCAAGCGGGTTGGGGGTAAAATTTTTAAAACAATTTACGTTCTATAAAATCAATAAGTGAATGGATTACTTTGATGTGAATTTCCTGCGCCCTATCGGCATAAAGGCTTTCAGGTGCCCGAATTTCGACATCGCATAGGCCGCCCATTTTTCCACCATCCTTGCCAGTTAAACCAACTATTTTAATTCCTTTTTTGCGTGCTGCATCCATTGCGTTCAATACATTTTTGCTATTTCCACTAGTTGAAATAGCTAACAATACATCTCCTTCTCTGCCAACGGCTTCAAGATATCGGCTGAACACAAAATCATAACCATAATCATTACCTACACACGCCATGTGGCTTACATCACTCATAGAAATGGCTGCGATTGCCGGCCTGTTGTTGCGGTATTTACCGGTGAGTTCTTCGGCAAAATGCATGGCATCACACATGCTGCCGCCATTGCCGCAACTCATTATTTTGCCACCACTTTTTATGGCTTCAACCATCATATTACCGGCATCTTCAATTCTTTTAAAGTTAAGATCATCGGACAGAAATTTTTCAAGCACATTGTGAGCTTCAGAAAAATGTTGTTTAATTTGATTCATAAATAAAATGGGTTCAACAAAAACTTTAAACAAGAAAACTCTTACGAATTTTCAGGTGAGACAAATGTAAATTACTTGTTCGCAATTTCAAACAGATAAAAGCTTAAAGCATATTCTTATTATCCATGTATGATGATAAGAAATAATGTGATGGTAGTGAAAAATGAAGCTTATAATATTGAAAGGAGAACAATTTATCAGATCCGGAGTAAAAAATTTGCTCTGTTAAATGGAGGTTCTTCATATTGAAAAGCGGCCATAACCGCCTTTTCCAATACTAGTTTAAGCATAGTAAAATCAGCGGGCTTTTTAATATAAATATTTGCACCGTTATTAAAAGTTTCTTCTATGTCGTTTTCTGAAGAAGACGTAGAATAAATGGCAACAGAGATATCTTTTAAGTTGTCGTTGCTTCTGATTTCTTTCAGGCACTCCAAACCGTTTTTACGTGGCATGTTAAGGTCTAGAAAAAGGATATTAGGCAAAAGAGTACCTTTTTTATTGAGATAGTCCATTAATTGAATCCCATTGTTAACAGTTCGAACAATGGTTTTTACTTTCAATTCTTCAAAGGCGTCTTTAAAAAGAACGCGGTCTGTTTCGTCGTCATCAGCAAGAAGAATATGGATTATTGTATTTTTCATTAAGTATTATTTGGTAAAATTACCGGAATATATAGATCAAATGTAGCACCTTTATTTAATTTACTTGTAGCAATAATAATACCACCGTGGTTATCCATGATTTTTTTTGCTATGGACAGCCCTATGCCCGTTCCTTCATATTCTTCCTTATCATGCAAACGTTGAAACATCTCAAAAATACGTGTTTTAAATTCAGGTTCGAAACCGATGCCATTATCTTTAATACTGATGTGGCAATATTCTTTATCAGGCGATAGGTTTAGATCATTTAATTTACTGCCTTTTTGAACCCTGCTCTTTATAGTAATATGAGGAGGTAAATTTGGTTTTGAAAATTTTAAGGCATTTGCAATAAGGTTTTGCATAAGTTGGCGGAATTGAAAATGGATAATGTTTGCCGAGCAAAGTTCTGAGGCTTCTATGGTGGCATGCTTATCTTCAATTGTTTCTTTAAGTTCAGATTTTACCTCTTCTATAATAAGGTTTAGATCAGTGAGTTCAAACTTACGATCGATGGTACTGGTGCGCGAGTATGCCAGTAAGTCTTTAAGAAGGGTTTGCATTCTGTTTGCAGTTGCGTTCATGCGCCTAAAATAATCTTTACCCTTAACAGATAAGTTATCAAATTCTCTTTCCAGTATGAGGGAAGCTAAGGTTTGAATTTTGCGAAGAGGCTCTTGTAAATCATGACTTGACACGAAAGTGAAAGCGAGAAGTTCTTTGTTAATGGTGATTAATTCTGCAGCTCTTTTTCCTTTTTCTTCATTTTGAAAGATAAGTTCATTGTTAGCTTGTTCTAATTCTTTGGTTCTTTCTTTAACTGATAGTTCCAATGCTGTTTTTAGTTTTATCTGCTCATTAATTTCTGTAGTAGAGCCAACCCACATACTAATTTTTCCATTTTCATCTTTTAAAGGAACTGCTCTACTTAAATGCCATTTGTAATCACCGTCAATATTTTTTATTCTAAATTCAAAGTCAAAAATGTCACCGGTTTTAATAGAATGTAGCCATACTTCCAATGTTTTTTCAAAGTCTTGCGGATGTATTATTTTTTCCCATCCCAATTCTTTTAATCCTTCAAAAGAGTAACCCGTATCATCAAGCCACTGTTGGTTAAAATAAGTTAAGTTACCATCTTTATCGGCAATGGTTATTTTTTGAGGCATGGAATCTGCCAATTGCCGGAATATTGTTTCGCTTTCTTTTATTTTTTTGTTTAATAAGGCCTGCGGTGTAACTTCATTAGCAATAACTGCAACACCCTCTATAATGCCATTTATATTTCTCTGCGCCTGATAAACAAAAGTGTAGTGCATTAACTGCCACTTTCCATGACGAAGAATATTTATGGGCATTTCATAGGCATGAAAAGGAGTGCCTGTTTTATAAACGTTTAGCAAAATCTTATCTAAACCGGATTCCGTAATTTCCGGGATAACAGAAAATAGCGATTTTCCTACTATATCCTTACCTTTACCCCAGGATTCTAAAATAGGTTCATTCGCAATATCAATAATCATTTCTTCTCCTCCAAAAATGGCAATTAGAGAAGGAGATGAGTAAATCATATTATGATAACGATATTCACTTTCTTCAATTTTCTTTCTAATCCTCACTTCTTCGGTAATTTCAACTGCCAAGGCCATTACTCCTGAAATTTTTGCATCTTCATACAATGCCTCAAAAACTAATTTTATATACAGGTCTTCGTGCTTTCCTTTTCTTAACACCTTAACAGGCATTTCAGAGTTTACAAACCCGATTCCGGTATTATATACATTATTTAGCAGTTCTTCAAATCCCTGACCACTTAAATAAGGAATAGCTTCAAAGATTGGTTTATTTATTACCACATCTGTCGTTCTATCGCAAAACTGTAGCATTTTTTCATTTGCAAGTTCAACAATGTATTTAGGCCCCCTAAGGATACACATAGCGGCAGGAGCCTGAGCTACCATCAGTTTGAATCGTGCTTCGCTTTCTTTAATTTTTTCAGTTGCAGTTTTTTGTTCGTGTATTTCTGTAGAACTTCCCAACCAGATTTTTATATTCCCATTTTCATCTTTAACGGGAGTTGCAATATTTAAATGCCATTTGTATTCGCCGTTTTTGTTTTTGAACCTCATTTCCATTTCCAAATTGCTTCCCGATAAGGATGCAGCAAGAAAACGCTTCTGAAACTCTTCCAATTCATCAGGATGGATTATTTTAAGGTATCCCCAATTTTTAAGATTCTCATGATCTACACCGATAAATTCAAACCAATGTTTATTAAAATATAGCATTTTTCCTTCAGCATCGGCATTGCTAATTTTTAATGGCATTAGATCAACCATTAAACGGAAGTGTTTTTCGCTTTCTTCCAAAGCTTTTTTAGCGAGAACATGAAGTGTAACATCTATAGAATTGATGTGGATACCGTAGATGGTTCCGTCTTTATCACGGAGTGCTTTAAAGGTAAAATTAAAATAAAAGGACTGAGGACTTCCATTTATTATAAAAACTGCTTTTTCCTCTACTCCGGTATAAGATTTTCCGGTTGCATAAACTACTTCTAAAATCGAAATAAAAGGTTGCCCTATTAGTTCAGGCATGACCTCTATTAAAGTTTTGCCTAAAACCGACTTTCCTTTTCCCCAATAACCTAACATAATATCATTAGCATAATGGACTCGTATTTGGGGGCCTAAAAACAAAGCAGTAGCTACAGAGGCCTCTTCTATAAGCATTCGGTATCGAAATTCACTTTCCTCTATTTTTTTTCGGGAAAGCACCATTTCTGTAACTTCATAAGCAATAGTTGTAACTCCTGAAATAGTACCATCTGCTTCGTGATAAGGCTGGTAAACGATATTAAAATATCTATCCTCAATTTTACCTACATGTTTTAATCGGGCCAGAATTTCATTTGAGTAAATAGGGATACCCGACGTATAAACTTTATAAATCATGTCAGGAAAAGGCTGATCTGCCAATTCAGGTAAAACCTGAAGTAGCGTTTTATCTTCCACATCTTTTCCTTTCCCCCAAAAATCTTTCATTAAATCATTAGCCAGGGTAATTACCATATCTTTACCTTTCATTACAGAAAAGGCAAATGGCGATTCCATTAACATTAAGTGGTAGCGTTTATTACTTTCTTCGATATTGCGTAATGCTTTTCTTTCTATTTCCCGTTGTTCTGCCAAAGCCTTCTTTAATAGTACTTTGGCTGTTACCTCATAAACAATTGCTGTTACACCAGAAATAGTTTCGTCAGCTTCCAAATAAGGCTGGTAAATAAAATTGAAATATGTGTCTTCCAATTTATCTGCGCGCTGCAACTGGGCTAAAACCTCATCTCCATAAAAAGGATTACCGGTTTTATAAACATTATTAAGTAAGCCAGGAAATTGTGTTTCTTTTAGTTCCGGAAAAATGTCAAAAAGTGGAATTCCTTCAATATTTTGACCTTTGGACCATATTTTTTTCATGCTATCATTGGCAAGTGTAATTACCATATCTCTGCCCTTTAAAACTGCAAATGCAAATGGAGATTGCATGAGCATCATGCTATAACGTTTTTCACTATCTTCTATTTTTTTTCTTGCTAGTACCCGCTCAGTAACTTTAATTACTTGCATTAGCACACCGTAAATTTTTCCATTTATATCATTGAATGCCTGACAAACAACATCAAGAAAAACATTTTCCAGATTACCAGTTAAAAATTTTGCTGATATTTCAATTCCTGTAAATGATTTTCCCGACTTATATACGTCATCCAAAATGTTTAAAAAATCCTGGTCTGGAAAAGCTTCATAGAAAGTTTTGCCTATAAAATTATTATTACCTACAAACTTCAGAAACGTTTCATTGGCCATTTCCAATATATGCTCTGGTCCGCGAAGCATACAAACAAGAGCAGGGGTCTTCATAAATATGTTTCTGATATAATGATTGGAAATTTCAAAGGCTTCCGCCGTTTTTTTCTCTTCCTTAAGCAATTTAATTAAGGATTCGTTTTCCGTAACGTCTTCAACATTTTGAACAAGAAACATCACTTCATTATCTGCATCAAAGATGGGGTAGTGACAATGTTTCCAATATTTTACTTCATATCCGATGCCTTCTGATTGCAGTTTTGGAATATGATATTTTAGTGCGCTAATGGTATCGGGAATTTTGTGTTTAAGCACCCGGATAAGGGAGTTTCTAATGTTTTTTGATCCATTACCTGTTTCATCATTTGGATTATCGGGAAACACATCAAAAATGTTTTTACCTATAATGTTGTCTCTTATGTTATAAGTGGCCTTTAGGTATGCGTCTGACACCTCTACAATGGTAAAGTCTGTTTCCATTACAACCATCAAAGCGGAAGACTGTGTAAATAAATTGAAATAACTTTGAATGTCCATAAGGGGTTAGTTTGTCTATTTAAAGTTAAATTATTTGATAAATGACCTTTTCCTTTTATAAGAATAGGGAGATTTTAAACGGATAAGATTTTTTAAAAATACGGTAAAAAATGATTACCGAATCTACATCAGGTAAAATGGATTTTTTTTTAATTTAAGACAAAGTTGAAACTATATAGCGATGAAAGGATTTTCTAATAGTTTGCCATAAATAGTTATATCGAACACAAGAGGAATTATCTGCTATCAGCTATAGCCGAAATTTCTTTAGCTTGATTAATTTGAACAAAGGCTTTTTTGCCACTATCAAGAAAATCAACAAAATTCTGAATACTCAAATCATACGCTTTTGGTTCAGCCAGTGTTTTTTCATTACTATCTATTAAAACGTAATAAGGCTGTGCATTAGCATTATACTTGCTAAGTTCAAGGTCTAGATTTTGTTTGCCTATTGTTTTCTTTTCTTTATTATCGTAGGAACTTGTATACCATTCATTTTCAGGAAGCTCTGTCTTATCATCAACATATAAGGCAAGTATAACGTAATCGTTTTGTAAGCGTTTTAATACTTCCGGATCGCTCCATACATTGGCCTCCATTTCACGACAATTTACACAACCATGGCCAGTAAAATCTATGAAAATTGGCTTATTTACTTTTTTTGAATAAGCAACTGCTTGTTTATAATCAAAAAAACCCTCCAAGCCATGGTCTAAATGGAATAAGTTATTAAAACGAACGTCGCCGAGTTTGCTTTCTTTTTTTAAATTATCGCCTGAAGCTGTATTACTATTATTTATATTATAGCTGATAGATTCCATTGGTGGCAAATAGCCTGACAAGGCTTTTAAGGGAGCACCAAAAATGCCTGGTAACAGGTACAATACAAAAGAAAAGGTAATAATTGCCATCATTAAGCGTGGTACGCCTACATGAGGCACATCGCTATCATGACTCAATTTTAATTTACCTAATAAATAAAGTCCCATCATAAAGAAAATAACAATCCATATGGCTAAGTAAACATGTCTGTCTAACAAACCCCAATGATAAGTTTGATCTGGTATTGAAAGAAATTTAAATGCAAGGGCAAGTTCTAAAAACCCCAATACAACTTTAACGGAATTTAACCATCCACCAGATTTAGGCAGGTTATGTATCCAGGATGGGAAAACAGCAAATAAAGTAAATGGAAGTGCCAAGCCTGCACCAAAAGAAGCCATACCCAGAAGTGGTTTCATGAACTTACCGCCAACGGCTTCAATTAATAAACTACCTACAATGGGGCCAGTGCAGCTAAAGGAAACCAGAACCAATGTAAAAGCCATAAAGAATACACCCATGAAGGAACTCATGCTACTTTTTGAATCTACAGAATTTACAAATCTATGCGGCAAAGTAATTTCAAACATGCCTAAAAAGGAAGCAGAGAAAACAACAAAAATTACGAAAAATAACATATTAGGAATCCAGTGCGTAGCAAGCGCATTTCCAAATCCTGCACCGAGGTCAAAAAAGGCAAATATTAAACCTAATGAACCGTAAATACCAATAATGCTGATTCCAAAACCGAATGCTCTTTTAAGGGCAAGAATGCGGGTTTCGCTTCTTTTTGTAAAAAAAGTCACCGTCATAGGTAACATAGGAAAAACGCAGGGAGTAATAACGGCAATTAAACCTCCAAAAAACGCAAATAATAAAAACCGTAACATAGAACTCTGATTACCTCCGGACACAGACCCCGAGTTAGCTTTGCCAGAATCTTCCGGATGTTTTGTTGCTAAGCCAGAAGCCAGATTAGAGCTATCTGAAGGTTGTATATTGTTGCCCGCAACTGCTGTTCCTTCATCCATTTGTTTATGCCCAGCAGATGTAAGAACTTTAATGTTTTTAAATTCAAGTTCATCCTCAAACAAAACGCACATGCCGGTAACCTGGGAGCACTCCTGAAACTCAAGTGCTACTTTAATTTTTGGCATAACATTTAAAATTTTAACAGTTTGCCTAAATTCTGCCTTGCCATCAAAAGTTGATACATCCCCCTCAAAAACAGAGTCAAAATGCTTATGACTGCCAATTGGTTTTATTTTGCCAATTAATTTATAGGAAGGGTCTGGCTTAAAATCAAAAAAGGCAACAGTAGGCCCAACCTTGTCGCTAAAATCACTGGAATACATGTACCAGTCTTTTTCAATTTTGGAAATGAAAATCAATTCAATTTCCTCACCGATTTTTACTTCTGTTTTATTGGTGCTTAATTGCCATGTAGGTTTTTGCTTTTTCTGTGCAATGGCGTTGTAACTAAAAAAGACAAGTAAAACAAAAACTATAAACTTACTTAAATTGATCATTTGTTTGATTTAATTATTTGGACTAAAATCATGCCACACGTAAAACGTTATTACCTCATATATCTAACATAAAAGGTAATTTCTGTTAAAACAAAAATAAAACATAATTCTGATAGTTGGGAAGTAATTGATATAGAAACTTAAATTTTAGAGAAAAAACCTAAAATTAATTTTTTCTTTCACTTAATTACGGTAAAAACAGCACACTAGACAATAAAATTTTTTAAAACATTCCATAAATCTGTTTTTTTGTTTACTTTAATAAACAGGAGGGTGATTTTGTTAGCAATCAAAAAGAAAGGCTGAAGCGATAACCTATTATTTTTGCAGGAATATCATGCCAAAAATTCTCTTTTTTCTTTTTATATGCTGTCAGGCGTTTAAAGTAAATGCCCAGTTAGCTGATACAACAATACACCTTAAAATGACGGTGGACCAATACATTGAAAAGTACAGCAGCCTGGCTGTTGATGAAATGTACCGGAGCAAAATACCGGCAAGTATAACTTTAGCTCAGGGAATATTAGAAAGCGGAAATGGTAATAGTCGTTTGGCCATTGCAGCTAACAATCATTTTGGCATTAAGTGTAAAGCAACCTGGACCGGTAAAACGGTATATGAAGATGATGATGCTGCACAAGAATGTTTCAGAAAATATGATGCAGCAATAGACAGTTACCGGGATCATTCTGAATTTTTGATGAAAAACATACGGTATGCTTTTTTGTTCGACCTTGGAGCCAGCGATTATAACGCCTGGGCGAGCGGATTAAAGAAGGCGGGTTACGCAACAAATCCGCAATATGCAGAGTTGTTAGTTACTTTTATTGACAGGCACAATCTTCATAAATTTGATGGAGTAAAACTTAGTGAAGAGGAAAATCGCGAATTAAATAAGGAAAAAGCACAAGTGGTTCAAACTTATGGTAAGACATTTACTAATAACGGCGTGCCGGGTATTATTGCCAAAGCAAATGAAAGTTATGTGCAAATTGCAAATGATTATGATATAAAAGTATATCAGATTTATCGGAATAATGATCTTTCTAAAGATGCAGTTTGCAAAGCAGGGGATACTATTTATTTAAAAGCTAAAAAAGGAAAATCAGATAGTCTGTATCATTTGGTTAAGTCAAAAGAAACGATGAATTGGATAAGCCAGCGTTACGCCATTAAACTAGAAAAACTACTTGACAGAAATCTGTTGCGTGAAGGGCAGGAGCCCGCCACCGGACAAAAAATTTATTTGAATAACAAGCGCGAAAACCCGCCAATACTAGTTGAACCTACCACATATACGACCGAATTATTAATTACTCCTGGCGAGATTATTAAAGCAGACACCCTTTATAATGAAAAAGTTTATGAAGATCCAAAGCAAAATCTGGAAACTACAAAGCCTGTTGAATTAACGGCGCAAGCTAATGCCAAATACGATTTTAAAGATAACCTCTCTTTTTTTCATACGGTTCAAAAAGGAGAAACCCTTTATAGTATTGGCAAACATTATCGCATACGGGTTGATGCCATACAGTTTTTAAATGTGCTGACGGGCGATAGTATTGGGGAAGGCCAAAGGCTCATTATTAATCCCACTATTATTAGTGCCGATACCAAAGAGCCGCAGACCATTCCTGGTATTCATAAGGTAAGGCAAGGCGAAACATTATTTAGAATATCTAAAAATTATAATTTAAAAACAAGTGATATAAAGGCAACAAATAACTTAACAAGTGACACAATAAAAGTTGGTCAGTTATTAGTTATTGTTCCGGTTGAACCTACATTGGGCGAAGTAAAAACGCCTTACCAAGAGATGCCGGAAACGTATTATCACATTCTTGAAAAAGGAGAAAATATTTACACAATAGCCAAAAAGTATGGCATAACAGCCAAAAAAATAAGGGAACTAAACAATCAAATTAGCGATAGACCGCAAATCGGAAAAAATATAAGAATAAGGTAATGCAACCAAAATACCTTTTTTCTAATCAATTTATTTAGTAAACTTGTAATTCGATATTAATATATCAGGCAATTTTGTCTAAAAAGGTTTTGTATATGAAAAAAACTCTTCTAATTTTAAGTATTTCTGTTATAGCCTTAGTTTCTCAGGCACAGACCCGTTATGGTTTTAGCGCGGGCAAACAGGGCTATGATAATTATAATGTAAACGATACCACATCGGGGGTTGAGTTAGTTGTATTTACTGAAAACAACGATACATTAAAGGTGTCAACAGGGTCTAATGTTTCATCAATTGATGGTACTGCCAGAAATGGGTTTGAGTATAATTTTTCGCCATTATTATACCTTTTTCCTATTGGAACTACGTTATATAACGGATCAAACCGAAAAAAAATACCTATTGCCTTTATGCCAAATTCAACCCTTTGGGGCAAGCGTTATTTTTATATTAAACTCACTAACTTTCAAGGAATAACAGTACCCGATGTTTATTATAACCTGGATCAATTAACAGTTTATATAGATTATGATGGAACAAATGTAGGCATGCCTAAAGTTTCGGTTCATGATTATAAGTTATTTCCTATACCCGCCACAACAGAACTTTTAATTGAGGGGGTTAATTGCACTTCCTATAAAGTTTATGACCTTACCGGTAGATTTATAAAAGGTGGTGAAACTATTGAAAACACGATACAAGTTAGCGAATTAAGTAATGGATTATATGTATTACACGGTATTAGTGACAAAGGATTAATTGTTCAGAAATTTTTGAAGGAATAGAATTTGTGCATAAAAAAGTATAAAGAGAGCAATCCAAAACCGGGTTGCTCTTTTTATTTTTATAAGGGTAAATTTTGCAAAGATGAGCAGTGTTAAAACGTTTTTTATTATTGATTTTGACAGTACTTTCACACAGGTGGAGGCAATGGAGGAGCTTGCCATTATCAGCCTTAAAAATGATCCTGAAAAAGAACTTTTAATAGAAAAAATAAAGCAACTTACAGACCTGGCAATGGAAGGCAAAATGCCTTTTGGAAAATCTCTTAAGGCCAGGATAACACTGCTATCGGCAAAAAAATACCACCTTAACATGCTCGTTAACAGACTAAGGAAAAGGGTAAGTACTTCATTTGCGCGGAACAAGCAGTTTTTTAAAGATTATAAAGGACAGATTTATATAATTTCTGGAGGTTTTAAGGAGTTTATTATTCCGGTAGTGAAGTCTTATTATATTGATGAATCGCGTGTTTTTGCCAATACTTTTGTTTACGATAAAAAAAACAATATTATAGGGGCCGATGAAACCAATCCACTTTCTGAGGAACTTGGCAAGGTTAAACTACTTAAACAGTTAAAACTTCAGGGCAACGTTATTGTTATTGGAGACGGTTATACAGACTATCAGATTTATGAGGCCGGTTTAGCAAATCAATTTTTTGCATTTACAGAAAATGTGCTTAGAGAAAGCGTAGTAAACAGAGCAACATTAATTGCACCCAGTCTGGATGAAATTTTATATACGCAGCGTTTACCAATGGCATTATCTTATCCAAAAAGCCGGATAAAAGTTTTGTTATATGGCGAACCTACTTTTTTAGCTGAAAAAACATTAAAAAGAGAAGGGTATCAAATTAGTAAAATTTCTGTAAAAGCATCTGCAAAATTATTGAACCAGCATTTGCAGGAGAGTAATATTTTGGTGTTTTCTCCAGAGGTTAAAATTGATTTACTTGAAAATGCCAAAACAACCAAGTTACTTACTGCTGCTGTTTGGGGTGAGTGGGATCAAACCGAACTTGCTGCTAAATGGATGCAAAAGGGAATACCGGTTTTTAGCAGCCGCATTGCCCATACAAGAAGCATTGTGGAACTTGCTTTATTAATGATACTTGAATTAAACCGAAACAGGGCTGAAGAACTGGTTGGTAAAAAAATGGGAATTATAGGATATGGCCATATAGGCTCGATGCTGTCTGTTTTGGCAGCACATTTAGGTGTTGATGTTTTTTATTACGACGAGGATGATCTGCATACAACAGGAAATGCCAAAAGAATTAAATACCTTCCTGATCTTATAAAAAAGGTGAATATGGTGGTTATTACAGACAGTAATTGCATTGATAAGCGGCCTGTTTTGGGTGTTAAAGAAATAAAAAGTCTTACTGCCGGATCTATACTTATTAACCTTAGTTATGATTACAGTGTTGACCTTAAAACCGTAAAACAGTTATTGGATAGTAAAAAGCTGGCAGGCTTTGGAATGGACTGTTTAAAGCCAGAAACCTATAACCTTATTTGTAATTGGCCCTCTAGCATGATTTACTTACAAAACCGACTTGCTACCCATCAAACACAGCAAAACATTTCAGATATATTAAGTGAAAAACTTTTGTCGTTCATAAATAGCGGAAGTACCCGGGGAAGCAATAATTTTCCGGAATTAAGTTTACCTGCCTTACAACAATCAAACCGGTTAATTCATGTTCATTTTAATAAGGCAGGTGTATTAGCTCAGATCAATAATATTCTGGCTAACTATAAAATAAACATCATCGGGCAATATCTTAAAACCAATGAGCATGTTGGATATGTTATTACCGATGTTAGTAAAGAATATCCTAAAAGGGCAATAGAAGACCTTAAGTCGATAAAGGAAACAATCAGATTTAGGGTACTTTATTAAGGATAATCTGATGAATCTGGGGCGCTCAGAAAGGGAAGGAGGCAAATAGTTTTGCCTACACTTAAGCACTACAAGAATAGATTGAAGCAAAAGGAATTTAAAGAGTGCGTTGTTTCATGGCTTCGTACATAGCTATACCAGCTGCTACTGAAACATTGAGTGAGGAAACACCGAAATCCATTGGTATTTTTGCCATAGCACTGCATTTGTTAAGCACATCACTACCTATTCCACTTTCCTCATTTCCCATAATAATGGCTAATGGTCCGGTAAGGTCTGATTGATTTAGGTTGTTTTTTGCTTTTTCTGTACAGGCAAGCGTTGTAAACCCACATTGGTTTAGGTACTCAATGGCTGTTTTAATATGACGTTCCCTACACACTGGCAAACTTAATAAAGCCCCTGCGGATGTTTTAACAGCATCCTCATTTACGGGAGCAGCATCTGTTAGCGGAATTACAATAGTATGAACGCCTGCACACAATGCAGTACGGGCAATTGCCCCAAGGTTTCGCACGTCGGTAAGTCTATCTAGTACCATAATAAAAGGCACTTTACCTTCTTTAAACAATTGCGGAACTAATTGTTCCAAACTGTAGTAAGAAATAGGAGAAATGTAACCGCAAATACCCTGGTGATTTTTATTTTTTAATGAATAAAATTTTTCCTTAGGAACAAACTGAACAGGAACCTGCTGTTTTTTGCAGGAGGCTATAATTTCTTCAACAGTAGGATTTTGTAAACCCTTTGTTATTTGAACTTTTATAAGTTCTTTACCGGCAGTAAGGGCTTCTTTTACGGCATGTAAACCGTATATCATTGATTGGCTCATTGTATTAAAAAATTAAGCTCAATCCTTAATTGAGGATTGAGCTTAGTAAATTTAGTTATCTGTAAGAAAGGCTTACATACCAATTTGTGCTGCATCTATTTGTTTACGTAATTCTTTTGCAAGGTCTGTTTGCTGGTTACCTTCAACAATAGACTGTACATAATTCATAATTTGTAAAGCTTCTTCCATATCTGGTTTAACAGCATTTTGTTTAGATTTAAAGCTTAAGTAATATTTCAGTTTATCGCTGTTAACCAACACCAGGTCTTTGGCTAAAGCATTTGCTTTTAGGGGAGCTCCGGCAATATAATATCCCTCTACCAAACGTAATACAAAAATATCATAAGCAACCTTTTCCTTAGGCATAACTTTTAGGCAATAGTCGAGTACTTTTATGGCAGAGTCTTTTCTTCCTTCCACCACCAGCTGTTCTGCTAATCTATAAAAAATATTTCTGAAATTTTTAGTCTGACGGAGAATTGTTTCATCAAGATAAACATCCGGCAACTCCATATTTCCCCATTTAAACTTGTTCATTATGTTATTATACAAAATGTCTGTATTAATGCGGCCCATAGTTCCATCTCTCTGAACGGAGTTTGCAATAGGAACCAGGTGGTAAATTAAGCCCTCGAGTTGGAAATAATTCTGCAGGTTAAGATATACATCGCTACCGGTTGTAATAGCCCAGCAAATGGGGCGGGTATTTATATTTGAGCTAACAATATCCAACAGTATCAGGTCTGCTTTCATTAAATTACTGTTGCCAATTTCCCATTTAATGGTATCCGTCATAAACTGTTCGTCTTTAGGCTGAACCACACCATTTTTTAAGCAGGCAGCATGATCAACAATAATGCTGAATTTTTTGGTTGGATAATAGCGTAATGCATCTCCACCCTGGGTTTGAACGGAACCCATTGGATCCTTATCATCATTAATAAAAGCAAGAATGTTTTTTAATGGATAGTATTCGTTTTTGTTGATCCCATATCTTTTTTCCAGTTCGGGGTTTTCATAATAAACGGCATAATCGCGGTTACCTTGTTTGTATTGAGCCGGAGTCATACTAAATTCAACCGGCTTGCTATCAAAAGCCACACGTTTTAACCCATCGGCATACCAATCTGTGTTAAGCAAACTCATATTAATTACCCGCACGTCACTTCTAATGTTTTCAACATTTTGAGCATACCAAAGTGGGTAAGTATCGTTATCGCCATTGGTAAAGAGGATGGCATCTTTAGGGCAGGAGTTTAAATAATCTTCAGCAAAATGCAGGGCAGTAAAACGGTTACTGCGATTGTGATCATCCCAGTTTTGAGATCCCATTAAAACAGGAACAGCCACTAAAGATAAAGCGGTTGCCCCCGCTGCTGCCATATTTTTATTCATGCGTTTAGCAAGCCAGTCTACTATTGCCAAAACACCTAAACCTATCCAGATTATAAATGTCTGGTAGGAACCTACATAAGCATAATCTCGCTCACGCGGCTGGTGTGCGGGAAAATTAAGGTATAGAATTATAAAAAAACCGGTAAATAAAAACAGGGTAAGTATAACAATGGCATCTTCTTTAGCCTTTTTAAAATGATAAAACACACCGAGTAAGCCTAAAATAAGCGGCAGAAAAAAGTAAGTATTATGAGCCTTACTATTTTTGAGGCTTTGAGGCATGTTTTTTTGAGGTCCGAGCATCCACTCGTCAAAAAAATTAATTCCACTTAACCAGTTGCCACGGGTAATATCACCATATCCCTGATCGTCGTTTTGGCGGCCAATAAAATTCCAGAAAAAATAACGCCAATACATAAATTTTAACTGGTAACTTAAAAGGAAGTCGATGTTTTTACCCATGTTGGCTTTTTTGCCTTCAGGTATTTTTTCCCAGTCTTTATAGGCTGTTATATAGTCTGCTCTATCTGCCCACATACGAGGAAAAATAGTGCAATCCTTTGGATCATAAACACGTTCAATTTTTTCACCGGCTTCTTCATATTTTCCGTCTTCACTTTTGGCATATTGCATATTGCCCTTTTTCAGCTCAACCACTTTAGCATAAAAATACTGCCCGTATACCAGAGGGTTTTCTCCGTATTGCTCACGATTAAGATAACTTAACAGAGAAAAAGGTTGTTCAGGATCATTCATATCTATTGGTGGGTTGGCCAATGATCGGATAATTATCATTGAATAAGATGAGTAGCCTATTACCACAAAAGAAAAACATAATGCCACGAGGTTTATCATATCCATAGCCACTTTACGCTTAAAGATAATATAATAAAGCACACCCGTAACGAGTGCCCATAAAACTAATCCGCCAAAACTGGCATTAATTACAAAATAACTTAAGACCATTATTGCATAAGCACCTATGGCAACATATAAACTTGTTTTACTTAAGGTTTGAGTATAGTGAAGAGTTGCCGTTATAAGGGTTATTAATAAGGCTATTAATAATACTGCACCCGTATTAAAGGCCATACCAAAAGTATTAACCATAATATAATCTAATTTGGTGGCAAGCCCGGGCAAGCCAGGAATTATACCAAACTGAACAATACCAATGGCAAGTATGGCTACTCCGGAAGCTCTGATAAATCCGGCGCGGGTAAACTGAAATTTTTTGAAATAGTAAACATATACAATGGCAGGAATAACCAATAAGTTTAATAAATGGACGCCAATAGCCAGGCCAATGAGATATGCAATTAATACGAGCCAGCGGTTCGCGTGCTTCTCGCAGGCAATATTTTCCCATTTTAATATACACCAAAAAGTAAGGGTGGTAAAAAAACTTGAGGAAGCATAAACCTCTGCTTCTACTGCAGAAAACCAGAAAGTATCTGAAAAATTGAGGGTAAGAGCTCCAACCATACCAGAACCTATAATGGCAATACTTTGCCAGCTTTCCATTGCCTCAGTGCCTTTGTTCAGTATTTTTTTAGCCAGGTGGGTTATTGTCCAGAACATAAACATAACGGTTAATGCGCTTGTAACAGCAGATACCATGTTTACCCAAAAAGCCACCCGGGTAACATCAGAGCCCGCCATTAAACTAAAAATGCGACCTATCATTAAAAAAAGCGGGGCACCCGGCGGATGACAGATTTGCAGTTTATAGGATGCCGAAATAAACTCACCACAATCCCAAAAGCTCACTGAAGGCTCTACAGTTAGGGTGTAAGTTGCCAGGGAGACTATAAAAAGCAGCCATCCAAAAACATTGTTTAACAGGTTGTATTTACTCATTCTTTAATAAATTATGCGAATTCTGAAAACGTTTTGTATTGCCATTAGGTTCAATAATTGAATTAAACGACTTAACAATTTTAACATTACAAGTGTAAAAATTTTAAAAGTACAACTGGTTAACGCTAAATGGCAAACATAAATGATTTTACCGTACTCACAAAAATATTCATTTATGTAACTTTAAGAGTTTGTTAAGGAATGAAACGTTGCATTATGACTGTTAATTTAATACAATAAATTAATTGTGTGTATGGTTCTGGCTTAAGGAACCGAAAAAATTAATTAAAGCAAGTTGGTTCAGAAAAAATTAATTGTTTTAAACCCATTGGAAATTGGTAGTTAAATTTAAAAAAAACAGGTAATTAAAGATATGTTTTGGTGGCAGTTAAGGGTGTAGCCCATTTTCATTATTATTGATTATTATTTACTTACCGTATTAATTGCTTACTTTTGTGGATTGTTTAGTAAGGAGAAAAAGCCGAGTGTTAAATAAAGTAGTAGTTATTGGAGGAGGTGCAGCAGGTTATTTTGCTGCTATAAGTTGCGCAGAAGCAAATAGTGAAGTAGAAGTTTTTTTGATAGAAAAAACGAGTAAGGTCTTACAAAAAGTTAAAGTATCGGGTGGTGGACGTTGCAATGTTACCCACGCCTGTTTTGATTTGAAGCAACTTTCTTTGGCTTACCCTCGCGGGGAGAAGCAGTTAAAGAGTGCCTTTGCAAGGTTTAGCACTAAAGATACTGTTGAGTGGTTTGAAGCCAGAAATGTTACTTTAAAAACAGAAGCAGACGGCAGAATGTTCCCTGTTTCTGAAAACTCTCAAACCATAATTGATTGCCTTGAAAAGCAAGCAAAAAAGCTTAAAATTAAAGTTGAACTTGAAAAAGGGGTGAAAAAAATCATTCCCAATTTTCATGGAGGTTTTGAGTTGCTGATGGACACGGGCGAAAAATTTGCCTGCCAGAAGATTATTGTTGCCAGTGGGGGAAGCCCGAAAGAAGATGGAATGCAATGGCTAAAAGAGTTGGGGCACCGCATTGAGACACCGGTTCCGTCTTTATTTACTTTTAATATTCCTGATAATCCAATAATAGAGTTGCAAGGTATTGCCATTAATCCGGCAAGAGTTAGAGTTTTAGAAACCAAACTTGAAAACAGCGGTCCGGTGCTAATTACGCATTGGGGTTTAAGCGGTCCGGCTATTTTAAAAACCTCGGCTGTAGGTGCAAGAATTCTGGCAGAAAAAAACTATGAATTTCAGGTTCAGATTAGCTGGCTTGATAATAAAAGGGAAGACTCGGTAAGACAAGAGTTGTTTAATTTAAAAGCAGCAAATCCAACCAAACAAATAGGCAATCTTTTTCCGTTTAATTTACCAAAGCGTTTAAATTCATTTTTATTGAATAAAGCCAGTGTTGATGAAACCGCCAACTGGGCCGAAATAAGCAAAGAAAAGGTTAATGATATTATTAATTGTTTGCTTTACGACACGTATGATGTAAAAGGCAAAACCACTTTTAAAGAAGAGTTTGTAACTTGTGGCGGCATTAATTTAGACGATGTTGATTTTAAGACGATGGAGAGTAAGCGCAACAAAGGATTATACTTTGCAGGCGAAGTTTTAGATATAGATGGTATTACCGGTGGTTATAATTTTCAGGCAGCGTGGACAACCGGTTTTATTGCAGGTAAAGCAGCAGCAGCTAATTAATAAACAGGTTAACGGGCATTAGATTTCATACACTATTTCATACACTATTTCATTTCTTTTTCTTGTTTCTTTTTGCATCGTTAAGTGCTTTGTTTAGCATCCATTCTATTTGCCCATGCGTGCTTCTAAACTCGTCGGACGCCCATTTTTCTATGGCCTGCATCATTTCTTTGGTAAGCCGCAAAGCGAATGGTTTTTTTTCGTCAGACATTACAAAATTATTTAATGCTGGTTATTGCATAACGGGTTTTTAGTTCAGAAAGATAATTAGAAAGCCGAACATCATTTTGTGTACCAATTAAAAACTTTTTACCACTTTTAAGTTGTAGTTGCAAACCCAGGTTACCTCTTACATTAAAAGCTTTACCATTACTAAAACTGTATCGTAAGCCCCACCCTCCATATTCCATAAGCGGTTTATATTTTCTTATCTCAACCGAATTAAGTTCATGCCAGGCTACAAAGTAAAACCTGCGCTGGTAAGGAGCAAAGCGCACTTTAATGCCTGTTTCATCTATGCGTGTATGTAGCGAGGTAAAATATAATAATGCAGCCACAGCTCCCATAATGGCAAAAGAAACTACAAGGTAAAGAGTCTCACTTTTTTTAGGTTCACCCCATATAATGCCAGACAAAACAGTTAAAACAGGAATTAGAAAAATGATTTTTAACCAGGGCTGATTAAAGCGTTGCGTTTCGGTATATGGCTCCATTTATTTATGTTTTCTTAGTTCTGCTACAGTTAAAAATAGTTTTAAAATGATATATGGGAAAAGCTTCATTTTTTGCTGATTCTGTTAAATTAAAAAGGTTTTAAAATTATGCGTTTATTGGTTTAAAGTTCCGGCATTAATAACAGGACTGGCAGATCTATCGCTGCATAAAACAACCATTAGATTAGTAACCATTGCCGCTTTTTTCTCATCATCAAGTTCGATTATTTGTTTGCTTGATAATGCATTTAAGGCAAGCTCAACCATACTAACGGCACCTTCAACTATTTTCATACGTGCAGCTACAACAGCGGTTGCCTGCTGGCGTTGCAACATGGCGTGTGCAATCTCCTGAGCATAGGATAGATTGCTAATTCGGGCTTCCATTACTTCAATACCTGCAAATTGTAAACGCTCTGTAAGCTCGGTCATTAATTCTTCATGTACTTCATTGGTTCCCGATCGCAAAGAGATTTCAGCCTGCTCATCATCGAAGTTATCATAAGGGTAAGTACCGGCCAGTTTACGTATGGCAGATTCGCTTTGTATCTTTACAAAACTTTCGTAATCGTTTACTTCAAATGCTGCTTTAAAAGTATTTGATACACGCCAAACCAATACAATGCCAATCATTATGGGGTTGCCCAGCTTATCATTTACCTTAATGGGGTGACTATCAAAATTACGGGCTCTTAATGAGATGCGGCGTTTGGTAAAGAAAGGATTCACCCAAAAAAAACCATTTTCTTTTGCCGAACCTTTGTATTCGCCAAACAAAACAAACACACTTGATTCATTTGGGTTGATTATAATGAACCCACTAAGCAGGAAGATAATGCAAACCATAGCAATAATGCCCACAATTGGCCAATGGCCTATAAAGGCGGCAATTGCTAAAATTAATAAACCAAAAGCAAATGTTAACATAAGGTAACCTGATTGTGGCACCTTTAGATTTTCCTGTTTCATAGGTATGATATTAAAATGATATCACAAAGATATGAATAAAAACATTTAAGCCAACAAGTAAAATTAAATAATAAAACGGAGGCAAAATGTTTCTGAAATTTTTTAAAACAAAAAGGCGTCGGGTTAAACTTTAAATTTCCTTAATTCTTACTAAACCGAAGTGTTTAATTTTTTTATTTGGTTCAGATTAAATTAACAAGGTTCAAAATCTCCTTTTCTCAAATCATAAACCAAACCTTACCTTTGCGCACCTTGTATGAATAAAGAACCTAAAAGATATTTAATTACGGCCGCTTTGCCTTATGCTAACGGCCCGGTGCATATTGGCCACCTTGCAGGATGTTATTTACCTGCCGACATCTATACACGCTATCTTAAAGCACTTGGCAAAGATGTGCTGTTTATTTGTGGTAGCGATGAGCATGGAGTACCTATAACCATTAAAGCAAAAAAAGAAGGCATTACCCCGCAACAGGTTGTAGATAAGTATGATGGTATTATGAAAAATGCTTTCAAAGATTTTGGGATCAATTTTACTTATTACGGCAGAACGAGCTCTAAAACACACCATGATACAGCACAGGCGTCTTTTAAAAAATTATATGACAAAGGTGTTTTTAAAGAAGAAACTACTAAGCAGTATTATGATGAAGAAGCGAACCAATTTCTTGCAGACCGTTACATAACCGGTACTTGCCCGCGATGTGGTAACCCTGGGGCTTACGGAGATCAGTGCGAGAAGTGCGGAACAGCTTTAAGTCCAACAGATCTGATCAATCCAAAATCGGCGTTAAGTGGCGCAGTACCCGTATTACGCGAAACAAAAAATTGGTTTTTGCCAATGGGGGAAATACAAAAAACCGAGCAATTTAAGCACTATATAAAAAGGTTTGAAGATTGGAAACCTAATATAAAAGGACAATGTAACAGTTGGTTAACAGAAGGGCTGCAATCTAGAGCAATGACACGAGACCTTGACTGGGGCGTACCTGTACCAGTAGATGGTGCAGAAGGTAAAGTATTGTATGTATGGTTTGATGCGCCCATTGGTTATATATCTGCTACTGAAGAGTTTTTACAAACGGATAAGGGCAGGGGCGACCTGGCAAAATGGTGGATGGATGATGATACGGCGTTGATTCATTTTATTGGCAAGGATAACATTGTGTTTCATGCAATCATTTTCCCAATGATGCTGATGACGCATGGTGATTATATTCTGCCATTGAATGTGCCAGCAAACGAATTTTTAAACCTGGAAGGAGATAAAATTTCTACCTCGCGTAACTGGGCTGTGTGGCTGCATGAATATCTGGTTGATTTTGAAGGTAGGCAAGATGAGTTGCGTTATGTGTTAACGGCCATTGCGCCAGAAACAAAAGACAGTGAGTTTACCTGGAAAGATTACCAAACAAGAATTAACAGTGAACTGGTTAACATCTTTGGTAATTTTGTAAACAGGGTTTTGGTATTGTGCGATAAATATTATGATGGGTTGATGCCAACGCTTACCAATGAATTAACCGACGAAAAACTGTTGAATGCAAAGCAGGCTTGCTTAGATCAGGTGGCAAACAGTTTACATAGCATGAACCAAAATTTGGGTGCAGTTAAACTGCGCGAAGCACAGGCAGACTTTATTAATATAGCAAGAGCCGGCAATAAATTTTTGGCCGATACAGAGCCATGGAAACTGATAAAATCAGACGCAGAAAGTGTAAAACAAATTCTTTTTGTTGCATTACAGATTTGTGCCAAACTTGCCATTGCTGCAGAGCCATTTTTGCCGCATACTGCAACTAAATTAAAAGGTATGTTGAACGCAAATGATTTGCAATGGAGCAATTTGTTTAACGAAAATATTTTAGGTTCAAACCACCAACTAGGTAAGGCAGAAATATTATACAGGCAGGTTGAAGATGAAGAGATACAAAAGCAATTAAACCGGCTTGAAGAAATAAAAAAAGCGAATAAACTTGAACCAAAACCTACTGAAACATTACACGAGGTTAAGGCCGATATAAGCTATGAAGATTTTGATAAACTTGACTTGCGGGTAGGAAAAATACTGGAGGCAATTAAAGTTCCTAAGGCAGATAAATTATTAAAATTAACGGTTGATCTTGGTTTTGAAAAACGGACCATATTAAGCGGTATAGCGGAGTACTATAAACCAGAAGAGCTGCTGGGCAAACTTGTTACCGTGGTAGCTAACCTTGCCCCCCGCAAAATACGAGGCATAGAAAGTCAGGGCATGTTGTTAATGGCCGGCAACGACTTTGGTAAACTTTACAGTGTTGGTCCGGATTTGGAAATTGAAGTTGGGAGTGTTGTAAAGTAAACCGTTACTCTGTTAAATTAACATTGTAAGGAATAAGTGTTTTATTTGAATTGTAATATCAAATTTTGCCCAATGAAGGCTATTCCATCATGAGGTAGTGCAAAATGCACCGGTTATATTTTTTAAACTACCCTTCATCCAATACCATTCATCAGCCGTTGTTACCTCCGATTGCTACCAGTAATGGGGTATTACAATCACACTCTTGCGGGTTTTTAGTTCGCGGTTAAATATGGCGTTGGTGGGGTTAAAGGTTAGGTGGGTAACACCCATGGTAAAAGTAATTGGTGGTGGTGCAGTTACCACAATAGGTTAGGCAATAACAGGTGGTGTTTCGGCCCCGGTTTCGGATGCGGGCGCTGCTTTTGCCGGCTTGGGTAGCGGGACTATCAACCACAACCACTTTAAAGCCGTTAAACTCAAGCAAATCTTTTAAAAAAGTTACACGTTATGGCGTACAATTTTTGTCTGCAATAGAGCATTTAAATTCTCCAAGATCTTCGAAGGTTTGGATTGAGTGCCATTTGCGTATTAGAGATGTGATGTTAAAATTAAGACCTTTTGCTAAATTATTATTGTTATGTATCCAAGTGTTTTTATCTGAGTTGAGCCGCATAGCGCATTATTTTTTTGATGTTAATACCACCTTTTTCCAGTAGCATACACAAAATGACAAACCAAGGATTAATTTTTTCATGGGTGAGGGTGATAATGGGATAACAAATATAATAATCGATATCATTATCATTGGTTTCATATATAAAATTTTTCCCCGGTCCATTTGGATGGATTATCAGCTATGTATTTTTGAAAACGTTGAAATGATAAGGTATTGCGAATAATATGATCATAAAAAAGGGATTGCCATGCAAAATCTGCATGTAATTTCCGTATTTCAAATGTACACCGACCCTTATACCACCTGCATACCCTTGAAATATTTTGGTGAAACATAGGGTTTTTAAGGCCTGCAAAACCGCCTTTTGTTTGATCATCCCCACATCATTGGGATGATCAATAATCAATATACCCTGAATATGATCGGGCATGGCAACAAAATTTCCCAATTTAATAAAAGGAAAATGTTTGGGTATTTCCTTCCAATGTTGTTCTATTAATTTACCCATATCATTTAATTGCATCCAGGATGGGAAGCCCATTCTATCAACCACAATTTTGCCAAAAAAATGTTTCCGGTTTTTGGTGCAAATGGTAATAAAATACAAACCATTATCACCGTAATCACGTAATCACAAACGCATGGATTGTATTCGATATTTGTTTTTAAATTTTTTCATAACATAACATTACATATTTACAATAACCTTTTTTGTGTTGGTTGGTTACTATTTTACTTGAACCTAAAAAGAATTTATTGTGGCGTTTTGGATGCGCACGAATATATTTTGTGATTGTACTTAAGCCAAATTTGTATGAACAATATTTCCAGTAAATAGGATAAACTTAATACATGGAAGGTAGGGCGTGATGGAGTTCTGAAGTTAGGACTGCGTAAGCCATAGCTTTAGCGGCGGCTTAGTTATAAGTTTTTAGGAAAGACTGCTTCTAAGCCTTTGCCAAGGCTATGGTTTACGCACTGTTTCTGTTTCTTTTTCTTTTTCTGACCTTCGCCAAGGCAATGGCTTATAAAATAAAGTTATGGCTGCCAAGCCAGCCTCATTAATACATTCGCTTTCTATTATTTGATAAACGGATGTTAAATTTTACTTAAACTGTTTTCATTTTTTAAAAAATGCAATAAAATTGTGCCCCGTTTTTAAGGCTATCCTAATTGCTGAACCTCTTTAAATATTATGGCTTTTGGTTCAACATAAATAGCTATTATTGGAAAATATTTGGAGCTTAATTTATAACTATGGATATAAAAGAAATTAACGAAAAAATTGAACGCGAAAGTGCTTTTGTCGACCTGCTTTCAATGGAACTTAGCAAGGTAATTATAGGGCAAAAGTACATGGTTGAACGCCTGCTTATTGGCATGCTTAGCAATGGACATGTATTGCTTGAAGGAGTACCGGGCCTGGCTAAAACACTTGCTATTAAATCTCTTGCGGCCACGGTTCAGGCCAAATTTAACCGCATACAATTTACACCCGACCTTTTGCCTGCCGATCTTTTAGGCACCATGATTTATAGCCAAAAAAACGAAGAATTTATTGTGCGTAAAGGTCCCATCTTCTCTAATTTTATACTGGCCGATGAAATTAACCGGGCTCCAGCCAAAGTGCAAAGTGCGTTGTTGGAAGCCATGCAGGAAAGACAGGTTACTATTGGCGAAAATACTTTTGCTTTAGAAGAACCTTTTTTGGTATTGGCTACGCAAAATCCTATTGAGCAGGAAGGTACTTACCCTTTACCGGAAGCACAGGTTGACAGGTTTATGCTAAAAATTGTAATTGGTTACCCAAGCAAAGAAGAAGAGAAATTAATTATACGCGAGAACATTGCCGCTAATTTTCCGAAGGTGAATGCTGTTATTAGTCCGCAGGAAATTATTAACGCCAAAGCCGCAGTGCGCGAGGTGTACATGGATGAAAAGATAGAGCAATATATTGTTGATATTGTATTTGCCACCCGCAACCCCGCCGATAATAAGTTAGGCCATCTTAAACAATTGATATCTTATGGTGGATCGCCGCGTGCCAGCATAAACCTTGCATTGGCAGCCAAAGCGTATGCGTTTATTAAACGACGTGGCTATGTAATACCCGAGGATGTGCGGGCAATATGTGCCGATGTATTGCGCCACCGCATTGGTTTAACATACGAGGCGGAAGCAGAAAATATAACAGCCGAAAATATTATCAATGATATTTTAAATGCCGTTGAAGTACCTTAGGGAGGAAGAGGGTAAGAAGGCCAAAGGCAAGATGTAGAGCGCAATTTATTGCTGCTCTTTCTGTTGGTAAACAATATTCAAAGGGCACAATTTATTGTTGTTAAATAACACACAATGATTACAAGAGATATTATTAACAAGGTACGTAAAATTGAAATAAAAACCCGCGGATTATCGAGCCACATATTTGCAGGCGAATACCATAGCGCGTTTAAGGGGCGGGGTATGACGTTTAGCGATGTGCGCGCGTATATGCCGGGTGATGACATAAGGGCGATAGATTGGAACGTTACGGCACGTTTTAACCATCCGTATGTAAAGATTTTTGAAGAGGAGCGGGAGCTTACTGTTATACTGCTTGTTGATGTGAGTGCGTCGGGAAATTTTGGTACTAAGGTGCAGTTTAAAAAAGACCTGATTACAGAATTGTGCGCAGTGTTATCGTTTTCGGCAATACAGAACAATGATAAGATTGGGATCATATTTTTTAGTGATAAAATAGAAAAGTTTATTCCGCCTAAAAAGGGCAAGATGCACATACTGCGCATTATTCGCGAGTTGATTGAAATGAAACCACAGCATACAAAAACATCTATTAATGATGCCTTGCGTTATGTAGCCAATGTTATTAAAAAGAAAAGCATTGTGTTTGTGATCTCTGATTTTATTGATAAGAATTTTGAAGAAGCGTTGAAGTATACCAATAAAAAACATGATGTGGTAGCCTTGCAGGTGTATGATCCGTTTGAACAGGTATTGCCCGATGTAGGTTTAATGAGCGTGCAGGATGCAGAGACCGGCGCTACTTTGGAAATAGACAGCAGCAATGCAAGCGTTAGAAAACAATATGAACTGCTTGCCCGTAAAAGAGAGAAGTTATTAAATGATACCTTTAACAAGAGTGGCATTGACTGGATTAAATTAAGCACCACCGAAAACTATGTGCAACAACTGATGCGCTTATTTAAAAAAAGAGGTAGAAAAGCATGATGGATATGAAAAGCTTTTTTATCAAACAAAATTATACATTATCAGCTTTAAGGCAGCATGCTTTGAGCTTGTTACTGATGCTTGTTTTATGCAAGGCAGGTATGGCACAAAACTACAATGTAAGAGTTGAGGCAACATTTGATACTGCTGCAATAAGAATTGGTGAGCAGTTTCATTTAAACATGGAGTTGATGTTGCCACAAAATGCAAGGCTTGCGTTTCCTGATTTTGGCGATTCAATTGGACAACTTGCTGTGGTTGAACAAGGCAAAACCGATACCCTGCAGGATAAGGAAAATAAGTCTGTTATCTATAAACAATCTGTTACGCTTACTGCCTTTGAACCCGGCAATTATATCCTTCAGCCCTTTTATTTTTACTATCGTTTGGGTGCATCAAAAAACATTGATAGTGTTGCTACTGCACCCTTACAAATTTTGGTTCAAACCGTACCTGTTGATACTGCTAAAGCCATTAAAGACATAAAACCTGTTTTAGATGTGCCCGTTACTTTTGATGAGGTATTGCCTTACCTGTTGGTTACCTTGGCGTTGCTTATAATTGTTGGGTTGATCCTATGGTATCTTAAAAAAAGGAAGAAGCCTGCAGCTCCTGCATACATTGCTCCTCCAAGGCCTGCGCATGAAATTGCAAATGAAGCCTTACAGAAGATTGAATCAGAAAAATTATGGCAGGAGGGATTATACAAAGCATACCAAAGCGGAGTATCGGATACGGTACGCACGTATATTGAAAACAGGTTTAACATAACTGCCCTTGAACTTACCACCGATGAAACCCTGGTGCATCTTAAAAAGCTAGTGAATGCCGAAGCATTTGAAAAGTTGAAATACATTTTGCAAGTGGCCGATACCGTTAAATTTGCCAAGGCAATTCCTATTGAATCGGAAAATGTGTTGACCATGGAATACGCGTATATCTTTATTAATATTACAAAACAGGAATGGGCTGAACCAAGCGCAAATAAAGCCACACCGGGCAGGAAGGAGCATAAGCGATGATGGATACTGTTGTATTTGCCAACAAAGGGTTTTTATACTTGTTGCTGTTGTTACCCTTGTTTGTTATCGTATATGTTTTGTTGAACCGATGGCGTAAACCTAAAGTGATAATGCCCTCAATGAACAATTTTGAAGGATACAAACCTACCCTGCGACAACGCATCAAACACCTGCCCTTTGTATTGTGGCTGCTTGCATGTGCCGCTATTATTGTGGCACTGGCACGACCACAATCGAGCTCGGGCGGACAAAACATAAACACCGAAGGAGTGGATATTGTAATGGCCTTAGACATATCGCCATCTATGCTGGCCGAAGACCTTAGGCCAAACAGGATAGAAGCGGCAAAAAAAGTAGCCGTAGATTTTATTGACAGCCGCGTTAATGATAGGATAGGCCTTGTGGTATTTGCAGGGGAGAGTTTTACGCAATGCCCCATCACATCAGACCATGCCGTATTAAAGAATTTGTTTAGCGGCATAGAAAGCGGCATGCTTACAGATGGTACCGCCATTGGCGAAGGCCTGGCAACCGCAGTAAACCGTATAAAAACCAGCAAGGCCAAAAGTAAAGTGATTATTTTGTTAACCGATGGCGTGAATAATGTAGGCGAAATATCTCCACAAACAGCAGGCGATATTGCTAAGGCATTTAACATACGCGTGTATACCATTGGTGTAGGTACACATGGCATGGCGCCATACCCTTTTAACACGCCATTTGGCATACAATACCAGCAGGTTCCGGTTGATATAGATGAGCATACACTGAAGGGAATTTCGGCCGAAACAGGCGGTAAGTATTTTAGGGCCACACGCACCGCCGAACTTAAAAACATTTACGCCGAGATTGATAAGCTTGAAAAAACAAGAATAGAAGTAACATCCTACAGACATAAGAAGGAAGAGTTCTATCCTTTTATTATGCTTGCCTTATTGTTGCTAGCCCTTGAAAGATTGTTACAATACACCCTGCTTAAAATTTTACCATGAACGTTTTAAGACTTGCACATCCCGAATATTTATATGCCCTTTGGTTCATTCCAGTTATAATGATCCTGTTTTTTTTGATGCGCTATAACAAGAGAAAAGCATGGAAGGCAATGGGTGATAAAGCATTGCTTGCGCGCCTTCTGCCCGATGCATCTAAAGGGAAACCTGTTGTTAAAATGTTGTTGTATTGCATTGCTTTTGCGCTTATAACTATTGGACTGGCAAACCCGCAAATGGGCAGCAAAATGGAAGAGGTAAAACGCGAAGGAATAGATGTAATTATAGCACTTGATATTTCTAACTCAATGATGGCCGAAGACATTAAGCCAAGCCGTTTGGAGCGCGCCAAACAATCTATTGCACGCTTTATAGACAGGCTTGAAAACGATAGGGTAGGCCTGATTGTATTTGCCGGAAAGGCATATGTTCAACTGCCCATCACCACAGATTTTAATGCCGCTAAACTATTTTTATCATCGGTTAATCCCGGACTTATACCTACACAAGGAACAGCCATTGGATCAGCCATAAATTTAGCGGTTAAATCATTTACAGGCAAAGACAATAAACACAAGGCACTGGTAATAATTACCGATGGCGAAAACCATGAGGACGATGCGTTGGAAGCTGCTAAGAATGCGGCTAAAGAAGGCATTGTGGTGCATACCATTGGCATGGGTTCGCCCGAAGGTGCTCCTATACCGGTGTTTAATAATGGTACACGTGTTGACTTTTTAAAAGACCAATCGGGCACCACGGTTATAACAAAACTAAACAGGGAAGAGCTTGAAAAGATTGCGCAGAATGGCAAAGGCATATTTGTTCGTGCATCTAATGCCGGTGATGGTATGGAAGCGGTGATGAAAGAAATTAGCAAGATGGAAAAGAAGTCGTTTGGTTCAAAACAATACAGCGATTACGAAGACCAGTTTCAGTATTTTATTGCGGCAGGTTTATTGGTATTGATGATGGAGTTTTTAATAAGCAACCGCAAAAGCAAATGGCTTGAAAAGTTAAACCTAATGATGGGAATCAAATGAATGTAGTAAAGATAATTTTTGTTGGCCTTATAACACTTTTGCATTGCAATATAGCATTGGCCCAGGCTGAGCGTTCCTTAGCAAGAAATGGCAATAAGTTGTATAATGATAAAGCCTATAGCGAAGCTGAGTTAAAATACAAAGAAGCCTTGCAAAAAAATGCCAATTTAAAACAAGCAGGGTATAACCTTGGCAATGCCTTATACAGGCAAAAAAAGTATGATGAAGCCATTAAACAATATACAGATATTACAGCCAGCAAAGAGTTACTAAAGTCAGAAAAAGCACAAGCCTGGCACAACCTGGGCAATGCGTACCTTGAACAAAAGAAGTATGAAGAAAGCATTAAGGCGTATAAGAATGCGTTGAAATTAAATCCGGCTGATGAAGATACGCGCTATAACCTTGCTTATGCACAGGCAAAATTGAAGAAAGAACAAGAAGAAGAGAAGAAACAGAAACAGCGCGGGAAAGAGAAAGGGAAAGAGAAAGAGCAGAAAGAGAAACAGAAGGGGAAAGAGGAAGACAAACAGGAAATGCCCGGAGATGAGCAGAAAGACAAGGAAAAACAGTCTCAGCCGCAACGCCAGAAAATATCAAAAGAAGATGCGGAAAAGATTTTGAAGGCACTGAACAATGATGAAAAAGAGCTTCAGAAGAACATAAAAAAAGGCGATGCCAAACGTGTTAATATTGAAAAAAACTGGTAAAGGTAATGCCGTTAAACCCTTCTGAAATGACCGTTTAAAGATTGATGAATTAATGAACAGCAAGTTTAAAAATAATTGTGAATGGTAGTGTATCGATTAAAATTTATAATAAAAGTAGTATGCCTGTTATGCATAAGCATAGTTGCTGTTAACACCGCCTATGCTGCTCCGCGCTTTGTAGCGTCGGCATCATCAACAACAATTATGGTTGGCGAGCAGGTTGAAATTACGTTTGAATTACAAGGCTCGGGCGACAACTTTAGAGCTCCAACATTTGCAGGTTTTAATGTGGTAATGGGTCCAAGTCAATCCAGCCAAATGTCCATCATTAATGGAAGTATGTCTCAATCTCTTTCGTATAGTTATGTAATTGAAGCTGTAAAAGAAGGGACCTATAAAATTGCTCCGGCTTATGTTGATGCTGATGGAAAAAGGGTTCAAACAAATGAACTAACGATAACCGTTGTTAAAAACGGGAACACTGCAAATGCCGGCAATGGCAAGCAAAAACAAGGCAGCAATGACCCGGGTGCAGAGGCACAAAAGAATGTATTTTTTAAGGCCAGTGTTGATAAAAATTCGGTATACAGGGGAGCAGCAGTGGTGGTTACTTATAAGCTTTATACAAGGCTAAACTTAGTTAATTATGCGCTCACTAAAATGCCTGCGTTGGAGGGTTTTTACAGTCAGGATATTGGCAATGCCCAGGCACAATTGTTGTTTGTAACAGAAGTTGTTGATGGCATACAATATAAGGCTGCAGTAATAAAGCAGGTAGTGATATTTGCACAACGCAGTGGCACCTTAAGCATTGATGCAATTGAAGGCGAAGTAGTAGCCAGGGTGCAGGCCAAAAGGCAGCAAGGCAATAATCCGTTAGACTTTTTCTTTAATGATCCCTTCTTCAATAATGCCGTTCAGGATGTACAGATAAAATTAAAAAGCGATCCATTAAAGATTACTGTAATAGAGTTGCCTTCAACAAATCAAAGCGGGTTTAATGGTGCTGTTGGACGCTTTACATTAAGCGCAACGGTTGATAAAAAAGAAACAAAAGCGCATGATGCCATCAACCTTAAAATAAAGATTAGTGGCAATGGCAATATAAAATTATTAGATCCACCAAAGGTTGAATTTCCTCCCGACTTTGAAACGTATGAGCCGAAGGTGCTTGCAAATGCAGGCGCTAACACCAATGGCGTAAGCGGCGCAAAAACTTTTGAGTACCTTGTTATTGCCCGCAATGAAGGCGAGTATAAAGTGAAGGTAAACGATTTTGTGTTTTATGATCCAACAAAGAATAAGTATGAAACTGTTGCCGGTACTACGTTTAACTTAAAAATATTAAAGGGCGATGACAATGCCCCTGCTGCCATAAGTGGCATTGCCAAAAACGAAATTGAATACTTAGGTAAAGACATTCGCTTTATTAAAACAGCTACTCCGGTGTTTGTTACATCAGGCACTCAATTTTATGCATCAAAACTTTTTTACCTGTTGTTATTTGCACCCTTAGCTTTGTTATGCATTGTGTTTATACTAAGAAGAAAGCACCTGCAAACCCATGCCGATCAAAGCAGTTTAAAGAGCCGCAAGGCTGCTAAAATTGCCTTAAAGCGTTTGAGTGCAGCACGCAAGTTTCTTGATGAAAATAAATCAACAGCCTTTCTTGATGAGATGTTCAGGGCGCTGTGGGGCTTTGTGGCCGACAAACTTCAAATACCGGTTTCGCAACTTTCAAAAGAAAATGTAATAAGTATGTTGAACCAAAAAAACGTGAGCGGCCCAACCATTGATCTGTTTATTCAAACCCTCGACAGTTGCGAAATGGCAAGGTACGCGCGGGGAAGAGAGGGCTTGTCGGATGCGGAGATTTATCAAAAAGGAATTTCTGTGATAAGCCAATTAGCGTCTGAAATGCAAAGTAATAAAAAGAGTAATACAGGCAAAGCAATGCTTATTGTTCTTTATGCAGTATCATTTTTTTATTTGAACCCGGTAAAGGCGCAGGAGCCGGAACTCTTATATAAAAAAGCCAATGCGTTTTATGTAAGTAAAAATTATGACAGCGCCATTATTTGTTATGAGCAGCTTATCAAACAAAACTACAATGCCCCCGAAGTGGATTATAACCTTGCTAATTGCTATTATAAAAAGGAACTAATGGGTAAGGCCATTCTGCATTACGAACGTGCCTTAAAAGCGCATCAGGAGGATGAGGATATAAAATTTAATCTGAAACTGGCGCAGTTAAAAACCATCGATAAGATTGATGCCTTGCCACAAGTGTTTTATAAGCGATGGATAAATGATATGGCCACATTCATAAGTGCATCCAAATGGGCAACATGGGCTGTACTTAGTATGTGGCTTATACTTTTATGCGGCTTGTTATTTTTGTTTAGTAGTCCGCTAATTATAAGACGGCTTGCACTTATAAGTGCCTTGTTATTTTTTGTTTCATCTCTATGTTGCTGGTTCTTTGCACATAAAAATGATAGTGTGCTTAACCAAAGCAAAAGCGCCATACTAACCCAAGCCGCAAGCTATGTTAAAAGCGCACCCGACGACAACAGCCGCGATTTGTTTTTATTGCATGAAGGCACAAAAGTGCAGGTGCTTGAGGTTTATGAAACCCCAACAGGTGCATGGGTTAAGGTGGGGGTGGCGAATGGGAGTATTGGGTGGTTGGAGAGGAATGGGGTTGAGGAGATTTGAGGGGGTGGGTAGTTAAATTGAATTTCAAAACCAATCTTTCAGCTACTACAACACAGATTGCGTAACACAAAACCCCTAAGTTGAGGTAGGTGCTGTTACAAGCTGCCCTTCTTTCTGTTGTGGTGAATTCGTTCATTGCTTTGTAATGTTTTTGGTGCGTTCGCTTGGTGGCTCGTTTGTAATTTTTTAGGATTGGTCTGAGCATTGGAAAAAAATACAAAATGTGCTACTAAAAGTGTTGATTAATGTATCTCCATCAAATCCAATTTAGAACTTTTTTAAATATTCCTCTAACTCTGAACCTAATAATTTCGTCTTCGGATAAAACAATGTCCTTAAAAGAATAATCGTAACTTATTGGTTTTAAAACAATTGATTCATGGCGAAAACTATCCTCTGTAAAACTTTTGATGCTGCTATATTCTTTAATGGTATATCCTAAGCCATAATCACCATCTTGTATATTTGAACATTCGGCAAGTACAATCTCACCATTTCTGCTTCCGGCAGTATATTCTTCGAAGAGGCAATATGAACCATTTGCTATTTTTTTATTCATAGATTCTCCCATTACTTGTGCAATAAAATAACCTTTTTTCGGACTCACTTGCATTGGCAATTCTGCCCAACTAAATTCTTCATAAAATTGAGGGTCTGTAAAATTACTTGCAGCCACTTTTATATCGTAAATTGGAACAGCATTTACAAATGGCTTCACTGATTCAAAAGGAATTATTCTTGGGTTATTACCTTTTATTTCAGTAGTTACATTTATGTCTAGATTTAAATTTAGGTACTTTTTAAGGTATTGTTTTAAATTATAATTACATGCATAAATGTAAACACCTTTAATTCCTCTATAAAGAACGGTTTTGTAAATATTAACTATATATGATTTTAGCTCATAATCAGTTACCCCATTTTTACCATACCTATCAAAATACTTTGTTTTATCTATTACTAGTTCATTTTGAATTGGATCATAGTCTATTTCTAACCCGAAAATGATTGCAGCGTAGTTCAAGTCATACCCCTGTGTAGTGTGAATACAGCCAATTTGTTCAAAAGCATTTTCGGATGTAATCCAATCATTGTAGGTTTTATTCCATTGAAATTCCATACCATCGATTCTAATATCAATTGCATTTAAATCAAGGTTATCTTTTCTTTTCGGGTCTGATTTCCACTCCCAGGAATAGCCTGCTATCATTCTGCAAAGTCCATTTTCTTTCTCTCTAATTTTTAATTTGTTGTAGAGGCTATTAAAAGAATCAAAAAATTTCAATTCAAAATCTGTAGAAAAGTCAGGCTTCTTTTTTACATCACAATTTAAAAGGTTATCTATAAAAGTAATATAATCGTTCCCGCCTTTAGTTCTCATTTGAGATTTGAGGCTTAACTTTAAAGTATCTGGTTTATTTTGCAGTTCAGAAAATTTAAATTCATCTATATCAGAAGGTTTTACTGATTGTGCAGCATCATAAAAGAAAATTTGATTACGACTATTCGCCATTATCCAATTCAGTTCAGTTCCATCATCACCTAGACCTAATAATTGATTCTTTTTTTTGAATTCACCTCTCCAACTTATGTTTCTATACTGCCTAAGTCTGTGTGCTTCATCTACAATTAACAAATCATATTTAATCCCTAATTTAAAAGTTTCGGAGGGAGACATAACCATTTGCTTTTTTAAGCCGGGAACATTACTAAAAACTTTTTTAATGGTTTCTCTCAAAGGAGTCATCGCAATCACAAATCCAATTTTTGCTTTTGGATATTTTCTTTGAAATTCTTTAATTAAATTAATTTCATAAATGTCATCCTCCTGTATTTCTGCATCCTCAATATTATCTACATCACTTACCAATAATTTCATAAGGTATGTTGCCAAAATTGTTTTTCCTGTACCTGCACTACCACTAACAAATATTGAATTCCCTTGTGAGTTATTTATGTTTGTAAGTATTTCTAAAACTGACTTGTATTGATCTTCATTTAGTGACTTGTAAGGTGAATATTTGAATAATTCTGAATTCTCAATTTCAGCAAGTGA
>JACMQU010000054.1 GCA_014376805.1 Bacteroidia bacterium
CATAAAAATACAAAAGGTAATTGATGGTAGATTATTGTTGCCTTTTAATAGACGGAAAAGTGCGCAAGCAGGGTTGAGATTTTATTAATGCATTCTATTTTCACACCTGCTTACTTAAATTCCAATTACTTCCACTGTGCTTCTGCCGCCCGAAAGTTTTGTTACTTTTACCTGCGTTAAAATGCGCTCGGTCATTTCCTGCACATGGGTTATAACACCAACCTTGCGCCCTTGGTTGTGCAGGCGCTCCAGTGCGTCCATCGCTATGCCTAAAGTAATAGGATCAAGCGAGCCAAAGCCTTCATCAATAAACAATGATTCTACCTGCATTTTATTAGATGATAAGGATGCCAATCCTAAGGCTAAAGCGAGTGATACTAAAAATGATTCGCCTCCCGAAAGGCTGTGCACCGATCGAACTTCATCGCCCATATCATGGTCGGTTATTTGCAATGCCAGGGTTCCGGGTATGCATTGTAACGCATACCTGGGCGATAGATGCGCAAGGTGGTTATTGGCGTACACCAACAAAACTTCAAGGGTATATTCCTGTGCAAGCTGCCTGAATTTTTTACCATCGGCCGAGCCAATCAGCTCATTTAACTTAGCCCATTTTTCATATACATCATTCTTTTTTTCAATAGATGCAAGCAACACATAACTGTTCTTTTTATGCTGTTCGTGCTGTCTTAAAGTATATCCAAGTTCATTAGCAATGGGTTCATGCAGCAATAATTCTTGCGTAAGTTTATCATGCAGTATTGTTAATTCTTCCACAGGCCTTTCAGATTTTTTAAGTGCGTGGTGTTCTGCCAATACTCTTTCTCTTTCGGCCAGGGTAGTGCCACTGCTCAATACCCGGTTATCGATTTCTTTTAACAAAGCGCGTTCGTTGTTGATCCACTCTGTTGTTATAGCGAGCATTTCAGTTAACTGTTGTTCGCTTATGTTTACCTCATGCTGCTGGTTATAATCCTTCAACCATTCTTTCAACGCATGTTCATGCTGTTCCAGTTGTTCTTTATGGGTGTCAAGGTCTTCTTTTAACTGCGTAATACTTCCTTTAATTACATCACATTCCGTTTGTATCTGATCTGATTGCTTTTTTATTTTTTCATATACCCCCTGCGCTTTTTCTATAGTGGTTTTAAACCCATGTTCAACAATATTTATTTCTTTTCCTTCAAATAAAAGTGAACGCTTCAGTTGAAGGTTATCATAAGTACTTTTCAATACATCCAGCTTATCCTGCAATCCTTTTTCTGCCTCTGTACTTTCTTGTAGTTGTTTTTCTGATCCGGTTATTTCTGTAGTAAGTATGCCACATTGTTTAGTAAAATTTTCAAGCTGTTCTGTTTTGCTTGTCCATGCTTTTGCAAATGCAAGCAGCTCTTTAATAAATCCAGCTTCATCCTTCATCCATTGGGCCTGCCAGTCTATATTATCAAAGAAGGGATTCAGTTCAATTATAATTGTTTCCAGGCCCTGTTGCAGGGTTGTTAACTCAAAAGTATTTTGGTTCAACTGTTGAGTACTTAACAGGGATGAATTTTGTTTGTCTTTTAACGTTTGATGCATAGAAACCACCTTTTTTTCAAGCGTATTCAATTGTTTTTTTTCTTGTTCAAACAAGGCTATTTGCTTTTTATATTCATCAACCAGTTCCCTGTTGTCGCTTACTATTTTGTTTAAGTTGAGCAGCTTTTGTGCTAACCATGCCGAACGGTTTTCGGGTAAAACTGCTAAACATTCTTCATCCACTTGCAGGGCATTCCAGTCATTTGTCAGCTTAGTTGTTTTTTTATTAAAAGCAATCAACTCTTCATTTAAGGAGTGCTGTTCTTTTTTCAAAACCTCCACTTGTTGTTCGAGGGTTATTTTTTCTTTAAGTAAGGTATGATAAACTAAGTTACTTTTTGTAAATTCAGCTAACAGCATCTCAAGCACAGCATGCAATTGCTTACCGCCTGTTAAGTAAGGATGATGCACGCTGCCACATACAGGGCAAGGTTCATCATTTGTAAGGTGCGAACGCATTTCCTCCACATTCTCCGAAGTTTTTAATCGTGCTGCCTGTAACAATTTATCAGACAGTTCTTTTTTTATAAGGGCCTCGTTTAGTTCTCCTGTTTTAGCTTCAATAAGTGGTTGCTGGGCGTTTAAATTTTCAGTTGTCCGGCTGATGGTATCAAGTAATTTTTTTTGTTTTTGTTGGTGTTCATAAAAGATTTCCCAATTGTTATTAACAGTAACAATCAGGGTTATATCGCTTGGATATTTTCTTTCATTTTCTTCCAGTTCTTTTATCGGAGTCAGCAATAACTTTGCTTCTTTTTGTTCAGCAAGGTTTTTATTGTTTTGCAGCGTGTTCTCATTTTCGTGCAAGTCTATACTTGCTTT
This sequence comes from Bacteroidia bacterium, assembly GCA_014376805.1. GTDB lineage: Bacteria > Bacteroidota > Bacteroidia > UKL13-3 > UKL13-3 > B1. Next base: position 2,401 of record JACMQU010000054.1, read on the forward strand.
ATTAATTAGCGATTCAATTTGCTCCACCTCAATTTTCAGCAACTGTTTCTTTTCAATCGCATCCTGCTGCTTTGTTCTTAATTTAGATGCGTCCTGTAATTTAGAAGAAATAAGAGTTGATTGCAATGCTGCTATTTTCCGATGTGTATGTTGATTTAACCAGGTGTTTAAACCATCAACTAATACCGTAATATTTTTTAATTCATCCTTCTTATTTACTATTGTCAGGTTCTGTTTTTTTGTTTTCTCTATTGCCTGATCCAACTCTTCACCCGCCAGTTTTACGGGGCCAGACAATGAATTAAGTAACACGTCAGTTTTTCTGGCTTCTTCCAAACCGGGTATGGCTAGCGTAAGCGCTTCATGACTTTCATTTAAAACCTGAAGCTCTTTTTGTAGAGCTAAAATATTTTGAGATAAGGTATTTGAAAGCTCTTCATACTTTTGTTGTGCCAGTAAAAGTGCTTTGTTTTTTGTAGTTAAAAGGGTTGTAACGTGTTTAATGGTATCGGCTATCCCTTTGGTTTGTTGTATTTCTTCAACTTGTTTAAAATGGTTTATTCTCCCTGCCGCTTCCATTTTGGTATTTATGGAGGCCTTTAATTCAAGCATTGCATTTTCTTTAGTAACCTGCAATTGTGTAACTTGTATATACCATTCCAGTTCAAGCTTTAAAGCCACTTTTTCATTTTGCAGTTGTAATATTAGTTTGTCAATATGTTGTTTTTGATCCTGAGTATTTTTTAAGTCCTCATCATTTAACAAAACAATATCACCCAGTTGCTTTCTTACTATATTTACCTCTTGCTCTGCTATCCTGAATCTTTCAAAAACCGCAGTAGATATTTGCGTATAAATAGCAGTACCGGTAAGCTTTTCAAGCAGCGAAGATTTTGCGTCCTTATCGGCTTTTAAGAAGGCGGTAAAGTCGCCTTGGGCAAGCAGTACCGAACGTGTAAACTGCTCAAAGCTGAGGCCTACCAGGCGTTCAATTTCAGTGAGTATTTCTGTTTTAGTGCCGCCAAATTTTGTATGTGTGCTTAAGTTCTCCAGTTCAACAGCATAGTTCTGCATGCTGCCTTCCACATTGTTTCGTGCCCTGCGCACCGACCAGTTGGCGCGATAGGGCATGTTATCCATACCGCTGAATATAACTTCAGCAAAACCTTCCGATGTACCTTTTCTTAGAATATTACGGGTATCTCCCTGGGGTATTTTGGTATTAGCAACATCAACAACTTCAACTCCGTTTTCTTTGGCCAACAGGTGGCGGGGTGTTTTAGCAAACAACGCCAGACACAAGGTGTCAAGTATAGTTGATTTACCCGAACCCGTTGCGCCGGTAATAGCAAAGATGCCTGCCGATAACAGAGGCTCTTGTGTAAAATCTATGCTGAACCCACCCGCCAGTGAAGCGAGGTTTTTGCCGCTGATCTTTAAAATTTTCATCTGTTATTTCTCAGGGGTTTCTAACTTTTGAATAACTTCATTAAACAGGTTCAACAATTCTTCAGGCAATTCATCATTAAACTTTTTCTTATAAATTGAATGCAGCATTTCAACGGGTTTTATTTCATTCACATTTGTATTTTGTTGGTGCTTTTTATCAGCATCATTTTCAACTTCCTTATAAAAAGGTTTGATCCGTGTAAGCCGCACATGTTTGTTCTCTAATGCCTTATTAATCCGGTATTTTAAGGTTGGTTCAACAGTATCTAACAATACGTTTACTTCTAAATAGGGAGCAGTATTTATATCGTTATTTGCTTCCGGTAATTGTTCCAATTCAAGCAATACTTCTGTTAATATTTTTGGTTTAGCAGGCATTCTGATTAAAGCAACTGTAACCGGTATTTCAATAGGTTCAATTACACTTGCCATTTCCCCTTCAAGTTCAACATACACCACCTGGTGTTTATAATTTATTTCTGAAAAGGACATAGGCACCGGACTACCGGCATACCTTATCGTGTCTTTTTTTGCAACTTTTTGTGCTTTGTGTATATGTCCGAGCGCGGTATAGGCCAGACCATCATCAAAGGTAGATGCGGGAACAAATTCCACTCCACCCATTATAACTCTTTCGCTTTTATCTTCATCAGAAGGCTCCGCATTTAATGCGTGCAAATGGCCCATAGCAATAATAGCCTGGCCCTCCTTTTTTTTTGTCAGCGCATAGGCATAAGCATCCATATAAATCTTAGTAACCCCATCGGCATAAGGTTGTTTTGAACCGGCAATAAACGGATAATCACCCTGTCTTAAAAAAGGGATAGTCATACACCAGGCTTTTGTTTCCCCTGTTTTGTTTTTAAGTGGTAATATCAGTTTGTCATAGTTAATACTTAAATCGGCATTTTTCTGAACCAAACCAACGATACTGATATTAAAAGCTTCCAGTAACATTTTAGGAGCCTCCAGTCTGCCGGGTGAATCATGGTTGCCTGCTGTTATAATAATTTGCAAACCGGGTACGGCAGTGGTAACTTTTCTTAAAAAAGAATAATATAAACCGGTAGATGCGGCAGAAGGATTTGAAACATCAAAAACATCGCCACTCATTAACAATACATCAATATTTTTTTGAACCAACAGATTTACAAGCCAGTTTAAAAACGCTTCATGTTCAATACTTCGGTCATATTCATGAAACAACTGTCCCAAGTGCCAGTCAGCGGTATGCAGGAGTTTTAAAGGCATTTTATAAAGTTGGGTAGGGGAGGTTCCTATAATTGAAGGATTGATACATAGAAATGTTTGAATAGTTTGTTAAATTTATAAACACAGGTTATTTATTATAGTCTGCAAAATAATAAATTAAGTAGCAAATTGTATAAAATATTCACGCATTTTTTTGTAAGAAAAATTTAAACTTTAATTCGTACATATTTCACCGTTATCAGGCTTTTAAGGGATAATATATTTTGATTTTATGTTTTCCCGGACGGTAATGGTTTTAAATGATGTTCTTTTTGATTTTGCCAATTGATATGTGTATAAATAAGAGCTGTGATTGAAATGATTAATGAGTCGACAATTGAAAAGGCCTGTAAATTATTGAGAAGTAATTCAGCATTGAACTAATCATTTTAATATAGTAAGTGTTGATTTATGCAGGGTAAATTATAAAAAGGTATGCCTTAAAAGAGATTTTAAGGCATACCATTTATTTAATGTGTAACACTCATCGATTTAGTTTGTTTTATTGCACCATCAATAAAGATGGAATAGTAATATAATCCATCATGCAAAGCAGACCCATCAATATTGATTTTATCAACAGGCTTTACTAACTTCTGGATTATGATTTGCTGGCCTAACACATTTGTAATACGTAACTCCGCATTTGAATAAGATTGCCATATCTCGTAATCTATAGAGGTACTATTATCAAACGGGTTTGGATAATTAGTTAACTTTATAAATTCCTTATCTGGAGGAATAGTTACTTGCGATTGCAAATTGGCGCTATTTTGATTTGTAAATAGTTTAATTGGTTTTTGTACTTTATTGTACATACCCTGATGCATTGAATCTACCCGGACTGTATCGCAGAACGTATATGAATTACAACTATTTGTTGCCGTTAAGCAAACTATATATATGCTGTCATATTTAGGGAAAGTATGGATTGGATTAATTTCGGTGCTAGAAGTACCATCTCCAAAATTCCAATGATATGTTGTTGCAGAACTTTGAGGCTCGGTATAATTTTCAAAATAAGCAGTACTATCCCATTGCATAGAGGTGACGTATAGGGTATTCAAAGCCGTATCTACAAAAACTGTTATTTCATCTATTTCAGCATAATCAGGTGTAATAACAGATAGAATATATGTTGAACTCAGTTTTGGGGTGTCAATTGCTATAAAATAATTATCCCACGATGATAATATAGTCGTATCTCTGCCTGTAATTTTGGCCCAACGTGCAGTAATTTCAGTAGAATGTACACGCATATAATTTTCATACAAGTTATACATACCAACAATACAGGGTGCGATATTTGTCCAATTATTAAGAGGATCTAACATGCTTTTCAAAACGGTATTGCCAATTACAGTGTTATTAAAATCTTCTAATGCAGGTAAAGTATTATTACTAAAATTTGTAAAGTTCTTATAAAATGTTTTATACCAAGATTGTTTAAATAATAATTCCTTATCTACGCTACATGTAAACATATTATATAAATTAACCGGACATCCGCTCACTGATTCCACAAATGTATAATGATGCATAAAATGCGTGAAATGTCTAAAGTAAGCGGGGTTAGACGTAGTGTTATACGAATTGTAAGAACTCATAAATGCAGTAGGGTCATAGTAATACAAAATACCCAAAAAAAGTGACATATCATAAGGGAATCCAATAGCAATTTCAGTTGAAGTGGTATTACTATCAAAACAAAGCGTGTCGTTATAACCTGCATTTGCAAAACGGTTATATTTTATTATTGCAGTATCGCTTGCTACACAAGAATGATTATTAATTCAATCCAATACAAAAAAGGACAGTGACATTTATAAAGCCATTCAACAAATAACCAAGCTGAACAAAACACAATTAGAAAGGGAATTTATGTTAAGATTAAAAAAGTATGCTAACAATGACAAATAGAACTCAGACAAATTTGCCAGCTGGTAACAAGGGTTTGGCAAAAGTGGTGGTTCAGTGCTCCGCAGACACATTTGTAGTTAATCAAAGTTTAGTTCTCCGCATCAACATTTGTGGTGAAAATCGCCACCTTCGCCAAGCCCGAAATCGCTATAACACATGCTTAAAGCAAGTAAGGCCTCATTTTAAGTGGAATGCTTTTATTTCTCCCAAATATTTATCTTGCCGGACAAATCCTTCTCCTTAACACTTACCAGCTTCAAGCATGGGGAACGGTAAGTGTTACTACGCCCAAAGAATGGGAAATTCATAACATTCAGAAATGCTTTAATGCAGGGTATGTTTGGTAATTGAATGCTCTCAATTCTCATCTCCCAACTCTCACCTCCCAACGCTCAACTCCCAACTCTCAACTCCCAGTGCCCAACTCCCAGTGCCCAACTCCCAGTGCTCACCTCCCAGTGCTCATCTCCCAGTGCCCAACTCCCAGTGCCCAACTCCCAGTGCTCACCTCCCAGTGCTCACCTCCCAGTGCTCATCTCCCAACTCTC
>JACMQU010000055.1 GCA_014376805.1 Bacteroidia bacterium
GAAATATGGTGTGCAAAACAGCAGAACATACATTCATTTCAGGGTGGTCTACTTTGCAGCGGAATGGGCGGTATAGTTTGCTGCGGAATAGGTGGACTACCTTACCGCGGAATTAGTGGTATAGTTTGCGCGGATTCTCCACGCTTGGCAGTTCTTCGAATAAACTTGCATATACCGGTCAGGATAATGATGCAGGCACAAATTACTTAGCATATACCATTCCTGGAAGAGAATATGAATTTACACTTGATATAGATATGGGTACTGTTGGTGCAACCGGAAATTCAGGCGTATTTCCTTTTGTTAAAGACAATAATACTTCCCCGGTAATAATAGCAGGTTACCTCGTTCAGACTACAGGGCATTATATACTTAAATTTAAGGCAACTACTCTTAAAACTTACCTGTCAGTAAAAATGAAAAACAGCAGCAATAGCAGCCAAACATTTTATATTGACAACGCAAAATTAGTTGAACTTGGAAGTACTGAGCCCTGTATAAGTTGCAACGTACTAAAGAATGCACTGAGTAACTATATTGCCCAGTATAGTTCAAGCGTAAGTGATTTAAATAACCAACCCCAGTTGCAGAGTTATTTTAACAATGCCCTTAACATGACATTTATGACGCATGAATATTATACTGCGTTGCATCAATGTAATTTATTGAACACAAACCTTAGTTTAAATAGCAATAAAATTGAGTTTATATCAAAAAATCAGTATACATTTGGTACAGGTAATTTCAGTATTGAATTCTGGATGAAACTATCAAATACAAACGACCAAACAATTGTAGACAATAGCAATTACAGCGGTACCGAAAAAGGGTACCGGGTGGAAATACTCAATAACAAATTAAGCTTTAAAGTGGGTGATGGGAACAACTCTTCCGGAGCTCGCATTAGCAGTCCTTCTGCGCCATCTAGGGGTGTGTGGCATCATGTAGTGGTGCAACGAGTAGGAAATACTCCTTCCAATTTTAAAATGTATTTGGATGGACAGGCACTAACTTTTAATATTGATTATACAACCCTTTCATCAGGGGATATTACCGCAGGAAGTACTTTGGTTATCGGGGCAAATTCGCAGGGGGCTAATAGCAATAATTATTCTAGTGGTAGTCTTAAACATATACGTATGTACAATCGCTTAATGAATACTGATGAAATAACAGCAGCATACCATGAAGGTTGTGAAGGTTGGCCGGGCAATAAAAACGGCCTTGTATTCTGGTTGCCACTTAATGAAAGTATTGGTAGCAACATTTATGATTGGAGCGGTTTTAAAGAGAATGCTAGCCTAACTGGAACAGGAAGTTGGACGAGCAGTGCAAACCTGAGCACAACTTGCTTAAGCGGACCGGGTTTATGTAGGATAACACCTGATGTGTTGAGCAGTTATCGTTTTGGGTTTAATGGGAAGGAGAATGATGTTGAGGTTAAGGGTGGAGGGAATCAGCAAGATTATGGAATGAGAATTTATGATCCAAGATTAGGAAGGTTTTTAAGTGTTGATCCTTTGACGAAAAAATATGCCAGTTTAACTCCTTATCAGTTTGCATCTAATTCACCAATCGAAAATATTGATCTCGATGGATTGGAGAAGTATTCTTTCCATCTAACTGTGCAAGATGGTAAAGAAACTTTAGTAAAGGTGGAAACTACTAATTCCTTAAAATATCTGGGAATTTCACTTTTAGGAATACCTATTCGACCAAAAACAGTACAATATATAACCACTTATTTGGATAAAAACGGGAACAAAATTTCAGTTGATATAAGTAATGAATATAAGTTAAAGAATTTTGGCAGCACAATGTATGTAGGACCGTTAAATCCAAAAAAATCTGATGGAGAGACGGATGATTATAAACCTCGTCCAGTAAATTCATTAGACTTGGCTGGGTATAATCATGATAAAAGATATGATGGAATGGATGCAAGAGGGCCTTCAGATGCAGTTAAAGAGCTAAAGGTAATTGAGATAGACAAACAACTTATTAAAGATGCACAAGCTGTTATAGACCTTTATTTGGAAGAAAAAGTGGATCCACAAAATAATCAACTCGTTTCAAAAGAAACCTATAAAGCTGCTAAAGGTGTAGTGGTAATTTTTACTGCAATAGTAGCTGAAAAAGAGGCAAGAATTACCGCAAATGAAGTTAAGGATGTGGTTAAATCAGTTTCAGCTAAAGGGAAGCCTAAATAAATTAATTATGTTGAATTCATTAAAAATAAAAATCCTTTTAGCAACAATTATTTTGTTTTTCAGCTCTTGCGGAACAACTGGTCATATACGATTTTATGATTACAATGTATCAAAAGATTCATTAGAAAACGCATTGAAATCATTCTTATTAAAAAATCCATCATTTAAATGCCCCGTTAATGATTCTATGTGTTCGCGGTATTATATCTGTGATTCAGTTCTTGAGTATGTAGTTGATGAGGATAGAAAGTTACATTACGTTTATACAAAAGAAAAAATAAGAAAATTATATATTTATTTTCACACTGAACCAGAAGAAATATATAGGTTGGAATATTATGGAGATAGCAAATATTGGAAAGAACATCCGTCCAGTTCAAGACTTGCATTAGTTGCAGTAGTTAAAGTTGGCGGGAAATGGCGTTATAGCGGATTTCTCAATAGATTTTTTAGAGGAAGGCGTCATGTTGAAAGTAGATTGGAAGATGAGTTGCTTTCAAAACTCCCTTATGAATATGAGATAGTTGAAATAGGAGATTAACGGATTGGCATTGAATATTTCAGTATTTAAGACAACTAAAGTAAAAAAGTCTTGCTTTTGTTTGTTTTAAAATCATTCAACCCTCTACAAAATCAAGTTTTTTGCAAACTATAAAAAAAAATTATGTTAGAAATACAAATACTCATGAAACACAAACTCACCATCATCCTGTTTTATTTGTTACTTGCTTTTACAAGTAACGCACAGGTTAACCGGGCAAACAATAAAAGTTCGGTGGCTTACCGCAACAACTATCAACGAGTGGCTGCGGGCTATTTGCATACGGTTGAAATTCGCAAAGGCACGCTCGTAGCTTATGGTTTAAATAACCATGGTCAGCTAGGTTTAGGCGATACACTTAGCCGCACTACACCTGTTCAGATAGGAACTGCTACCAACTGGGTGAGTGTTTCATGCGGATACTACCATACGCTTGCCATTAAAGCAGATGGCACTTTATGGGCATGGGGATATAATAGTAATGGTCAGCTTGGTGATGGCAGCACCACACAAAGGCTAAGTCCGGTGCAGGTGGGTACACTCAATAC
>JACMQU010000056.1 GCA_014376805.1 Bacteroidia bacterium
CAACCTGGGCCGCATTACCCACCTTCATAGCAGCAACTACCTCAGTGATGCTTATTTTTTGTGAAAATGATGAAAGTGTAACAAATAAAACGATAATGAATGTAAATATTTTTTTCATGGTATGATTTTTTTGATTGCAATAAAAACTAAGAAATTGATTTTAATAAAACTATTGCAACAATAATATCTTATTTAAAATTTATTTCAAATGGTATCTTTTCAATGTTAATTACAAAAGCATGGAGTCTAAAAACGTGCCAATCAGGTAGTTTATTAGTTAAACAGCATAATTGTCTAAAACTTATGACAACCGGCCAATTAACAAAGCTGCAAAAAAGTTAACTTTGGCATATGAACAATAAAAAAGCAATTCTTGTAATTATGGACGGCTGGGGCCTTGGAAAAATTAAAAGTAGTGATGCCATACAAAACGCCAACGTTCCCTTTGTAAGTTCTTTATATCAACAATATCCAAACAACACGTTAATTACCTGTGGGGAGCTGGTTGGACTCCCCGAAGGGCAGATGGGTAACAGTGAAGTAGGTCATTTAAATTTAGGTGCCGGCAGAATTGTTTACCAGGAGTTGCAACGCATAAATGTTGCCATTAAAACAGGTGAATTTCAGCAGAACAACATATTGCTGAATGCCATTGATTACGCTATTGCGAATAACAAAACCCTCCACCTGATGGGGCTTGTAAGTGATGGGGGCGTTCATTCCCACATTAATCATGTAAAAGCGCTTACCTCGCTTTGCGCTGAAAAAGGTTTGCACAATGTACTTATTCATGCTTTTACAGATGGAAGGGATACCGATCCTAAAAGTGGGCTTGGTTTTTTAACTGATTTGCAGCAACATCTGAATATAAGCACAGGCGCCATCGCAACAGTTATAGGGCGCTACTTTGCCATGGACAGGGATAAGCGCTGGGAGAGAATAAAGCTGGCGTACGATGCAATGGTAAATGGTATTGGAACTGCTGCAACAGATGTTTTGGGCGCTGTAAAAAAATCTTATGAAGAAGGCGTAACAGATGAGTTTATTAAGCCAATTATAAATGCAGGTACCAGCCTAAATACAAGAATGAAAGATGGTGATGTTGTGATTAGCTTTAACTTCCGGACTGACAGGTGCAGGGAAATTACAGAAGTTTTAACACAAACTGACATGCCGGATGCAGGCATGCACAAACTAAACCTGCACTATACAACTATGACCCTGTATAAACATAGTTTTAAAGGAATAAATGTAGTTTTTGAAAATGATGATTTAAAAAATACGCTAGGTGAAATTTTGCATCAGCAGGGGAAGACGCAAATCCGCATTGCGGAAACAGAAAAATACCCACATGTATCTTTCTTTTTTAGCGGCGGCAGAGAAAACCCTTTTGAAGGAGAGAAAAGAAAAATGATCCCTTCTCCAAAAGTTGCTACCTACGATTTAAAGCCGGAAATGAGTGCTGTAGAATTAACCGACGCCATTATTCCGGAAATTGAAAACCAAACAGCCGATTTTATATGTTTAAACTTTGCAAATGCAGACATGGTTGGCCATACAGGAGTTTGGGAAGCTGTAATTAAA
>JACMQU010000057.1 GCA_014376805.1 Bacteroidia bacterium
AATTATAATTAATAAGGCAAATGTAATATTATAAGTCCAACTCATAGGATTAATAAAAGCTCCCATTATGCCTTGCATACTTTCATAGTTGGGGAAAAATTGTGCCACTGTAGAAGGAATGAACATTAACGCCTGTGCAAAGATTATTGGCATAACGCCGGCAGCATTTACTTTTAGGGGAATATATTGACGAACACCACCATATTGTCGATTGCCAACTACTCGTTTGGCATACTGTACAGGTATTTTTCGTGTTCCCTGAACCAACAGAATAGTGATCATAATAACTGCAAATAAAGCGGCTAGTTCAATTAGGAATATCACAAGCCCTCCACCACTTTCTGTAAGTTTAAAATCAAATTCTTCTTTTAACGCAAATGGCAATCGGGCAATAATACCAATCATAATAATAAGTGAAATTCCGTTGCCTATACCTTTTTCAGTAATCCTTTCACCCAGCCACATCACAAACATAGTGCTGGAAGTTAGTACAATAACTGCGGTGAGCATAAACATATAATCTGACAGAGCAGTAGGATTAGTCATTGAAATAATTGCCTGGGGGTTTTCTGACTTCAGGTTAATTAAGAAACCAATAGATTGAACCGCTGTAATAGCTATAGTTAAATACCTGGTAAACTGATTAATCTTACGACGGCCTTCTTCGCCTTCCTTCTGCATTTTCTGAAATGAAGGAACAGCCAGACTTAATAACTGAACCACTATAGATGCTGATATATAAGGCATAATACCAAGTGCAAAAATAGAACCCCTTGCAAAGGCCCCACCTGCAAACATATTAATCAAACCAAAAATTCCACCATCTGCCTGTTTGGCAGAACCTTGTAACATGTTGGGATCAACTCCGGGTATCGTTACATAAGTTCCAAAACGGTAAATCACCAACATCCAGAATGTAAGTACTAATTTGTACCTTAATTCCTCAATGCGGTAAATGTTCTGTATTGTTTCTAATAATTTCTTCACTTGCTTTAGCAGCGTTAAAGGTTAATGTTTTGAATTATTTGTAATAGTACCACCAACAGCTTCAATTGCTTTTTGAGCTGCGGCCGAAAATTTATCTGCTTTAATTTCAAGTGCCACTTTCAATTCACCGCGTCCTAAGATCTTAACCAGATCTTTCTTTCCTATTAAACCATTATTAACCAATGTAGCAGTGTCGATTACAGTAATACCTTTGTCGGCAAGCTCCTGCAGTTTATCTAAATTAACAGGAGAATATTCAACACGATTCAGATTTTTGAAACCAAATTTAGGAATACGACGGTATAGAGGCATTTGACCACCTTCAAAACCACGCTTTGTGCTTGTACCACTTCTTGAACCTGCACCTTTATGTCCACGGGCAGCAGTACCGCCTTTTCCACTTCCTTCACCACGACCAACTCTTTTACCTTCTTTATGGGTTGAGCCCTTAGCAGGTTTTAATGTATGTAATTTCATCGTTGATTCGCTATTATAATTGTTCAATTTTTAATAAATGAGCTACTTTTTTTATCATGCCCAATATTTGTGGTGTACCTTCCACATCCTTTTCCTGTTGCATTTTTGTGAAACCTAATGCACGGATTGTACGTTTTTGATTTTCAGGTCTGTCGATGGCACTTTTTACCTGTTTGATTCTTATTTTTTCCATCGTATTATTCTCCGTTAAAAACTTTCTTTAAACTTATACCTCTTTGTTGAGCTATAGTATATGCATCACGCATTTCCAATAATGCATTAATAGTCGCTTTTACAACATTATGCGGATTTGATGAACCTTTTGATTTTGCCAGTACATCTGTTACACCTGCACTTTCTAGAACCGCACGCATCGCACCACCGGCAATAACACCAGTACCATGAGCTGCGGGTTTTAAAAATACACGGCCTCCACCATACTTACCTAATTGTTCGTGAGGAACTGTACCTTTTAAAACTGGCACTTTTACAAGATTCTTTTTGGCATCATCTACACCTTTAGAGATTGCATCGGTAACCTCAAGAGATTTACCTAAACCGTAACCAACGATTCCTGCACCGTCGCCTACCACTACTAAGGCTGAAAAGCTAAATGTTCTGCCCCCTTTGGTAACTTTTGCTACACGGTTAATAGATACAACTTTCTCCTTTAATTCGATATCGGTAGTTTTTACCTTTTTAATATTTGCTGTTGACATACTGATCTTTTTTCTGATTTATTAGAATTTAAGCCCGCCTTCTCTTGCACCATCAGCTAAAGCTTTCACTCTGCCATGATATAAGTAACCTCCACGGTCAAAAACCACTTCACTGATGCCGGCTGTTGAAGCTTTTTCAGCTAGGGCTTTTCCAACCAATGCAGAAACCTCTACATTAGTTGCTTTATCAGAAATTGATCTGGATGATGTTGCAACAAGGGTTTTACCTGTTAAATCGTCTATTAACTGGGCGTAAATATATTTATTGCTCCTGAATACCGATAAACGGGGTTTTTGAGCTGTGCCAGCAACGCGGCTGCGGATACGTGCACGAATTTTTTTTCTTCTGGTTTCTTTTCTAAACATGGCTCGATGTTATTTAGAAGCAGTTTTACCTGCTTTTCTTCTTAATTGCTCACCTTCAAACTTGATTCCTTTACCTTTATAAGGTTCCGGAGCACGCAATGAGCGGATTTTTGCGGCAACCTGACCGATTAACTGTTTATCGATACCTTCAAGTGTTATAATTGGATTCTTTCCCTTATCCTGTTCAGTTTTTACCTTTAGTTCTTTTGGAATTTCAAAGTAAATATGGTGAGAATATCCTAAAGTAAGATCGAGTATATTTCCATCAGTAGTTGCTTTAAAACCCACACCCACTAATTCCTGGCGTTTGGTATATCCTTGTGTTACTCCTGTAACCATATTATTAACCAATGAACGATACAGTCCATGAAGGGCTTTGTGTCTTTTTTGTTCTGTTGGGCGATCAAGTGTAATATTTCCATCTTCTACCTTTAGTGAAATATCATCCACTAATTGCTGTGTTAATTCACCTTTTGGTCCTTTAACGGTTACAACATTTGCCTGAGAAACTTTAACTTCTACTCCTGCTGGTAATTTTATAAGTGCTTTTCCTATACGTGACATTTTTTTTTCTCCTGATTTAGATTAATAAACGTAACATAAAACTTCACCACCTACATTATTATTGCGTGCTTCTTTATCGGTCATTACACCTTTTGAAGTAGTTACAATGGCTATTCCCATTCCGTTAATTACACGGGGCATTTCTAATGCACCTGTATATTTACGTAAACCCGGACGGCTGATGCGGTCTAATTTTTTAATTGCTGATGTTTTAGTAACCGGATGGTACTTTAAGGCAATTTTGATAGTTCCCTGATGGTTTAGTACATCTTCAAATTTGTAGTTTAAAATGTAACCTTTTTCAAAGAGAACTTTTGTTATTTCCTTCTTTAATTTAGATGCGGGAACTTCTACAATGCGATGGTTTGCCTTGATCGCGTTACGAAGCCTGGTTAAATAATCTGATATCGGATCTGTCATATGTTTAAATTTTACTTGCCGGTAGTTAGCCAAGGCTTTTACGCTTACCGATTAAGTTCTTGTTATTTTTAAAAATTAAGGGCTGCAAATATATGATAATTCCCCCCCTTACCAAATTTTAGTTAAAATTACCAACTGGCTTTAGTTACACCAGGTATTTTGCCCATTAATGCAAGATCTCTGAATTGATTACGGCAAATGCCAAAATCCCTCATATATCCTTTTGGACGCCCAGTAAGTTTGCAACGGTTTTTTAATCGAACCGGAGAAGCATTACGGGGAAGTTTCTGCAAACCGGCAGAATCACCGGCTTTTTTCAATGCCTCGCGTCTGGTAGCGTATTGAGCTACCATTTTTTCTCTTTTACGCTGGCGTGCTTTTATCGACTCTTTAGCCATTTTCTATTTAATTACGATTTTTTAAACGGGAATCCAAATTCCTTTAATAATTCCAGACATTCCTCATCAGATTTCGCTGTTGTTACAAAAGCTATATCCATACCATTAATACGGTTTACTTTGTCTATCATAATTTCAGGAAATATAATCTGTTCTGTAATACCCATATTGTAATTTCCACGACCATCAAAACCCTTAAGCTTTAATCCCTGGAAGTCACGAACACGAGGTAAAGAGATACTGATTAAGCGATCAAGGAATTCATACATTCTTTCGCCACGTAAGGTTACCCGGGTTCCGATTGGTACGTTTTTTCTCAATTTAAAGTTGGAGATATCTTTCTTTGAACGGGTTGCAACTGCCTTTTGACCAGCAATCATAGATAGTTCTTCAAGAGCCTGATCAACCAGTTTCTTATCAGCAACTGCAGCACCCACACCCTGATTGATACAAATCTTCTCAAGTTTAGGAACCATCATGCTGTTTCTGTATTTAAACTTCTCCTGTAAAGCAGGCACGATCTGCTTGGCATATTTCTCTTTTAATCTGGGTGTATACATAACTAGTCTTTCTTAATATCAATTATTTCACCAGAGTCTGAACTCTTAGAATAGCGCACTAATTTACCTTTATCGTTAAGTTTGCGTCCTGTACGGGTGGCATTACCAGATTTATCAACAACCTTAAGGTTAGAGATATGAACAGGTGCTTCTTTTTTAATGATCCCTCCGTTTTGGTTTTGTGCATTAGGCTTTGTATGGCGGCTAACTATATTAACTCCCTCCACTATCGCTCTTTCTGTTGCAGTTTTGATCTCGATAATACGGCCTTTTTTACCTTTATCATCACCTGCAATAACCATTACCATGTCGCCTTTTTTAACATGGCGTTTAGCCTGATTGTTAAATTTTCTTTCCATTTTATAATACCTCTGGTGCTAATGAAACAATTTTCATGAACTGTTTTTCACGCAATTCGCGTGCTACTGGTCCGAAGATCCGGGTTGCACGTGGCTCATCCTGTGCATTTAACAATACACATGAATTGTCATCGAAACGAATATATGAACCATCTGGCCGACGAACCTCTTTTTTAGTTCTAACAACCACAGCTTTTGACACTGTACCTTTTTTAACTGTACCTGAAGGCAGTGCAGATTTTACCGTTACTACTATTTTATCGCCAACCGACGCATAACGTCTGGCAGTTCCGCCTAATACGCGAATACATAATACCTCTTTGGCACCACTGTTATCTGCAACTTTAAGTCTACTTTCTTGTTGTACCATAGTTATTTAGCTTTTTCAACGATTTCTACTAATCTCCAACGTTTATCTTTGCTTAAGGGACGTGTTTCCATAACTTTTACGATATCATTGATACCACATTCGTCTTTTTCGTCATGAGCCTTAAATGTAGAAGTCATTTTGATAAACTTACCGTATTTAGGGTGCATTACCTTACGTTCTACGGAAACAACAATAGTCTTTTGCATTTTATTGCTTACTACTTTGCCAATAATGACTTTTCTCGAATTTCTTTCTTCAGTTGTATTTTCCATCTTCAATGCTTATTGAACAGTTGCCAACTGACGCTTTTTTTGTTCGGTAAGTAAGCGTGCAATCAACTTTTTGTTTTCTTTTATAATATTTGGATTCTCTACAGGAGAAATTGCATGGTTCAAAATCATTTTGTTTTGGCCGGCTCTTTCTTCTCTGATCCTGGTTGCTAATTCTTTATTAGACAAATCCCTGATTTCATTATTTTTCATATCTATTATTCGCTATCTATTATTCGCTATAATCAGGTTTAACTACAAATTTTGTAATAATAGGTAATTTCTGAGAAGCTAACCTCATAGCCTCTGCTGCTACCGCCATTGGTACTCCATCGGCTTCAAAAATAATGGTACCTGGTCTGCATCTGGCTACCCAAAATTCAGGTGCTCCTTTTCCTTTACCCATACGCACCTCTGCAGGCTTACGCGTCATTGGTTTATCCGGAAATACCCTGATCCAAACCTGACCTTCACGCTTCATGAAGCGGTTCAAAGCAACACGGGCAGCTTCTAGTTGTTTTGATGTCAGGAAACAGGTATCAAGTGCCTTTAATCCAAATGATCCGAAAGATACGGTAAATCCACGACTGGCATTACCTTTCACTCTTCCTTTTTGTTGTTTCCTATATTTCGTTTTTTTCGGCTGTAACATTTCTACAGTTTTATATTAGCTATCGAACAATAATTTATTTCCTTCTTCTATCAGCGCCGGCTCCCGTTCCGCCACCAGAACTCCTTTTGTCGCCACCACCACCGCGGTTGTTATCACCTCCACGACGATCACCTCCTCTTTCTCCGCCTCTTCCACGTCCGGCTCCACCTTCATTGCGTCTGTCAGGACGGCCAGCGCCGGCACCAGATTTCTCAGCAGAATTAGTGAATCCTAAGTTTGGAGACAAATCGCGTTTGCCATACACTTCACCTTTACAGATCCATACTTTGATACCTATTTTACCGTAAACAGTTAATGCCTCAGCAATAGTATAATCAATATCTGCACGCAATGTATGTAATGGCGTACGACCTTCTTTGAAAGATTCTGAACGAGCCATCTCAGCGCCATTTAACCTGCCTGAAACCATTACTTTAATTCCTTCAGCTCCCATTCTCATAGTAGAAGCAATTGCCATTTTTACAGCACGTTTGTATGAAACACGGGCTACAACCTGACTTGCAATTGATTCTCCAACTAAAGTAGCATCCAATTCAGGGCGTCTAATTTCAAATATATTAATTGCTACATCTTTTTTGGTAAGCTTCTTAACTTCTTCTTTGATTTTATCAACTTCAGAACCAGCTTTACCAATTACGATACCCGGACGAGAGGTATGTATTGTAATAATAACACGTTTAATGGTACGCTCAATAATAATTTTCGCAATCCCACCTTTAGTGATTCTGGCTCTTAAATATTTTCTGATATTTTCATCTTCAATAAGTTTTTCAGCCATATTGTTCCCGCCATACCAGTTAGACTCCCAGCCTCTGATAATTCCTAAACGTATACCTATCGGGTTAACCTTTTGTCCCATTATCTTTTATTTATGCGTTTCAATTGATTCATTACTAACTTCTTTTACTACAGCCGCCTTACTATCCACAATTAAAGTAACGTGGTTTGAGCGTTTGCGTATTCTATGAGCTCTTCCCTGCGGGGCAGGTCTGATTCTTTTAACCATAGCGCCACCGTCAACGAAAATTATTTTTACGTATAGTTCGCTATCTTCTACACGGCTACCTTCATTTTTTTGTTCCCAATTGGCAATGGCAGAACGAAGGAGCTTCTCTAAGCGAAAAGAATTTTCTTTCTTGGCATTGAAAATCAAAATATTGAATGCTTCGTCTACACGCTTTCCGCGTATCAGATCGGCCAGTAATCTCATTTTTCGAGGAGATGTAGGGCAATTATTTAATTTAGCTACTGCTTCCATTCTTATTAATCTTTCTTAACAGGATGAGATTTAAATGTACGTGTTGGAGCAAATTCGCCCAACTTGTGGCCTACCATATTTTCGGTAACATAAACCGGAATAAACTTACTTCCGTTATGCACTGCAAAAGTATGTCCCACGAAATCAGGAGTGATCATCGACCTGCGACTCCAGGTTTTGATAACCGATTTCTTTTTGTTGTCGTTCATTGCAAAAACTTTTTTCTCAAGTTTCACTTCAACAAACGGACCTTTTTTTAATGAACGCGCCATATCTCGTTATTTCTTCTTACGACTTTCGATAATAAATGAATTCGAGTACTTCTTAGGAGTACGTGTTTTATACCCTTTAGATTTTAAACCTTTACGTGAACGTGGGTGCCCTCCGGAGGCTCTTCCCTCTCCACCACCCATTGGGTGATCAACCGGGTTCATTGCTACTGGACGAGTTCTTGGTTTACGGCCAATCCAACGATTTGCACCTGCTTTACCTTTTCTTTCGTTCATATGATCAGGGTTTGAAACCTGTCCAACTGTGGCATAGCAAGTAGCTAATATCTGGCGTGTTTCTCCTGAAGCCAATTTCACAGTAGCATATTTTCCATCTCTGTTTAGTAACTGAGCCTGAGATCCTGCTGATCTTACCATTTGGCCACCTTTACCCGGATGTAATTCTATATTATGAATGGTTGTGTTTAAGGGTATCTCGTTTAATGGTAATGCGTTCCCGATTTCTGGTGCAATACCGCTACCACTAATAACTGTTTGACCGGCAACTATACCTTTTGGTGCAAGAATATATCTTTTTTCGCCATCTGCGTATACAATCAGCGCAATACGGCATGAACGGTTCGGGTCATATTGTATTGAATCTATAACTCCTTCAGCTCCAAATTTGTTACGTTTGAAATCAATTACACGATACAATTTACGATAACCACCACCAATGTAACGCATGGTCATTTTGCCGGAGTTGTTACGTCCACCGGAATTCTTCAAAGCTACTATGAGCGATTTTTCAACCTTGTAATCAGGTGTCAGCTCTTCAAAAGTGTTTTGTGCTCTGAATCGCGTTCCTGGTGTAACTGGTTTAAATTTCCTGATTCCCATTATTCTTATTATATATTTTGGAAGAAGTCAATTTTTTGACCATCCTGTAAGGTAATCACAGCCTTTTTGAAAGAAGGTTTACGTCCGGAGAACTGACCTCTTTTGGTAAATCTGGCTTTCGCTTTGCCAAAATATAGCATTGTATTTACACTTGTAACATTAACACTATATGTTTCTTCAACAGCCTTTTTAATTTCTGTTTTGGTAGCCGTTTTAGCAACTATGAAACTTACCTTGTTCAGCTTCTCAGCAATTGCTGTAAACTTCTCAGTAACCAAAGGCTTCATTAATATAATCATCTATGCCTTATTTAAAATGTTTTGAATAACTTCAACTGAATTCTCTACAAATATCACTTTGTCTGCATGCAATATGTCGTATGTATTCAAATCCTTTGCAGCCATTATCTTAGTTTTAGGTAAGTTACGACCCGACTTATAAATGTTTTCATTGTAATCTGCCAAAACAAGTAAAGTTTTGGTATTACTAAATTTTAATCCATTGATGATGTTCAGGTAGCTCTTAGTTTTTGGTTCGTCCATAGCAAATATTTCCAATATTGTTATGTTGTTCTCCTTAGCTTTATAAGCCAAAGCACTTTTACGGGCCAATTGCTTTAGTTTTTTGTTCAGTTTAAAACTGTAATCACGCGGACGTGGTCCATGGATACGGGCACCACCTACAAATGTACCGGATTTGATACTACCTTTACGGGAGCCGCCTGTACCTTTTTGTCTGTGTAGTTTCTTAGTTGAACCACTCACCGTGCTTTTTTCCTTAGATGAATGAGTTCCCTGGCGCTGGTTAGCCAGGTATTGCTTCACGTCCAAATAAATGGCATGATCGTTAGGATCAATTCCAAAAACATCTTCATTTAAGCTGACTGTTCTTCCTGTTTCTGATCCGCTGGTATTTAATACTGCTAATTCCATTTTACTTCTCTATCAATACAATTGAACCATTATGACCAGGTATTGAACCTTTGATCACCAATAAGTTTTGGTCTTTGTGGACCTTTAAGATCTCCAGATTGGTTTTCTTAACACGCGTTCCACCCATTCTTCCAGCCATGCGCATTCCTTTGAATACACGGGAAGGATCTGAGGAGGCACCAATAGAGCCTGGTGCACGTAAGCGGTTATGTTGACCGTGTGTTTGCATTCCGACACCCTGAAAGCCATGACGTTTTACAACACCCTGAAAACCTTTTCCTTTGGATGTACCAACCACGTCTACAAACTCGCCAACCTGAAATAAATCTACGTTTAAAATTTGACCAACAGTCATCTGTTCAGTAAATCCTTTAAACTCAACCATTTTAGATTTTGGTGTAGTATTCGCCTTCTTGGTAATACCTTTTAGCGCAGCGGGAGTGTTTTTTTCTTTCGCATCTCCATACGCAATTTGAACAGCTGCATAGCCATCAGTATCTGATGTCTTAACCTGGGTTACCACATTTGGTCCCACTTCGATAACTGTGCAAGGGATTTGTTTTCCATTGCTATCGAAGACGCTGGTCATTCCTAATTTTTTTCCTATTAAACCTGACATAGTATTTTATCAAACTTTAATTTCAACATCAACTCCGCTGGGCAATTCAAGCTTCATCAAAGCATCAACAGTTTTTGCGGTTGAACTGTAAATATCTAACAATCGTTTGTATGAGCACAATTGAAACTGCTCTCTCGCTTTTTTGTTTACGTGCGGGGAACGTAGAACTGTGTAAATTTTCTTTTGCGTAGGTAACGGAATTGGTCCGCTTACTACTGCGCCAGTAGCTTTTACTGTTCTTACAATCTTCTCAGCTGACTTATCAACTAAGTTGTGATCGAACGATTTTAATTTAATCCTTATTCTTTGGCTAACCATGATATTTATTAAGCTTTTGCCTTACCGTTAACTTTGGCTAATATTTCTTCCTGTACATTTCTGGGAGCTTCGGCATAGTGATCAAATTCCATTGTTGATGATGCACGTCCGGATGATAATGTTCTCAACTGCGTTACATAACCAAACATTTCTGCTAATGGAACTTTTGCTTTAACAACTGAGGCTCCTGCTCTTGTATCCATTCCATCTAACTGACCTCTGCGTTTATTTAAGTCGCCTATCACATCTCCCATATTCTCTTCAGGTGTAATCACCTCAATTTTCATAATTGGCTCAAGTAAAACCGGGCTTGCTTTACGTGAAGCTTCTCTGAAACCAATTTTTGCTGCTATTTCAAAAGACAAAGCATCAGAGTCTACTGCGTGAAATGATCCATCATACAAGCGCACTTTCAAACTCTCTACTGCATATCCGGCTAACACTCCATTTTGCATGGCCAATCTAAATCCCTTTTCAACAGAAGGTATATATTCTTTAGGAATGGATCCGCCAACAATTTCGTTAACAAATTCTAAACCTGGTTTGTCTGGAGTTCCCGGACTTAACTCGAATGATATATCTGCAAATTTTCCACGACCACCAGATTGTTTTTTGTATAATTCACGATGCGTGGTTGGTTTTGTAATGGTTTCTTTGTAAGACACCTGAGGGGCACCTTGATTACATTCAACTTTAAACTCGCGACTTAAACGGACAACAATAATTTCTAAATGCAATTCACCCATCCCGGAAATTACAGTTTGTCCTGTTTCTTCGTCGGTATGTACTTTAAAGGTAGGATCTTCTTCAGCTAATTTTGCCAGAGCCATTCCTAATTTATCAGAATCTGCTTGTGTTTTTGGTTCAACTGCCAACCCGATAACCGGATCAGGAAAGTCCATCGCTTCTAATACAATCGGATTTTTTTCTTCACAAAGCGTATCGCCTGTTTTAATATCTTTAAATCCAACAACTGCTCCTATATCACCGGCACCTAAATGATCTACCGGGTTTTGTTTATTTGCATGCATCTGAAAGATACGTGAAATACGTTCTTTATTTTCGCTGCGTGTATTATATACATATGAACCAGCATCCAGCATGCCTGAGTAAACGCGGATAAATGCTAATCTGCCAACAAAAGGATCGGTGGCAATTTTAAATGCAAGTGCCGTAAATGGTTGTTTATAATCCGGTTGACGGGTTACTTCTAAACCTGTATCAGGGTTTGTTCCTGTTATTGTTCCTTTATCAATAGGGCTTGGTAACAATTCCATTACCAAATCCAGCATGGTTTGAACACCTTTATTCTTGAAAGAAGAACCACATACCATAGGTACTATCTTCATATCAATAGTAGCTGCGCGAAGGGCAATTAAAATTTCTTCTTCTGTGATAGTTGATGGATCATCAAAAAACTTCTGCATCAAATTATCATCATATTCAGAAACGGCTTCCAGTAATTTTTCTCTCCATTCTGTCGCTTCTTCAATCATATCGGCAGGAATGTCAACAATTTGGTAGGTCATACCTTTATCGTGTTCATTCCATACCATTCCACGGAAGTTTATTAAATCAACTACACCGGTAAAATTATCTTCTGCTCCTATAGGTAATTGTAAGGGAACTGCATTGCTTCCAAGCATAGTCTTAACCTGCTTCACAACGTTAAGGAAATCTGCACCTGAGCGGTCCATCTTATTTACAAAACCAATACGGGCAACATTATAATTATTTGCCAGACGCCAGTTAGTTTCTGATTGTGGTTCAACACCATCTACAGCAGAAAATAAGAATACCAAACCATCAAGAACACGCAAAGAACGATTAACTTCCACTGTAAAGTCAACGTGACCTGGTGTATCTATAATATTGATGTGGTAGTTATTATCACGGTATTTCCAGAAAACAGTTGTAGCGGCAGACGTAATTGTTATACCTCTTTCCTGCTCCTGAACCATCCAGTCCATAGTAGCCGCACCATCGTGCACTTCGCCTATTTTGTGGTTTACACCTGAATAGTAAAGTATACGCTCAGTGGTAGTTGTTTTACCAGCATCAATATGAGCTGCAATACCTATGTTTCTTGTATATTTTAAGTCGCGGGACATTTAAATGATTCCTCTTTATATTATTTAACTAATTTTAAAATGTGAGAATGCCTTATTGGCATCAGCCATTTTATGTGTGTCTTCACGTTTTTTTACTGAGGCACCTTCATTCTTAGAAGCTGCTAAAATTTCATTAGCCAGTTTATCCGCCATTGTTTTCTCTCCACGATTGCGGGAATACTTAATAAGCCATTTCATACCAACTGCTACCTTACGGTCTGCAGGCACTTCCATAGGGATCTGAAATGTTGCTCCACCAACTCTGCGTGATTTTACTTCTACCGAAGGCATTACATTGTTTAATGCTTTTTTCCACACATCTAAACCACGTTCCTGAGCTTTGGCTTCAACCTTATCAAGCGCAGTGTAAAAAATTGAATAAGCGGTTGTTTTTTTACCTTCCCACATCAGGTTATTAACGAAGCGTGTTACCAATACATCATTAAATTTTGGATCAGGTAACAAAATATGCTTTTTAGCTCTTGATTTTCTCATCTTATTATATGCTTACGCCGGTTCTTACTTCTTTTTAGGTTTAGCTTTAGGATCAACCGCAACCTGTCCTGGTTTAGGTTTTTTAGTTCCATATTTTGAACGTCTTTGATTACGACCGGCTACACCGGCTGTATCTAAAGCACCACGTACAATGTGATAACGCACACCTGGAAGATCTTTTACCCTGCCACCTCTAACCAAAACGATAGAGTGTTCTTGCAGGTTATGACCTTCACCGGGAAT
This sequence comes from Bacteroidia bacterium, assembly GCA_014376805.1. Lineage (GTDB taxonomy): Bacteria > Bacteroidota > Bacteroidia > UKL13-3 > UKL13-3 > B1. The sequence continues at coordinate 13,248 of JACMQU010000057.1, forward strand.
ATAAGCGTTAATCTCATTTCCATTTGTTAACCTTACACGTGCCACTTTACGCATAGCCGAGTTAGGCTTCTTAGGAGTTGTAGTGTACACACGGGTACAAACACCTCTACGCTGAGGACATGAATCAAGAGCTGGTGATTTGCTCTTTGTTGTTACATCGTTGCGGCCCTTACGAACCAATTGTTGAATAGTAGGCATATCTTACTGTTGAATACGCAATTTTTAGTCTTAAAAACGGGAGGGCAAAGGTAGTGATTTATTTTAGCGATGCAAGCGTTCGCAAAAAATATATATAAAGTAGTATATAAATATTAATTGCTGAGCGGGTATCTGCAAAAGAAACCATCAGTCTTATTCCTGAATTTCCCCTTAAAGGGGCTGCAAATGTAAGAAAGATTTTATATAAAACAAGTAATTACTGAAATTTCAATAAAAGGTGTAATTATTTCCCTCCATCAATCTACAAATTATTAATTTCTATTATAGATAATCAAAAATAATCCCGGAATTTGAATAGATTCATTTTAATTTGCAATTATTAGATTTTGACATAACTACAAATGAAAAAGACTATTTACTCCATTTTTTTTTGGATATTTTTATCAGTTAAATTTTTTGACGGCAACAACTGTTTCGCAACGCATTTTATAGGATCAGAAATTTCTTATCAATGCACCGGTACACCAGGAATTTACAATGTATCTTTAAAGGTATTCAAAGATTGCTCCGGTGTACAACTCTGCCCAAATTGTCCCACTTCATTGTCATCAGGATGTAATATATCCATTAATATTGCAGGGGCCTCTGGTACTTGCAACGGTACTGGTTTTGGATCCGTTTCATTAACTGTTGATATAGCAAAAAGCGGTTTCGATGTGGTTCAACTTTGCAAAAGTTCAACGAGTATTTGTTCTAATTGCGGAACCCGAACGGCTGGGAGCATCACTCCCGGTATTGAGGTATATGTTTTTTCAGGTCTTGTTAATCTAACAGGAATTCCTGCAAGTTGCTGCTTAGTGAGCATTAATTTTGGTTCCTGCTGCAGAAACTCAACGATAACGACCTTAAGTAACCCGGGATCTTTAAATTATTATACGGAAGCTATAATAAACCGTTGCGCATCGCCTTGCAATTCATCACCTGTTTATAATATTCCTCCTGATTTTGTCTTAAAAGCAGGGGCTGATGCTAATTTAAATATGGGGGCTTCCGATCCGGATGGAGATTCTTTAAGCTATGCTCTTGCGCCATCATTAACAGGAGCAGGCACTGCAGCTCCTTACGCAAGCCCTTATAGCCCACTCGTTCCATTTGCATATCTTGGTGCACCCGTTCAAAGTCCACCAGCATTGCCTCCCGTTGGAATTAACATGAATCCGACCACAGGAGATTTGCGATTTAGACCCCAGGGTAATTTTGTTGCAAATATTGTCATCGAGGTAAGTCAATGGAAGAACATTGCAGGCATTCCAACACTGATGGGTAAAAACCGCCGTGATCATCAGTTTAATTCTTTAATCTATACCTCAAATGCAACGGCGAGTTTAAAAAAATATGATACTTTGGGAACCTATTTGGGGATTGCTCCGGTTACTGAATCTATTGCCATTTGTGCAGGGCAAAAAATATGCAGAAATTATGTAGCAGCCACCAATAATTTAATTGACACTACAGATCTAGAATGGAGTAATCCTTTAAGTATGCCAGGTGCAACTTTAACGCGCCTTTACAACGATACATTCAGAATTACCACCGGACCACGCATGGATAGTATGCGCTTTTGCTGGACGGTTCCTTCAACCGCCGCAAGTAATACTCCTTATGTGGCTGTATTTCTTGCCAAAAGCAGGTTATGTACTTTTCCACATAAATCATTGGGAACATTGGCTATTTATGCAAGTGCAGCAGGAGCTCCATTAGCTTTTATCAACAAAGCCCTTACAGCAACCAATAAATATAAATTTACTTATACGCGTTATAACCTAAGCATTCCCGACAAACTACTTACCCAATGGAAAATAGAAACCTTTCCGGGAAGTAATATATATACCACCTATAACAGCGATACTATTTCTCCTGTATTGTTTACACAGAACGGAAAATACCGTGTAAAACTTGTATTAACAAGTGTATGTAACAGCACAACTACAATAACAGATTCAGTGTATATTACATCCTTATTTATATCACCCACTACAAAAAATATTGTTTGTAAAGGAGATTCAAGTGGCATGGTTACACTCACACCAACCAATGCCATTGGTCCGGTTTTATATAATATCAATAATGGCATTTATCAAAGTAACAACATATTTACAAATTTGGCAGCAGGTAATTATTTTATAAAGGCACAAGACAGTTTAAACTTTCGCGACTCGATTAACATTACGATAGCACAACCCGACTCTTTTGTACGATTGAATGTAAATGCATTTAACAATGTGATATGCAGGAGCGATTCGAGCGGAAGCGTTTCATTTGTTGTAAATAATGGCCGTTCGCCTTATCTATTTAAATCGGGAACCGGGACCTACCAAAGCAGTGCAAGTTTCAATAAAAATGTTGCAGGTAATTATACATTTTATGTTAAGGATTCTAATAACTGTACAGCATCAGCACAGGTTAATTTTACACAACCCGATTCATTTGTTACCATCAGTGTAACCAGCCTGAGCAACCTGCGATGCATGGGCGATTCGAGCGGCAGCGCAACATTATTTATTAGGAATGGAAAAGCACCATATCAATATAGAATGAATAGCTTACCTTATCAAAGCAGCAATGTAATAAACAAAATTGCTGCCGGTACACAAACTTTTTATGTGAATGATTCAAACAATTGTAACGCTTCTGTGAATGCAACGTTTACAGAACCTGCAACCGGCATCCTGTTAACTACAACATCCATTACCAATGTTATTTGTAAGAATGATTCAACAGGTATAGTAACCTTAAGTGCGAGCAATGGACTTGCACCCTATCAATATAAATTATTGGGTTCAAATTACCAAAACAGCAATATAATTACAAGACTAAAAGCAGGCATCCAAACTTTGATGGTGCTTGATTCAGCCGGCTGTCCGGCCAGCATAGTTGTTAATATTTTGGAGCCCTTAATTGCAATGAGTTTACAAAGTACATCCATTACTCATGTTAATTGTAACGGAGATTCTACAGGTGCTGTGAGCTTAAGTGTGCGTGCGGGTCAAGCACCTTTCAGGTATAAAATAGCTGCACCGGTTTATCAAAGCAGCAACACTTTTAATAACCTGAAGGCCGGTTCAATTACTTGTTATGCGCTCGACTCGAATAATTGTGCAGCAAGCAAAGCAATTACTATAACCGAACCATTAAAAATTATACCTTCAATACAGCTTACACAAGTTCCCTGCCATGGAGGAAACGGAAGTATTGCCATCACTGCAAATGGAGGCGTATCACCCTATTTATATCAGCTTGATTCAGGTGGCTTTGGATCAGGAAATATTTTTAACAATATACCAGCAAGGCAATATTTTATAAGTGCGAAAGATCAAAACAATTGCGTTGTTAAAGTTAATACCACACTTGTTGATCCGCAAATAGTAAGCATCAATTCGCAAGTAATAAATCCTAAATGTTTTGGACAAAATACCGGCAGCATTCAATTAAATGTAAGTGGAGGAAGACCACCTTATCAATACAAATTTGGCTTGGCAGCCTATTCTACCAATAATTTGTTGGGTAATCTAACGGCAGGCACTTACAATGTAAGTGTTAAAGACTCAAGTAATTGTTTGCAACAAAGTAGTATTATCATTAATCAGGCACCGGCATTTAGCAAAACACTTAGTGCCACCAATGCCATCTGTTCAGGATTAAATAACGGTACCGCAAGCATACAGTTAAGCGGAGGCACACCTCCATATGCATATAGCTGGAAAACTACGCCGGTGCAAACAACAGCAAAGGCAATCAACATGTATTCTGGTTATGCTTATGTTACATTTACAGATAGCAATTTATGTACCGGCAAAGATTCTGTGATGGTTGGTTTGAACCCAATGTTTAATAATGAAAAATTGTGTGTGGTAAGCAATGATACCAGCACTAGTAAAAATATAATTTCATGGGATAAGACTTCTGGTGTGGGCATTGCTGCATACAAAGTATACGCATCCACAAATGCAGGCGGTCCTTTTGTTCTTGTAGCTTCAAGGCCATTTAATGCTTTAAGTGTGGTGTTGGATAACATAAGTGGAATACCTTCGCAGGCTTATTATTACAACATTAAATCGGTAGACAGTTGTAACGTTGAATCATCAGCCAGTGCAATGCATAAAACCATTTATCTTAACGCGGGTAAAATTGCAGGAAACGATGTTGCTTTAAACTGGAACAGCTATTCAGGTATCGCTACGCTTTCTTCTTTATCAATAAAAAGAAGCATAAACGGCGGGGCATACATTAGCCTTGCATCAGTGCCCTTAACAACAATCTCATATATTGATTCAACGCATACATCAGGCATAAAAAGATATATTATTGACCTGACGTTACCAAATAGTTGTGCTACTTTTGCTAACCATGTTTATTCTAATATGGCAATGATTGGTTTAACAGGAATATCGGTAAATTCTACCATTTCATACGGCATTAATGTTTATCCCAACCCTACAGAAGGCCTTGTTAAAATACAATCAACACAACCTGACCTATTACTTCATTCTGTTGAAGTATATAACCTGCCGGGATCAAAAGTAAAGGAACTACAAATTGCAGATATAGTTGAAACAACAATAGACCTGGGTGATCTTGCAAATGGTATGTATAATTTAGTGGTTACAGCAAACCAGGGTAAAAAGTATGTGTTTAAAGTTGTTTTGAACCGTTAGAACTTTGTGATGAAGGTGAAGACTGTATGCATGTTCATTACGTAAATCTTGAAAGTAGTTTTTTATAAATACTTAGAGTTAGCTAGTTTTGCCTAATTTAAAAAACAGACCGAGAAAAGAATATGGATATAATTAAAAATAAAATCACCTTAATTATCGCCCTTATTGGACTAATTGGCGGTATCATTTGGACACTACAGACTAACTTTAACATTGAGCCTATTATTTTAGTTTGTGTATCACTGGCAGAAGTCGCTGGTTATTATTTATTACCTGAACCAAAAACACCTGGGTTAACGCAAACTAAAAACAAAAACGAACAGAATGTAAACGTAAGTGTGAATGTTGGAGCAACACCAATACAAAATATAGAGCCTGAAAAACTTATTGAGAAAAACAACATTGACAGGAATACAATAATTGATTTAACGCAATCAAAAACAAGCATTCTTTTCATTGACGATGACAAAAACTTTAGTGTAGTTAAGATTCTCAAGGACAGCAATTGGAAGAAAGTAAAAACTGTGGTTGACATTAAATCTTTGGACATACCAATTGTGAAAGAGGCTAACATTGTATTTGTAGACATTAATGGTGTTGGTAAACTATTAAATTTAGAATATGAAGGACTTGACTTAGCATTAATGTTAAAACAACGGTATCCAGAAAAGAAAGTAATTATTTATTCTGCCAATAGAAACAGTAACTCATTTCATAGTGCTTGGGATTTATGTGATTTTAAGCTTGAAAAAAACGCTTTACCTTATCAGTTTCAAAATTTAGTAGAAGAATATAGTATAGAATTATTTAAAAGTAAAGAATGAGCACATACTATTTCGCAAAAAACACAAAAGGAGATCATATTTTTAATAATTTTCCTGTTGACTTTTATTACTTAACTAACAATTACAAAGACAGCTCACATCCCATTCAAGTAAAAATTGACAATAAATTAGTTGAAGCCAGAGTAGGACGGAAAGTAAATTCATATGGCGAAGTATACACATTAACTACTGAATCAAAATATGTAAATAGACTAAAGCTATTTAGAGAACTAATTGATATGAGTATTCTTTCTTTAGCCCCATTAGTAAAATTTCAAAAATCAATCATTGATGAACAATGTTCAAAAACAGATGAATTGATACACAATATAACTTCTCTAAACACCTATAGTATTCAGGATTTATTTTCATTAATTCCTCAGAAAACATTATCCGAGAACATAAATGCACAAAAGGAAATTGTTAAAGAGGTTTTAACTTCAAAACCCAATGTTACAGTTGACACATTATTAAAACTAATAAAATATAATTTAGCAATGAAGGTTGAGTTTTCCGTATTTGAGAGAACACAAAAACCTGATGCAACAATCAAAAAAATTTCACACTCTATACGTGGCTTAGTTCTTTCAATCTTACAAATCTTTATTGACGATTTTGAAAAACTTAAAATTGAGGTTTCATTAGATGCAGGTGCTGCAAGTGAAAGAAGATTAGAAATTGACGATGACTCTTTATTTGTTTCACTTTTTTATCTCCTAGAGAACTCCGTAAAATATTGTTGCCCTAATACGAAGTACAAAATAATTTTTAAAGAAGAACTCAACTATTTTTCTATTCTATTTATAATGATATCTATTCGAATTCAAGACAATGAGGTAATGAAGTTGACTGACTATGGTTACCGTTCAGAAACAGCTAAAGCAATAAATGCTGACGGTAAAGGAATAGGTATGTATAGAATAACAAAAACGTTGAAACTTAACAATGCAGAACTTGAAATAACTCCACGAATTAATGATTATACAAGACAGAATGGAAATATAATTTATGAAGGCAATCAATTTAAAATTAAGTTCCTTATACAACAGGACTGGTTTAAATAAAACTATGCATAAAAGCACCTACTCAAATGAAGGGGGTTTGTTTTCCAAAGCCAGTTTGGTGGAGATTCAAACATTAGTTTTTCAAATCACGTTTTGTGTTAAATTCCCGCCCTTCGGGTAGTTGCTACCCTTCCCTCTAAAAACTCCACCCCGCCCCTACCGCCGGCCATAACAACCAATGCCTTTCGGTATAAAAAAACAGCGCGTCACTATCAACCGATAAACTTGCCGGAATCTTTACATTAACACCTGCTTTTAAAAATATTCCTTTCTTACGTTGGTATCTGTAACTCACACCTACCTCGGGTCTTATGTTATGGTTATTGGGTGAAGCAGTATGCCATGTAAGTTTATACAATACCCCTGCCGATAAATCTATTTTATGATTGCGCTGACCAATAAGATAATGATATGCAAGTGGAAAGTATAAAAAATTCCGGTCGTTATCTGATGTTATTTGCCAGGTACCGGGCAGCCATGATACCCCTGCCTGTAAGCGCTGATTTTGTTTGAACATGTATTCAAAGTTAACTGCATAAATATCGCCTGAACCGAATAATTCAAGATAAACAATTTTGCTGCTGCTACTGTCGCCCTGTGCCTTTGCCTGTTGATGAAAACAAATTAGAAAGGTCAGGATCAGATAACATATTCTTCTTTTATACATCCGTTAGTATTTTTTGCGGCTCACTTCAGATGCCGTATAAAAACGAAGTCCAAGTTCCTTAGCCTTAAGAATAATCTTTTTAAAATCATCTTCCAGTATATGAGAATCGGAACCTTCGTGTGGCTTACCATCAACGCTTAAATAATGACAGTAAAGGCTAACTGTTTGCCTGCTGTTTTTTGCCTTTTCCAATGCTTCAAAAACTTCATCAAGTGAACGGTTATACCTTACATCAATGCCTATTCCATAAAAGAGTTTTATATCTCCATATCTAAAATATACCTGATCCATATCCGCAATGCGTTTGTTCATATAAGTGCCCAATACTTTTCGCAAACTGTTAAAATGTTCCAGCAAACGGGTATCTAATTCCGTGGTACAATCGCCAAAAGGGTAAGCATAAGTAACAGGGTTGAACCCATCCTTTTTCATGCTGTCAGTCATAGCAAAAATCTCTTTCTTCATATAAGCATCTATCCCATACTGCTTCACATAATCATCACTATGCGGGTGCGTACTGGTATGATGAGCCATCTCATGTCCATCGGCCATCAGTGCTTTCATTTTTACTTTACTTGTATCTTGCAAATCCTGGTACATCTCAATATAAAAGGTAAGCTTTACATTGTTTTCTTTCAAAAAATCTTTTAAATAATACCAGGTATCAACGGGCTTATCAACCGTTAACAAAATGCCCGGTCCTAAAGGTTTGGTGCTGTCTTTGCGGCATTGAACCATGGTCACCGTTAACAGGAACAGCCATACATAAAAAAAAGAGGTGTGTAATTTCATCCTGGATTTTGTATACGCGTATAATGTTGAGACGCACAATTGTACGTCTCAACATTATACGCATCTTTACAATTTAATCAATTTAACCGGTTTATCATCCTTTAATTTTACAAAATAAATCCCCGCAATCCAACACAATTTCATGGATACTGGTTTTATACCATTGAACCTTATGAATTGGTTTGCCCTTTATGTCAAATATATTTACCTCAGATGTAATATGGTTGACATTATCAACCATTATTTTATTGGTGAATGGATTCGGATAAATGAGTTTAACATTATCACTTAGCAATACATCTATGCTTGCAATGGGCGGATAACTAAATTTGCCATCTACATCCATTTGCTTCAGACGGTAAAATATTTGCTGCTTTGAACCCACCTGCTTATCAGTGTAGGAATAGGTAATTAGCTTTGATGTATTTGAATTTTTACTCTTCATAAATACGATCTCTTCAAAGTTTAAAGAGGGGTTTGCTTTTTCAATAGCAAAACCCCTGCTGTTAGTTTCATTTGCAGTTGTCCATGTTAACAGTGCATCTTCTCCTGCCCTGTTTGCACCAAAACTTATTAAGGTAACGGGCAATGGCGAGTTGCCGTTTGATGCAAGTGTGAACTGACCTAAAACTGCTATATTAGAAAAAGTAGCTACACCTGCACTTATACCCGATGCGCCAATGGTACGTGTTAATGTTCAGTGACCTGTTCCGTATGCGTTACGGTTATATAAACGCAACGCTGTATCTGTACCACTTCTTTGCCTTAAAGGCAGCGTAAAAGTTAATGTTGCAGCAAAATTTCCGGCATTTTCTTTCGGGTTAACAATCCAGTAACGGCTTGCCAGGCTAAGTGCCACAGAGGATGGCAAAAAAACATTTGGTGAAAGTGGAACACCATTCATAATAAGATCTATTGCATTGCTAAAGGGTGTTGTTGTGTTTACAACTAAACCTTTCAATGCAAAATAACCTGAACTTACACATGGGCTAATAAACACTGAATCACCTTCTGCAGGAAGGTTAGATATAAGAAGTGCTGATGAACCAGTAATATTACCCACCAGGCCACAGGCAGCATCTCCAAGCTGTTTTATAGATACAGGCTTATTCATCTGATAATAGGTTATTAAACCCGGTTCATCAGTACCTGTTGAAAATACGGTGCGTAAAGTGTCATTAGAAGGATTATAATCTGTCAGTTCGTTTGTATTTGAAGTAAACACTAAAATATTGTTGATGCCCGCATTAAGGTTTGCCCTATACGCACCGGTTAAAATGATTGAAATGCTATCGCAACCATTAAGTGAGCCCACCCATGGATAGCTTATTAAAGTGCCCCCATTAATCCTGAATTTAATGTTCATTGATATAACCGCATTCCCAAAGTTACGATTTCTTACGGTTAAGTTTTGCAAACCACTGGTTATAGGTAATGATACACTCACATTCTCAACACTTAAATCGTTGGCATAAACAGAAGCTTCGTGTGCACCGATAACAGGCGAAATGCTGCGGACATTTCCATTAAAATACATGCTTACTGAAGTGGTAAGATCAACACCCTTTATACAGGCATTTGTTAAATATAAATCGGTAGCAGATACAATAGCCGGCAGCGTGTTATAGGCTTTATCTCCAACTGCCGGCGCTGTTTTAAAAGTTGCAGAACCATAAGCAGTAGCATTGCGTTAAACCAGATTGCCACCGGTATTGTTATAATAATTGGTATAGTTTACCATATTGGTTTCAACCAGATTGGTAAAAAATATGCCGGATAGGTTTTAATACCGGCAGCATAAAATATATTGTTTTTGATAAAAGTGTTTAAGGTAGATACATTAGAATAATATAAACCATTTAAGGTTGATGAACCCATTGTATTCACGCTATTGTGATAGAAATTTATTACCCCGCCGGGTGCTGTAGTTGAAACCATATATACCCCGTAATTTGCCCCGGTAGTGGTAAACATATTATTGTAAATCTGCGTTGGTGTTGTGCCTGTTGTAAATGTACCATAAAATAAAGCTGCATAACGGGCACTAACTTTATTTCCGGTTATTTTTGTTGGTATGGTTGAACCATGCTGGTTATAAAAACAATAAATGCCATAGCTTGATGCATTGCTTGGCTATATAGTGATGGTATTGACTATGATATCTGCAGGGTTAGGAATATAAGCAAAACGGATTCCGTAAAAGTTGGTGTTATTTATAGTTTTCCATCTTATTCTGTGGCCTCTGTTGTAAGCTGAAACCAAACCCGTAGTTGGTGGTGGCGGTATTGTTGGTTGTTACAGTATTGGCAATGCCCGTAAAGGTATTATTTAGCACTATTTTCCATCCGTTGGCCATTGAGATTACTTCTGGAGCTCTGCTAATGGCTATGGTTTTGCACCACAACTCAACATTTAAAATACCTGATATTGAACTTACCCTTTCTACTCCCCTGATAATAATCGGATAAGGGTTGATATTTTGAAAATTGAAGTAACTATGGCTGATCCATTATTGTTATCAATGTTACTGGTAGTGGCAGAAATAGAGGTAGTTGGTGAGTGGATGTTGTTTATTATATATAAATCCATCATAACAATCAACCAAACTCTCCTCATTAAAATCTGTTGTAATTGTTTTCCATAAAGTATGTTTTTATGTTTCTAAACTATGTATTAAAATCAAAAACACAAGTTCAAATTTATTACACAATAGTGGGTTCCAAAATAAATCAACATAAACTTTATATAAACCGCAATTTTTAATGTATGAGAAGCAAGTAGAAAGCTGTTAAACGCTATTAATACTATAAAACCTGCTTCGATCTGTTTATTTAAGGCAATTAAAATCTATTACTATATTTTTCTGTAAATCACATTTTATGGTTAATAATTTTTGACACATTTTAAAACAAAAAAAGGCAGCCAATGCTGCCCTTTTTTGTTTTAAAATGTGTCTCAATCTAATTTGCCTTTGTAACTTTTATGGTCTTATATACACCATTCATATTCACTCTTACCATATATATTCCATTTGATAAGTTGTCTGTGTTCTTCAACTCATGATACATACTGCCGGCTTTAACTATAATTTGTTCATCACTTATCAATCTACCTTGCATATCTGTTATTTGCACCTGAGCCAATAAAGCAGAAGCAGACTCTATACTTAACCCTACTTTACTTTCAAATGGGTTAGGAAATACAATTACTTCATCACCTAAAGGATCAGACTCACTTACCATAGCAATATTTGAGTTATGCTTATTTCCATCCAGGTCTGTTTGGTTCAAACGATAATATAAAGTTTTTACTCCTGTGGTAGTAAAAGCAGAAACATCTTCTCTTGTATAAGAAACAGTTGTATTTGAATTAACCTTTCCATTTACAAATTGCAAATCAGTAAAAATTATTCCATCAACAGAACGTTGTATCATAAAACCTTTGTTGTTTGTTTCACTTGCTGTAGCCCAATTCAATTGTACATTACCATTTACATTCTTTGCATTAAAGAATATTAAGTTAACTGGTAATGGGTTTGCCAGCGTGTCACCGCCTATTGCATATTGTCCATAGGCGCTCATACCTGTTCTGTTAAGCACAGGTGCTGTATTAGTACCGGTGGTTGCAGCATGTATTCCATCAAGGCCCCATGAACCAATATTGCTTGCTCTGTTTAACAGCACTAGACTGGTATAATTATTAACACCTCTAAAACCTGTACCATTAAATGTTCCGGTGTAAGTACCGCCGGTTAAACCAGAAGTCATCACCCAGTAACCATCAACCCCGGCCCTCTTGGCTGTTACCGAAGCAACTGCATCAGTTACAGGCAAACCGGCATTACCCGGTGTACCCATTATAAAGCTTGCTTTAACGGATCCATACACAGATGGAAGACTTGTATAATTTAACGCAATATTTCTGTTTACACCATTACTATCTGCAAGTGGAAAGGCAGGTGAGGTTTTTGTTGAATTGATCCAGTGAATCAGGTTACCATAAACTCGTCCCGTGCCGGTTAATATTCCGGCAGATGTTATGCTGTTACCAATTGAAACATTAAGAGATCCTGTATTAATCCGTGTATTAGCAGCCAGCACTAAACTATCTGTTGCGAATATTGTATTGTTAGTAACTCCATTCAGTTTTACCACAGTAGCATTGGCAAGTTCAATTACTCTTACAGTTGTGTTCGTTACATTACTTAAAATAATAGCCCCCCCCAAATTAAATAATAATTTATCATTCAGGTTAGGTGTTGTGCGAAACGGAGTCCAGTTAGCTGCAATCATTATATCGGTTGATGCACTACCATTCCAGATATAAGTTAAGGAAGGAGCTGCATTAATATTGATGGTGTATTCTTCAGATTCGCCATAAGTGGAATTACTTGCACCACATGATTGAGTAATAGCAGGCTGTGTATCATCACCTCCTCTTATTCTTAACCTAAGGTTGCCCAAATTGCTGTTTAAAGGCACTGTAAAAGTAACTACCGACTGTCCGCCCGATCCTGCATTTGCCGGAAATTGAACAGGCAGGTCTTCTCCGGAATCATTATAGTCACCATCATTATTATAATCAATCCATACCATTGCAAATTGGGTACCATCTGAACCGTAATTTAATGTTAATGAATAAGTATTTCCCTGAGTTAAAACGGGCGCAGCTATATTGCTATAAAAAGTGTAGGCACCCGTACATCCTGTAACATTATCAATTGAACCAAGTCTTACCCTGGCAATATTATCTGTAGCACAACCGCTAGTATATAATGGCACACAATAAGGTGCTCTTATTTTACGGTTTCCTGTTGGGGAAGTTACAGACGGTGTTTGAGAAATACCATCAACAATTATACCTGTAACAGCGGCATCAACTGAATCGGCGATGATAGCAGTTGCAGGAATATCATAGGTAACCCAAAAATAGTTAACACCATTAATTAAAGCCTGACTTCCTCCCACACTAAATGCACCTGACGGCAATGCTGTTGTTGAACCAAATTGTGAGGTTGATGCAAAGTTTGAATTTGAACCTGTGTACCAAACTTTGGCATTACTGATATTTGATAAAGGTGATGCTGATCCTATAGTGCTCAGGTTAAAGTTTGTTACATTAACAGGTGCTCCGGTTGCACTGGTAGTTACAGGAATCATCAACATTCTGTTGTTGGCTGAATTCTGTTCTACAAATGTAAGATCAGGATGACCTGATGTTGAACTCAAATACGTCATTGGAACAGAAACTACCCTGCTGCCTGCCGGATTTCCATTTGAAGGAATATACCACGAACCAAACACTTTTAAACTGTCCATACGTGCATCCAGTAAATTACCATTAGCGGCAGAAGCTGAAACATCATAAACTAGCCAGTAATTGTTTGTGTCGTTAACCACAGTATCTGCCACATTAAATGCAAATGTGCCTGAAGGAGAAATTACAGTTCCAATTAACCTGGTTGTGTTAAAAGTATTAGAACTTCCGGTAGCGTATAATTTTGCTGAAATAATATTAGATGTTACTGTAGTGCCTGTAGTGTTAAATTTAAAGTCGGAAATTATACCTGGCAAACAGGCCGTAGTACTTACTTTAACAGGGATTCGCAGTATAGGTGCGTCTAATGCGCTTGCAATTACCGGACCTGTAATTTGCAATGCTGAGGATGAATTATAAGTGGCCGGAGTAGAAATGATATTTATAGTATAGTCCTCCGTTTCGCCCCAACTGTATGTGCCACAAGGATTAACTGCATTGGCTTCAACAAAAACTATCCGCATTTTGGTATTGCCATTTAAAGCAGAACAAGGAATAGTAATGTTTCCTGTTTTATTAATTCCTAATGTGGAACTGGTAAAGCTGAGAAAACTGATCATATTTTCACCCGGATCAGTAAACAAACCATTTTGGTTTAAATCTATATAAATACCCAAAGAAGAGTTATAGTTTCCACCACATGAACCTGTGTAAATAGTTATAGGTATGGCTGTACCTTTAGCAATATCAGGAGCAGAAACTGTTCCCGAATAATCAGAATACATATTAAGTGTAGAACCCGATCCACCCGTTGAGGTACAAGTTGATGCGTTATTTAAGGTTCCTAAAGTTACGCCCCAAATCTCTTCATCAGCAGTACTTGTTGCCGCTGAAATACAGTAAGGTGCTCTTATTTTACGGTTCCCCACAGGCGCACTTACTATTGGAGTACGCGAAATTCCATCTACCATAACAGCAAATAATTCTGCATCAACAGAATCATTTAAAACTGCAGTTGTTGGCACATCATAGGTAATCCAGAAATAGTTGGTTCCATTGGTAAGTGCTTGTAAGCCTGCTACACTATAGGAACCAGCCGGCGAAGTTGTGGTTGAACCAAACTGCGAGGTAGATGAATAGGTTGAACTTGTGCCGGTATACCAGATTTTGGTATTGGTAATATTTGACAAAGGTGTCGCCGAACCATTGGTACTCAGATCAAAGTTAGTAACATTTACAGGAGCACCTGTTGCGCTTGTTACTACATCTACTCTTAATATACGGTTATTGGTTGATCCTGTCTGTATTTTAGAAAAATCGGGATGAATGGCAGTAGAACTTAAATAAGTCATAGGTACAGAAATAATTCTGCTGCCTGTTGGATTCCCATTGGCTGGTATATACCACGAGCCAAAGGCCTGAATGCTATCTATGCGTGCATCCAGAACATTACCATTTGTAGCAGATGAAGAAATATCATAAGCAAGCCAGTAATTGTTGGTATCATTTAATGAAGTATCACTCACTGTAAAACTAAATGAACCTGAAGGTGAAAATACAGTACCTAAAAGTTTATTTACATTAAATGTACTGTTGTTTCCCGTTGCATATAATTTTGCTGAAACAATATTTGCAGTTGCTGTGGTACCGGTTGTATTAAAATTAAACTGGGTAAAAAAGCCAGGTAAACAAGGAGTGGCTATAACTTTTACGGGTATTCTTAAAACAGGAACATCAAACTGTCCTGCCGTAACAGATCCGGTAATTTGCACAATAGTGGATGCTGTATAAGTTGCCGGCTGGTTTACTATGTTAATCATATAATCTTCTGTTTCACCCCATCCATAAGTACCACATGCTGTAACTGAAGTAGCTTCAGCATATACTACCCGCATCAGAGTAAGTCCGCCATTTGCAGTGCAGGGTATTGTGATAATTGATGAAATTACCTGATTAGCAGTACCCGTTGCATAGCTTGAAGTATATGCATTTTCACCTGTCCCAAATATGCCATCCTGGTTGTAATCAATAAAAACGCCTATTACTTCACCATAAAATCCGCCGCAAGTTCCTTTGGTAAGTGAAAAAGTTGTAGGCAAACCCGACGAAATATTAGGAGCGGCAACGGTGGTTTTATAATTAGAATATAACTGATTTACGGAACCTGCACCAGGTGCTGTTGTAATACAAGTAGAAGAGTTATTTAAAGTTCCGAAACTTACATTTAAAATTTCTTCATCACCGGTATTGGTTGCCGTAGAAGTACAATAAGGAGACCTTATTTTTCTTGATCCCACAGGAGCTGCATTTGATGGAACCTGACTTGTTCCTGCAATAGTCATACCCACAACTTCTGCATCTACCGAATCTCCCGAAATGGCAGATGAAGGTATATCATAAGTTACCCAAAACACATTGCTGCCATTTAACAAAGGCTGAAATCCATTAATTGTAAAAGAGCCTCCCGGGCTTACCGCTGTGCTACCAAATTGTGAATTGGTATTAAACGTACTACTACTCCCTGTGTACCACACTTTGCCATTACTAATATTAGTAGCCGGTGTAGCCGAACCATTTGTACTCAGATCCATTGAAGTTACATTAATGGGTGAGCCTGTAGAACTTCCGTTTATTACAATTTGTAAAATAGTATTATTCACACTTCCTTTTTCAACTCTGGTGAGATCCGGATGAGAAGCTACAGAACTAACATAAGTCATGGGTGTTGTAATTTGCTTGTTTCCTGCAGGATTACTTATGGTTGGTATCCTGTATGAACCCACTACCATAACGCTATCAAATTTTCCATCTACAAAGTTTGACGTAGTAGAAGCACTTGAAGAAATATCATAAGCAAGCCAGTAATTATTGGTATCATTTTGCAAGCCCAATAGCGTATCATTCAAACTAAAAATCATTTGTGTTGTTGGCGAGGTTATCTGTGCTAATAAATTGCTATTAGTAAAGGTGGCACTATTACCTGTTTTATAAAGTTTTGCCAATACTATGTTTGAGGCACTGGTAGTGCCTGTAATGTTAAACCTCATTTCAGAAACAATACCAACTCCGCAACCCATCGCCTTTAAAGGCACACGTAAAATAGCCACATCAATTGCCCCGGCAGATGTTAACCCGGTTTGCTGAATTGTAGTACTACTTAAATAGGCAATAGGATTACTAACAATATTAATAGTATAGTCTTCCGTTTCGCCATAATAATAGTTTGTACTAGCAGAAAGACATGAATTGGTAACTGCATTATAAGATTGCATTATTATTCTCATTCTGGTATTACCTGATAAAGAATTACAAGGTATAATAAATGAACCGGTATGTCCTGTGGTTTGCGCTGCAGTTGAAGCATAAGCAAGCTCACCCGTATCAAAGATGCCATTTTGGTTATAATCAATAAATATTCCCAGATAACCCCCTACTGTAAAAGTAGTACCTGAAATATCGCAGATGTTAAAATTAACCGGCACATTTTGAAGAAAGTTACCCGCACTTAATTGGGTATAATCTGTATATTGTTTGTTGGCATTCAAATTTGATTGAGCCGGTATGCATCCTGTTCCATTGTTAAGAACTGTAGTGGCACCCTGAGTCATTGTTACCTGTCCAATATCGTCGTAATCAGAAAAGAATGCAGCAGACGCACAAAAAGGATTCCGGATCAAACGGCGGCCTGAGGGTGCCGATATGGATGGTGTTTGAACAATTCCACCTATTGTTATTCCGGTAACTTCTGCATCTGTGGAATCACCAATTACAGCAAAAGCTTTTATATCATATGTTAACCAAAAATAATTGCTGTCATTATTTAATGGCTGAGTACCTGTAATTGAATAGGCCGGCCAGGCAGATGCCGTAGGTGCCGGTACCAAATAGGTTGAGCCAAACTGGGTTGTAGTTGCAAAAGTAGCACTATTACCTGTGTACCATATTTTTGCATTCCTAATATTGGCCGTATCATTTCCACCACCGGTTGTGTTCAAACTAAACTGTGTTACATTTATTGGAGAACCTGTTAAACCTGTTCTGATAAGTATACGCAATAAACGGTTGTTGTTAGAGTTGGTTTCTACTTTAGAGAGATCAGGATGAATGGCAGATGAGCCAATATAAGTCATCGGTATTGTGATCATCCTGTTACCTGAAGGATTGTTATTTGCAGGTGTGTAATAATTGCCAAACGCTTGTAAACTGTCAATTCTGGCATCAATAACATTTCCATTTGGAGCTGATGAAGAAAGATCATATGCTAACCAGTAATTATTAGAATCGTCATTTGCAGTATCATTTATGCTAAACACCATCTGACCACTTGGAGCTGAAAGCGTGCCTAGTAAGGTGTTTGTATTAAAAACGCTATTAATGCCGGTTTTGTATAATTTAGCTGAAACAATATTGGCTACATTTGTTGTACCTGCTGTATTAAATCTTACATTAGTTATAATTCCGGGATTACAGGAAGACGCAGTAACTTTTACCGGCACCCGTAAAATAGCAACATCGTTTGTTCCGGCAGCAACAGCACCAATAACCTGTATTGCTGATGATGAAAGATAAGTTGCAGGACCATTAACAATGTTAATCAGATAATCTTCGGTCTCGCCCCAGGTGTAGGTTCCACATGCCGGAGCAGACGTACCTTCAACATAAACAATGCGCATAAGGGTATTTCCACTCAAGGCAGTGCAGGGCACAGTTATTAATGAAGTGATTACCTGGTTTGCAGTGCCTGTTGCATAGCTCGAAGTGAATGCATTCTCACCCGTTCCGAACAGGCCATCCTGATTATAATCTATATAAACCGCAATAACTTCTCCATAAAAACCGCCACATGTTCCTTTGGTTATAAAAACAGGTGTGGCAATTCCGGAAGAAATAATCGGAGGTGTAACTGTTGTGGTATAATTCGAATACTTCTGCCCTGTTGAACCCGGACCAGAAGCTACGGTAGTGCATGTTGATGAATTGTTAAGGCTACCGAAAGTTACATTCAAAATTTCCTCATCTCCGCCGCTTGTGGCAGTAGAAGAACAAAATGGAGCTCTAATAATTCGTGACCCGCCTGGAGCAGTGGTTGTAGGTGTTTGAGCAATTCCTGCAATTGTAATAGCAGTTATTTCAGCATCCACAGAATCACCCAATACGGCTGTATCAGGAACATCATAAGTTACCCAGAAATAGTTAAGCCCGTTTACCAATGCCTGTGAACCACTTATGGTAAAAGAACCGCTTGGGCCTGTAAAAGTGCTTCCAAATTGATTGGTGGCAGCAAAAGTTGTACTGCCGCTAGTGTACCAAACTTTTGCATTGGTAATATTAGATGAAGGATTTACTGAGCCATTGGTGCTTAAGTCGAACACGGTAGCATTGGTAGGAGATCCGGTTAAACTGGTTTGAACATCAATGCGCAGGATTTTATTATTTGTTGAACCTCTTTGAATTTTTGTAAGATCAGGTTGTGTTGATGTTGAACTTACATACGTCATTGGGCTTGAAATCTGCCTGCTCCCTGCAGGTGAAGTTACTGTTGGGGTAAATCCTGTGCCACCCACATTTATAGCTGTAACAGCACCATCTATAAAATGTCCGAGTACAGCAGATGAAGATATATCGTAAGTTATCCAAAAATAATTATCTCCCGTGAGCAGGTTAATAGAATCAATTATAACATTACTTGCTGCCGGACTAAAAACAGTAGGACTGAACTGGCTGATAGTTGAAAATACAGTAGAAGAGCCCGTATAAAAAATCTTCATACTCGAAATTTCACTGAGTGTTGTGGTACCGGCAGTACTAATGGTAAGTCCGTTAATTTTTAAAGAACTGGCCAAACCACCTACCACTACTTTTAATCTTACCACCGGCTCGTTTATTGAACCGGGTGCAACATTTGTTAATATCGGAGCATCCACCGTTGAAGAAATATATGTTTTAGAAGGCATGCCCCAGTTAAAAGTGGTTCCATTTGCAGGTTTAACGGAATTGGTAAGCACAACTACATCTGTATTAGAACTGCTTGCTGTTGTAGCAGACCAGTTGCTGGCGCTGGTTCTGCTTAAATACCCTGCCGCTGTTTTTAAGCCCACTTGCGGCGTTCCATCTACAGCATCACTTATAAATGCTCCATAAACAAATTTTATTGAATCTGTGCCTTCATAAAGCCTTATCTGAAAATTAAAACTGTCTGCTGTAGAACCATATTTCCTGAACCCACCCCATTGAATTACGCAAATTCGGGAAGGTGCTGCACCGATCGTTTGAAGCCTTATAGAAGATCCGGTATTTCCTAAAAGATCAGTACATAGTGCTGATATTCTATTTTGAAGAACAGTTGCCTGCGAGCCAAAACCATCACTTATAATAGGGTTGAAAAAACCCGAACCTCCTGCATTGGTTATATCAACTTTTGGTGTTAATAAAGATTGCCCCAAACCAATCCAACCATTAGTACTTATTCCTAACCTGTCATAAATGTTACCGTTAAAGTTAAAGCTGAATCCAATCGGAAAACCACTGCCCGATGGTGTAGAAGTAGTAACTCCGGCAATACCTGCAGATGTTGAGTCGACATACACTTCGTCATCAACCGTTGCTGAACCTAACAAAATTCCGCCCGTTATGGGGGTATAAGTTTCAGTTGAATTAACAAATGAATAATTAGTTAAGGTTTGGGCCTTAATAAAATTGCCTGCACATACTGCAATGATGCAAAGCACAAAAAAAACGGGTTTAAAGAAATTAGCTTGTAGGTTTGTAATTGTTGTTTTCATATTTGATAAGTATATTAATGTTTGTAAAGCAAGACCATTCGTGGAATCGGACTTGTGAAGTAAATTATGTGAAGAGGGCAATTTTATGTAGTGAGAAATTTTTAATTATTCCAAATACTAGTGTTCCATGGAAAACTTTTTTTCTGAAGGAGAAGCAGCACAAAAATAAAGTTTAATTAATATGGAATCCATATCAACGAAAGTATTGATATATTTAATAATTTCATCTTAATTTAATGTTAACAGGCTTAAAAATTGCAATTTGTAAACTAATATTCTTAAAATCAATATGTTAATAGTTCTTAATGTTTTCTTAAAGATTATATTTTAAGTAAAAGCAAACTTTTCAATTTCTTTTTTTGTGTTCATTTATAAATATTAATGATTAATAACCATTTATTAAGGGTAATTGGTTGTTAGTAATACCCACTGTCTGATCCGATCTAAATTCTAAGGTTATTTTTTTAGTTAAAATTCTGGGATTTTAACTTAAAAATATTCATTGTGTTTTAATCAAATATTAATTATAATTATTGGTTACATTTATTAAAAAAAAAATACATCTCAAAATCATTAGAACCATTTTTTTTTAAGATAAACATTGAAAATTTCACCTTTAGCAGCACATAATCATGATCGCATGCAGTCCAGAAATTTATAAAATTGTTTACCTGCTCATTCATTTTTAAGCTGGTAACAAACTAAATTAGTTAGGGATAAAAAAAAAGGCTCAAAAAGAATAAAAAAAAAGCCCTGCAAATTATTTGCAGGGCTTTTACAGGATTGTTAATTTTTATTGTTTCAACATCTTAGTTACCTGTTTAGAATTCACAATAAGGATGTAAATTCCTTTATCCAGATCCGGAAGATTCAATTCATGCGCAAAATCCTTTGCAGAGAATATCTGGCTATAAACCATTCGTCCACTCAGATCTCTTATTTCTACCATCTGATCAGTTGCTATTTTCAATTCTACATATACCTTATCATTAAATGGATTTGGATATACTTTAATTAAATCACTCTTTACTTCCTCATTGGTAATTACTACAGTATTTGAATAAGCTGAACTTCCATCCAGATCAACCATTTTTAAACGATAGTACACAACCTGAACTCCGTTTTTAAATGCAGATTCATCAGCATAATTATAGTTAAGAAGTGTATTACTGTTACCAGAAGATTTTACCTTTTTCAAAGCATCAAACTTCGTATTATCAAACGACCTCTCTAAAATAAAATGACTACTGTTTTTCTCGCTTGCTGTAGCCCAGTATAAATCAACTCCGGTATCTGCTTTCTTTCCTTTAAAACTAATCAGCGTAACAGGTAACGGATTGTTATCATCAGCACCTGTAAAAATAGCAGGAAGGTTACTTAAGCTTGAGGTATTAGTTATAGTTCTACGGATGGTATCTGCAATACTTGCACTACCTGTTAAAACAGACCATGCTACAGAAGGTATTTTCATGGCAAGTTTCAGGTTGTTCTCTCCAACTACAGTGCCAATCCATGGTGCTTTGTAATATTCAGTGATGGTATAACTATAAGTTGAGCCTGTAGTTGCAGCTACATCCAGATAATAAAAAGGATAAGCTGTTGCGGTTCCAATTTGAGGAGCCGGTCTGCCAGAATATTGCCTTATTGCAACAGTTGATGGAACAGTTGAGAAAGCATCATACGTTATGGTTGCAACGGTATCTGACCCAATTGTAAATACTTGTGTGCCTCCCGCAACCGGTGTTGTAGGTGAAGCAAGCGCTGCAGGAGGAATCGATGTTGGATTAAATTCAAAAGCACCAATATCAGGTACACCATTAACAGGAGTAGCAGGGCGTGGATTGTTATTGATATCTGTAGTTACACGTGCATCATGGATGGCACGGCCATTAAGAGTCCATGAAGCAGAATCTGACGGTAAAGGTGTTGCGGCAAGTGCGGTAAGTCCCTGGCGATATGACAAGGAATTTCTTTCTACTGTTGATCCCAATGCAGCTTTGTAAGCATTCATATTGGCATACGAAGTTACTGGAGAAGAAATATTAAATAGGGCTGCTCCCGCAGTATAATAATTGTTATAATTAAATTTATTAGTAGTTGGAATTGAATACCAATTTAATGCTGGTCCGGTTGATGCATTTGTAACTGCATTGTTTTTAAATTCCAGATCAGTACAGGAGTAATTAAAGTAATACGCAAAACCATAAGTCGGGTTAACTGAGTAAAAAGTATTATTTATATAGCTCAGGTAATTCGATGCATAGGCCATATATGAATTTCCACCTGTTGCAGTGCTGGTAGAAGTAAATACATTATTGGCAATAAGACCTCTTTGAGCAGCAAGATTTTGTGAATAATAACCCAGGTATAAATAATTATTAGTTCTTACAAGGTTTACAGTGTTATTGGTAAAAGTAAAACCATTGTTGTTATAATAATGGTAAAAATACATACTACCACCTCCTGCGCCGGGATTAAAAACATTTCGGTTTATTTTCAAATTGTTGGCGTAATAAAAGTATGTAAGGTAAACGTAAGCAAAGTTTGTAAAAGTATTGCCTTCAATAACAGTATTTAAATGCGGTGAAGCGGAGCTGCCATATAAATAAATACCATAATAGCTATATCCCGAAAAGGCATTATTACGTAATACCAAACCATTTGTTACACTGCCATTGGCATATATACAATAGGTGGTACTAGAAGTATAATCCGCTGAAATAATCTTACAATTATCAATAGTATCTGATGTTGTAGAACCGATTAAAATTGTATAGTAAGTTCCCGCTGAACTTAGTTGGCTTATGCTCATATTTTTGAATGATACATTAGAACTGTTTAGCGCAAGCACATAGCTATTACCGGTGGTTGAATTCCAACTTAACATTACCGAATCTCTTTGATTTGCCAATGATTTGAAAGTAACAGTATTACTTGCAGTTAAGCCCGTAATTGTGGTTACGTTTACAGATTCATTATACGTTCCTGTTCTAACATTAAAAATAACGTTACCAACTATACCTCTTGCCTGCATAGCAACAACTGCCGCATTAAACGAAGGGAAATCTGAAGGTGATGTTGTTCCTATAATATAAGTACCACTCATTGGCGTTGCAACATTGCTAAAAATTGTATCGTTTGTTGGGTTACCATCAACTGAAAAGTTAGGTGTATACGTGTATGCTTTGATTGCGTATGAAACACCCGATGCTATACTTATTTGTTGCGTACCTGTAAAGGTAATACTAACTGTATCGCATGGGCTTAACGAGCCCAACCATGTTTGCGTTTTAGCAACACCACCATTAACTTTATAACCAACATTAAATGTTGTTATCGTTGTTGAACCATTGTTCCTAACAAATACAACAACATCCTGAGAACCGGCACTTACAGGGAATGTTGGTGCAAGAAGAGCTTCTGCAGATAAATCCAATGAGCCTGATGTTGCTTCGTCAGCTCCAATTTGCGGCGGAACATTCCTGATTTCTCCATCAATATCATTTGGCACCAATGAAGTTAAATCAACACCTCTTTGAAAACAGGCACTATTTACATGATAATTTTCTGAAGTAAGATTTACAAAAGGTGGTACAATATTATAAGAAGTATCTCCACCATTATTTACACCCAATAAGTTTGTAGGATTATAAAAAACACCATTGCGGTAAACCAGGTTACTATTAGATTTATTGTAATAAACATTATAATTTAAATTACCTGTTGCCGGACTGGTTCCAAGATAAAGTGCTGTTGCATTACCTGTATTTCCTTCAACACCAAAGATATTATTCTTAACCATAATGTTTGTAGAACCCGATAAATATGCTGGCGTATAACTGTTTGATCCACCTGTACCTTTATAGATTAAGGTATTGTGATATACCTGGGTATAGCCCGAAGATTGCAGATATAAATTATAATAACCCAGCAGTGTACCACTAGAAACTATATTGTTATAAATTTTTACCGGAGCACCGATTGTTCCACCAGGATTACTCATGTACATACCATAATAGTAATAATTGCGCACAATATTACCTGTGTAATTTGAAGAAATTGTAGCATGGTTAGCAGTATTGTTGATCATATACATTCCATAATAAGCATAACCACCACTCACATTTACCATGTTTATTGTGTTATAAATGATATCAACAGGATTATAGATATAAGAAAAATACAAACCATAGCCTATAGAACCCCAGGTATTGTTACGAATTTTAATACCTCGGTTATATGCCGCATTTGTTGCGCCATACATACTCACTCCATAATATGGATTACCGGTTATTATATTACTGTCTATCTCAACACTATCGCAAGCTGTAACAGTTTGACCCATACCGCCCGCAGTACCTGTAATACTTATACCGTAAGCAGTATAGGTACTTACATTTGGTAAATTAATAATACAATTTTTAAACCCACAACCGGTTCCGTTATTGTTGGCTGATGAATTTCCTACAATGGCAATTCCTGCGCATGCCGAAGCAACTGCATTTGTAATGGTAAGATTACGAACTTTTACCCAGTTGGCCTGAGTAATTAAGAATGCGGCCGAGTTTGCAGTACTGGTACTTATAACACGCGTTGCTGTACTGTTTCCTTCAAAAGTTACGGTATTAGTTGATGATGTACCTAAAATTGGTCCGGTTACAATAACCTGGCCATAAGTTCCGGCACGAATATCAAATTTAACGGGTCCGCCAACGCCATTGCTAAGTGCTGAAGCAGCGGCTTGTGGTGTAGCAAAATCAGGTGCAGTTCCACCTACTGTATAAATACCATTTAAAGGTGCATATAACGTATTACTTATAGTATCGTTAGCTTTATCGGCATCCGGATTTCCGTTAGGTCCATCCGTAAAAACTTTTAATAAATTAACAGCACCAAGGGTTACCTGATTTGAACCTGTAAATACCATGGTATCTTGAGAGCAAGTGGCTAAAGAGCCTGACCATGCCTGTGTAACCGGAGTAGATGAACCTAATTTATAGGATGAATTTAAACTATAAACAGTATTCGCTCCAATATTTTTAACAATAAACTTAACATCTTGCGCACCTAAGGTTATTGGTACAGATGGAGTGAGTAAACTTAAAACCATAATATTATCTGAAACACCCCCAATAAATTCATCACTTCCAGGGTTTGGCGAAGTTGAACGGATATCACCATCAATATCTGTTGATACAGATGACGTTAAATCAACGCCAGATCCATTACAACCATCTGTTAAATGATAGTTACCCGGTACCGGGCTTGTACTGATAAAAGAAGGACGAATATTAAAAGATGAATCACCACCTGCTGTTGCAGTGCGGTAGTTAGAAGGTGTAAAGAAACCACCCCTGTACAATAAATTACCAGAAGTTGGATTGGTATAGTTATAATAATTATTATAATTTACAAGGCTTCCTGTTGGAACGGTGGCAAGGTATAACGGAGTATAAATACCCGCTGTTACTGCAAAAATATTGTTTTTAATGATTGTAGCTGAAGAACCTGTATTATAAAAACCTGTATAAGAAGTAGAGGATGCAGATCCACCCATAATAACCGTATTATGGTAAAATTCTAATATGTTAGCAGCATTTGGCTGGTATAAATAAACGCCATAATAACCCGGACCAGAACCTGAACCAATAGAACTTACTATGGTATTGTTATACACCTTTGACCTGGCAGAGGTAGCAGCAGATTGAGGGGAATACATATATAGCCCGTATCCTCCAAAATTAAGAATTTTATTACCTATTATATTATGAGAAAGGGTGGTATTAGGATTCTGGTTAAAATAAAAATATAAAGCAAAATAGCCATAATTACTTCCATTCATGTTTAATGTATTGCCAATAATATCAATGGCATTATAATTATAACCAATAAACATTCCATAATAATTAGTGTTGTTTAAGGTATTATAACGGATTTTATAATTACGGTTTGTGGTAGCAACACTTGCTCCGTACATTACCAAACCATATCCACCACCATTAATAATATTACTGTCTATAACAATTGAATCGGCTGTAATTGCAGAAGTTCCATATCCTCCTGCTGTGCCGGTTACACTAATACCATAGCAATTTAACGATGTACCTGTTTGAACCGGTACATTAACAATACATTTTATAATATTGATTTTATTTGCTGTACCATTAACGGCAATACCAACAGCAGTGGCATTGGTATTTGTTACTGTAAAATTATGGAAAGTAACATATTTACTGCCATTAAAAATTACGATAGCAGAGTTTGTAATACTTCCTGTTAAAATGCGCGTAGCCGGGTTAAAACCTTCAAAGGTTATGGTATTTATATAATTTGAACCAACGATGTTACCTAAAGTTAACGGCGTTGTTTGGGTGTAAGTACCGGCAGCAACATTAAAAGTAACCGGAGCACAAATTCCGTTAACATTTAAAGCGGATACAGCAGCTGCAAATGTGGTAAAATTACTTACACCACTGCCCGCAGCATCAATAGTATAAATACCACCCATTGATGGAGCTTTGGTTGCATAAGCAGTATCGTTATTTCTTATTGTATCAGTTGTAAGATTAGGATTTGATGTCCATACTTTTAATGCAACCGGGGCAGCTGCAAAAGTATAACTACCAAGATTAATCTGTGCGGTAGAAGTTCCTGGTCCGCCTGTGGTATCTAAAGTTGATGAATAGGTAGTTGGTGTTTGAGTTACACCGTTAGCGCTCCAGTTAACATTTACACTTGTAACCTGATTAGTACCGAAATTTTTAATAGTAGCGAACACATCTTTAGCGCCGGTAGAGCAAAATACAGTTGGCGAATCTATTGATAATACCCCACAGTCGTTTGGTCCAAGACTTGCTTGCCAAATTTGAATTTCTCTAAAGTTTACATTAGATGATTGAGTACCTGTTACAACTAAATCAATTATTCTAACTTGGCTGGAAGTAACTGGTAAAAAGTTGATGTCATAATTACAAACACCGGTACTTTGCGTAAATGTAGTGGCAGTAACCCATGCAGAGGTGCTTGAGTTAAAATATTGTACAGTTCCACCACCTAAAAATCTATTTGCAGATTCGCCGGCGTTAATGGTAAGTTTATTAAATGTTTTAGGAGTGGTCCATGTAAACTGAATAAATATAGTAGAACCCGGATTGGTGGCAGCAGAGCTTATCCACATTTGTTGGGCACCACATGTGCCAAAGTTTAAATCATTAAGGGTACTACAGGCACCCGTATTACAGGTACTCGCTGAAGCAGTTGCCAAAGGGGCAATGTTGGTTTGTGCATTTACCAACGGTAACGTAAAAAGTAAAACCAAAAGTGCCAATATGCTAGTTTTGAAATTACCTGGTTTAAATTTTAATTGCGTGTAGATTTTTTCCATATTGGATTTGTTTTTTATATGTTTTATAACTGCAATTTAATTTAATTCATTGTAGAATTATTAAAAATTTTACTTTACAGAAGTTGCAATAAATGCAAACTGGCAGTATTCCTTTTTAAGCGGGTGGTTTTATATTTGAATTGCAACATTTAAATAAAATTAAGAAGTTATTAAGAATAACCTGATTGATTTTTTCCTCTATATTTAATTGGCTATTGTTAATTTATCCAGTTATTTTAACAAATTCATACTAATAGATGTTCTTATATACTTGTTTAGGTTAAGTTCGCCACTTCATGCACACAGATCATCTAAAAAATATTATCTCCTCTCTTCCCGAATCGCCTGGTATATATAAATACTTTGACAGTATGCAACAACTGATGTATATTGGTAAGGCAAAAAGTCTTAAAAAACGAGTATCGAGTTACTTTTCTAAAACACATTACGAGAACCGCAAAACCGCAGTAATGGTTAGCAAAATTGTTGATATACAATATACTCTTGTTGAAACTGAAATGGATGCTTTATTATTGGAGAACTCCCTTATTAAACAATACCAGCCACGATTTAATATAAGCCTGAAAGATGATAAAACCTATGCCTCAATTTGTATCAAAAACGAACGCTTTCCGAGAGTATTCCCTACAAGACAAATAATTAAAGACGGAAGTGAATACTTTGGCCCCTATGCAAGTGGCACAATGATGCATACCTTACTGGATCTGATTAAAGCCACCTACCCGCTACGCAATTGTAATTTTATTTTATCTGAAGTTAATATAAAAGCGGGTAAGTTTAAAGCCTGTCTTGAATATGACATTGGAAACTGCCTGGCACCTTGTATCTCATTACAGCAAGAGGATGCATATAATCTCAATATAAGAAATATTAAAAACATCTTACGAGGAAATTTAACGGAGGTAAAAAACCAGTTAAAAACATTGATGCACCTGGCATCTGAAAATTTAAAATTTGAAGAAGCGGCTCGTTATAAAAAGAAACTCGAGTTACTAGAAAATTACCAAAGCAGATCAACTATTGTAAACGACCTTAAACATGATGTGGATGTCTTCAGTATAGTAAGTGATGAAAAATTTGCCTTTGCTAATTACCTTAAAGTTTCTAACGGAATGATTATTCAGACTCAAACATTTGAGATCAAAAAGAAACTTGATGAAAGCAATGAAGAAATGTTAAATCTGGCTATTGCAGAAGTACGGGATAAATATAATTCGAAATCAAAAGAAATTATTGTACCAATGGAACTTGATTGGCAGGATGCCCATATAATCATTACCATTCCCAAGGCCGGTGATAAAAAAAAACTGCTCGACCTCTCTTTAAAAAATGCCATGTATTATAAAAAAGAGAAGATGAGTCAGTATGAAAAATTAAATCCGGATTTTAAAACGGAACGCATTTTAACACAGATGAAAAATGATTTGCGTTTAACAGAATTGCCACACCATATTGAATGTTTTGACAATAGTAATTTACAGGGAACAACACCTGTATCTGCCTGCGTAGTATTTATAGATGCAAAACCAAGTAAAAAAGATTACCGGCATTATATTCCAACTACAGTTACAGGGCCGGATGATTTTGCCACTATGCGGGAAATAGTTTTTCGCAGATACCGACGCTTGTTAGAAGAAAATCAGCCACTGCCAAACCTAATCATTATAGATGGAGGTAAAGGGCAATTAAGCTCAGCCGTGGAGAGCTTAAAAGAATTAAATATTTATGGTAAAATACCCATACTCGGGATCGCAAAAAGACTGGAAGAATTATATTATCCAGAAGATGATTTACCTTTATATATAGATAAAAAATCTGAAACATTAAAAATCATTCAGCAACTGCGTGATGAAGCACACCGGTTTGGTATTACCCACCACAGAAAAAGAAGAAATAAACTTACCTTGGTTACCCAGCTGGAAAATATAAAAGGGATAGGACCCGAAACTGCAAAAATATTGCTTTCGGAATTGCGGTCAGTGAAAAAAATAAAAGAATCTCCTATGAAAATACTTACTGATATTGTAGGCGAAGCCAAGGCTAAACTTGTATGGAACTATTTCAATGATGTATCCTGACTTCCCCATTGTAAAATGCCATACAATAATATCAGGCGGGGCTCTATACTCCAACCTGCTGTTTCTTAAATTCAATCTTAAATACAAAACCTTACCATAATGACTACCAAACAAATGCCCGATATATTTAAACTTCAGGCTGCCCAATGGGCTGATCAATTTGATGTATGCTGTGTGTTAGATAACAATGAATGTGCAAATGCATTTGGCCTTAATGAAATTGAATTTGCGGTTGCAGCAGGTATTACTGATTCTATTACCGGTAACGAAAAAGATGACTGGGACAAGCTTAAAAAATTTATAGATAAACACTCGCAAAACTCACCTGTATTTGGCTACTTTTCATACGACCTGAAAAACCAACTTGAAAATTTAGTCTCCGAACATGACGATAAAATCCTTTTCCCCTCCCTATATTTTTTTGTACCTGAGCATGTAATATTAATTGACAATAATGAACAGCTAATGGTGATGAGTGAAGATGCAGATGGCATAATGAATAAAATAAAAGCGCAGGAAATAAAAGCATACCACCATAAGCCTGTAACACTTTTACAGAAAGTAAGTAAAAAAAGTTATGTTAAAAATGTAGAGGCTATTAAAGAACATATTATTGCAGGAGATGTTTATGAACTAAATTATTGCATTGAGTTTTTTGCTGAAAATGTAGACCTTAATCCATTGCAAACATACTTTCGGTTAAAACAAAATTCGCCAACTCCATTTGGTGCGTATTTTA
Source organism: Bacteroidia bacterium (assembly GCA_014376805.1). Classification (GTDB taxonomy): domain Bacteria; phylum Bacteroidota; class Bacteroidia; order UKL13-3; family UKL13-3; genus B1. Next base: position 43,729 of record JACMQU010000057.1, read on the forward strand.
AATTAAACAATAAATACTTAATGTGTGCAAGTCCGGAGAGGTTCATAAAAAAAACGCTCAACAAGTTGTATTCACAACCCATAAAAGGTACTGTTAAAAGATCAGATAATTCACAACTTGATGAGCAATTAAAAAAAGAATTATACAATTCTGAAAAAGAAAAAGCAGAAAATTTAATGATTGTTGATCTGGTAAGAAATGACCTTGCAAAAAGCAGTTTAACAGGCTCGGTAAAAGTAGAAGAACTTTATGGCATTTACAGCTTTAAACAGGTACATCAGATGATCTCTACGGTATCCTCTACCATTGCAGATGGACTGCATCCGGTTGAAGCAATTGAGCATGCATTTCCAATGGGAAGTATGACAGGTGCACCAAAAGTTATGGCCATGAAACTGATTGAAAAGTACGAAACCACTAAGCGTGGATTATACAGTGGTGCCTTAGGTTACTTTGCCCCTAACGAAGATTTTGATTTTAATGTGGTCATCAGAAGCATTCAGTTTAATTCCCTCCATAAATATATAAACGTTGGGGTAGGTTCAGCCATTACTTTTGATAGTGATGCCGAAAAAGAATATGAAGAGTGCTTGCTAAAAGCTGAGGCTATGATTAGTGCTTTAAGCTAAGTACAAGAATTTCACTACTCACATAAATACAGGATAAGCCATCCATTATAAAAATCTACAAACTTTTATGGAAAAAGTGAGCTACATAATTTAATAGCAAATTACTACTTTATTTTGTTATTTTGCCTTTGTAAAACATACAACCCATAAGGAGAAATATTTTATTAATAATCATCAAAAACATATCAGATTTAATTGCTGTTTTCTCTTTTTTATATTGATCCTGATATCTTCAATTCAAATTAGCAAGGCACAAAAAAAGGATTCAGCCTCGTTTAAATTCAGTATGCTTCCTAATAAAAAATTAGTTCCCTTATTTACTGCAGATGCCAGGGCACACCGGTTATCCATACAAAAGATTTTAGAAAACAATAGTTACCTGGCAAGTATGGGTGGAATTTTCCCGATTATACAAGTTCAAAGAAAAAATAAAGCCCTGCAACTTTGTATGGCAGGCACTACTTATATAGGGCTTAAACGTTATATAAATCATGGTTCTGTGGTGAACACCGATTTTTTTGTTGATATCTATGCCGATGCAAAAATTTCAGACCACTTTTTAATGCGGTTAGGCACTGGCCATACCAGCCAGCACCTAAGTGATGACGCAATTGTAAATGGTGGCATCTTTACCAATTATGCAAGAGATTATCATCAGTTATTTGGTATATATAAAAACAATAAATACCGGCTTTTTGTGTATGGTGGAGGCTTGTTTAATTATAATTTTAAAGTTGATACAATCGACATTTCTAATAAATTTTTATTTCAATTTGGCTTTGAACATGTTCCATTTAAATTAGGATCAAACCAATATATATTTTACGCTGCTGATTTTAAGTGGAGAGAAGAATTGAATTACAGAAGTACACAACATTATCAGTTTGGTTATAAATACCAAAAGAATGGATTAAGGGCATTGCGAATTGCTTATAATTATTCAACCGGGGTTGAAGAAAGAGGACAGTTCTACAAACAAAATATCACCTTTTCAAGTATTGGATTATATTTAGATTTTTAACGCATTGAAAAAATTTATCCTTCTTATTTTACTATTTTTTATTTGCCTGTTTGAACCAAAATTATTTGCTCAGGTAAATGATTCTTTAGCACTTGTTGAACCAATACCCGCTGAACTTACTACCAAAAAAAAGTTAATCATTACAGGCCTTGTATTACAACAGGCCGCCTCTATGTATGTTGAATATAAATGGTGGTGGGAAGGAAATTACCATCCTTTTGTTATTTACTCAGATGGATGGTTTGAAAAAAATAGTTATAGCCTGGGTGTAGATAAGGCCGGGCACTTTTACACTTCTTATATGTATTTTAATGTGCTAAATGAACTGTTAAAATGGGGGGAATTTGATAACCGTACAAGTCTAATTCTTAGCACTTCAATTCCATTTGTATGGGCCTTAAGTATTGAAATTGGCGATGGCTTTTCGAATTATAATTTTTCACAAACTGATTTATTGGCGAATTCATTAGGCATTACTTATGGCTTGCTACAGGCAAAAATTCCCTTCCTGCAAAATTTTAAATTCAAATTCAGTTATTATCCTTCTTCCTATTATCAAAAAAACAACTTTAAAGATTGGTCACTCACCGCAGATTATGATGGCCATATTTACTGGTTGAGCATGGATGTTCATAATATATTGCCCCATACAGCTAAAAAATACTGGCTCAAGTATCTTAATCTTTCTATAGGCTACGGAATGGAGGGTTTTGCTAAAACAAATGATGAAGGAAATTTCAATAAAATTAATTACAAAGAAAGAAAATTCTGTATAGGCTTAGACTGGAATCTATCAGCCTTTACAGCAAAAAACAAGACACTTAAAACGGCCTTAAATATTCTTGATTACTATCATTTTCCTGCACCGGGTGTACGAAAAGTTGGCAAAGAAACATTTGAGTTTAAACCTCTATTATTAAATTAAATTAAATTTACAATAACAAGTATTAACATTATAAACCTATTATGAGATTTGACAAACATATATTTATTTGCACCAATCAAAAGGCGGAAGGCAAGCAGTGTTGTGGGGAAGAACATGGCATGCTACTGGTTGAAAAATTCAGGGATGTGCTCAATCAAAAAGGATTGAAAGGTAAGGTAAGAGCTCAACGCTCAGGTTGCCTCGATGCCTGCAAATTCGGACCTGCACTGGTTATTTATCCCGAAGGGACATACTATAAAAACGTAACGGTTAATGATGTTGAACGAATTGTGGAAGAGCATGTGCTTAACAACAAAATTGTAAGCGATCTGGAATTAATCTGGGAATAGTACTGAAACCTGGATTAATAATGCCATCATAGAGAAAGCAGGTATGATTTAGAAGTAAAAAAGCGCACTGTTATATCAGGAATTTTTAACATTCTCTTAAATTAATTTAGATTCGTGGGTAGTAATGGTAAAAAAATCAGCCTTATGAAAACAAGTATCGCAATTATCTGTCTCTTCTTTTCATTAACCTCCACTGCCCAGATTATTTTTACCCGGGCTGATTTTGGAAGTAATGGTGATAAAATATTATATGCGGTTGACTCTCCTGTTTATTCTACATTAAATTTTGGTTCAACCGGCCCTAATTATTCATGGAATTTCGGATCAAAATTGTACCCGCAAAAATATGATTCAACTATATTTTTAAGTGCCACTGCCGATCCCAATGCGCCGGGTGTTACAACCAATCTTTTACTAAGATCAGTGGCCAACGGAGATCAATATGCAGAGCTTACCAGTAGTTTTGTGAAAACTATTATTGATCTACCCGCTTACCATGCAGTTGGAATAAAATTAAAGCTGTTTAATTTTCCATTAACTTATCAATCTGTTACGGCCGATTCTACCACTGCTATTGCCAGAGGAACACTTGCACAATTCGGCATCACACCTATTACAGGAATAGATTCTATTCGCATAAATGCAAAAATAAATTCCTATACTATTTGCGATGGATGGGGCAAACTAACGCTCCCTGATAGTACTACTTACAACAGCTTAAGAATTAAAAACAATACTGTAATAAATGCCGATATTTATCTGCATACTTTGTTGGGCTGGGGGTTGGTAAGTAACAGGGTTCAAACCAACTCCTCTTACTCATGGTATGCGCCCGACTCAAAAAGTTATATTGCTAATGTTGGTTTAGACACCTTAGGGAATATAACAAGTTTTACTTATAAAGTTAGTTGGATTCCAAAAATCCCCTTAATAAAATTCATTTCAATTAGTCCTGACACTGCACAGCAGGGAGAAAAACTTCAAATTACCCTAAGAGGTAAAAATACTTACTTTACTAAAGGTGTTTTTAATCTATACTTATCTGCAGTTAAAATTGATACTTTTTGGGTGATGAGCGATACAACTATAATTGCCAACATTAGCATACCCATGGCATCTGCACCGGGAGCACAATTTTTAACTTACAGAGACCATCTTAATTCTTATAGTTATTTCTATGAACTATTTAGTATAAAACCTTCCCCTTATGCTCCAAAGCTTGCTTCTCTAAGTCCGGGTTATGGGGTAAAAGGGCAGATAACTGATGTTATAGTAACAGGCAGTTATACTCATTTTACCAAAGGTGCCAATATTTATTTTTCTCCGGTTACGGCATCTCCGGGAGGGATATATATTATGTCGTTTACGGTAATTAATGATACGGTTTTAACCTGCAAAATAAAAATTGACCCAGCTACAAATTCAACAGGATTCGATTTACAATTTAGCAATTCAATTGATGGCCGTTATGTACTTCCAAAATGTTTTAGTGTGGTAACTACCGGAATTAATGAAATTTCTGATAACAATTTCCAGATAGATTTATATCCAAACCCCAATCAGGGCAAATTTACTGTTTATTCAAACCAGGGTATTATCAGTTTAGAAATATATGATATTAGTGGTAAGTTACTTTTTAAATATGAACCATCAACCGACAAAAATAAGATTGAGGTAATCTCAAATTTGGAAGACGGATATTATTACCTGAAGTTATATTCTGAAAAAAGTATAAGTATTAAAAAGTTTATTGTTCACCAAACAGCCACCTTAAAGTAACTTTAAACTTGCTGTTTTAATAGCATCAAAATGATACGCCAAACTGAACCAGCACCCACCTTGGCGGTCTCAGGTCTGCAGGGCGGGTCATAACTTCTGCATTAAAAATATTATTGGCTGCAATAGAAAGTTTTACATATTTGGTAAGTTGATAAGATGCACGCATATCCAATATAATGTTGCCATTTTTGTTGGCATTACGGCCCTGTTGAACACCGGTTAAAATTTTTGCGATGATTAAGTTGGGATCAACAAAAGCCCTGTCAACATTAATCATAAAACTATTATACCTCAAACTTAAACCTACCTGCCATTTTAAATAAGTAGCCTGAAGATCAAATTTTGCAAGATGCTTATACCGGTATTTTAGCACGTTGGAGCTGTCGCTTCGTGTTGACCGGAAACTCCATTGCAAATTTGCAGAGTCTGTTGAAAACACATAATCAGGATTGAGTGAAATGGGATTGGTGTAAGTATAACCAAGGATACTTTGGATTAAAATTTTGCCAATTTTCCCTTCTGAGTTCAAACTTATATCAATACCGGATATTTGTGTTTCACCAACATTTAACGTTTTAAATCCAATACCTTTAAAAGGATCGGTGGCATTCCATACACCGAAATTAAAATCTATCATGTTTTGATACCTTGTAAAAAAATAAGCTACATCCAAAAAACCTTTTACTGAACCCACAGAAAATCCTTGTTTAATTCCTACTTCTGCATTCCAGCCTGTTTCTGAATGTAATGCCGGATTAGAAAAAACATTCAGTTGCCCAACACTTGTTTTTATGTATCGTTCTGCAATAGATGGAAACCGGTAGCCCTGACCATAACTTGCTCGTATAAATGTTGACTTGCCCAGTTCATAATTCGCACCTGCTCTAAAAACTGGTTTACTTTCCTTACTGCCATTCATATTAAAATGTTCATAGCGGGCACCTGCATTCACAAATAATTTCCTGAAAAAGATTTTATCCAATTGTACAAATGCTGCTATATTTTTACTTTGGTTAGAACCGTTAAACAAGGGTGAATTAGATACATTGCTGTTCCCTGCAAGTCCACCGGTAAAGGTTAGTGCTACATCTGTAAACACCCGTTGTAACTGGTACTCGCCATAAATGTTTCGCGAAGAGTTATCCTGGTTCACCGTTGGATCGGCATTTTGAATATCATTATTTATATACATCCATCGTGCTCTTAAAGTATGCTTAAATGAACCGGTAAAAATATTTATATACGGATCAACATATAGGTTGTTCGATTGTGTATTTGTGATTTGGGAATCAAGAATGGTATACCCTTTTTCATAACTCTCCCAAAACAAAAACGAGCCGCCTTTAGAGAATAAAGCACCCACATTAAGTCCAATATTTATAGAAGGAGAAAGCTTATATTTTGTATGCACAGTAAAACGCAACCTGTTCTCTGTTTCACCCATTCTATAGCCTTCATCACGTAAATAATTTGTACTGAAAGCATATTGCGCATTCTTTTTCTTAAAGCTGTGAAAGGCATTGAACCCATATTGCTTTAAAAACTTATCCGTCCAATTTAAACTGTTCCTTTTAGGTTGAACATAACCACCGCCAAAAACATGAATGCGCGTTATTGGTTTTTTGGTTGCCATCTCGGTTCTGAAATGTACAATGCCATTTAATGCACTCGAACCGTATAATACAGATGAAGCTCCTTTAATTACTTCTACCTGTTGTACATTTTCAACAGGCACAAAATTCCATTTCACCTGGCCTGCATCACCCGTTAAAAATGGCATATCATCTAGCAGCACCATTACCCGCGAACCCGCACCATAAGTCCATCCGCTACCATTACGAATATTTATCTGCCCGTCTACAACACTTACCGATGGCACCTGATCGAGCAACTTATCCATGTTAGTTGTTAACCTGTTTTGAATTAAATATGGCCTGATCACTTCGGTACTTACAGTTGTTCGCTTTACTGATTGTTCATACCTGCCTGCAGATACAACTACCTGATTAAGTAATTGATTATTGGACTGCATTAAAATGGTTATTGGTTCAGTGATATTTATATTATTTAACGTTAAACGGTAATCAAGGTAACCTATGAAACTTGCGGCTAAAGTATCTGTAACTTTTAATTCGATGATGATTAAACTAAACTTACCATTGATATCTGTTACATTTCCCACTTTGCCCAATTTTACAACAGCTCCGGCAACAGGTAATTTGGTATCAGACTCCAGAACGGTTCCGTTGAGTATTATTTGTTGGGCACACAAATTTTGTACATCTGTAAAAAGTGTAAGTAAACAAACGAAAAGAATTTTATATCTTGCCATAAATTTCAAAGCAATGAAAAAAATAATACTTTCAATAATAGCATTTTCACTTCTTAGTTTCGCAACAGAAATTAAAGCTCAATGTACACCAGACTCAAGCATACATACAACAGGTACGTATCCATCATACCTCGATACGGCAAAAGTGGGTGTTATGTATAACCAGATTATTCAATATCATATTACTAAAGACACCATGTATGCGGGTAATGGGGTAACCATAGATTCAATGTGGATCACCGGAGTAAAAGGATTGCCTGTCGGTTTTACATATACTTGCTTTAGTCCAAGGTGTAGCATAAAAGGAGGACAAACGGGCTGTGTTAATTTAAAGGGCACTCCAGTAGCTAATTCAAGCCGTAACTATCCACTCACCGTGTATTTTTCTATTCGTGCTACCTTAAAAGGCAGCTTACCCATAGGGCAAACCATTAGCGACTCTGTTACTAAATATTATATCGTTGTTAAATCCCCCGCAGCGGTTGAAGAAGTTGGGGCAAACAACACTGTACTTGTATATCCAAATCCTGCCAAAGAAAATTTACAGGTTTACATACCCAATGAAGGTAAAAATTTCAGCTATCAAATCTTTAATTTAACAGGTACGCTGGTTCAAAAAGGAGAAACAAACGGCTTTGAACCCGTAAAAGAAATTGGACTGAATCAATTGAGTCAGAGTGTTTACTTAATTCATATAAATGACAATGGTAAACAGTATTTGAAAAAGTTTATTGTTGGAGAGTAATAAAGAGAAGTTAAATATTCAATTACCCGATTAAACACGTCTTCCTCTTTTTATTTTTATTTCTCATTCTACTTCGTGGTAAAAACACACCAACAAACCCGCTGATTAAAAATTGTGGCAGAAATATCATACCTTTTTTAACACAGAGTTATCAGGGTGTTTTTACTCCGGTAATTAATAGCTCTTTCTTCTCTATTTTATCTCTTTTCAATACTTGCCAATCGGTATTGATTCATCAGCATTCTTAAACTCAGAAGTAAAGTAAAAATTAATTTCAGGGTAATTGCTTTGAGCCATTTGAACCGACCATGAACTCTCTGCTAAAAACACTGATCTGCCTTCTTTATCGAATACAATATTATGGCCTTTAATTAGTTTAAACCGATCCAAAGCACCTTTATCTGTAGAAGTAAACCAACAAGCCTTTTCATAATTTAATGGCCTGAAAATACAGGATGCGCCATACTCATGCAACAAGCGGAATTGCACCACATCAAATTGTAGTTCGCCAACAGTACCAACAATTTTTATATTACCCGGCTGCCGCGAGAACAACTGCGCTACACCTTCATCAGTTAACTGCATAATGCCTTTCTCAAGTTGTTTGGTTTTCATCGGGTCTTTATTAACCAGTTCTTTAAAAATCTCAGGCGAAAAACTCGGAATGCCTTTAAAGTTTATTAGTTCACCTTCTGTTAAAGTATCGCCAATTTTAAAGTTACCCGTGTCATATAAACCCACCACATCACCAGGGAATGCTTCATCCACAATGCTCTTTTCGTTGGCCATGAAACTGGTAGGGCTGGAAAACCTGAATTTCTTATCGAGTCTTGTATGATAATAAAATTTATTGCGTTCAAACCTTCCCGATACTACCCTACAAAAGGCAATCCTATCGCGGTGGTTGGGATCAAGATTAGCATGTATTTTAAATATAAAACCAGAAAATTTATCTTCAGAAGGCAGCACTTCTCTCACATCCGTTTGCCGCGATTGCGGTTCGGGAGCAATTTGTACAAACGTATCAAGCAACTCTTGTACACCAAAGTTATTAATGGCACTTCCAAAAAATACCGGGGCCAGATAACCTTCAAGATACAATTCATTATTAAAAGGCTCATAAACACCTTCTATCAACTCTGCATCATCGCGTAATTTTTTAGCTGCACGTTCACCAATTTTCTTATCCAGTTCTTCAGAGTTTAAGTCATTAATCAGGTGAATATCTTCCGTAATTTTATTCTTGCCGGGTGTGTACAATTGTAGTTTTTTTTCAAACAAATTATAAACACCTTTAAAGTCTGAACCCATGCCAATAGGCCAGCTTAACGGGCGGGTATGAATGTTTAGTTCCTTCTCAATTTCATCGAGCAGGTCAAACGGATCACGGCCTTCCCTGTCGAGTTTATTAATGAACACAATAACAGGCGTATGGCGCATGCGGCAAACCTCCATCAGCTTACGGGTTTGTTCTTCTACCCCTTTCACGCAATCTATAACAAGTATTACACTATCAACTGCCGTAAGGGTTCTGTAGGTGTCTTCAGCAAAGTCTTTATGGCCTGGAGTATCCAGGATATTAACTTTATAATCCTTGTAATCAAAACCCATTACCGATGAAGCCACTGAGATACCACGCTGCTTTTCAATTTCCATGAAATCTGAAGTAGCACCCTTTTTTATCTTAGAGCTTTTTACCGCACCCGCAGTTTGTATAGCCCCTCCAAAAAGCAAAAACTTTTCTGTAAGCGTGGTCTTCCCGGCATCCGGATGACTTATAATCCCAAATGTTCTGCGTTTCGTTAAAATATCTTCGTGGTTCATCTGCTTAATAAGCCTTTAAAATTGTGGCCGCAAATATAAGCCAATAAATTGATTCGGTACCAAAGGCTTTAAAGCAACTGTTCCGGATATTAAATTAGCCTGTAAAAGTAATTTTCTTAATTAAAATATTTTCAAAATATGGCTCTTTGTATGGCTTTCAAAACCGTGTGTAGAAGTGAACATATTAGTTCCCAAACAACCCACCCAAACCCGGCATCATGCTACTCATCATGGCACGCATTTCACTTTCCGAAACATTTTCAGCAGATTCCAAAGCACGGTTCATAGCTACCACAATAAGATCCTGTAATTCCTCCTTGTGTTCGGCGTTTAGCAAGTCATCGGCAATCATAATTTCATTTAATTTTCTGTTGCCGTTTACTGTAACTTTAACTTTTCCCGACCCCGCCTCACCACTAACACTAATCGTTTCAAGCTTTTGTTTCACATCCTCGGCCATTTGTTTGGCCTGACCCAATTTATCAAACATATTTATAACAATTAAAACACAAAAATAATAAATCATCCATTAGGTTCAGCAATACCAAAAAATTATTTTTTAAGAGGCGCAGTGAAGAGTTTGAGGTAAATTGTGTTAAAAGGCATCTGCAACATAAACTATTCGCAATTTAAAAAATGTAAACTTCATCTTCTACTCTTCCCAACATCTCTTTTATCCATCCTAACATATTGCTCTGCACCTAAACTGCTAAAAAATCATAAATAATTCTCCCCTCACTTAATTAAAAAGAATAAATTTGCACAAATTAATATTGATACTTTAACACTATGCAAATCAAAGCGAATCATTCCGACGATTTCGTCAATCGTCATATTTCACCAATGGCACACGACACCAAGGCAATGCTTAAAACAGTTGGCGTTTCAAACATTGATCAGCTTATAGATGAAACCATCCCTGCACATATTCGTTTAAAACAACGTATGCAATTACCTGAGGCATTAACAGAAAATGAATTGCTTCTTTTGCTAAAACAGGTTTCGGATCAAAACAAACTGTATAGAAACTATTTAGGCCAGGGCTATTATGGAACCCATACCCCCGGTGTTATTTTGCGTAATATTTTTGAAAACCCCGGCTGGTACACCGCTTATACCCCATACCAGGCAGAAATTGCCCAGGGCCGCCTGGAAGCGTTGTTAAATTATCAGACAATGATAATTGATCTTACAGGTATGGAAATAGCAAATGCCTCGTTACTTGATGAAGCCACTGCTGCCGGTGAAGCCATGCACATGTTATATGCAGAAGCAAAAAATGAAAGTGCTAAAAAATTCTTTGTTTCCCACTTATGTTTCCCGCAAACAATTGATGTACTTAAAACCCGCACTGCACCAATAGGTGTTGAGCTGGTAATTGGTGATTATGAATCAGTGGTTTTTGATGATACTTATTTTGGTGCGCTGATCCAATATCCTGCAGGTAATGGATCCGTTTATGATTACAAAGAATTTATGGCAAAAGCCTTAGAAAAAAAGGTAATGGTTGCTGTAGCTGCAGACTTGCTAAGTCTTACCTTGTTAACCCCTCCCGGCGAATGGGGCGCAGATGTGGTTGTAGGCTCAGCACAGCGCTTTGGTGTGCCAATGGGTTACGGTGGGCCACACGCAGGTTTTTTGCTACCAGAGATGCATACAAAAGACAAATGCCAGGTCGTTTAATCGGCCTTTCAGTAGATAGTCAGGGCAACCCTGCATTGCGCATGGCATTACAAACTCGTGAACAACACATCAAAAGAGAAAAAGCTACTTCAAACATTTGTACAGCTCAGGTATTACTTTCTATAATGGCAAGCATGTATGGCGTATATCATGGTCCAAAAGGGTTAACAGGCATTGCCGGCCGCATACATGGTTTGACCCAAACGCTGGCTGAAAGCTTAAATACGAAGGATATAACAGTTGAAAATAAACATTACTTTGATACCCTTACCATAAAGGTGGTCGATGCCGCTAAAGCAATAAAAAATTGTGCTGATGCAGAAATAAATATTGCTCTGGTAGATACCACACATATCCGGATTTCGATTGATGAAACACATACCATTTCCGATATTAATAAATTAGCGACCATACTTACAGAAAAAAAAACAGAAAGTAAACAAGCGGAAACCTGTCAGTTAAAAGTTCCTGAACACTTTGCCCGCCAGTCTGATTTTATGACGCATCCCGTATTCAACACTTATCACAGTGAGCATGAAATGTTGCGGTACATAAAGTTGCTTGAGTCTAAAGATCTTTCACTGTGTCATTCTATGATTGCTTTGGGTTCATGCACAATGAAACTGAATGCAACTGCCGAAATGATACCGGTAACCATGCCTGGCTTTGGACAATTGCACCCTTTTGTGCCACGTAACCAGGCAACAGGTTATACACAAATTTTTGAAGAACTTACACACGCCTTAAAACAGATTACCGGATTTGCGGGCATTAGCTTACAACCCAATGCAGGTGCTCAGGGCGAGTATGCAGGTCTTCTGGTGATCCGTGAATATTTCAAAAGCATAAACCAGTCACATCGCAATATAGCTTTGATCCCATCATCGGCACACGGCACCAACCCTGCAAGTGCAGCTATGGCTGGAATGAAAGTAATTGTTACAAAAACCCTTGATAATGGTTATGTTGACATTGACGATTTAAGAGCCAAGGCCGAACAACATAAAGATAACCTGGCTTGCCTGATGATAACATATCCCTCAACTTTTGGAATTTTTGAAGAACAGATAACTGATGTATGCGACCTTATACATTCCAATGGTGGACAGGTTTACATGGATGGGGCCAATATGAATGCGCAGGTTGGCTTAACCAGTCCGGCAAACATTGGTGCAGATGTGTGTCACTTAAATTTACACAAAACATTTTGTATTCCTCACGGCGGTGGTGGACCAGGCATGGGACCAATAGGTGTTGCTGCACATTTAGTACCATTCCTACCCGGACATACGGTTGTTAACATGGGCGGAGATTCTCATGCAATGACAGCAGTATCTGCAGCACCCTGGGGCAGTGCGTCTATTCTCTTAATCTCTTATGCATACATCCGTATGATGGGTACCGATGGATTAGAAAATGCAACCAAATATGCAATTCTAAATGCAAATTATATCAAAGCGAGATTAGAGCAGCATTATCAGATTTTATATGTGGGCAGCAAAGGTCGTTGTGCTCATGAAATGATTTTGGATACACGTGTTTTTAAAGGTGCTACAGGTGTTGAAGCAGAAGACATAGCCAAACGCTTAATGGATTATGGATTTCATGCGCCTACCATGAGTTTTCCTGTTGCAGGTACCATTATGATCGAACCAACTGAAAGCGAACCTAAGAGTGAACTCGATCGTTTTTGCGATGCAATGATTGCCATAAGGAATGAAGTATCCGCAATTGAAAATGGTGTGGCAGATAAAACAGATAATGTGTTAAAAAATGCGCCACATACAGCATCAGTTGTAACAGCAGATGAATGGAATCATATTTACTCACGTCAGGATGCCGCATATCCTTTGGCTTATGTACGTGGGGCTAAGTTTTGGCCTTCAGTGGGCAGAATCAATAATACGTATGGGGATAGAAATTTAATTTGTTCTTGTCCTCCAACGGAGGCTTACGCCGAACAGGCTACCAATTAACAAATAAAAATCGGGGATATGTTGCTGTGCAGCATATCCCCGATTTTTATTTGAATTCCGGTACATATACACGTTGCACAGCAACGCCTCTTTCCTCTTTTGCCAGGTACGTATAC
>JACMQU010000058.1 GCA_014376805.1 Bacteroidia bacterium
GAATAGCAGAAGGATCAATTTTGGTGCATGAATAAAACAAACAAAGTTATGGCTCATCACATTGAGCAATGGTTGGTAAGTGGTTTGACAAAAGCGGCGTATTGCAAGAATGCTGAAATAGGGTATAAAAGTTTTTTATATTTTTATGTCCGATAAACCGATGTACACCATTCAACCCGACCTACAAGGATTCAACCGCAATGTTTAAGCGATAAAAAAAACACCAGTTTTTGGTCAGACACTAATTATTGTAAAGTTACATTATACATCTTATTGTGTTATTAATTTCTCCATTAAACTTAAATGCAGCTTTATATCAATGGAAGTTGTTAAATCAGGTCAAACTTTATATTCAGGTCATTCAATTGCATTTTAAAATAATCAATCAGTTGTTGTTTATGGTACGCTACAATCTGCATAAGGTAACAACAATAATGGTAATCTAATTTAAACTTTAAATGACACTTCATAATTTGTTCTGAAACATCTGGAATATCAAAGAGCATTGACATGGGAACATCAGCAAATAATAGATTTCACATTCATCATAACAATGGATCAACAGTAAATTTCAAATTAAAATTAAGCGAGAGTGTATTTACAAATCCACACTTTAAAGCCAGTCAATTACAACCAATGCGGTTAATAAAACAGGGTTCATACAACCATTAAGTATTCGCAGCAATTTAACTGTAATAATAAATGGGAACGCAACAGATGTACTTGTAGGATTTAGCAGGAGCAGTTGTGCAATCATCAAATTACAAAACAATATAACAACAAGCGGGTCATTAACCAATGTAATAGCGTAATACAAACAGCAAAAATTTTTATTAAGCCAAATTGAGTCTGCCACCAGTTTACGCCTTAAAACACTTCTCCTAAATTCACAAAAAAACCCTGCGAACCATTTATCCCGAAACCATAATCAATACACAAATTGGTTGATGATTGTTTGTTCATTTTTATACGTAAGCCTAGTCCGTAACCGGGTAAAAAAAGGTTGTAATTGCTCACCAAGTCTTTAGAAAATGTTTGAACATTGGCAAACACAACTCCGCCAAGCAACCCATTTCTAAGCAATTGAATACGGTATTCCGTTTCGAGATAAAAAAGATTACTGCCTCTAAACCTGCCCTGAATATAGCCCCTCCCGGTATTAAAAAAATCGTCCCACCCGGTGCTCGGCAGCAATAGGTAAGGTGGCCTGCCGGTTAAGGTAAGCGCATTATAACTCCAGAATGCCAGTATGTTTTTTGATGAGACCGGAAAGGTAATGTATTTCTTTAGTTCAATCTGTGAAGAGATCCAGTTCTGATGGCTACCTATGGCGCGCAAATTATTTCTAACCAGCACCGACGCAAAAAAACCACCCGGAGGATTTACCTGATTTGTTCTGCTGTCATACAGAGCTTTTATAACAATACCTACAGCGCGCTCTTCCTTGTTTGATCCATATTTTTTAAACATGGTAGGTTTACCAGGTGGGGGTGGAGCATCTGGCATTTCAGAAATATTCCAAAAATAATCATAGAAAACTCCACCACCCAGGTAAGTGTTGCGGGCTACCCGTTTTAGGCATGTTTCATGCAATTTAAGGTAAGAATAATCAATGCCCTTTCCGCTCGACTCAAGCGACTTCGGACCTAAACCATATATGAGCGATGGATAGTTCATATACCTGTTATCTGAGATGAAATTGTACTCATTTCCTTTACTCCATATATTTGCAAAAAGTGGCATTATTACCTGGCTTTTTTGGGTATAGGCAATGCTGGTAAAAATGGTTGATGTTTTAGAGAGATTGCTTTTATCGGTATAAAAAACGAGGTTGGAAGCAAGTAATACTGCAAAGCCTGTTTGAAGGGTATAACCTGCACCCGGTACAATGGTTAAGTGTGGCTTGCTTTCATCAATTAAAGATGGTGCAGAAGTATGCTTTTTAAAAAACGGTAATGTCTTTATTACATCTACAATATCTTTCTTGCTTTTTTCATCTTCCACTACGCTTAAACGGTTTTGTGAAATTTGTTGGGCATATCCATTAGCCAGTCTTAATAACAGGCATACAATCAGAATAAATTTTGGGTTTGTAATTTTATACATAAGCTATATGTCAATTGTGTTATGCCATTTGATTTAGGTACAAAGTAAAGGTTTAACACCACTAATATTAATTTGGATCAGTAAAATAGTTGCGGATTATAAAATTTAAAAACCAGTTTTACTTATGTTATAATACATATTATTCATTATTGATGACTCCGCTAAAAACATTTCTCTTTTATAATCTATGAAAGCAGAAACACATTAAAAAATCCTGTTATATATTATTTAGTAAATGTATAAAATTAACAATTCATGAGCCTTATTATTTCCTCCAAACTTGCTGTATCGCCAGTATCGCCAATAGCCGATGAATGAAAATAAGTTATACCAGTTTGTTCTTTTATGAATGCTATTGTATTACTTCTCACACTTCCGCTGGCAATAATATTTATTCTTTTTTTAGCGTGAACCAACAACTGTTTAAGTTTATCGGTTCCTTCTACAGCGCTTGGTGCCCCACCCGAAGTAAGTATGTTTTTGAATCCGCATTCAATACAATCTTCAAGGGCATTAAAAACATTATTTGTTTGATCAAAAGCTTTATGAAAAGTACAGGGTAATGGGTGCGCCAAATTAACAAGTATTTTATTTTGTTGCCTGTTTACATTTCCATTCTCATCTAAAATACCAAATACAAAACCATCTGCATTCAATTGCTTTAGGCTCAGTAAATCAACTTTCATTTTTTCAAACTCAATGTCTGTATAGATAAAATTTCCGGCACATGGTCTTATCATCACGTAGATATCAATGCTAAGGTTTTGTTTAACATTTTTAAAAGTGTTGTAGCATGGTGTAAGCCCGCCGGCATTCTTACCGGAGCAGAGTTCAATCCTGTTGGCACCTCCATTAAATGCGTGCATTGCCGATGTTTCATTAAAGCAGGCAATTTCAAGCAGGTAAGAATTATTTTTAATAGGTTCAGGCAAACTATTTTTTATAAAACTTTGCATCTATAAGCTTATTACCATTGCCATCATAAACCGCATAATTAAATCCTTGTTGAACGCAAAACGATCCGTATTCTCCTTTTTTATTCAATGCTATAAAGCCAACCTGTATTTCATCCATGCTTTTTTTACGCAGTTTTATAATACTTACAATACGCTCCACTGCTGCAATACAAGCCTCCTCTGGCGATTTACCCATACGCATGTATTCAACCACCAAATGGCAACCTGCTACGCGTATCACTTCTTCGCCATGCCCCGTTGCTGTTGCCGCACCAACCTCATTATCCACATACAGTCCTGCCCCTATAATTGGCGAATCGCCCACCCTGCCGTGCATCTTAAATGCCATACCACTGGTACTGCATGCGCCAGATAGGTTACCTGCAGCATCCAATGCAATCATTCCAATGGTATCATGGTTTTCAATGTTTACCTTAGGGTGATATGCTGTTTTAAGAAGCCATTGTTTATATTCTTTTTCCGATTTTTCAACCATCAGGTTTTGTTTAACAAAACCTTGAGATAAGGCAAACTGTAAGGCACCAACGCCAACCAGCATTACGTGCGGTGTTTTTTCCATTACCGCCCTTGCTACAGAAACGGGATGCATAATATGTTCCAGGCAGGCTACTGAACCTATATTAAATATCTCATCCATAATACAGGCATCCAGCGTAATTCTTCCATCCCTGTCTGGCCGGCCACCATATCCTACACTTCGTTCTTCAGGATCTGCTTCTGTAATGTTTATACCGGCCTCTACGGCATCAAGTGCCCTGCCGCCTTTATTTAATATCAGCCATGCACTTTCATTGGCCTTAATTCCAAACTTCCATGTAGATAATACAATTGGTTTGTTCGTTGGCTCATCCGTTTTAAGCACTTTCGGTTGAAGTATGTTTGCATGCGTTAAGTTGTTATTACCTAACATTAAAATTCCGGCCAGCGCTGTCTTTTTAATAAAAGTTTTCCGGTTAGTTTTCATTTAATTAATATTGGTAAAAAAGTGTAGTTTTAAGTTGCATTTTAATGCAATTATAGTTTTATTTTTTATAATGTATTTTGAACCTAAAGTTGTTTGATGGATATTTTTAAAGCAGGTTAATAACAAATAATAAGAACAGGATTACTTTTGATCCTACCTGACATAATTGAAAACACAATTGCTCCATCCCAAAAACAAACTAAATGCCAAATCGGGATTATTGGTATGTTTGTTTCAAATCGGGATAATTATTTGCGTATGTTAAATTTGTAATTGTCACATTATCAATAATATAGTTTTTTTGGCCCTCTTTTGGCAATATAAATGGAAAATCTAAAACCCATGAAAAATTCAATTATTTATTTAGCAGCCGCTCTATTATCGTTAAGTGCTTGTAAAAAAGGCCTAATGGATAAATATGAAGCATCAAAAAATTCAAACAGTTCAACATTAGCTGTTAAGGCAGAGAAAATGAGTGATATTAAAGTACCTGCCGGATTTAAATGGGAACTTTCACGTGATGTGCAGATTAAAATTAGTACAACAGATAACAGGTTTGGTAATGCTATCCAAAAGTTAATGATCTATAGTGCTAATCCGGCAGTAGGTGGAGTTAAACTTTCAGAAGGTGCATTATCTTCAACCTCACCGTTTGAAGCCAAAATTAACGTTGCAAATACCATCACTGAATTTTATTTGGTAAAAGTTGCACCTGACCAATCAAAAATTATCGAAAAAGTTGCTATCAATAATAATAATGTTAGTGCAACAATAACAGCGACAGCAAATGTAGTTTTAGGAAAAACCGCAAGCGGCCCAGATTGCACTACCGGTTGTACAACTACTATCAATAATGCTTCGGGTAGTCAATCTTTTAGCAGTGGCACCAAATGTTTAACAGGTACTGCAATTAACATTAGCAAATTAACTATAAGTGGCACCGCCATTGTACGTATTTGTGGCACAGGTTCAATAAACGATGTTGAATTTAGCAGCAGCTCTGCCCAGTTAATAATTACCGCTACAGGCCATATAAACTTTACCCAAACTGTTGCGGTTGATGAGGGTACTTTTACAAACTATGGTATTCTTTCCACCAATATAAATAATAACTTTAATGTAAACTCAACTGCAACATTCGTCAATAACGGAACCTGTACTTTTGGAAAAGACTTCAACCCTAATGGAAGTTCAATAATTACCAACAATGGCTCTATAGAAGTTGCATCAAAATTAATTAACAGTGCCAACTGCACATTTACCAATGCCTGTAAATTAATAGTACATAACGATTTTCAAAACAATGGTACTTTTTATAACTATGGTTATATTAGATGTGATATGGAAACAAGTATTTTAGGTGGTTCAAACCAGGTTTTTAAACAATATAACGGTGCTATGATTTATACCAATGATATACAAGTTAACGGTACCATAACCGGCATAGGAACTACTTCTTTAATAAAAGTTATTGATCAGTCTAAAGGAAATAACCAGGGTGTTGTTAACGGTTCACAAACCTATTGCGATTTAAATGGTATTGAAGCATTGTTTAATGCAAGTATTACTGGTGGTGCAAACCAAGGCTGTAGTTTGTATATAGCTGTTAGTGCATGTAACCCTGCTGGTAACGGAACAATAGCCATAACTGATACAGACGGTGATGGTGTTTCTGATGCAAGCGATTGTTATCCTGCCGACCCAAACAAAGCGTTTTGTAATCCTTATGGAACATCTACAGTAGCATTCGAAGATTTATGGCCATCAAAAGGAGATTATGATCTTAATGATGTGGTAGTAACTTACAACTATAATGTAATTACAAACGCATCAAACCACGTAGTAAGAGTAGAAGCAACTTATGTTTTACGTGCAACCGGCGGAAGTTTTAACAATGGGTTTGCAGTTCAGTTCCCAATTAACCGCTCGCTGGTAAGTGGAGTAACTGGCGCAACTTTAGAAGCAGGTCAAACCAAAGCGGTACTTGTAATATTTAACAATATGCGTGCTGAAATGGATGTATGGAATACTATTCCTACCCAAGCAAGCAGCCCTGTTAGAACTTACACTGTTGGTTTTAATATTACAAGCGGACCATTACTTTCAACTTTTGGATTAAGTGGTTATAATCCTTTTATCTGGAACGGAACAACTGGTTTTGGCAGAGGATATGAAATTCATTTACCAGGTTATTTACCAACAGATTTAGCCACTGCAAATATCTTTGGAACTTATGATGATGCAACCAACATAAGCAGCGGAGATACCTATGTAAGCAAAAACGGAAGATTCCCATGGGCTATCAATATTCCTGCAACATTCAACTACCCTATCGAAAAAGCGGATATCAATACTGCTTACCTAAAGTTTGCTTCATGGGTTAGCAGTGGTGGCACCCAATATAACGACTGGTATTCCAACACTACAGGTTACCGTAACGCTGCAAAAATTTACTAATCAAAAAAAGTAAACATAAATAAAAAAAACAGCCCCGTGAATCATGGTTTCACGGGGCTGTTTTGTGCTTAATAACGAACTGGTTTTTTCTAAATTTTACGCCTTACCCACTAGTCGCTTAATCTCACTTTTACCCACTGATGTAGCATTAAGGTTCAACAATTTTAACAATAAGTTAATTAAGCAAACACGTATTTACAGAGTAGAAATTATGATAAATGATGGAAAGATCACTGTTGTAAGAGCTAGAAAATGAGATAATAATACGGCCGTATATTAGCGTCGTTTCTGCCTGTTTAAATCTTTTACTTGAGCAACCGTTAAAACAGCTTTGTTGTTTTAATACATATAAAATGTAATTTTACCTTCCATTTTAACTTAAACCGAATGAAATTTACTGTAGACATAACACCCTATCGTATCTCTTTTAAAAGCAACTATTGGCTTCAATTGTTTTGTGTTGTGTTTATGTTAATATGGCTAAATTCCTTTCTTGGTACTACAGATAAGGCCAACTGGTTTTTAGAAAACACGCTCGTTTTCATTTTTATTACAGTTGTTGTTTTTACTTACCGTAATTACCAATTCAGCGATCTCAGTTATTTATTAATCTGTATTTACTTTTGTATGCACGTATATGGAGCCAAGTATACGTATTCAGAAAACCCATTTGGTTATTGGCTTAAAGAGCACTTACACACTGCCCGCAATCATTACGACAGAATTGTGCATTTTAGCTTTGGATTTTTACTGGCATATCCCTTGCGTGAGCTGTTTTTAAAATGGCTAAAGTTTCCGCTATGGACATCCTGGATTTTACCTATCCAAATCACCATGTCGGTTGGTGCATTATACGAATTAATTGAATGGACTGTAGCAGATGTTTTTTTTAAAGCTCAGGGAGATGCTTATCTTGGCTCGCAGGGTGATATGTGGGATGCACAAAAAGATATATTCCTGGCTTTTTCTGGATCTGTTTTAGCCACTACTATCATATCATTAATAAAATTTTTTTTTAACATTCGCGAACCTCAGGCTATGCCGCAACAATAACATTATTATGAGTCACCATCTTCCCATACTTCGCAAAGCAGGATTTTTTAAACAGTATCAGAATTTATCTGATGATGAGATATTAGAAACACTATATCAGAACCGCAAAAAAGAATATGTAGAAGTATTCGGACTGGATTATGTGCCGGGTAAAACGTATGATGATCTTGGCCTGGCAATTCAGGATAATACTAAAATGCTGGATATTAACCTGGAGGCTGATGTTTGTGAAGAGAATGAAATTTATAGCAGATTGCTTGATGCATTTACCGGTATATCAAACGGACAGTTTTTAACAACTGATATATCAGAAATATGGGAGACTGAAGAAGGTCCGGTTAGTGTTGTGTTTAAAAGTAACGGGCAAAAAATTAAATACGATCCTGCTTATAATGAAGACTGGATTGATGGCACTTTCTTTAATGTAATTTGTAAAGAAATGAAAAAAAGTGGCCCTGAAGAATTTTATTTATGTTTTGGTCCAAACGAAGAGTGGACCGGTCAGAATGTTATTTACATCCGGTTAAAAGCCGAAGAAAAAGAATTGCTGGAAACTGAGTTACAGTGGGAGTTTGGGGAGTTTAAATAATGCATGTTATTGAATAGTTTTGGATAGAATTAATGGATGAGCACTTAAAAAAACTCAGGCCCCAAAAATGAGATCAGGTAGAACAAAGAATTTTTTGTTTTCTTAATTCCATATATTGCATACCCTTAAAATACAGCAAATAAATTAATCTCAATCTCACTTCAATATTATGTATAGTTGCATATAAGTTTCTACTTAGTTCAAAACCCTTAAATCTATACCATGTTATATTTTACCATTACCATTATTGTACTTGCCGTTATCATTTTATTCTCGGGCATACAAACAGTAAACCAGGGCACAGTTGCAGTTATTACCATGTTTGGCAAATACCGCAGAATATTGCCTCCCGGCTTAAATATTAAAATTCCCGTTATAGAGCAGGTGTATAAAATTATCTCCATACAAAACCGCTCAGTAGAATTAGAGTTTCAGGCGGTAACCATAGATCAGGCCAATGTATATTTTAAGTCGATGTTGCTCTATAGTGTTATGGATAAACAAGATGAGACCATACAAAAAGTTGCGTTCAAGTTTTTTAGTGAAAAAGATTTAATGCAGGCTTTGATCCGGACCATTGAAGGAAGTATAAGAGCCTTTGTGGCTTCTAAAAAGCAAGCAGAAGTGCTGGCATCACGCAAAGAGATTGTTGATTTTGTGAAAGACCAGATCGACCATACTTTGTTTGATTGGGGTTATCATTTACAAGACCTTCAGATTAATGATATAACATTTGATAAGGCCATTATAGAAAGCATGAGTAAGGTAGTTGCTTCTAATAATTTAAAAGCCGCAGCAGAGAATGAAGGGCAGGCATTGCTGATTACTAAAACCAAAGCCGCAGAAGCAGAAGGAAATGCAATTAAAATTTCTGCTGAAGCAGAGAAGCAGGCAGCTTTGTTAAGAGGGGAGGGTGTGGCTCTATTTCGTGAAGCCGTGGCAAAAGGTATGTCGCATGCAGCCGAAGAAATGAAGCAAGCCAACCTTGATACCAATGTGATCCTTTTTAGTATGTGGACAGAAGCTGTAAAAAACTTTGCAGAATACGGCAAAGGAAATGTAATCTTCTTAGATGGCAGCCCCGATGGCATGGACAAAACCATGAAACAAATTCAGGCCATGATGGTGAAGAAAGATAATGTGAATAGGAGTTAAGAGTTGAGCAAAGAAGAATGGTCATAATAAAGATATTCAAGCTATTGGCATCATCATTGGTATTCAAATAGTATAAATTTTCAGATCACTAACGAAATCGCATATATGTAAGGATCGATTTCCTTGTGCGAGGAGCGAGCACTTCGCATATCACTCGCCCAATTTGGGCATCCTGTTTGTAGAAAATCATTACACATAGATAATTCATGCACCATAGGTGCGTCCTGTTATTCTATCAATGGATAAATTAATATGAGGGTTAAACAACATAATGATTTGCCAAATTTTTATTGTAACTGTTTAACTGCCATATTAGATAACATTTATTACATCATACAAACAACGATTCCACCAACTCAATATACCCTTGCATGGCATCTTCCTTACCCTTACCTGCAAAGCCTTTCCAGGCGGTCTGCTTGGCGGTTTCAACAAAGTTAAATGCCGGAGGTGCAGGCTCATTGCAATCGCCCAGTGTGGCTTGTTTGTTTAAACCATATAACTTAAGCAAGGTATTGTTATCAGGTCTTTCAGGTAATGTTTGCACACGCTTTTTAGCTGCTTCAAATTGTTCTGTCAAATCCATGTTGCTATGATTAAATACAAGATTACATCTTTAGGGATTATAAATGGGAAGAAATAGAATGAACGTAAAAAATAATTATCAAAACAACTATTCAAAAACAAATTATATAACAGGGTTTGATTTAATTTTTATTCAGCAATTCTAAATCCGTTATCAAGCCAAGATGATCTGAATTTTCTATATTGAATCTATAAGAATTGATAGCATGAAAAACTTTAGGAAAAAATATGTAATCGATTTTAGCAACGTAAGGAAACTTATTAAATGGCTTCCATGTTTGCACTGTCAGGCTATAATCTGAGTAACCATAACTTTAAGTAATACAAAAAGAGGTGTCAAGTAAAATACTATCCATTTGCTCCACCTCTTATTTCGTTTAACCAAGAATCTACATTAGGGATAGTATTCCATTTTACCGAGGCTCTTTCAATTAACAAATCCAGTTTATGTTCGTTATAATTTGGATTGTAAATAATGTAATCAATTAATTTAAGGTCAAAAGGTTTGCCGTCAGCAAGGTTTTATTTTCCTTTTGCCCTTACTCCATAAATTTTAAACAAGCGCTTTTCTCCCTCCAAAAGTTGTTGTTCGGTGGCACTTATTATTAGCTTACCATACTCTTTGGTTAATAGGTGAAAGTTAGGATTATTTCCCCCCCTCTTCATTTACCTTACCATACAAAACAAACTCAGTTTCGATGTGTGTAGCAGCGATTTTGAAAAATTCGGTTTCCTGATTAATTTTTAATATCGGTTTAGTATCTAAGGAACTATAAAACGAAATTTCAAGATTTTTTTCTTTTTCTTTGCGTTGAAATTTATCAATAATCTCAGCTCTTTTTGAATCCAGGAAATCTATATTTCCTCTATTGTTAATTTCTCCTGACAAACCATTAAACAACAAAAAACCTGATATGGGCAAGTAAAATAAATTCCTTGCACAACCTTCTTCTAACTGGTATGAAATGTGCGGACGTTCAGCTTTTTCTCTTCTGGTAGGGTGCAAAAAAGTTTCCACATCGCTGATAATTTCTTTTATCTCTGTAATGTCAATATCAATAGGTTTTAGTGGTTTGTCACCTACTAAACCATCAATTTTAACTTCTATATAGCCTTGTTGTTCCACAGTGCAAAATTACGATTTGTTTAGGCATTTCAGCTTTCCTCATTCTGCCCCTCTCTTTGCTTTAAAAATGTTTGCATACCCACTTCATCAATAACAATACTTCCCTGCACCAATCAACCCATCAGCTAACACTTCTTCTTGCATTTTTATTGTTAAAGCACTTGGTTTTTGTAAATCGTTTAAAGCCCACTAACATCATCTGTAATTCAGTCCCTATTAAATAATAAATGATGCTGTGGCATGTTCATTTTTGTACTTTAGTTTTCTCTTAAACTCCCTTTTAGTTCGCTTTTGGAGGAGTTATTTTGAGATTATACTTTTGACGTATAGCCTCTATTTCCTGTTTCAGTAAATCAGGATGTTTCCAGTATTTCTCACTTAATTTTTCACGGATTTCCCGCATCATTTGCACGGCATCAAATTTTTTAGTCGGTTCCATCTTCTTTGGGTTTTAATATTTCTCTTGGTGTTCTAATTTTAATTATTCTGTAACCAAGTCTAAGATTGATTGAGCTTTAAAGTCTAATTCGGTCAAGGTTTACAATATGCTTAAAATTCCAACTTGCCAAAACATCACAATTGTACACAGTAGCCAAGGCAATATGTAAAGCATCGTTGAAACTTTTATTGGTCAATGCACCTTCGCTTATATAGGTTTCTGCAAGCTTAATAGCTTCATCATTAATGCCAATTGCTATTCTATTCTGTTCTGGAATTTCCATAGGTTTATTTCTGATTTCTATCCTTGCCATTTCAAGCTCCTGAAGAGTCAGGTCAGAAAGCATTATTATTTTTGACCCTAATAAAAATTCGGCAAATAATTAATTAATCCACTCTTTGAATTCTTTATCAAAACAACCACCAATAACAGAAGTGCCAGTATAAACTTTCATAAGTCAAAGGTACATAAAGTTAGCGTTTAACGGAAATTTAGTCAATACATTGTCGATTAATAAGTAGAATGGATTTGTGTTGATATAAATAATGCCCCTTCAAAATCCACTCCCAAAATCCTATGCCCCAATTGCCTTTGACTACTGGTAGAGGTAGGCATTTATTCAACCTTCTAAATATTTTTTTGCAAATTTTGATACACGTTTGAGTTACTCATTATCCGGGTCGAACTCCATTGCACCTTCAAGACTCTTAATGTGGTTTCTAAGTGCAAGCCTTAACGTCTCGGAATTCACTTTTGCAAAGTGAGGTTTAAAATCAGTAGCATTCCTATATTGAAGGTTCTTTTGAATATTATATCTCTTTTTCATCGCCTGTCGCATGCGGGGAGAAGCATCGCTTAAGGTAGTAAAAACGGCTTCGTAAATTTTCATGCCTTTTTGTACAGAGATTTCTAAATTCTAGATTGCACTATCAATGTCTCCGACCTTTTTGTATGTATGGCCAAGTAGCCCATATAAATTTGCATGTGAACCATCAATTTTAATAGCATGCTCATAGTCATTTATAGCATCAAGGTTATAATTAAGTGCTTCGAGGTTGGATGCTCTTATGGCAAGTGCGTGTGAGTTTCCAGAATCGATATCAAGTGTTTTGTCAGCTATTGCAATTGCTCTTATCGGTTGACGTTACATCGGAACGTCTGCTCTTTGGATGATTACAAAACATTTTTATTATCTCTTATTTTAATGTCCCCACATTGTGCAGAGGCATATAGTTATTCTGTTTACCGGGAATGTTTTGTTACTTTTTTGCTTCCCCAAAAAAGTAACCAAAAAAGGGGACCAACGGTGCCAACTGCAAAATGTTTTTGTCGCACAGGCCAACGCCGCTCGGGCCAAACATTTTACAGTTCACACCACCGTTGGATCACAGCCGC
>JACMQU010000059.1 GCA_014376805.1 Bacteroidia bacterium
ATTCGCTTTTAGCCTCACTGCTCAGCAGAAAAAAGTAAACAGACTTACCGGCATACTGGCTAATTACAGAGGTAATGATACGGTAAAGGTAGCGATGTTGTGCGAGCTTGCCACGGCATACAAAACCATACATCCCGATACAATGGCAGCAATAGCCCAAAGAGCACTTAAGCTTAGTGAAGACATACACTATGAAAAAGGTAGTGCCGATTGTATGAGTATTCTGGCAAAAGCTTATGCATCCTTTAATGCCGATGATGCAAAAGCAATGAAATATGATTCTACTGCATTGGTCATTTACAGCAAATTGGGTGATCTTAAAGGGATGGCTGCCATCTATAACAATGAAGGGAATATCCAACACAATCATTCAGAATATAAAAAGGCATTTCATTATTTTAGGGAAAGTCTGCATTTAAGGGTTGAAGCAAATGACAGTGCAGGAATTGCCGATTGCTATAATAATATCGGCAATACATACTACAGTTTAGGGCATTATGCTGAGGCCTTAAATAACCAGTTAAATGGGCTAAAAATAAGAGAGGCAATGAACGACCGACCGGCTATATCCAACAGTTTAAATAATATTGCCGGGGTATACTGTATGATCAAAAATTATAAAACGGCCCTTCAGTATATTATTAAAGCGATTAAAATAAGTGAAGAAGATCATGATATAACCGGCTCAATAAATTCGTATACCAATGCCGGCATTATTAACTTTTTTCTGAAGAATTATAATGCCGCGCTTGAGTATAATTTTAAAGGTCTCACACTTGCAAATCAATATGGGTTCAAACTTGATGGCAGGGTATGTAAAATACAACTTGCCGAAACTTACCTGAAAATGAAATTGTACGCGAATGCTTTTGATTATTACAACAAAGCACTTGCTGTGCATACTGGATTTGATAATGTGGAAGAAGATATAGCTATCTATATGGGATTAGGCAATGCATATATTGAAACCGGTGAGGTAAAAAAGGGAATAGATTTTTTGCTGAAATGCTTCTCTGTGATAAAACATGTACAGTATAATGTTGCAATGGTAGACGTTACCGCATACTTAGCCAAAGCGTATGCCCTTAATAAAAACTTTGGAAAAGCATATTTCTACAGCAGCCTTCATACTGCCTATAACGACAGCTTTTTAATTGATGAAAATAATAAAAAAATTGCCGAAACACAATTCAATTATGAACTGGCAAAAAAAGAAACTGCGATAGAATTACTTCAAAAAAATAAAGCTATTCATGAAAAAGAAACCGAACGGCAAAAAATTATAAGCGTAGGTTTATTCGCTTTTACCGTTTTAATGTTAATACTCCTTATGAATGCCATACTTCATTTAATTAAAGAAAGGAAATCAAAAAAACTTATTCTAAAACAAAAAGATGAAATAGAACTTCAACAATATGCACTCGAAAATTTAAACCGCGTTAAGGATAAAATATTTTCAATCCTTTCGCACGATCTTAGGGGGCCGGTTATTTCATTGTCACAGGTTCTATCAATGCTCGATGATGAAACAATTTCACAGGAAGATTTTTTTATGTTAAAGAAGGATCTTGATAAACAGCTTTCTACTCTCAACCTATTTCTCGATAACCTGTTACATTGGTCCAGAGCCCAAATGGATGGGGATCAAAGTGTGCATATAACCAACATTTCCCTTGCTGCCCTTGCCGATCAGAACTTCGATTTGTTAAAGGAAATCGCCAATCAAAAATACATCACGCTTATCAACACCATACCAACCAAACTTATCATTGCTGCCGATTTTGATATGATCGATCTTATCCTGCGTAACCTCATTTCAAATGCCTTAAAATTTACCAATGAAAACGGACGCATAGAGGTTTCAGCACAAATTGAAAATAATACTGTTGTCATAGCAGTTTCAGATACCGGCATTGGCATGACTACAGAACAAAGCGACGCCTTGTTTGTAAGTGTACCCGAAAGAAGCAGGAGAGGAACAAAAGGAGAAAAAGGTACCGGGCTTGGTTTGTTATTGTGTAAAGAATTTATAAACAAACACAATGGCAGTATTTCAATAAAAAGCGAGCCGGGTAAAGGCAGTACTTTTTATGTGAGATTGCCTGTAAATAGAATGGGCTGATATCTATAGCTTAATAGATCCTTTTTTTGATTTGGTTGACGGATTTAAATAATTTACTACATTGCAAGTACAAACATTTGTTTTCAACACCCTTTTGTTAATTCAATGGCAAATACTAGGAATACTGAAAACCCTGTTTTAAATAATCCTTATGTTGAACCATCTCTTTATTATGATACAGATAGTGAAGGAAGCATGAATCTTTTACAATATTAGAGGTCAAATTTTTAATTGTCAAAATTTTCTGCCC
Source organism: Bacteroidia bacterium (assembly GCA_014376805.1). Classification (GTDB taxonomy): domain Bacteria; phylum Bacteroidota; class Bacteroidia; order UKL13-3; family UKL13-3; genus B1. The sequence goes on from JACMQU010000059.1 coordinate 2,373, forward strand.
CTACAATCCCTACATTTTCAACCGTCAATTCAATTATCCCATGAACATGATTAGGCATTACAATATATTCATGCAAAACCGCATTTGGAAAATGTTTCGGTTTTCCAACCAACATTCATTTACAATTTTTCCCGCATCATTTAATATCATTTGTGGGGTAAAACTATTGTTTGCCCTTACATCACCAAACAAATATTGCCTTTCATTTGTGCAAATGGTAATAAAATGTTGGGATTATATGGCATGTTTTCTATTCTTAAAAGGGGCAGAAAATTTTCTGCAATTCCCCCTTACATATTCCTCCTATACTGCCCACCCACTTCAAACAAAGCATTTGTAATTTGTCCCAAAGAACAATACTTCACTGTTTCCATCAAGGCATCAAAAATATTCTCATTGTGTATCGCCACCTTCTGTAGTTTTAACAACATCTCCTTACCTTTTTCTTCATTGGCTTTTTTGAGTTGGTTCAACATGGTAATCTGGTATTCTTTTTCTTCTGTTGTGGAACGAATCACTTCTTTTGGTAATACCGTTGGAGAACCTTTAGAACTTAAGAATGTATTCACGCCTATAATTGGAAATTCACCGCTGTGTTTCTGCATTTCATAATACATACTTTCTTCCTGTATTTTATTGCGTTGATACATCGTTTCCATGGCACCCAGCACACCGCCGCGTTCAGAAATCTTATCAAATTCAGTGAGCACTGCTTCTTCCACAAGGTCTGTTAACTCTTCAATAATAAATGAACCCTGCAAAGGATTTTCATTTTTAGCTAAGCCCAACTCGCGGTTAATAATTAATTGTATCGCCATGGCTCTTCTCACCGATTCCTCAGTAGGTGTTGTGATGGCCTCATCATACGCATTTGTATGCAATGAATTACAATTATCGTAAATAGCATACAAAGCCTGCAACGTGGTGCGGATATCGTTAAAGTCGATCTCCTGCGCATGTAAGCTCCTGCCGCTGGTTTGTATATGATACTTCAACATCTGGCTGCGTTCATTCGCGCCGTATTTCAGCTTCATCGCTTTAGCCCAGATGCGACGGCTTACACGGCCAATCACTGAATATTCAGGATCTATGCCATTACTGAAAAAGAAGGATAGGTTAGGAGCAAAGTCATCTATATTCATGCCCCTGCTGAGGTAATATTCAACAAAGGTAAATCCGTTAGAAAGAGTCAATGCAAGTTGCGTTATCGGATTTGCACCTGCTTCTGCAATATGGTAGCCGCTGATGGAAACCGAATAAAAATTACGTACTGCGTTATCAATAAAATATTGTTGTACATCGCCCATTACACGCAGACTAAATTCGGTTGAAAAGATACAAGTGTTTTGTGCCTGGTCTTCTTTTAATATGTCTGCCTGAACCGTACCGCGAACTTGTTTTAAAGTATCCTGTTTTATTTTTGCATACACATCGGCAGGCAATACCATGTCGCCTGTAACACCCAATAACATCAATCCTAAGCCATCATTTCCCTCAGGCATGGTTTCATTGTAGGTTGGCCGTGTGGTTCCTTTGGCTTTAAATATACCTTCAATCTTTTTATTAATCTCGTGTTCAAGCCCGTTCTTTTTTATATATAACTCGCATTGCTGATCTATTGCTGCGTTCATAAAGAATGCGCAGATAATGGCAGCCGGACCATTTATCGTCATCGAAACAGATGTTTTTGGATCAGCCAGATTAAAGCCACTATACAATTTTTTAGCCGCATCCAGGCTCCATACACTAACACCCGAATTACCCACTTTGCCGTATATATCCGGCCTGTGATCAGGGTCGTTGCCATAGAGTGTCACCGAATCAAATGCCGTGCTTAAACGCGCTGCCGGCATGCCCAGGCTCACGTAATGAAAACGCTTATTTGTACGCTCCGGACCACCTTCACCTGCAAACATACGGGTAGGGTCTTCGCCTTCGCGTTTAAACGGATAGATACCCGCGGTATAAGGAAAGTCTCCTGGAAAATTTTCCTGCAAAGCCCAGCGTAAAATATCACCCCAGGCTTTAAATTTTGGCACTGCAACTTTGGGTATTTGCGTATGTGACAAAGATTCGGTATGTGTTTTTATTTTTAGCTCTTTATCTCTTACTTTAAAAATATAATAATCGTTAACATATAAATTTTTCTTTTCCTGCCATCCTTCCAGCAATACTTTGTTTTTCGGATCAAGGTTTAGTTCAATTTCTTTAAACGCTGCTTCAAGAGATTCAAAAATTTCGTCAGGAACTTTAACGCCCGACTTTTTATCTTTAAGGGTTTCTATGGTTGTGCGAATGCTGTATAACTTATCAGCTATCTCGCCTTGTTTAGTCACCCATTTATCATAACCCCTGTTGTTCTCCGATATCTCCGAAAGATACCGCACCCGGGCCGGTGGAATGATATAAATCTTCTCACTCATTTCTTCACTGATGTGATAAGTTGAATTCAGATCAGCACCCGAGCGTTCAACTATCTTGTCCATGATTGCCTTATACAAACGGTTCATTCCGGGGTCATTAAACTGCGAGGCAATAGTTCCATATACCGGCATCGTATCCGGGTTTTTATCAAACATGTTATGGTTGCGCTGGTATTGTTTTTTTACATCACGCAAAGCATCTAAAGCACCTTTTTTGTCAAATTTATTGATCGCAATAATATCTGCGAAATCAAGCATATCAATTTTTTCAAGCTGTGTTGCTGCCCCATATTCGGGTGTCATAACATAGAGGCTGGTATTGCTGTGTTCTATTATTTCGGTATCGCTTTGCCCTATGCCCGATGTTTCAAGAATAATCAGATCAAAGCCCGCTGCTTTTACAATATCTACCGCCTCCTTAACATATTTGGAAAGAGCCAGGTTGCTTTGCCTCGTTGCCAGTGAGCGCATGTACACCCTTGGGTTTTTTATCGAGTTCATCCTGATCCTGTCGCCCAATAATGCCCCGCCTGTTTTGCGTTTACTAGGATCAACCGATATTATGGCAACAGTCTTTGTTGGAAAATCGAGTAAGAACCTGCGAACCAGTTCATCTACCAGTGATGATTTACCCGACCCACCTGTACCTGTTATGCCAAGTACTGGTATTGTAGCTAAATTATTCTTTGCATCTTTGGCAATCACATCATGCAACTTTACAAATTCAAGCGGGAAGTTTTCTGCCGCCGAAATAAGTCTTGCAATACTTTTAAAATCTTTGTCTTTCAGGCGTTTTACTTCACCATTTAGATCTTTCCCGGTGGCAAAATCGCATTTGCTCAGCATGTCATTAATCATGCCCTGCAGGCCCATCGAACGCCCGTCATCGGGATGATAGATGCGCGTTATGCCATAGTTCTGAAGTTCTGCAATTTCTTCGGGTAATATGGTTCCACCGCCTCCGCCAAAAATGCGGATGTGCTCGCATCCTTTTTCTTTTAACAGGTCGTACATATACTTAAAATATTCTACATGTCCACCCTGGTAACTTGTCATGGCTATGGCATTGGCATCTTCCTGTATGGCAGTATCCACTACTTCTTCAGCACTCCTGTCGTGGCCTAGGTGAATAACCTCCGCTCCACTGGCCTGTATAATCCTGCGCATGATATTTATCGCAGCATCATGGCCGTCAAATAGTGCCGCAGCAGTTACTATTCTGATCTTGTTTTGGGGAATATATTTTTCTATGATATTCATGAGGATTTAATTTCGGTTAACTGGCAAAATTAGCGGTTTAACCCATAAAAAGAAGCCTTATTTTGTTGAATCATACACCTATCAAAAACAAGGACTAAATAGAATTCTTTAGTCTGAAAAATAGATTTGAGATTCCAGGTTGGGGTTGCTTTAAATTAATAAATCCTGTGAAATATATAGTAAGTTTTTTATTGATTGAAAAACTTTAGTTTGAATTTTTTTTGTTCAAATCTTTAACTTTAGTAAATTCCCTATGATCTACTTAATAGCCACATAAACTAATAAATATTCAATTTACTTTAAGTGGCCAGTTCGATAGATTTTTTAAATACTAACAAAAAAATTGCCTTTTTTGCGAAAAAAAAATTTAATCATTCGTGCATATTGCCAACTTGCACGCACATGGCTTTAAAAGAAAATATAACTGTTATCACAAGAAGAACATAAGAGACGATTCAATGCCTCGTGTTTCAGTTCTCATTAGTTTGAGGCTTTAGGTACTGTATGAAGTTTTTTTAATAAAAATCGCCAGCCATCAACGATAAGGAAGTTTTCCATAAGGTTAAGTTGTTGAGCATGAACATAACCCATTAGCTAAATGAAATTTGAAAAGTAATAACTTATTCAAATAAATCTCAAAAACTGGTGATAGTTAATTTTTTAAAAAACACTTATTTAAAAACTATTACATTCGCACCAGTCAATACAAAAAAATATGGAATTAAAAGATATAGTTGCCATTGCAGGTCAGAGTGGCTTGCACAAGATAGTTGGAAGAACTAAGAATGGTTTAATAGTTGAGACAATTGGCAGCGGCAGACGTTTTGCCACCAGCTTCCAGGATAAAGTTTCTGTGCTTGAAGACATTTCTATTTATACGGTAGAAGAAGACATGCGCTTAAATAAAGTTCTATTAAAATTACAAGCCAGCAACGACGTGCCATCAGCAAAAGCCGATATGAAAACGGTGCGTAAGTTCTTAATTGAAACCATTGAGTTAGACAGTGAACGGGTATATGATAACGATATTAAAAAACTGATGTCCTGGTTTCATGCGCTGAAAGATGTGCTTGATTTTAGCAAACTGGAAGAGCCTGAAGAGGACGAGGAAATTGTTGCAACTGATGAAGTAGCGGGAGCAGCCGGAGTGCCTAAAGCAACAAAAAAAGTAAAAGCTGGAGAAGCAGATGCAGAAGTAACTGAAGAAGCTAAACCTAAAAAAGTGGCTGTCAAGAAAGCTGCTGCACCTAAAAATGCTGCACCTAAAAATGTAGCTACTAAAACAAATTCAAAAGGAGCAGGTGGCTCAAAAACTACCTATCGCTCAAAAACGGTTTAATACCGCAAAGAATATTTTGTAACTAATCTCAAAAGGCATTCAACAAAATTTGTTGGATGCCTTTTATGTATTTAAACTTAGGGTATGCCGGGTATTGCCCCCAAAACGCCATGTTCATTTCTCCAACTTTACCCACGCAGTTTATGGAATTATTTTAAGCCTGAATGAATTTTTATTCACCAGTACATTATTTTTTTAAAGCTTTTGTTAACTTGCTTCTTATAAGCTGATCCCTATAGCATAGTTATTTATTTTTTAACCACTAATCCATATTAAAATGATCACTATTATCAAACGAAGATTTTTACCGGATAAACTAAAGGTTACATCCTGGGATGTGCTTGAACCCTATTATGTAAAATTGCTTGAACGCCAACCAGGTTCAAAGGAAGAACTGGAAGAATGGCTTAAAGACAGAAGCGAGTTAGAGGCTTTTGTAAGCGAAGACCTGGCATGGAGATATGTACGCATGACTTGCGATACTACCGATAAGGAACTCGAAAAGGCGTATCTGTTTTTTGTTTCAGAAATAGATCCAAAGATTGCAGGCTATAGTGATAAACTTAATCACAAGTTAATTAATTGTGCCTCACTTAATCAGTTGGATCAGGCCAAATACTTTATATACTTACGCAGCATAAAAAAGGAAATAGAAATATTTAGGGAAGAAAATGTGCCCATACAGGCAGAGATTGCCACCGAATCTCAAAAGTACGGAGTTATTGTTGGGAACATGAGTGTGGAGATTGATGGTAAAGAATTAACCTTACAACAAGCGGCTAATTATTTAAAAAGTCAGGATAGAAGCAAGCGGGAAGACGCCTTTAAAAAAATTAATGCAAAGCGCGCTGAACACAATAAGGAACTGGATGATTTGTTTGACAGGCTAATAGCAATGCGACATAAAATGGCTGTGAATGCGGGCTTTCAAAACTTTCGCGATTATATGTTTGCAGCCATGGGCCGCTTTGATTATACACCCCAGGATTGTTTCGCATTTCATGATGCCATACAACAGGAGGTAATGCCGCTTGTGAAAGCATTTAATGAAAGACGAAAGGAAGAACTGGGTTATGAATTGCGGCCTTGGGATATGGAAGCTGATACCAAAAACCGCCCCGCACTGGAACCATTTACCAGCGGGGCAGATTTGGTTGATAAAACGGTTAACTGCTTTAAAAAGGTTGATGATTATTTTGCATGGTGCATACAAACAATGGATAATATGGATCGCTTAGACCTGGAGAGTCGCAAAGGGAAAGCACCCGGAGGGTATAATTACCCGATGGCCGAAACAAGTGTTCCGTTTATATTTATGAATGCTGCCAGTTCTACGCGTGATGTAGAAACGATGGTGCATGAGGGTGGACATGCGGTGCACTCTTTTTTAAGCAAAGATCTTGAACTAGCAGGCTTTAAAAGTTGTCCGAGCGAGGTAGCTGAACTCGCCAGTATGAGTATGGAACTTATCAGTTTTGACGGACAGGATGAATTTTATAAGAATAAGGAAGACTTTAACCGCGCTAAACACGAGCACCTGGAAGGCATAATAAAAATATTACCATGGATAGCTACGATTGATAAATTTCAACACTGGATCTACACACACCCCGATCATACAGCTGAAGAACGCAAAACTTATTGGATACAGTTAAGCAATGAGTTTGGAACTGGATTGGTAAACTGGACAGGTTATGAAGAGATACTAAGTTATACGTGGCAAAAACAATTACACCTGTATGAGGTTCCCTTTTATTATATTGAATATGGTATGGCACAATTAGGTGCACTTGCTGTATGGCGTAATTATTTGACAAATAAACAAAAAGCACTTGAGCAATATAAGGCTGCTCTTAGTTTAGGGTACACCAAAACCATCGGTGAAATTTATAAAACAGCCGGGATCGAATTTAATTTCTCTCAAAATTATATCAAAGAATTAATGTCATTTGTTAATACGCAATTGTAAAACCTATTGTGTTAATCACAATCTTGAGGCTTACTATATGGTAACTTACTATATGGTAACTTACCATATAGTAAGTTATTGCTTACATCGCCATCTTATTTATATTACCACTTGGTAACTTACCATTTGGTAAGTTGTAATAAAAACTTATTTTTGTTCATGCTAAAGGATATCCTTAACGAAGAATCAACTCCCTTTACCTTTGGTAAAATTGTTGTAGGTAATAAGTTTGCAAACCGCACGGATGAGCGCAATAAACTTACAGGAAATTTCCACCATAAAATAAACACAATGCTCATCTCTCCGCGCAGATGGGGTAAATCTTCACTTATCAGAACTGTAGGAAATGACATGCATACTACAGATAAAAGTTTTTGCTTTGCACATTTGGATTTATTGAGTATCAGAACTGAAGTGGAGTTTTATGAATTATTTGCGAAGGAAGTTATTAAATGTACTTCCACCAACCTGGATGAATGGATTGCGAATGCCCGCTTGTTTTTTAAAAGGATAACCCCAAGGATTTCCATCGGTTTAAATCCAGGTGATTTTTCATTAAATTTTGATCCGTCAGATTTAAAAGGAGGCTATGAAGAAATATTAAACCTTCCTGAGAAAATTAGTAAATTAAAAAAAATTAAAATTATTGTTTGTATTGATGAGTTTCAGAATGTTTCTAATTTTAACAATCAGGTAGCATTTCAAAAACGCCTCCGTAGCTTCTGGCAAACACATCGTTTAACTACCTATTGCCTCTATGGCAGTAAAAAAAGTATGTTGATGCAAATGTTTGAAAAAACACAAATGCCTTTTTATAAGTTTGGAGATGTGGTTTACCTGCAAAAAATCAAGAAGGAACACTGGCAGCCTTTTGTGGCCAAAGCGTTTCAAAAAACTAAAAAGAAAATTAGTAAAGACCAGATTGATCTTATAATTGAATCGATGCAATGTCATCCATATTATATACAGCAATTGTGCAGTATTATCTGGCATAACTCAGGAACCTCTGTGAACGATAAAACATTAACCTGTTCCATCAACAGCATTATAGATCAGAACGCTAATTTGTTTGAAAGGGAAGTGGATACTTTGAGTAATACAAAAGTGAATTTGCTGAAAGCACTGGCAAGTGGGGTAAATGAAAAACTTACCAGTATGGGGGTATTGAGACTGTTTAAACTAGGAACTTCTGCAAATGTAGTGAAAGCACTTAAAGCACTCGATTTTGATGAACTCATAGTAAAAGAAGGAAGCAGGTATAATTTTATAGATCCTGTATTTGAATTATGGTTTAAAAGACGTTTTTTAAATATAACATTCACTATCGAATTGATTACAAACAGATAAATTTATGGTGTAAGTTTGAATTTGAAATTTTTGAATAAATTATAAAACATGAAAATATTCTGCGTTGGAAGAAATTACAGTGAACATGCAAAGGAGCTTGGGAATACTATACCTGAGAATCCTGTTATATTTTGTAAACCGGATACTGCATTGTTAAGAAATGGTGACCCATTTTACCTGCCTGATTTCAGTAAGGATGTACACCATGAAATTGAACTGGTGATTCGTATTCATAAAACGGGTAAGAAAATTCAGGAACAATTTGCAGCTAATTATTTTAATGAGATAGGTTTGGGTATTGATTTTACCGCTCGCGATATTCAGTCTCAGTTAAAAGTTAAAGGTCTTCCCTGGGAACTTGCAAAGGGCTTTGACGGTTCTGCTCCTTTAGGAAATTTTGTGCCTTATACCGCAAAAGGAATTAATTTTAGTCTCAAAAAAAATGATCTGTTGGTTCAGGTTGGTAATAGTAAAGATATGATCTTTTCTTTTGAACAGATTGTTTCATTTGTTTCTCAATATTTTACACTAAAAGTAGGTGATTTAATTTATACCGGTACGCCGGCCGGGGTAGGAAAAGTTGCCATCGGCGATAAATTACAAGGCTATTTGGAGCAAGAGCTGATGTTAAGTTGTGAAGTAAAGTAACGATGGCTATCTTTATAAAAAGGCAACTGCAAAATTTTGTCGTTGCATCTTCTGAACTTAGCTTTTTTTTACTGCTGTGCTTAATAATTAACACGAATGTGCAGGCACAAAATTATCCGCAGGATTATTTTAGGTGCCCACTCGATTCGTTGCCAAATTTTGTTTCCCCTTTTGGTGGGTTGCGGGATAATCATTTTCACAGTGGCGTTGATCTTAAAACTAATCAGCATGAAGGGCTTCCTGTTTATGCCACTGCCGATGGGTATGTAGCAAGAATTAAGATTCAGAGTGGCGGATATGGCAAGGCATTATATATAGATCATCCGAATGGGTTTACAACCGTGTATGGTCATTTACAAAAGTATCATGGGGAGATTGCTAAATGGATTTATAAACAGCAGTACAAAGAACTTTCTTTTGAGTTTGATAAGGTTTTTGATCATGCCGTATTATTTGTTAAGAAGGGAGATACCATTGGTTTTAGTGGTAATAGTGGTGGAAGTACCGGCCCTCACCTGCATTATGAGATCCGTGATTCAAAATCAGAAAAAATTCTGAATCCGCTTTTGTTTGGAATGGGTTTGAAGGATAGTCTTAGGCCGGTAATTTTTAATGTGTTCTTTTATAAGTTTGTAACAGAAGGTTTATTGTTGAAAAAAAGATTAAATATTCAACCAAAAAATCTCACCGCCAATGATTCACTTTTCATTTATAAAGATACACTTGTTTTAGAGGAGGATATGTATGGTGCGGGTATTGAAGCATACGATTATATTCACAATGCAAAGGATGCTAAAGGTATTTATGAATATCAGCTTTGGTTAGATGGTAAATTGTGTTTTCAACATCAGTTAAGCAGGTTTTCTTTTGATGAAAGTAAGTATATAAACGTTCATATAGATTATCCGTATTACAGGCTCGAAAAAGTACGGATCCAAAAGTGTTTTATTGATGATGGTAATGAATTAAACACGTATAAAACAAATGCAATTAATGGGCGATTGCTATTGAATAAACGCAAAACCGGTTGTATAGAATTAATTGTAGTCGACTTTAATAAAAATTCATATAAACTACAGATTCCTTACAAAACAGAACCTAAAAAAATTGATGATGAAAGAGTGAAATATTATAAACTGGTAAGGGGCAAAAAAGCTTTTTATCCCTTAAAGGATAATTCAATTAACCGCAAACAATTTGTACTTAAAATGAATGCCGGATCGCTTTATGATACCTTGTTTTATAACTTAACAGAAAACGCCCCGCTGAAGTATTCTTTATCTAAGGTATATACCCTAAACCAATCCATTACCCCGGTTAAAAAAGCCTTTGAAATTGGGATCAAGCCAACTGATGCTAAAAATAGGCATAGAGATAAAATGTTACTTGCTTATTTTGATAAGACGGAAAGTAATTTCAGATCTGCCGGTGGTGCATTTGAGAATGGATTTGTATGGGCTAAGGTTTCTGCATTTGGCTCTTATTTTGTATATATTGATTCTATTGCACCCCTTATAAAACAGGTTTTTATAAAGCCGGATTATGATTTGTCTGACACCCTTAAATGGAATTTTGAAATTAAAGATAATTTTTCGGGAATTGCCAGGTATGAAGCCTATATAGATTGCCGGTGGATTTTGATGGATTATGATGCGAAAAACAACCTGTTAATATATCATTATGATGAGGTTTATCAAAGTATTTTACTTGATATTGAAACAAGAAAAATAAATAATTTTTCCGAAATAAGGCCGGAACTGATATTACTTGTTACGGATAAAAAAGGTAATGTAAGTACTAAAAGTTTTTGGCCTTTAACTAATAAATAAATATGTCAGTTACATTAAAACCCGGAGATAAAGCTCCTCCATTTAATGGCATCAGTGAAAAGGGAGAAAGCATATCCCTTGCTGCTTTCACAGGCAAAAAAGTGGTGGTGTATTTTTATCCCAAAGATAATACACCTACCTGCACGGAAGAGGCCTGCAACCTGCGCGATAATTATCAAAGATTACTGAAGGCCGGTTACACAGTTTTAGGAATAAGCACCGACAGTGTAAAAAAGCATCAGAATTTCATCAAAAAATTTAATTTGCCATTTTCACTGATTTCTGATGAAGACCACCATATATGCGATCTTTATGGAGTATGGGATGAGAAAAAATTATTCGGCAGAAAATACATGGGCATCCTTCGAACAACATTTGTGATTAATGAAAAAGGGGAAATAGAAAAAATAATTGAAAAGGTTGAATCAAAAAAACATACTGAACAATTACTTTAATCACAAAAGTAAAGATATTTTTTGCCGCTGATCCTAATCAAAATGCCTGTTGATAGCTTCACTTATTTTTAACGGGGGCAACATCTCCATGCAACTTATTCCATCAACACAACTGCCCCTGTAAAAACATTTGCAGTTTTTATCAGGCATCACAATTTCACCTTTACCAAACAAATCAAATTCATGTGGATTGAAAATATTATTCATCAATATAATTTTTTTTCCAAGGGCAAGTGTAATGTGCATACCCATGGTTACCTGTGTTATAATAAGGTGGCATTGGTTAACCAGGTTAATAAATTCTGATAAGCTGAAATATCCTAAATACATTGCCCCGGAGCGTCTTTGAATTTCTTTGTTGCGTGCATCTTCAGCTTCTCCACCCAATAATAAAATTTCTGCCTGTGGATGTTGCTGCTTAACCAGCATAACCAGTTCTACCCATTTGTCAATACTCCAAAGCCTGGTAGTCCAACGGCCACCACAACCAGTGTTCATGCCTATAATTTTTTTATCTGAAGGCAAGTTCCATTTATATCCTTTATTATCATGCGTATCTATTAAGTATGGTTCACCTGCATGTTCGAAACCGCAAATTTCAAAAATCTCCTGTAAATAACTTTTTGTGTTGGCCTGACTGACATCATCAAACATCCCTGTTAAAAATTTATGTTTAGCCAGTTGGTTTATGGGTTGAATCTCATTTTCCTTTAATATAAATCCAAATTTTTCTTTAGCATCAACGACCTTTAGCAAAGCACCTGCTTCTTTTTCTTTATCCAGGTTGATGGCAATATCCCATGAAGAATTTTGGGCATACATCAATGAATTATGATCCCATTTTAAAATCTCATCTATTTGGGAAACAGGCAAAATATCGGGTGTCCAGGTAAGCCAGGTTATCTTACAATCCGGATAGAGTTCTTTGTATTTCACAACAAGTGGAGTGGTACGGATTACATCACCTATTGCGCCAAGTTTTATAATCAGGATGCGCTTGGATACGGGAGTATAAACAGGACAATCATCGCAATGGTAGCCATGTTGTTTATGTGGTTTACAAGGAATATGCCCTTTAAAATATATGCAATCAGGTTTGTAATTCATGTGTTTATTTAACGCTTAAGACAGTAATTTGTTATCAGTTCTCCTGTCATCAAAAAAAACAAACCTAAGTTTTAGATTTTGAAAAGTCAATTAACGGATAAAATAAAACATCTTATGTAATGGGAGGTACATTTTGTCAGTAAAAAAAACTTTGGATGATAATTTGTATCTTGCATCAAACATAAATTAAAATAATAAAGATGAAAAAAGGAACAATTATTCTTTTGGCAGTGGTAGGCGTAATACTATTGCTTGTTTTCAATGGTTGTGGCAGCTACAACAAAATGGTAGCTAAACAGGAAACAGTAAGTTCAGCCTGGTCTCAGGTGGAAAACGTTTATCAGCGCCGCTCAGATCTTATTCCTAACCTGGTAAGTACCGTTAAAGGTGTGGCTAACTTTGAACAAAAAACCTTAACAGACGTAATCCAGGCAAGGGCTAATGCTTCATCTATTAAAGTTGATGCAAGTAAGTTAAGTCCTGAACAGATTCAGAAATTTCAGTCTTCACAGGGTGAATTAAGCCAGGCATTAGGTCGTTTAATGGTTGTATCGGAACAATATCCGCAATTAAGGGCCACAGAAAATTTTAAAGAATTGCAATCACAATTAGAAGGCACAGAAAATAGAATTACTGTTGAACGCCAGAAATTTAATGAAGTGGTGAAAGATTATAATTCATACATCCGCAGTTTCCCTCAGGCATTATATGCCGGGATGTTTGGATTTCAAAAGAAAGGGTATTTTGAAGCCGCTGCCGGTTCAGATAAAGTGCCTGAAGTAAAATTTTAAAAGTCGTTGAATACACCGGCTCTGCATAAACGTGCGGTTGGTGCATTGTTCTATTCTACTATACACACGTTGCCATTCATCGTTTGTATAGTAGAAATACTACAGTGTTGTTAAAAAGTTTAAAATCAATAAGCACATGTCAAAAGATTTATTTACAGCAGATGATCAAACCAGCATTGTTGAAGCCATAAAAATGGCAGAGAAGCAAACATCGGGTGAAATAAGAGTGCATATAGAACCGAACTGTAGACTAGATCCGATTGATCGTGCACTGGAAATGTTTACACAGTTACAAATGCATACAACAGCTCTAAAAAATAGTGTGCTGATCTATGTAGCCACTGAAGATAAAAAGTTTGCTATAATCGGTGATGAAGGCATTCATGAGAAAGTAAAGGATGCTTTCTGGAATGAAGAAAAGGAACTAATGTTTACCCATTTTTCTAGCGGGAATTTTACAGGTGGATTAACACAAGCCATCCTGAAAGTGGGAGAAAAATTAAAATTGCATTTTCCTTATCTCGAATCTGATACGGATGAATTAAGTAATGATATTTCTTTTGGAGAAAAAACGGATGCGTAAAATTATACTAACCTTACTTATTGCTTTAATTAGCCTGTTTTCTTTTGCGAAAGATTTACCTGTTAAACCCAATCCACCAAAATTGGTTAATGATTATACGGGTACTTTATCGGCTGATGAAGTGCAAAGCCTCGAAAGTAAATTACTTGCTTACAACGATTCTACCTCAACGCAAATTGCCATTGTAATAGAAAACAGCCTGGATGGTGAAGACGCATTTGATTACAGTCAAAGGCTTGCCCAGGCCTGGCAGATCGGAACAAAAGGTAAAAACAATGGCCTTCTGATTTATATCGCCATTGCTGATCACAAGATTTGGATTCAGAATGGTTATGGTATGGAGGGAACCATAACTGATGCTCTTTCTAAACGGATCATTGAAGAAAATATTAAACCAAACTTTAAGCAACAACAATATTATCAGGGGCTAAGTGAAGCAACAGATATTATTATGCGGGCTGCATCCGGAGAGTATATTAATGATGCACCGGTTAGGAAACGAAAGGAGAAAACGTCTCCTTTATTTATTATTATTTGTATCGTAATTGTTGTTATCATCAGTATCTTTAGTAACCGCGGAGGTGGCAGAGGTCGTGGATTGGGCGGTATGAGTCCATTCTTATTTGGTACCTTAGGGAGCGGTGGATTTAGTGGAGGTGGCAGTAGTAGTAGTGGCGGAGGATTTGGCGGTTTTGGAGGTGGAAGCTTTGGTGGCGGTGGTGCCGGGGGAAGCTGGTAAGATTTAAACTAAAAAGAGATGACCATAAATTCAATCTTACAAATTAACAATTCATTGGTACTCATATCCACTTTGCAATGTCCGGTTTGTGGGTTCAAAAAAGAAGAAATAATGCCTGCCGATTCATGCGTTTATTTTTACGTTTGCGAACATTGTAAATCAACGTTAAAGTCTTTGCAAGGGGATTGTTGCGTTTATTGTAGTTATGGAACGGTTAAATGCCCATCCATACAAGCTGCTATAAGTTGTTGTTAAGTAACTATACTGAAATAAGGGTTAAAAAGTTCTTATTTTTTAGCTTCTTCTGCCATAAAAGCTCTTAAAAATTCATTAGGCTTTAAACCATATTTTTTTACCCTTCTTCTTTTGCCTAACCATAAACTTTGAGGTACACTGTTTATACCTAATTTTTTGCTTAGTTCTTTACCCCCAAATGCCAGTAAATAATTTGGGTGTGCTTCTGATCCGAACATGCGGAGTTCATAGCTTTTATTTACATACAATACACAGATCACTTTTAAACGGTTGGTATCAATCTCTGCAATCTGTCTTAATATTAGTGTGTCTGATTGAAAATTTTTACTGGTATTGCTGCCAAAATATAAATAGACTTGTTTTTTTTTGTATTTAGTTAATTTAAATTTTTCGCCACGGGCAAGGGTTAATTTTATTTTTGGAACTTTTTTGCCTTCTTTAATTCTCCCAAATTCTACATCATCATTGCTGGCTTTAATTTTAATAAATTGTCCGGTTGCATCAGCTTCCATAATCTGATAGAGTCTGCCGTTTTTTTCAAAATAATTGTTCTTGTCCTTTTTGGAGAACACTACAAAATTTAACGGATTTGTTGCATCAAATACAGAATCATTACTGTTTACAAAAATTACTTTATCAAGTTCAGGATCATTATACAAACCATTAGAATTAGCATCATAAAGGGCGATTTTAAAAGACTCCTCATTAAGCTTTACAAAGCCTGAACGTGTTATATATCGCTGCTCCCGGTAAGTATATTCAAGACCCACAAATTTTCTTCCTTTATATGCCATTGAATAATATTCATCCATTTGTTTTTTGAACTCGAATTTTTGTCCAAACAATTTGTTTCGCGTAAGTGCAATTTTAATTTTACCATCCGGATAGTTTTTATTTGCCAGTTCAATCTCCACCGCAGGTTCATCAAAATAAGGAAGCGTATATTTGGGATCATCGTTAAAATCGAAATTCTGATTTTTATCTATTATAAGCTGGGGGTTTTTGCTGTAGGGATTGCAAACCAATACACTGATGTAACCCGGATTATATTCGTTTACAGAGCCGGTAAAAAAAAGATTGCCATAGGCATAATCTTTATAACGCGGTGGTTTTTTTATAAGGATATTTTTAAGGGGTTTGCTGCCTTCAAAATCCATGCTTAAAATTGTATCCTGTTGCGTTATAAAGAGTGCAAGAGTAATTTGATATTTATCAAACCGATCATCTTTTGCATACTGATACAAAGGTATAGTAAGGATACTATCGGCTTGAGCTAATAGTTGAATAGCAGAAAGGGAGCAACAAAGCAAAAAGATAAAGTTCTTCATACTTGCCGAATGTATTAAATATTTCAATCTCAAAAAACAGGTAGCACTATAAATTTTTATAAGCTGTAAATTTTAAAAAGTATTAGCGCAAAAAAAATCCCGGATATACCATCGTATATGCGGGATTTTTATACTTTTTAAAATTAGTGCGAACCTAAGTATTGCGCTACACCGGCAGCAGTTGCAGGCATTGAATCTTTTCCCTGTTCCCAGTTTGCAGGACAAACTTCTCCTTTTTCTTCAAAGTATTGTAAAGCGTCAATCATACGTAAGGCCTCATCAATGTTTCTTCCTAAAGGCATATCATTTACAACCTGATGACGAACGGTACCTTCTTTATCAATAAGGAACAAGCCTCGGTAAGCTACTGCGTTTTCACCGTTGTCACCTATCCAGATAAGTTCATTGCTTTCATTATAATCATAACGCCCGGCAAGCACCCCGTAATTAGTTGTCACAGTTTTGTTTAAATCTGCTATTAACGGATATTCCACGCCTTGGATTCCTCCATCATTTTTAGGCGTATTTAACCAGGCCCAATGTGTAAATTTACTATCTACTGAACAACCGATTACCTGCACATTGCGTGCTTCAAAATCTTTGATCCGATCTTGAAAAGCGATAAGTTCTGTTGGACATACGAAAGTAAAATCTAACGGATAAAAGAATAACAGCACATGTTTGTTCCCTATGTACTGATTTAAAGTAAAATTTTCTTCAAACTCACCTTTTACAACTGCATCTGTGCTAAATGCCGGTGCTTTTTTCCCTACTAACATGCTCATAATTTATTTTTAATTGATTTTGGTTTTTGTTTAAGTTTACGTGTTTCTCCATTAATATTAAGCTGAAAATTTTTTATTTTAAAGTTTGAAATACCTTTTTTTTTCAAATAGGTTACGAGGATTTGTTCCAATTCAGGATCTTCATAATCGAATATTTTACCTGTTTTTTGGCAGTATAAATGAATGTGCTGATCCGTTCTTCCGTCATATCTAACTTTATCTTCTGTGCTCATAACTTTGCCGGCAAGGTTATGTTGTATAAGTGTTTCCAGTGTTTTGTATACTGTAGCGAGTGAGATACCGGGATTTTTTTTACCTATCTGCTCATAAAGTTCTTCAGCACTTGGGTGGTGTTTGAATTTTAACAAGGAATGATAAATTGCAAGCCTCGGCATGGTGGATTTTATTCCAAGCCTTCTGAAATCGTGCTGAAGATGTTCTAAGGTTATTTTCAATTTCTAATTAATAATAATTCTTATCTGATAATTAATTGATTCAAAAATAATCAATGAAAAATAATTTTCAAATTATTTTTTTTAATCATAGCTAGATCAGAATTAAAACCAACAAATTTTATTTACTGATTTTTAAACAATATACTACTATCGCCAAAACTCAAAAACCTGTAAGAATTAGTCAACGCGTGGGTATATATTTTTTCCCAGTCAGCACCAACAAAAGCAGCTACTAAAAGTAACAATGTACTATTTGGCTGATGGAAGTTGGTAATAAGTACATCTGCGATTTTAAATTTATAACCGGGTGCAATTAAAATACTGGTAAACCCGGTTAATTCATCCATCCTGTTTTTCTTTAGGTTTTCCATAATTGCTTTAAATGCATCTACCGGTAAAAAATGATCTGGTAACTGATAAGCTTCCCATTGATGAAGATCCATTTGCGGTGCAGACTGCACGCCACTTAATAATTTTACACCATGCCAATATACACTTTCGAGCGTTCGTAAGGAAGTTGTGCCAACCGGAATTATTGGTTGATTGTTAACTAATGCATCAAAGATTTTTTCAAGGGTATTTAAGTTTACATAAATGCTTTCCCTGTGCATTTGATGCCCTTCCATTAGAAGTGATTTTACTGGTTTAAAAGTTCCGGCACCTACATGCAAAGTGAGTTCGGCACTGCTAATATTTTTTTGTTGCAGTTGTTTTGTTAAACGTGTTGTAAAATGCAACCCCGCAGTGGGGGCCGCAACGGAGCCTTGCTCTTTTGCGAAAACTGTTTGGTAGCTGCTTTCATCGTCTTTATTAGCAGTTCGGTTAAGGTAAGGCGGTAAAGGTAATAACCCACTTTGCTGCAATAACTCACCAAAATTTATGGAGTCGTTATTCCATGAAAACTGAATGATTACATAATCATCGGTTTGATCCATGAAAATTGCATTTAGCTGAATCTTTTTTTCTTTATAAATTATTTCTTTTTGCAGGATTTCTCTTTTCCATCTTTTGGCATTTCCAACCAGGCATTTCCACGTGCAGTTAAGTGTGGAATTAAATGCTTCTCTGGCAGATTTATCTGCCGGTTCAAGGCAAAATATCTCAATAGTTGCGCCTGTCTTTTTTTGAAATAACAGGCGTGCGTGAATTACTTTGGTATTGTTAAACACCAACAATGAATTGTTCGAAATTATTTCCGGCAGTTCTAAAAACTGATGGTCACTGATCTGTTTATTCTTATAAAATAATAACTTGCTTTCATCTCTGTTTTTTAAAGGGAAGCGTGCAATTTTATAATCAGGTAGCTCATAAAAAAAATCGTTAATGGAAAGATTTTTCGGATGCATTTTATATTGGTCTGAACTTTTTTATTTTAATGGAATATAGAAAGGGAAATCAGTATCCTTTAAATTCGGGTTTTCTTTTTTCAACAAAAGCTTTCATCCCTTCTTTCTGATCTTCACTGGCAAAACACATATAAAAGTTTTTGCGTTCAAAATTAAGCCCTTCCTGCAAGCCTGTATCAAATGTTTTGAGCACACTTTCTTTTGCCAGGCGAATAGCCACGGGACTCATTTGGGCAATTTCTTTGGCCATTTTTATGGCTTCATCGAGGTAGATTTCATCAGGAACTACTTTATTGATAAGACCTGCTTTTAAAGCTTCTTCAGCAGATAAAAAACGGCCGGTTAAAACCATTTCCATTGCCAACGCTTTTCCTACAACTCTTGTTAAGCGTTGCGTGCCACCGGCACCCGGCATAATACCCAGTTTAATTTCGGGCTGACCAAACCTGGCACTTTCAGCTGCAATGATCAAATCGCAAGTCATGGCCAGTTCACAACCACCACCCAGGCAAAAGCCACTAACTGCGGCAATCACAGGCTTTTTTGTTTTCCTTATCTGATCCCATGTTTCGAATTGATCTATTTTGAGAAGATCTATCGGTGTTCGACTTTCCATTTGTTTGATATCTGCACCGGCAGCAAAAGCCTGTTCATTGCCCGTAATAATAATACATCGCACTTCGTCATTTTCATCTAGTTCAGCTAGTGCTTGTTTCATTTCCAGCATTAGCTGTAAGTTGAGTGCATTAAGTTCTTTTGGCCTGTTTAACTTCACCAAAGCAATATGTGGATGAAAGGCGGGATCAACCAATATAAATTGAAATTCCATAGTTGTTATTTGAATCAACAAAAAAACATAAAAATACGTGATATTTAACACTTAAGTTTGTAGAAATAAACGAAAGTTATATATATTTTAACTGCAGCAGAAAGATAAATGTAGTGAAATGTAATTGTAGTTTTAGTTTTTTAAGTATAGCGGATTTAAAGAAATTTAACTTTTTAAAACCCTGTAATGCAGGAATACATGTTGGTATAAGCTATTATAATTATATAGAAATTAAAAACTTTGTATAAAGTTATTGTTTTTACCAAATAAAAGCAGATATTTGCAGTCCTTTTTGAAGAAAATAACGTCATGAGAGTATGTGATTTAACGGGCAAGCGCCCAATGGTAGGTAATAATGTGTCTCACTCTAACCGTAAGACTAAAAGACGTTTTTACCCAAATTTACAGGAAAAGAAATTCTTTATTCCTGAAGAAAACAGGTGGATTACCCTTAAGGTATCTACAAAAGCAATTAAAACGATCAATAAAAAAGGTATAGCAGCCGTTTTAACTGATTATGTTCGTAACGGAAAAATATAAGTAGGAGAAAAAAGCAATGGCAAGAAAAGGCAACCGTATACAGGTAATATTGGAGTGCACCGAGCACAAAAATACTGATATGCCCGGAACATCGAGGTATATAACAACCAAAAACCGTAAAAATACCACAGAAAGAATTGAGTTAAAAAAATACAACCCAATTCTGAAAAAGAAAACTGTTCACAAAGAAATTAAATAATTAAATCATGGCAAAGAAAGTAGTTGCAACATTAAAAACTGCCGCAGGTAAAGACTATGCGAAGGTTTACAGAGCTGTTAAAAATGCTAAAGGCTCTTACTCATTTAAATCGGAAATTGTTCCTAACGAAAACGTAAAAAGTTACTTTGTAAAAAAGTAATTTTAAATTGATATGAAAGTATAAAAAGCATTCTGTATTAAGCAGGGTGCTTTTTTTGTTTATTGAGTTTGTCTTTAATGAACTTTAGTTGTGCGGTAGTAAACATTTTGCTGCCAAAATTTAGCAAGATGAAGCGATAAGTGTTCTGCACTTTATTTCGCACTTTATGCCTGAGATCATTTTTAAGCAAACTCCATCTAATATTTACAGACGCTAATAATATAAGTCTCGATAATGGGAATTTTTAGTTTTTTTAGTAAAGAGAAAAAGGAAAAACTCGATCAGGGCCTTGAAAAGACCAAGACAAGTTTATTTGAAAAAATAAGCAAAGCAATGGTTGGCAAAAGTGCAGTTGATGATAATTTTTTAGATGAACTGGAAGAGATTCTGGTAACCAGTGATGTTGGAATTGAAACTACGCTGAAAATTATTGAGCGTCTGCAAAAAAGGGTTTCAATTGATAAATACATTGGCATTTCTGAACTGAATATTTTGTTGCGTTCAGAAATAATAAAACTGCTGGAAGAGAATACCTCTTCTATACCTGCATCATTTGATGATATTGGGGGTAAAAAGCCTTATGTTGTTATGGTGGTTGGAGTAAATGGAGTTGGTAAAACAACCACCATTGGTAAGATGGCAAACCAATATAAAAAAGCCGGTAAGATAGTGGTGCTCGGTGCTGCTGATACTTTTAGAGCAGCAGCGGTAGAACAACTAAAAATCTGGGGCAGTAGAAATGACGTTCCTGTTATATCTCATGGCATGAATACAGACCCCGCTTCAGTGGCATATGATACCATTAAGCAAGCTATTGAACTCAATGCTGATGTTGTGATTATTGATACAGCAGGGAGGCTTCATAACAAGATAGGTTTGATGAATGAACTTACAAAAATTAAAAGGGTAATGGAAAAAATTATTCCGGATGCTCCTCATGAAATTTTACTGGTACTGGATGCAAGTACCGGACAGAATGCATTTGAACAGGCTAAACATTTTACTGCTGCAACGGATGTAAATGCACTTGCTTTAACAAAACTTGATGGAACGGCAAAAGGAGGTGTAGTTATTGGTGTTGCAGATCAGTTTAAAATACCTGTAAAATATATTGGCGTTGGAGAAGGAATTGACGATTTACAATTGTTTGATAAAACAGAATTCGTTGATTCGCTGTTTAAAAAATAAAAAATTTGAAGACCAGGACACTAAAAAAAGATAAAGTGAACATTATTACATTGGGATGTTCGAAAAATATTGTTGATAGTGAAGTTTTATACGGCCAGTTAAAGGCAAATGAATTTGATGTAACGCATGAATCAGAAAATGATGATGCCAATATTGTAATTATTAATACCTGTGGTTTTATAGACAATGCAAAAGAAGAAAGTATCAATACAATAATACGTTGGGCGGAAGCAAAACAGGCGGGAGAAATTGATAAGTTATTTGTAACCGGATGCCTTTCTCAAAGGTATATGCCCGATTTGCAAAAAGAAATTCCGGAAGTAGATAAATATTTTGGTACAACACATTTACCTCAGTTATTAAAAACAATAGGTGCAGATTACAAGCATGAATTGATAGGTGAACGCGTAATTACTACTCCCGGACATTATGCCTATTTAAAAATTTCTGAAGGATGCGACAGACCTTGTTCGTTTTGCGCTATTCCAATCATGCGTGGGAAACATATTTCTAAATCTTTTGAGCAAATTGAAACAGAAGTAAAGCATCTTGTAAAACACGGAACGAAAGAAATTTTATTAATAGCGCAAGACAGTACATTCTACGGACTTGATTTATATGGTGAGCGCAAACTTGCAGAATTGTTACGCCGTATTTCTGATATAGATGGTGTTGAATGGATCAGGTTACACTATGCTTATCCATCTCAGTTTCCATTAGATGCTTTGGAGGTGATGGCTGAACGCAAAAATATTTGCAAGTATATTGATATCCCGTTGCAACATGTAAGTGATAATATGCTTAAAATCATGCGTAGGGGCATAACCCGCAAACGCACAGAAGAGTTGGTTCAAACCATACGGGAAAAGGTACCGGGTATAGCTATAAGAACTACCTTGATTGCAGGACACCCGGGAGAGACACAACAGGATTTTGAAGACCTGTGTGATTTTGTAAGAATTAATCGTTTTGATCGCCTGGGGATTTTTACCTATAGCCATGAAGAAGGAACACATGCAGGCAAATTATCTGATGATGTACCTCAGGAAGTTAAAGAAGAAAGAGCCGCTATTATAATGGAAATTCAACAGGAAATTTCGACAGAGATAAATAAGTTAAAAGTAGGTAAAACGTTACGGGTATTATTTGATAGAAAAGAAGGAGGTTATTACATCGGCAGAACGGAGTTTGATAGCCCTGAAGTAGATAACGAAGTACTTGTTGATGCAAAAATAAATTTTGTGAGAATTGGAGATTTCGCAAATGTATTAATTGAAAGTGCGGAAGATTTTGATTTATATGGTAGTGTAATTTCTTAAATAAGTATTGTAATGATTTATTCAAAAATTCCCCTTTCAGAAAGCGGCCTTATTTCTCCACTTGTATTAGATTATTTAGCAGGAAATGATAACCTGAGAACTTTTTATAATCAACCCCATTCATTAGTGGGTTATGAAGCTCTTATTAAAGAAAAGCAATTTGATGCAATTAAAAGAAACTTATTAATTAAAGTTTTTAATGAACAATATAAAAAAGCTGGAATATCTTTAAACTCATATCCTGAAATTGATACCAATATTAAGCTATTGTCTGATCCGAAAACCTATACTATTACTACAGGACATCAATTGTGCTTATATGGTGGACCGCTTTTCCTAACGTATAAAGTTCTTACTACAATTAAGTTGTGTTCAGAACTTAAAAGGGCTTATCCTGAAAATAATTTTGTTCCTGTTTTATGGCTCGCAAGTGAAGATCATGACTTTGAAGAAATAAATAATATTTATTTGTTTGGCAAAGATATAAAGTGGTATAAAAATAGTCACCATATGCCAGTTGGCAGACTTGATCTGGATGGGATGAAGGAAGACATTGAAAGCATTGAAAAGTTAATAGGAACTAATGAAACCGGTAAAAAATGGATTAATCTTATTGAAGACACTTACTTAAAAAGCAATAATCTTTCTGAAGCCAGCATTAAAATTTTCACAGCACTTTTCAGAGAATTCGGTTTATTGGTTCTTGATCCGGATCAAAGGGAATTTAAGGAAGAATTTTCTGCCGTTATGAAATTGGATATACTGGATCAAAATAATTATAAAGTTCAGTTAGAAACGGATAAAATTCTTACAGATAAATATAAGTTACAAATTAATGCGCGAGAGATAAATTTTTTTTACCTGCATACCACTTTAGGTAGAAAATTAATTAAAAAAGAAGGTAATGGTTTCCACTTGGTAGATAGTGAAGTGCGTTTTACTTTTGAAGAAATGGAAGAGGAGATAAAAAATTTTCCAGAGAATTTTAGTCCAAATGTTAATCTCAGACCTTTGTATCAGGAAACCATATTACCCAACCTTGCTTATGTTGGAGGGCCGGCTGAAGTAGCATACTGGCTGCAGTTAAAATCGGTGTTTGATGCAAATGGTATTCAATTTCCTGCTGTTGTTTTAAGATCTGTAAATTTATTAACCGGAACAAATTTGACAGAGAAAATTGAAAAGACAGGTTTAAAAGTTTCTGATCTGATTGGGAGTGAAGAGAAACTCACACAAACCTATTTGAAAAATGTAAGCAATTTTGCTTTTCAAAAAAGCTTTAACGTTATATTAAATGAATTTCAAATATTGATTGATACAAGCAGAAACGTGAATAAGGAAGTTTCTAAAAAGTTACTTGAAACAAAATTAAGTTTAAAAGAC
The DNA here is from genome assembly GCA_014376805.1 of Bacteroidia bacterium. GTDB lineage: Bacteria > Bacteroidota > Bacteroidia > UKL13-3 > UKL13-3 > B1. The sequence goes on from JACMQU010000059.1 coordinate 26,650, forward strand.
TTTTTTAATCAATACCATAAGGATTTAAAGCGCAGTGTTGAAAATTCTGAGGCTGAACAAATTGAGAAAATTATAAAATTGCGAGGGAAAATATATCCCAAAAACACATTTCAGGAAAGAATAGATACCCTTTTGCAGCATGAAGTTACTTGTAATCGGGATCTGAAAATGGAAATTCTGGAACAAATGGAGATTTTTAATCCTCAACTTACCATTATAAGTATCTGATTTTATTTATTAAATGTAAGTAATTGATTGACAAGATGCCAAAGAACTATACCGGCACTAACAGATACATTAAGAGAGTGTTTGGTGCCGAATTGAGGAATTTCGATACTACCTTCACATAAATCAATTAATTCTTGGTTTACGCCATCAACCTCATTTCCAAATATCACCGCTAATGCCTGATCAGGCAGGTATTTAAAGTTCTGCAGAAAGATGCCTGAAACTGTTTGTTCAATAGCATATACTTTTATTCCTTGAGCCTTTAGTTTTAAGATACATTCTTTTGCATCCTCCATATATTGCCAGTCAATTGATTCTGTTGATCCTAAAGCTGTTTTCAAAATTTCTTTGTTAGGCGGCACAGCACTAATACCCGTAAGATAAATCTTGTTAACATTAAAGGCATCGGCCGTCCTGAAAACTGAACCAATGTTATGACCACTCCGCAAATTATCCAATATGAGTATTAAAGGGAGTTTGGGGTTTGCTTTAAAAGCCTGAAGCGATATCCGGTTTAATTCGTTGCCTGTACGTTTGCTGTTTTGCATATAATTAGTTGGATTGCGAGTTAAATTAACGTTGTCGGCGAAAATATTTACTTTGTATACATAAAAAAAGGATTAATTTTGTCGCAAAATCAAACTCTATGAAATTTCGAACAAACTTTACTCAATTAAAAAAAGGAATAGCCTTTCTTTTTCTAATCAGTTTTTCCTTTGGCAGTTTTGGCCAGAACCTAGGTACAAAATTATCGCTGAATGTGGGTTTGGGAATCCCTGTAACATTTTTCACAGTTAAATCCAATTTAGTTGGAATTTATACCGGTTCAGCCAGATACTCATTCAATAAAACCTGGTCATTTGAAGCAAGACTGACTTCTAATGTATTTTATGCGAAACCCAATAATCCCGCCAAAGCGGTTTTAGATGGCACAGCCTCAGACCTGGTTAGTTACAGAACAGCAATGTATGGTTTACATGGGATGGTATATTACAATCTTCATAATATTTTTGGCCTTAACAAACGGCCTGAAAGTAATTGGTTACCCTATTTAAATGCGGGTTTTGGCTACCACATTTACAAACCATCCGCTAAATATGTAAATGGTGCCGAGTTTAAATTAACTACTTTTGGAAGACCTTGTCGTGATTATCAAATGGGTTTTGGAACACGTTACTTTATAAATTCTACCATGGATTTGTCTGCAGGTGTTGAATACCATTTTGTTGAAAGTTACTATTTGGATGCAGTTGGTACTGATAAAAAACTGGATAATTTCGTTAATATTTATGCAGGTGTAAACATTAAAATTGGTGCTAAGCCATGGAATAATCTGGTTGACTGGTCTCATAAGAACATGGAAGATACCAAGGAAAGTGTTAAGAATTATTCAAAATGGGCGGCAGATTTTACAGTGGGTATACCTTACATGTTTACCCCTGTGGGGTATAGTTTTACCGGTATGTTTGGTATAGGTATCAGGCACTCATTTTCTAAATCAATGGGTTTACAGTTAGCTTATAATCATGGAAACTTATCGGGCGGACAAACGGTTACTGCCCTTGCACCTGGCACCGGTGGAAATTTTACGGATGCAGAAAAAGTTAAAGATTTTTCAACCAAAATAAATCAGTACACAGTTAAAGCATTTTTCAATCTCAGAAATCTGGCATCAGAACCGGGTGCAAGAACCAACTGGAACCATTATGCCATCTTAGGCGGTGGTTATATTTACGGTAATCAGAACGTTACATTTGCTGATGACACAAAAGTTTCTGACGTTAAAGTTTACGCTAAAAGCGGGATTCAGAATATTGTTGTAGGATATGAAGCAAGGAAGTATTTATCGCACAGCATGGATTTGATAGCCGGTATGGATTTTAGTTTTAATCAGAGTAAGTATTTTGATGCAGCTCCAAACAAAGCAAGTTTAAATTCTCACTTATATTTACATACAGGAGTAACGTATAAGATAGGCACCAGTAAAGATAAAGAACATATCGATTGGTCTTACGGTACCTATAATAATTACAAGGATAAATCGATTCAAATAGAACAAGTACCTGTTATAGAAAAACCTTCAGCACAGGATATACCTAAGATAGATACAGGCATGGCAGTTGCTCCTCTTGTTGTTGAACCAACCCCTGCTCAACAGCCTATAGAACCAACCCCTGTTACACCAGTGCCACCGCCGGTAGTTACTCCTGAGGTTATTCCTGCCACACCAACACCAACTCCGCCCCAAGTTGCAAGGCCTGTAAAGCCTGCCCCAAGAGCAGTAAGACCATCGCAAAGACCAACGTCTCCTGCCATAGATAATACAACTCCTTCCACTTACCAAGCTACAAAAGATGTTATTCCTCCACCAATGCGATACAATGTTGTAGTTGCCTGCTATAGTGTTAATAAACTAAGTGTAGCTGAAGCCTATAGAGTTAAATTAGAAAAGCAAGGTTTTAGTCCAAGTATTTACAGAAGTACAACCAATTCACAAATGTTAAGAATGTCTGTAATTTCGACTGACGACAGAACTGAGGCCATAAATACTTTAAGAAGAGCGCGTAAAGAGGTTGAACCTCAGTCATGGATATATTTATACAATAAACAATAGATTGTAGATAACTGAACCGGCTTTATATCTTAGTTCTCATGTATTGGTGTACCTTAGCAGATAAATTGTCTGTTAATTCCCATTATATGAGAACTAATTTTTTTATAATACTGTTGGTCATTCTATCTTATTCTGTTGCTGCGCAGAATAAAGGGAGAAAACCTCCCAAACCAGCAACAACCAAGGAAGGTAGATTAGCGTCTCCGGATATGAGTGTAATAAATGGTGATAACGGTAATAAAGTTGGTCAACCAGCAGTAAAGCCTGGAGATACATCAAATATTATCCCCCCTGTAAATTACTCAAAGTTGTCATTTGGACTTAATTACGGTCTGCCTTTTTTTGCAGGCGACGTGCCAATGGATGTTACCTCGGCAGGATACGGAGGGTATATAAAATATTCCTTCAATCATGTTATGGGAATTCGTGCCCAATATTTACAGGGTAAGATTTATGGGGCAACAAGTAATAGTAATACGTTTATAGATAGTACCAAGTTTGTAAGTAATATCAGTAATATAAATCTTCAGCTCATTTTTAATGTAGGAAGTGTTGATTACAGAAACAGTTTTCCCAGAAATAATTTTTACTTTGGTGTGGGAATTGGCATGCAAATTAACAATGCCAGTAAAAACGTACCAGATTCAGTGAAAATAACTAATAATAGAAGTTATACAGGTAACAATGTAACCTTACCATTAAGTTTTGGGTTCAAAAGAAAAATTACAAAGAATTTTGATGTTGGTGCAGAGGTGACACTTATACTGAGTGGAAATAATATGATAGACCTTACCAATACAGGAGCTTTGCCTGACCTTGTTGGATATGGATTGGTTAGTGTTGTTTATAACTTAACAACGGCTAAAAAACCAAAGCATATAGATTGGAGTAATCCGATTAACAAAATTTATATGGACTTGATGGAGGCAACAGACAAGGCGAACGCCATGAAAAATGATGCTGATAAAGATGGTATTCCTGATGCTTTGGATCAGGAACCTAATACTAAGCCCGGTTATAAAGTGGATTCTAAGGGAGTAACCTTAGACAGTGATAATGATGGAATTCCAGATACGATAGACCCGGATCCAAATGGGTTTAAACAATTACTTGGATTATACTTTCCAACGTTTAATGATGGTGTTGATTCATCTGGAAAAGGATATTATGAGTTTAATGATTCTGTGCCACATGATGAGTTTGTTACCATATCAAAAAGTGGCTATGGCTTACCCTCAATTTCTTTCCCGCCGAATGGATTTACGATGCATGTTGAGCAATTTAATTTATTACAACAAGTAGCACGTATATTAATGATTGATACTTCGGCATCTCTTGTAATTATTGGTCATGCAGATAATAACAAGCCAAACCTTACTCAGCTAACCTTAGCCGAACGCAGGGCACTAGAAGTTAAGCGAAAACTTTTTAAGATTTATGAGCTTGATGAAAAAAGATTACTGGTATTTTCTGAGAAGGATCCATATATCCAAAAATACCAGTTAAGTACAGAAGGTTTAAACCGTAAAGTTGAATTTAAAATCATCAGAAGGAAAAGATAATGGATAAGTAAGGTTATTAGAAAAAGCAGTTCTAAAGGGAGCTGCTTTTTTTTTTATGGAATTAAATATAATCAGGCAAAATAAACTTATAACTGTCTCATTGCCGTATTTGCAGGGGTTTACTTAACGCCAGATTATCCGTTTATAGCCTTACGCTAAAGCAGTTTTTATTCCCATGGAAGTTTACCGATTTTATGCATGTACCGGGCAATCAGAACCTGTTTTTTTCTGATGTATTTTGATGGCTTATTTGCCCTCCATCTGCGGGGGTTTGGGTAACAAGCTGCAATGGATGCTGCTTCTGTATTGCTGAGCTTGTAAGCAGGCTTATTGAAGAAGAATAATGCTGCGGCCTCAGCTCCATAAACACCGTTACCCATTTCAATTATATTCAGGTAAACTTCAAGAATTCTTTTTTTAGTCCATAATACTTCGAGACAAACAGTAACATATACTTCAAGACCTTTTCTGACCCAACTTCTGGAAGGAGTGAAAAATAAGTTCTTAGCAGTTTGCTGGGTAATTGTGCTGGCACCTCTTGGTTTTTTGCCCCTGCTGAAACTCTTTTTAATGGATTCAAAAATTTGTTCAAAATCAAAACCATAATGTTTAAAAAACATGGGATCTTCTGCGGTAAGACTTGCCAGGCAGATATTGCTTCCAAGATTTTCAATACATTCCCAATCTTTTTTAAGCCTTACCGGATCATCTCCAAAAGCCTGTTCAAAAAAACGAATAACAGGAAGTGGAGTTATAGGTACGGGTACTATTCTGTAAATGATAATCAGAAAAAGACTAAGCTGGAAAGCAAGCCAGATAATTTTAACTAACCAGGTTTTTAGTTGTTGAAATTTTTTAGTTACTGCTTTTGTAGTTTTTCCCATAATATAGTTGTGCAAGTTTACTAAAGTATTTGGATTTAGTACTTTTAGTATTTACACATCTTTTTAGACCTGAATCAAATTAAATACTGAGAAGTTTATATGCAGAATTTGGCAAACTGATTTAAATTAAAATATGAAATGATAAAGTTATATTTGAGAAATCAGATAACGTCCTTCTTTTTAATGCGGAAGCAGATTTGTTTTACAATATAAATTTTTTGAATGCAGTCATTTAAATTAAAAGTTTTTTTGGGTACTATATTGTTTACCCTATTGGTTGATATGTATGTTTGGCAGGCCATTAAACTCCTTATTAAAGAGAAAGCGGGTTGGTATCAGAAAATGATTACCCTATTATTTTGGTCGGTACCAGCAATAATATTAGTAATTTTTACCACCAATATGTTTATCGGGTATTTAGATGTACACAAAACATTACGAACCTACTTTTTAGGTTTTTTTGTAATCATATATGCATCTAAACTTATTACATTTTTGTTTCTGATTATTGATGATGTTAAACGCTTATTTATTTTAATATGGCGATTAATAGAGCGTTATCTTTTAAGAGAGAAGAAGGATGCTGAAGAAGAAGAAATGAAGGAGGCCATTGATCCTGAAAAAAAGAAAATAAATCGATCTGAGTTTATTGCAAGAGCGGGAATTTTAGCTGGATCAGTTCCATTTATTATGTTATCGCGAGGCATGGTTAGTGGCGCTTATAAGTATCAGGTGAGACGGGTAAACCTTGTATTGCCAAACTTGCCTGAAGCTTTTGATGGTTTAAAAATGCTTCAGATTTCAGATGTTCATAGTGGGAGTTTCACAGATAAAGATGCGGTTTACAAAGGTATTAGAATGATAAAAGAACAGAAGGCTAATGTGGTTTTTTTTACCGGAGATTTCGTTAACAACCGATCTAATGAAGCTAATGAATGGGTAGAAATGTTTTCTGAAATTAAGGCACCCATGGGCGTATTCTCTATCTTAGGTAACCATGATTATGGAGATTATGTTACAGATTGGAAAAGTCCTGAGGCGAAAGCACAAAACCTGACAGACCTTGTGGATATTCATAAAAACATGGGATGGCATCTGATGCGCAATGAGCATGTAATTTTAGAAAAGGAGAATAAAAGAATAGGTTTGATAGGGGTGGAAAACTGGGGAGATAGGGGCAGGTTTCAAAAGTTTGGAGATATTGATAAGGCGCAGGCAGGTATGCCGGAAGTTCCGGTAAAGATTTTGCTTTCGCATGATCCCAGTCATTTTGATACCATAGTATGCAAGCAACATATGGATATAGACCTCACCTTATCCGGACATACCCATGGTTTTCAATTTGGAATTGAGTTAGGCGATTTTCGCTGGAGTCCTTCACAATATATCTACCCGCATTGGGCAGATTTATATAAAATAGAAAAACAAATGTTGTATGTGAATCGCGGATATGGCTTTCTTGGTTACCCCGGAAGAATAGGAATTTTGCCGGAAATTACTTTGATAACACTGCGTAAAACAGCTTAATTTAATTTAACTTAAATATTTACCTGATATAGGCACTCTGCGGCCAGGGCCAAATGCTTTTTGAGATACTCTAAGAACAGGAGGTGCCTGCCATCGTTTCCATTCATTTATATTAACCATTTTTAAAATTTTTTTAACCAGGTCCGGTTCAAAGCCATGATCAATAATTTGCTGAATACCTTTGGTTTCTTCTATATAATGAAATAGTATGGAATCAAGGATATCATATGGAGGGAGGCTGTCACTATCTTTCTGATCCGGGCGAAGTTCTGCAGAAGGTTCTTTATTGATAATATTAACAGGGATGATTTCCTCTTTTCGATTGATGTGATTAGCCAGTTGATAGATTTCTGTTTTATATAAATCTCCAATAACAGAAATGCCGCCACACATATCACCATACAAAGTACCATAACCAACGGCCAGTTCACTTTTATTACTTGTATTTAACAAGATGTATCCAAATTTATTTGCAAGTGCCATGAGTATTACAGCCCTGGAGCGGGATTGCATATTTTCTTCGGTAAGTCCGAAAGGAGTGTCTTTAAAATAGGGTTGAAGGGTATCTGATAATGTTTGAAAAGTTTTTTCTATAGATATTATATTTTGTTTGATCCCAAGCCTTGCAGCAAGCAGCAGACTATCGTTAACAGAATGTTCGCTGCTATACTGGGAGGGCATCATTACAGCCCAGACATTATCAGGCCCTAGCGCTTTTGTTGCCAGGTAAACTACCAGTGCCGAATCAATACCTCCTGATAAACCAATGACTGCTTTTTTAAATCCAAGTTTATCAAAATATTGTTTTATTCCAAGAGTTAAAGCAATTTCAATATCTGCATACTTATTTCGTATACCTGTTAAGGTGCTGATTGCGTCACAAAGATCTATACTTAAATTTTCTTTTACCGTTAACTGGTAAGTCTTTTGATCTTCAGAAAAATATTGAAGTTCATCAAAAATATTACCCGTTGCATCAACCACACAACTTCCACCATCAAAAATGAGGTGCGTTTGTGCACCAACATGGTTAACATAAAATACAGGAAGCTGGTATTTTAAAGCATTTATTTTTAAAACATTCTGACGTGTTTCTATTTGTGTTTTTGAATAGGGGGAGGCAGCGATGTTAATAATAAAGTCTGGATTCTCACTGATTAATACATCCATTGGTGCTTTTATGTACATTGGATTATCATTGATATTCCAGAGATCCTCGCAGATTGTTAAAGCAATTTTATAATTTTTATAAGTAATTATATGATGTAAAGTACCGGGTTCAAAATATCTGTTCTCATCAAAAATATCATAGTTAGGCAGGAGTGTTTTATTAACAATATGTTGCACCTTACCATCAACCAAAAAGTATGCTGAATTATAAAGATCTTTACCATGAACTACAGGATTAACTGTGGGTGAACCAACAATGGCAGCAATGTTTGTGCAATGTGCAGCTATTTCAATGATGCTTTTTTGCGCCAGAGAAATAAAATCCTGAAATTGCAGAAAGTCTCTTGCAGGGTAACCACAGGTTGCCAGTTCTGCAAATACAATAAGATCAGAGCCACACTTTTTAGCCTCATTGATCGCATTGATCATCTTTTTAGTGTTCGTGCTAAAGTTACCCGTATGAAAACTTAACTGGGAGAGGGTTATCTTCACCTTTAATTTTTATTTAAAAGAAAAATCCCAGGTTCAATGCTAAATAACTGTTAGTAGCTTTCCAGATATCATCATCTAAAAAATCTGATAAACCTAAGTTATACCGCAACCCGATATCCACTCTTGAATTACTCAGAACATGTAATTGAACACCAGCTCCAAAAATTAAACCAGCTCTGAGTGAATTAACATTATATAAGTATTTAATACTTGAATTAGTTGGATTAATAAGTTCAAACTGATCACCTTCTTCAGGTGCTTTTGTATTAACATTATCACGAGTAAAATAGGTAGAACTTATATTCGCTTTTTGGTTAAGTAAAAAACCAACTACTCCGCCAAATTCTCCATAGAAGCTAAGTTTATTTTTCTCTTGTGTATGCATTTTAAGCATCACCGGTAATTCAAGATACCTAAGTTTATAATTTAAACTAAGATCTGTTGATTTAATAATACCACCATTGTGTGGTTGGATATTTATATCCGGCAAACGAATATTCGAGTTAATATTTTGCATATTTACTTCAAAGCCGAATGCATATTTATCACTTAGTTTATAATTTATTTTAGCACCGAAACCGAAGTTTACTCCACCTCCATTACCTACCACCGATTTTGTATTGGATGTAATCCAGCTTATAGAAGGTGATATGCCTAACCCAAATTCAAGTTTACCCTCATCGCCTTGAGCCTGGCAATTAAATGTAATTAAAAGTAGCAAAAGGGTTAATAATTTATCCGATGTTTTCATTTATTTAAAATTTATTTTTTGTTCAATTTAATAATAGGATCAATATACAGATATTGCAAGTGTTATATTTACAGCAAATGCTAATATCCATAATAAAAAATCAAAAATAATGAATGTTGTATCTAAAAGCCAGTTATATTTTTTATGTCTTTTACTGGTTCTCTTTATTACATGTGGATGTAATAAGATATACGAACCTGTTAAAATAGACAGATTTGATGAACAATTGTTTGCGCTGAATGGTGTAAATTCTTCGCAACATTTTAAACAGCTATCGGATCAATATAAAACTTTTTATAAAAGTTATGCTGAAGATATGCTGAACATAAATGAAACGGAAGCAGCTGTGAACTATGAACCGTCACTTTTAAAATTTATTAATTATCCGGGTATTCAACAATTGAAAAGAGAAGTAGACAGTATATATGCTGACCTGAGTTCTATTGAATCACAATTAGGTGAAGCTATGTATAATTATCATACTTTTTTTCCTCAAACGGCACAACCAAAGTTTATAAGTTTTATATCTGAATTTGGATATGCAAATGTTACCTATGACAGTATTATAGGAATAGGTTTGGATATGTATCTTGGAGATCAGTATAAACTTTATCATGCATTAGAATTTCCGGATTTTATGATCGCTAAATTACGGAGAGAATATATGATACCTAATACAATAAAATCATTAGCGATTGGCAAATATGAATACCAGTTAAAGGATAAACGTTTTTTAGCAATGATGTTATTTGAAGGTAAAGTAAGGTATTTTATGAAACAACTTTTACCTGATATTGAAGACAGTATTTTGTTAGGTTATAATGTAAAGCAGTTAGCCTGGTGTAAACGTAATGAGCAATTGATATGGACTCATTTTATTGAACAAAAATTATTATATAGTAATGATGTGGGACAATATATGCGGTACTTTAACGATGGTCCTTTTACTATAGCAACAGGTGTTCCTCAGGAATCGGCACCTGCAATAGCAGTGTTTACAGGTTATATGGCAATCTCTAAATTTATGAAAGAAAACAAGCAAATTACATTAGCACAATTAATGGAAAATGCAGACTGGGATGAGCTTTTAAAATGGAGTAAATACCGACCATAATAAAATAATATTTTACAGAATTTACAGATTTTTCTTGCTTTTGTGCTTTACATTTCGCAATTTTAAATTGTAAATTTAAAATGCTCATGAGAAAAAAACTATTATCAATGCTGCTCGCATGGATGGTGTCCATCGCTGCAGTCTGGTGCCAAACCAGACAAATTACCGGAATTGTTACGGCTGGAAAAGATCCCGTCACAGGTGCATCAATTCAGTTAAAGGATACGAAAATTGGCACTGTAACAGATGAAAACGGACGATATGTGTTATCCGTACCGAATGAATCTTCTATTATTATTATAAAAGGAATCGGACTAAGAACACAGGAAGTTAGCATTGCAGGGTTATCTGAAATAAATGTTAAGATGATTGCTGAGAATGTTGACCTTGGTGAAATTGTGGTAACTGCTTTTGGAATTGAGCGGGAGCGCAAAACACTTGGTTATTCGCAACAGAGAATTGGTGGGGAAGAGTTAAGAAAATCTGGTGAACAAAATATGATACAAGGTTTAGCCGGTAAAGCAGCAGGTGTACTTGTAACAGGTTCAGGTGGCTCACCCGGTTCCTCTTCCAAAGTATTGTTAAGAGGTAATTCAACTTTTACAGGAAACAACCAGCCGTTATTAGTAATTGATGGTGTTCCTATGGATAATAGCACGGATCAAACAACTGCAGGAGATTATCCTTTTAATTCAAACCTAAATGGTGTTAACAGTTCAAACCGCGGGGTTGATATAAACCCTGATGACATTGAAAGCATGAACATTCTGAAAGGACCCGCTGCTGCTGCTTTGTATGGTGTAAGAGCCGGTGCGGGTGCTATCATTATTACGACTAAAAAAGGCAAAAGAGGAACTAAAAGCTTCAGTGTAGATGTGGGTACTTCATTTGAAATAAGTCAGGTAAATAAGTTGCCAAACCTTCAAATGAAATATAGCCAGGGAAATGGTGGTGGGGTTTTATCTGCAGATAAACAAAGTTCGATAGGAGCAGGAAAATATAAGCCTGGTACTACACCGGAGAGTTGGGGTAATTTAACAAGAGACAGTTTAGGAATATCTCCTACAGATAATATGGCTAACTTTTTCAAAAAAGGCTATACCCAGAATTATAATGTTTCTATTACTAATAACACAGAAAACTCATCAGTAAGATTTTCTGTTGGTAGAATGAGTCAAACTGGTACCATACCAAATACAACTTTTGAAAGAACTAATATGCGGCTAAGTTTGGATACAAGGTTAACCCCCAAAATGGTTTTTGGCGGAACTGTAAATTATACTAACTCCGGTGGCACAAGAGCTCAAAATGGAAGTAATCTTTCTGGTGTAATGCTTGGATTACTTCGTACTTCAAACAGCTTTAATTTAAACGATGCATCAAAGGGTGGTTATTTAAATCCTAATGGTTCCCAACGTCAATTTTTTTCTATATATGATAACCCTTACTGGACAGTTAATCAAAATCCATTTAGGGATGATGTAAACCGTATATTGGGTAATATGAATTTTACTTATGATCCAATAGAATGGATGAGTGTAACCTATAGATTAGGAACAGATGTTTATACGGATCAGCGTAAACAAATTTTTGCAATAGGTTCGTGGGCTCCAAGTAATGCACCGGGTGGGCAAATTGAAGAAAATACCATACGTCATCAGGAGGTATATTCTGACTTATTAGTAACTTTTAAAAAGGAAATAAACAAAGATTTTAAAGGTACTTTACTTTTAGGGAATAATTTAAATCACCGTTATAATCAGGATATTTATGCACGTGGACGTGATTTGGGAACTACGGGAAATTATAATTTAAATAATGCCGCAAATTTGTATGCAAGTGAAAACAATTCAACAATTCGTACCATGGCTTATTTCTTTGATTTGAATTTGGCTTTTAAAAACTTTTTATTTTTAGGTGTTACGGGCCGTCAGGAATATGCATCAACATTTGGCCAGGCAAAAAATCATTTCTTTTACCCATCTACTAGTTTATCATTTGTATTCAGCGAATTAATAAAAATTCCTAAAATGTCATTTGGTAAAATTCGTATAGCCTATGCAGAGGCGGGCATAAGTCCTGGTCCTTACAACAGCCGTACTTATTTTAGTCGTGCAACATACACAGATGGATTTACAGATGGATTATCATTTCCTTATCTGGGTTCAAATGGATATGGGTATGCTGCAGGAATTGGTAATGCCGCCTTAAAGCCTGAACGAAATACGGGCAAAGAGATAGGATTAGATGTAAGGTTTTTTGATAACAGATTTGGAATAGATTTCACTTATTATAATCAAGTTTCAACCGACCTATTGGTTAGTCGTCCAATTTCACCTTCAACCGGATTTACCAGTTTTTACAGCAATGCCGGATCGATGGTGAATAAAGGAATTGAGTTGGTTGTAACAGGCACTCCTATTAAAACAAAGGATTTTTCATGGGACATTAACATAAATTATACCCGTAACAGAAACATGGTTTTATCTCTGGCAGATGGGGTTGATCAAATCAATATTGAAAGTGCTTTTGATAATATCGGTTCTTATGCAATTAAGGATCAGCCTTACGGTGTTTTTTATGGCACAAAATGGACAAGAAACAGTAATGGACAATTATTGATTGGTGCAAACGGTTTACCATTGGTTGATGCAAAACAGCAAAATGTGGGCAGTCCTTATCCAAAGTGGTATGGCGGTATACGAAATACATTTACCTACAAAGGATTTATATTATCTTTCTTGTTTGATACAAGAGTTGGTTCAAGTGCATGGAATGGTACCTGGGCTCGCTTAAGCCGTTTAGGTCAAACAAATGAATCATCAGATGACAGAGAAAAATCATATATAATTAGCGGTAAAAAGCAATCAGGCGTTGATGCAAATAATAATCCTGTTTATGAAGCCGATAATGATATCCGTATTTCTGCCTATAGTTATTTCAGAACTTATAAAGGAGATGGCGGTAATTTTGCAGTAGAGAATGCTATACAAGATGCAGGATGGATTAGGTTACGTGATTTAAATATTAATTATAGATTTACTATGACTCCTAAACTGGCCAGACATATAAAATTTGTTGAATTAGGTGTCTTATGCCGGAATTTATGGCTATACACCAAATATACAGGTGTTGATCCTGAGACAAGTTTAACCGGAGCCAGTTCTAATATAGGAGGCTTTGATTATTTTAATAATCCTGGAACTAAATCTTATACTTTTTCTTTAAAAGCAAGTTTCTAATTAATAATCAAACTAAAATTAAAAAAATGAAAAAGATAATTTATACATTTCTAGCAGTGCTGGCAATTGCCGGAACTGGTTGTAAAAAATTTGTAGACGGTTATGATGTGAGTCCTAATTCACCTGTAGCTGTAACCAATCCTCTTTTACTTTCAAACGCTGAAGTTGCCTACTTTGCAACTGCCAATGGCCAGCTTTCACGTCAGACTTCCATGCTGGTGCAACAAAACACAGGTATTGATTTCCAAAGTAAAGATATTAATGACTATCTAATAAGGGAAGGTACCAACTCAAATGAATGGCAAGTTATATATGCCAGTGGTATTGTAAATTTAAACAAGTTGTACACGCAGGCGGGCTCATCTAATCCTTACTACCAGGGTATGTCAAGAATAATATCGGCAATGTTTCTTGGGGTTGCCACTGATCTTTGGGGAGATGTTCCCAGTAAAGAGGCAGGCATGGGTATTAATGGTCCTGCTTCTTTTAATCCGGCTTTTGATGCACAGAAAACTGTGATAGAGGATATTCAGAAATACCTTGATGAGGCCATTTTATTGTTAGCTAATGCAGAAACAAAAAACATTATGTTACCTGGATCAGATGACATTATTTTTGGTGGCGACCCTAAAAAATGGATAGCAACTGCTCATGTTTTAAAGGCACGTTATTACAATCGCTTAAGTAAAAAGGATCCCGCAGGATCAGCAACAAGTGCAATTGCATCGCTGGCAGCAGCTAAGGCGGCAGGCTTTACCGGAAATGCTTCAGATTGTATGGCCAAATTTGGCACAAAAAGTAATGAGTATAATCAATGGTATGCTTTTACTGTTGTGGCACGTGCAGGTTACATAAAAGCAGGTAAAACACTTACCGATACCATGAATGCATGGGGCGACCCTAGACGCGAATTTTATTTTTTACCTGACAGTGGAAATGCATTTAATGGTTCTGCACCTGATGTACCTAGCACTTATTCCTCTGAGGTTGGGCCTTATTTGGCAACGGCCGATGCACCATTTCCGCTAGTTACTTATTATGAAGCTAAGTTTATTGAAGCAGAAGCTCAGTTGAGGGCCGGCGATAATGCAAAAGCCGCCACCGCCCTTAATGAAGCAGTAATAGCCAGCGTTACCAAAGTAACATCAAAAGTACCAGATATAGTCTTTAGTACAGCCCATGCAAATGAAAATGCCGGCACCATTACCATTGCAAAAATAATGCTGCAAAAGTATGTTGCTATGTACAGTCAGATTGAAGCATATTCTGATTGGCGCCGTACTGATTACCCTAAACTTACGCCAAATGCTGCAAGTATATTAGGTGCTATTCCACGCAGGTTTCCAACTGTATTGGAAGAACGCCTGTATAACAAAAATGCACCAGCAATAAGCGATATAAAACTGCCTGTTTGGTGGGATCAATAAAAACATAACAATAAAAAAAGCGGGCTGCATCAAAAGTGTGGCCCGCTTTTTTTATGTTTGAACCATGATAAAGGAAATTTCACATATTTATATTTATCCTGTTAAAGGTCTTCAGGGCATTTCATTAAGTGAAACTCAAATTGAGAGTACTGGTTTATTGTACGACCGCCGATGGATGCTTGTTGATGAGAATGGTTTGTTTCTCTCGCAAAGAACACTGCCCATAATGGCTCTTTTTGCCCTGAACCAAAATGTTAATGGGTTTGAAATATGGGCACCTGGTAAAAAAGAATGTATAACACTCCCGTTTGTTAGTGAAAGTTTAACCACGATGAAAGTTACTGTTTGGGATGACACTTGTGATGCAATTGTACATAACAGGTTTTGTAATGAGTGGTTTTCGGCATTACTGAAGATAAAATGCAAACTGGTGTATATGCCTGTTGCAAGTAAACGTATGGTTGATCCCACCTATAATACAGGTAGTGATATGGTTAGTTTTGCAGATGCTTTCCCTATGCTGTTAATTGGTCAATCGTCCTTAACTGATTTAAATACGCGTTTAGCTGAACCTGTCTTAATGGATCGGTTCAGACCAAACCTTGTATTTACCGGAGGTGATGCTTTTGAAGAAGATTCATATGATGAATTCTATATCGGATCTCAGCAATTTAAAGCCGCCAAACCCTGCGCGCGTTGTACGGTTATAACTGTTAATCAGCAAACAGGTGCAATGGGTAAAGAACCTCTAACAACATTGGCAACATACAGGGCTAAAAACAATAAAATATATTTCGGTCAAAACCTTCTTCAAACAGGAAATGGCATTGTAAAAATCGGCGATCAAATACACGTGAAAAACCGGAAACCCTCCATAATTTAATCATTTCCCTTTCCATTTTTTAATGTTGGCTTCAATATAATTTGCGATATTTAAATAGGCTTGATGATCCCTTACAATGCGTTCATAAAATCCTGGCTGCCATTGAAATTTTGGATTTATAACATGGGCTTGTTTTGATACGGCAGATTTTAGCGACCTCACAATGACAGACAAGGAACCTGCCTTTGGTGCTATTACAGACATTTCCATATTAACCTTTTCAGGCACTTTAGGGATGCGTAGTAGTATTGATTTTTTTTTCTCTGAACCGCATTGTTTAATAATAAGAATAGCGTGAAGGTGATTTGGCATAACAACGAAATAAGGTAGTTTCACAAATTCGAAATGTTCTGGAATTGCCATCAAACAAGCATTGCAAATCTTTCCTGCAGGTGATAATATCATTTTACTATCAGTAATTTCACCAAAAAAGTTTTTACGGTTTTTGGTATTTATAGTTACAAAATAGATTCCGTTACTTGCATAATCCCAGTTTTTTAACCTTAAGGATGCAATTCTGTATTTACCACGAAACTTTAGAGTCATTGATTGGATTAGTTATAAAGGCCAGGAATAAGGGGAATATTGGCAAATAGCACTAACATATCCCGGCCTATTATACAAGATAAGTAAAAATGGCAAAAGAGGAAAGAGGCGTTGCAGTGCAACGACTATACGTACCTGGCAAAAGAGGAAAGAGGCGTTGCTGTGCAACGACTATACGTACCTGGCAAAAGAGGAAAGAGGCGTTGTAGTGCAACGACTATACGTACCTGGCAAAAGAGGAAAGAGGCGTTGCAGTGCAACGACTATACGTACCTGGCAAAAGAGGAAAGAGGCGTTGCTGTGC
>JACMQU010000060.1 GCA_014376805.1 Bacteroidia bacterium
AACTTTAAACGAAGCAGCATATATGGTTTAGGGGTATTGCGTACATCTATTATTTACAGACTACAAAAATGGGGAATAGGAAGCTATAAAATATTTTCATAAATTAAGGAATGCATATATGTTTGAAAGTATTATAAATATTTTTGTAAATAAATGTTAAAATCGGGTTACAATTTTTATTTTAATAATACGTTCTTAGGCTTATCTTCCTATTAATTACTGAACCAAATATGTATAAGTCATGAAATTAAAATACCTGATTACAGTGTTTGTTCTCATTACGTTTTTATGTTGTAAAAAAAACATAATCAGAAGAATGCCTTATCAGGATTTTACACCTGATTACATTCTATTGAATATTAAAAGACCTACCCGTGAGATATTTTTTGTTGATAGCATTATATACCTCGCACAAAAGAAAATTACAATTATAAATCCCGGTAATTATTTAGTTTTAAATACGGTAAATGATACCAGTACCTATTATATTTTTACTAGCTATAAAACAGATACCCTATCCGTTTACAGTAAAAGATATATAGCCTATGATGGGTCTGATGTGGATGTAATTCCTTTAAGTTTTACATCTACCTTTTTAAGTTTAACAGTTGATTCGATAAATTCTTCACTTTACAATGCAGTACAAAAATGAAAAAATGGATAATGCTCAGCCTTATTTTATTCTGCAAAGGTTTGTCGGCACAAATGTGGAGTGATACGAGTGCCAGTTATTTTTTCACTATTCAATACAGGCCACTTGATTTCTATTATAATTTATCTGCAGCCGACGTTGGATTATATTATTACAATCCGGCACATGAAGTTCATTTTAGTATTAAAGGAGGGGGAGGTACCTATTATCCCAAAAAAGAATTTTCTTCATGTGAATCGAATTCTCTTTTTGTTAAGCCCGGAATTTTTATTGCGAGTAACAGGCAAGCAGAAAAGTTGCAGATAACTTTAGGTTTAACCGGAATCTATTCATACGAGAAACAATCCATTCAATCAATTCATATAGATCCTTTTTGGGGGGATTTAAAAAAGACTTATAACAGTAAAATACACAAATTTGGGGCAGCACTTGAGTTAGCATTTTTTCTTAGGATTACACGGGCATTTCAAGGAGTAATATCATTACAATCGAATTACAATTTTTATGATTCTGCCACTATTAAAGTATTTAATTACTTTCCGGGTGGCGGTTTCCCGCACAATAATAATTTTAATGTTTCTCTTGGGTTAATTTATAAGTTAAATAAATAGGCTCATCCTAATAGATATAAATTAAAGTATAGAGGATTTTAATATTAATAAGAAAGTTTTTATTTCTCTCCATGTTTAATGTTATTTTGGATCAAGTATAAACTGACTATAAGATGAATTAAGTTAATTCAAAATCTATAAAGCGGGTGACAGAAAAAGACAACCCGTAAAAGTTATTAAAATTGATTGAAATTTCGACAGGTAAGGTATGGCAATGATCCAACTTTGGTGTGAACCTTAAGTTTTTTGATCTCCTGGTAAGCAGGTGTTTATTGAGAGTTTGTTTTAAGGATGTTTTTACTTGTATTTTTTACTGCCTGTAGTGTATTTAGCAAAAGAGCAATCCTTGTCATGGGGCCAACACCGCCGGGTACAGGGGTTATATAACTGCACTTTTGGGCTACCTTTTCATAATCAACATCACCTTTTAAAACATACCCTTTTAAATTGGTATTATCATTAACACGGGTAATGCCTACATCTATAACCACAGCACCTTCTTTTACCATATCTGCTTTTAAATAAGCCGGGATACCCAATGCGGCAATTATAATATCGGCCTGTAAGGTATAATTTTTCACATTTTTTGTTTTGCTGTGACAAACAGTAACGGTACAGTTTTTCTGTAGCATTAAAGCACTCATTGGCTTGCCTACAATATCACTGCGGCCAATAATTACGCAATGTTTACCTGATGTTTCTATTTGGTAGTGTTCAAGCATTTTAAGTATGCCAAATGGAGTAGCCGGTAAAAAGCAAGGAAGGCCTTTAAACATCAATCCTACATTCATAGGATGAAAGCCATCAACATCTTTTTTATAACTGATGGTTTCCGTAATTTTTTTTTCATTTATATGAGCAGGTAATGGCAATTGTACAATGAGACCGTCTATATCGCTGTTGTTGTTTATTTTTTCCACTTCAGCTAATAACGCCACTTCACTAATACCGGCATCAAAACGCAATACGGTGGAGTTGAAACCAACCTCTTTGCAATCTTTTTCTTTGGCTCCTACATAAGTCATACTTGCTCCATCTGTACCAACAAGTATTGCTGCCAAATGGGGTACTTTAGCACCTGAAGCACGCAATAAATCTGCTTCTTTTTTAATTTCAATTTTTAGAATTTTCGAAACCTCGTTACCATTTAATATTTGCATTTATATACCTGCTGATTGAATGAAGGTCAAAAATATAGAAATTTACGGTAAACTAATAACCTTAATCTTGCGGGTTCAATTTTGGGTGTTTACCCTATTTTTTATTTTGTTTTTAAAAAATAATTGAGTAAGATTTTTTAACCGCGAGGGCTACTTGCCTGAATATACAAATGTTCTACAGGTTCTCCTGAAATTTATTTAAACAAGACACAAAAAGTTTTGGTGTTTTAATAAGTACGACAGGGCATTGCAAGAATCACGAAATTGATGTTTGCACAGTTCTTAACACAACGGCCATAGTATTTAACAAGAGGACTACGAGCTATTAAGTCGATAATTCGAAAGCGAAAAATTGGGCATTACTTGCACTTTGCGATATGTACGAATGTTTGTTTGGTGCAAATGATTTTTTTGCTACAAGTTAAAGCGCGGGCATTTATTCATATAGCAAAGGTTAAGGTTATTTTTGATACAGCATGATTGATACTGCAATACCGTTTTTTTAATATATATAACAACTTCTTTTTTCCCACACATGAAAGTCGGGATTTTCCTTATGGCAGACCAGGCAAGTGTTTAAACCATGTAAAAAATTACCTGCATGATGAAGATATTCGAAACTTGTTTAAATGGTACCACTTTAGTCAAAGGCCATGGGTTGAACCCACCAAGCAATTTGCAAGTTGGTTAAGATTATCTCCAAATATCAAAAAAAAACCTGAAGAAAAGTTATTAGCAACAAAATTCCAAAAGTAAGTAACAGGCTCAAAATTGCCTTATTAATTGCCGCAAATGCAATAGGAAATTTAAAGGACACTGCATTTCCCAATTTTTTTAGCCGTATCTCACATTGAATAAAAAGGGCATCGGTAATATCTGCAACTGCAAGAATGCTCGCTGTGATTATTTGGAATATGGTTGTGTAAAAAGTCTCATACATTCCACTTACAGTGTATCAATTTATCAATCAGAAATGAAAAAAAATTACTTAAATGAAAAAATTAACGGCTAAGTTTGATAACTCGACTGACGACCTTAATTTTCAATTGCAATTCGGCATATTAGAAAACATTAGTCATAGCCTTAAAGTTGAGTTTACAGTTATCAAAAATAAAATGAAAACAAACTTTGTAACAGGAGCAAATAGTGGACTTGGATTGTGGACAAGCAAATGTCTGTTGGATTTAAATTATACTGTTATTATGGCTTGCAGGAACATTGAAAAAGCACAAAAATCAATTGATAGTTTTTTAAAGTTTAAAATCAAAAAAAACTATGTTGTTAAAATCCTTGACTTAGGCAATTTTGATAGCATCAGGAGTTTTGTTAAAGGAATATCTAAACACGAAAATATTTGGAGACTTAACTGCAATGCAGGACTTTCTTACACTGAGACATTCCGTAATACCAAAAATGGAATGGAAAAAATCTTTGGAACAAATTATATCGGCCATCTCTTATTAAAAAATTTGTTGCTTGAAAGGTTTAAGCTTAAAAGAATTGTTTTTATTGCAAGCAGTTTACACGACCCAAAAAACAAATCACCTTTTGCTCCGGCTGTCTTCAGAGAAATTAATGAGTTAGCTTATCCGAAAGAGAATCCTGACTCTACTCTTAAAAAGCAATGCGAGGAGTTTTATGCAACTTCAAAATTGTGTATGTTACTTTTTGCATACAAACTTAACCGAAGACTCAAACACAAAAATTTGTCATATAAAACATTTATAAACGCGATAAATTCTGGCTTAATGCTAACAACAAATTTAGGTAGAACCCATAAATTCGGAGAAAATTTATACCGAAGTCTACTGGATTTCATTTTTAAAATAATTGGTTTTTCTAATAATCCTAAAAGCTCTGGAAGATCTGTAGTCAAATTAACTAATGCTGTTACAACAAGCGGAAAATATTATGAAAAGGGTAGACCCGTTCCATCACCCATTGATAGCTATGATAGAGTTAAGGCAATTCGACTTTGGGAAGGAAGCGAAGCAATAATTGGTTCAAAATTTCTTAGTAAATGACATATATATTTTTCAGGCAATGGCTATTAGAAGCTTTGCAATTAATTTCACTAATCATTTTATTGATTATTATGACAACAACAAACAATCAAGCTCAAACATTGCAAACTGTTACAACTGTAGATTTAAAAAAATATTCAGGAAAGTGGTATGAAATTGCTTCATACCCTCAGTACTTTCAAAAAGGCTGTTACTGCACCACGGCCGAATATACTTTGAGCGAAAAAGGATATGTAGTTGTTGAGAACCGATGCCATAGAGACAGTGTGAATGGTAAACAATCCTACATCAAAGGAAAAGCATTTGTTGAAAAAGGTTCAGGTAATGCAAAATTAAAAGTACAATTCTTTTGGCCTTTTAAAGCCAAGTATTGGATAATTGATTTAGCAGATGATTATAGTTATGCCGTAGTTAGTCACCCGAACAAAAAATATTTGTGGGTTCTATCAAGAACATCTAAGATGGAGGATACAGTTTATCAGCAGATTATTTCCAGACTTAAAGCCAAAGGTTTTGATTTATCGAAACTCCAAAAAACTGAACAGCTTTAACTAAATATCTTTTAGGTATGACAAGTAATTATAGGACAAATAGAAAAGTAACCTGCATTTAACACATAAGAATTAAACGTTGCTTCGCTTTAAAGCGGAGGTGCGTTTAACACTATGTTGAATGATGTCATGAGTTGCCTGTGCTATGTGTGGGTTAAAGTATCTCATGAAATTTTAATAATTGCCATCTCTTTTTTGTTGATTTTTGAGTCTTGATTATTTAACTTTATGATTATGATTTAGCAAGTTTTTCAGGTAAAAATTTGTAAAATATGACCTAAATGCGTTTATTTTATCTTCTTATTTTTTGCAACAAAGAAAAACACAAAAGCATAATTAAGTTTTACGACACCAGGTTGAAATTTTTTCATCATTTAATAGATATATAATAAATGCAGCAGACATTGCGATAAAAAAACTAAACAAACCTAAGAAAATTACAATTGAAAGATAAAAAATAAACCGCAATTTAAAAAGTAAATAAAAATCAGATCATTAGATAGGGTAGAATAGCCACAAGAAACAACCCTTACTTCGCGATACAGAAAATTAATGTATTTAATAAACAAGTAATTATATATTGAGGTAAAATTAAGATACAAGAATCTTTCGAATCCATGGGAAGCCCTTATTTTACTGACTACGCCAGGCGCTAAAATAAAAAAACCGAAATTTTTGTTTTATTTTTTTTTGCCTCAAAAATAGCTGAAAAACGGTTTTTTTGATTTGTTTAAATTTGTATGTGTTGTGGCATATGGTACCACATGCCACAACACAAAAGGTTATTGCCTGAATTGTTTCTTAAACTGTGGTTAAAATTCAATTGGTAAGCGTCAACTAATATAGTTGCTTAATTGCATTAAAGCCTTTATTTATATATTGATAGAAGAGGTTTATAACTATTAATGGGGTAAAAAAACTAACCCGGAAGTAGGGTAGGAAAGAATGAATTCTGATAGAGTAAAAGTTAAAAATTTGATGTGATTACAACAACACAAAATGTACAACAACACACCTGTATCATTTATACGTTTTAAGGTTATATATAATAAGGAAACTTCTAAAAACATAACTTCCGATATAATTCCTTCATCTTGATTTTGCTCCGGGATCTAATTGTTATTATTTTTAATCGTAATTCATTGATTTTAAAAAAGTTAGAGCACACTTATCCCTGCGATGTCAATAAATGTGAGCATCTCCAGAAGTTAAAAGCCAGGTTCATCAAGGCTATACAGCCAGCTGCTCTATTTTATCCGACACATTTGATGTTGTAACCGCCGGCTACTTTTCTCATGTGTCCGAAAACATGTTCAACCCTGCATCGAACCTTACTAAACTCCGTGTTCATTTTCTTTTTATATTCTGTTAATGGTTTGTTACGACTTGCTTTGTGATGGACGCGTACAGGTTATTTGTTTTTGCGGATCGCTTTGCGATTTTCATTACCACTATAAGCACTATCAGCATACAATGGTTGACCTTCAACTCAGGGTTTGAGGGTTGTTGGAAGTTCCCATAAGTAGAATAAAAAGGTTCTCAAATGATTTTGTGTGGATTCTTGAC
This sequence comes from Bacteroidia bacterium, assembly GCA_014376805.1. Taxonomy (GTDB): domain Bacteria; phylum Bacteroidota; class Bacteroidia; order UKL13-3; family UKL13-3; genus B1. The sequence goes on from JACMQU010000060.1 coordinate 6,565, forward strand.
GAGATGATTTATCTGGGTTCATCACAAGCGTACTTTTATCTGGAGAATGCAATCACCTGCAAAACACTAACTATTTAATATTATGACTTGTAGTTTACGCCGAAAACCATACACCCTTCAGATACTTAAATTAAATAACACCCCTTTCCTGACCGTCCTCAGACAAAACTAGTCTTTTTTGGTTCAAAACAGAACAAACCTGTTGAATTATGTAACAATGAAAAAGTTGATATTCATTTATTTAAGCGGACCTTTGGCAAGTGAAAATCTTCACAATTTAAAAAATACAAATGAAAAAAACGCTACAAAATGTTTTCTATGCCGCCATTTTATTCCTTCTTTGTCCGTATGTGGCTTTGGCACAGGCGCCAACATTAGGTACAATGGCAGGTTTCGTGCTTTTTTCGACCAATGGTGCCGTAACAAATTCCGGTATTTCTCAATTAACAGGTAATGTTGGAACCAATAACGGTTCAAATACCGGCTTCGGAAATGTTAACGGAGTAATGAACAGCGCCAATGCTGCAACCTCACAGGGTGCTGCCGACCTGCTCCTTGCTTACAACCAGCTTAACAGCACAACACCTAACTACTTTATTTCCAACGCCATCGGAAACAACGATACGTTGGTTGCCGGCGTTTATTCAATTTCAAGTGCTTCTACCCTTAGCGGTACATTAACATTAAATGCTAATGGAAATGCATCAGCAGTATTCATTTTTAAAATTCAGGGTGCACTTTCTTCTGCTGCCAATTCTAAAGTAAGGCTGATCAATGGCGCAAAAGCCTGTAATGTGTTCTGGAAAATAGAAGGTCTTGTAAGCATGGCCGCCGGTACCACTATGAGAGGAACCATCATTGCCAACAACGCCGCTATTAACATGAACAGTGGCGACACACTTGAGGGCCGCGCGCTATCCACCACGGGTGCTGTAACATTAAACGGAACTTTTGCCTATACACCAATCGGATGCGGTAGTCCAACCCTTACAGGTCCTGCTGCGCCTGCAGCCGGTGCCACTGCAATCTGGGCACTGTTCACCAGCACAGGTCAGGTAACCAACTCAGGTATTACTTATGTTACTGGTGATGTTGGTACCAACAACGGAACCACCGCTGGCTTTGATACATTGCTTGTAACAGGTAAGGTACACCCTACAAATGATACAGGTACTGCCAGTGCCGCAGCTGCATTAACCGGTATTTACTCATATCTGAATACCCTTCCACACGATATTCAATTACTTTATCCTGCACAATTCGGAGGTAATCTGGTTCTGACACCACATACATACCTGCTTTCAGCGGCAACAACTTTAATTGATACAGTTTACCTCAACGCACAGGGAAATGCCAATGCGGTTTTCGTAATTAAAATTACCGGTGCATTTTCAACCTCTACAAATGCAAGGGTTTTGCTGGTAAACGGCACCCAGGCTCAAAATGTTTACTGGAAAATAGACGGAGCAACAAGTATCAATACCAATTCAATCTTCAGAGGAAATATTGTTGTAAATGGCGGTGGGTTCAGCATGAGCTCGGGGTCTGTTCTATTGGGAAAAGCATTGGTTACAGGCGGCGCTATTACAATTGCATCGGCTACAATTACCAAACAGGGTCCGGCGGCTACAACTCCCGATCTGATTATATCAACTACCACCGGTGCACAGGGTACCTACAACAACGTAACAATTACCTCAACAGGAAACGCAACACTTACAGGCAACCTGGTTGTTCAGGGAAACATGATTGTTCAAACAGGTGGTAAGCTGAATACAGCAGATTATCTTGTTCAGGGAAACAACGCGTTTACATTGAGCCCGCGGGCAACACTTGTTATTTCTTCGCCCAATGGCATTTCAACCAGCGGTAACACTGGAGATATTCTTGTAACAGGTACACGCACCTTTAGCGCTACGGCTACATATATATATGATGGAACAGCGTTACAGGTTTTCGGTTCAGGACTACCCGCCGCAGTTGATACACTTATAATTAACAACCCTTATGGTGTGAGTCTTCTGGCTGCACAAACAGTTAATTACAAACTTACACTAGGCAATGGAAATATCTTCATTGGCACCAACGACCTGATTATCGGCAGCTCAGGTGTTATTACCGGCTCATCGGCAAGTGGTTATATCGCAACAACGGAAAACGCCACTACCGGTGGTACATTAAAGAGAACAGTTGTCAGCGCAGGTCCTGCAATACTTTTCCCTGTGGGCAGCGCAACTTCTAAAGGATCATACACCCCGGCAACAGTAACTATGCCTTCAGGCACAACCGATGTGATCTCTGTAAGGGTTTTCAGAGGTGTTAAAAACGCCGGACTTACCGGGGCAGCTGTTACTTCACACGTAGTGAACAGGAGCTGGGTTATTTCTGAAGCAGTTGCAGGCGGATCAAACGCTACTGTGCAGCTTCAATGGAATGACACGATGGAACTTGCACCTTTCATACGCAGTAAGACTGGCATCGCCCACCACAACGGAATATCATGGAACCTTCCTGCAGCCAGCTCATATGCACCTGCAACAGGTACCAATCCGTACACCAGCACCCGTTCAGGAATTACCTCTTTCAGCACCTTCATCACTGGCGACAGTACTAATAACACAACGTTACCAGTATCCCTTACAGGATTCGCCGCAACGCTTGCAAACGAGATCACAGTAAACTGGCAAACAGCCTCAGAAATCAACAGTGATTATTTTGAAGTTGAACGCTCAACTGATAATAATAAATTTGTATCAATAGGCATTGTTAAAGCTGCAGGCAACAGTACCCGCGTAAACAATTATAACTTAACTGACAGTAAACTTTCCATGCTGAATCTATCCACAGTGTATTACAGGTTAAAGCAGGCAGATGTTGATGGAAGTGTTGTAACTTATGGTCCAATAACTGTAAACGTAAACAACGGTAGTTCGGCCTTTGAAATGGTTGCTGCTCCAAACCCTTTCGCCGACAATCTGCAACTTTCAGTAAACGGTTCAGTCGCTGATGTAACTGTTACCATCTTTAACAGCCAGGGCCAGTTGGTAATTCAGAATGTTCACCATGTGGCAGCAGGCAGTACCAGCATAAACATCGACAATGCATCTGCACTTGCACCAGGCATTTACCTTATAAACGCTACTTCCAACGGAAGCGTTTTCAGGCAGAAGCTTGTGAAAAGCAACTAAACGAAGTATTCATAAAATAAGAACGGAAAGCAGGGAGCCATTGCTCTTTGCTTTCCGTTTTTTGTTATCACTAAAGGTAGCGTAAAAATTATTGTGTATATAGATAGTAGCTGTATCAGAGGCGGGCTGGCATCATCGAGTGCCGCCCCAAAAGCGGGCGCTCGAAGAGTGCGGCTGGCATTTTTGGTAGCAACGTTTTACCTTAACATATATTTAAAAATTATATTCAAACAAAAGACTTTTCTCAAGTAAAACGATTGCCTTGTTTTCCCAATTTTTTATTTTTAGCCAGTTACATAGCCGTTACATAGGTTTTAGCTTGTTAATCAAGTGTTTGAATTTTTTTTTTATTTCAGTTGTTTCCAGTTACATAGCCGTTACATAAGAATTGCTCAGATAATCAGATATTTATCTTCTAGTTTTTTGTGTAAGAGTTTTTCCAGTTACATAAGATTTCCTCAACCGGGCCTCTATAATTTACTTAAGATTTCCGGTAATTTGGCTTGAATCAACTTCGCTTTTTTTTAATAAACCCAAAGGTTGCCTTCCAGGTAATTATCAATAATTTCCTGTTTATGTAATGAAATATGCTGTTTAAGCTCTTCTTCCAGTCTTTGCATTCCAACCAATAACCTGCAACATCCATTTTCAGATCTATCATAATTATCTATAAGGTCTGATAAATACTACCAACCCCTTAAATTGAAATATCCAACACAAAAATCTGCTTTGTAGGATTCTCCGAATGTTTCCTTCAGCCCGACATTAAAGTAGTTCTCTTAATTATCGTAAATAGAAGGCATTATTCAAGGGTAAACATAATTCACCTATATTAGAAAATGACCTTGATTTTTCCAAATTAAATATTTCTTTCGTAGGAATTGCTATCTTTAACAAGTTATTGGGGATAATTTTTTAAGGAAATTTTTTCAAATCTCATCATACTTTTTATTAGATCCTTTTGATTTATCAACCGGGTATTTTAATTCATTGCTCTTAAGTTTTTCAAGAACAATTTCTTTCACATCAAATCCATATTTATCTGCTAAAAGGAACGCATTGTTAAAGACATCTGCAAGTTCTTCTTTTATATTTTTAATATTGACATCTTCGGCATTTTTCCATAGGAATACTTCAAGCAATTCGGCACATTCTACATTTAGGCAAATAGCAAGGTTTTTGGCATCATTAAACTGCTCCCAATCCCTCTCATCCCTGAATTTTTTTATTGCATCTATTATTTGATTTATATCAGTTTTCATCCTTTGTAAATATTGGTGTTGTGCCAGTCTATAAAGCTCTCATTCGGTTTGTCTATTTCTCTATTTGGAAGGATTAATAAGTCGCTACCGTGGTATTTGTAGTATTCTTTGCCATTTTGATACTCCTCTTTTATCCTTGAACTAATTTCAATTTTGAAATTATTGGTAATGGTTAAATAGCCGGAATCAAAGAGTTTATGCATGTCTGACCTTAATAATAAGCCGTTTGAAATGAGATGAGGTCCGGCATCAGCGTATGGTTTAATGTGAGCAGCCTCCAAAACCGGAAGTGTTTTTTCTCCTGTAATGGAGCACCTTCTTGAATAAGCATCAGTTACCAATACCCGGAAAGCTGGTTGACCTATTCTTACTTTAGTTAAAATTGAATTACCATAGATAGGGGAAAATGGTTCTTCCAATAAGAATTGGCTTATGCTTTCATCCTCGGTATTGATGTGTAAATATTTTTCCAATAAATGTTCAACTTTTTGCCAAACATGCTTTCCAATTTTTTCTTCGGCATCGTATGATTTGCCCTGAACAATGCTTTTACCCCAATCTGAAGGGGTCTCGATCCAATCTTCTTGTTTGAAAAATATAGGGTTGGAAAGCACAATACATCCTATTGTAGGATTCAGATTTTCTTTGTCTGTTCGGTATTTTAAAATCATTCGCGAAAATTCATCATAGGTTGCACAACCATTACTTTTTCTGAAGGTATCCCAGGCAATAGACATGGGCAAAAAGGTATGACTTGAAAAAAATCCTACTCCACCAATGGCATTGAATGGGCTTTTTAACTTGAAAAGAAAAGGAGCCCCTGATTGGATCACCTTAAAACTAGTTTTGCCGCCAGGTTGCCAGAAATTAATATCTTCAGGACTTATCCGGCTCAGATAGTTATACCATTTGTTATCCGTAACTCCTAAATAAAATCTCATTTCTTATTTGTATAAAATCAAATTTGGCACAATAATTTCCCGGTAAATAATTAATAGTGATTTCTGAGACTTTAATATTTTAAGGCAATTCTGCAATGGTAATTAATTCAATTATTTGAAAGATAATAAATTACTTCACTTTCCGATACAAAACTTGCTAAAAATATTTGTTAATAAATCATCGGTAGAAATATCTCCCACAATTTCACCTAAGTGAAATATTGCTTTGCGGATATCAAAGGCCAGCAGTTCTCCACTGCGTTGTTCTTTCATACTTTGTAATACGCTTTCCAGTGCTTCTCCACTGAGTTTTAATGCCTCATAATGCCTGATGTTTGTTATGATTATATCATTATTTACTTTGTCGTTTTCAATTATCTTTATCAAACGTTGCGTAAGCTGCGATATGTTTACTTTTTCTTTTGAGGAGATAAAAATCACTTCCTTAAAATCTTTAAAGTCTTTCTTTATTTGCATTTCATCGCCCAGGTCTATCTTGTTGCCAATGGGGATTATTATACTTTCAAGTCCGTCAAATAACATTAGCTCGTTACTCAAATCGTTGGGTGTTGTGGTTAGTGCATCAAACAAATAAAGTATTATGCTTGCTTTTTTTATTTTTTCATGTGCTCTTTCAATGCCTATACTTTCAATGCTATCTGCGGCATGTTCCCGGATACCTGCTGTATCAATTAAACGGAACATAATACCATTAATTACAAACATTTCTTCTATGGTATCACGCGTGGTGCCTGCAATTGCGCTTACAATGGCTCGTTCTTCATTTACCAGTGCATTAAGCAAGGTAGATTTACCTGCATTGGGTTTGCCCGCTATTACTGTTGGAATTCCATTCTTAATTGCGTTGCCATATTTAAAACTATTGATAAGTTCGCTTATTAAATTATAAATATGCTGAACCAACTCCCTTAATTCAGGTCTGCTTGCAAACTCAACATCTTCTTCACTAAAGTCTAGTTCGAGTTCTATAAGTGAAGCAAAATTAACAAGTTTTTCTTTAAGTGTGGCAATCTGCAATGAAAAGCCACCACGCATCTGCAGCATAGCTGTTTTATGACTTACCTCGCTATCTGAAGCAATAAGATCGGCTACGGCTTCGGCCTGGGTAAGGTCTAATTTTTTATTGAGAAAAGCGCGTAAAGTAAATTCTCCGGGTTGAGCCAGCCGAGCACCCTGTTGCACCAATACCTGCAAAATACGTTGTTGAATATAAGGTGATCCGTGGCAACTTAATTCAATTGTATTTTGACCCGTATAACTTTTGGGTTCAATAAAAACAGAAGCTAAAACCTCATCCACTATTTTATCTCCATCCATAAATTTACCCAGATGAAGTGTATGGGAGGGAACTTTTTCTAGATTCTTACCGGTAAAACATTTATTTACCAAAGTTATGGCATCTTTACCGCTCACTCTAATAACGCCAATGGCTCCAATACCTGCTGCAGTAGCTATAGCACAAATGGGATCTGTAATATTATTTCTGGTATAACTCACAATATATTAATTCTTATTTGGGGTTTCCGTATCATCTGAAATATAAAACAAATTAAAATTAAAATCATCTGAATAATAGTGGTCAAGGCAGCATACGTTCCTTAAATAACTATGTTTACAATTTTACCTTTTACGAAAATTGTTTTTTTAGGTTCTACACCATCAAGCCATTTTTGTACAACCTCATCCGACATTACTTTTTTAACCACTTCTTCTTCCGTCGCACTTAAAGAGAATTCAATATTGGTGCGATGCTTACCGTTAATTGAAACCGGATAACTGAAAGAGACTTCTATTAAATAAGCAGCGTTAAATTGCGGATAACCACTCTTGGTAATGCTCTCTTTCTCTTCCAGTAATTGCCAGAGTTCTTCTGTAATATGTGGTACATAAGGAGACAATACTATAAGCAGTTCTTTAAGGATAGTATAATTATTGCATTTTAATTCTGTGAGTTCATTTACACAAATCATGAATGTGCTAACAGATGTATTGAAAGAAAAGTTTTCAATATCTTCGGCTACTTTTTTTATTGTTTTGTGTAATGTTTTTAATTCGGCATTGGTGGGTTCAACAGCTTTAATATGTAAGTTACCATTACTATCAAAAAATAAACGCCACAACTTTTTTAGAAAGCGCTGAACACCTTCAATACCCTGTGTGTTCCAAGGTTTACTTTGCTCAAGTGGACCTAAAAACATTTCGTATAAACGCAGGGTATCGGCACCATACTGTTCGATAATTTCATCGGGGTTAACAACATTGTACCAACGTTTCGACATTTTTTCAACGGTTGCTTCCACTTCTACTTTATTCCGTTGTAAGCCATCTTTGAGGTAATCAAATTTTGTGTTGACAAAAGTAGTTGGATCAGCAATTTTATAATTGGCAAAGCCGGGATATGCGGCATTAGTTTTTTCAATAGTTTTTTCTGTGATCCAGTGTTTCCCTTCTTTAAATTCAACATAATTGATAGGATAATGTATTCCCTCCATCACTGCATCATATCTGTCTACAGAATCAGAAGGGATCATATAGAAAACATTTTCACCACTGATATCTGTTAATGGAATCACTCTTACAATCATACTTATGCCCTGAATCATTCCCTGGTTTATTAGTTTTTTTGCCGGTTCTTCATGTGGGATCAAACCGAGATCATATAAAAATTTTGTCCAGAACCTTAGGTATAATAAATGACCTGTTGCATGCTCACTTCCCCCTAAATATAAGTCTACCTGTTGCCAGTAATTTACCGCTTCTTTGCTTACAAAAGTTTCCTTATTACCCGGATCCATATACCTTAAAAAATACCAGCTACTTCCAGCCCAGCCAGGCATGGTTGAGAGCTCATAATCATATTTTTCCTGATACTTCCAATTTTGTGCTCTGCCTAAAGGTGGTTCACCGCTTTCTGTGGGTAAAAAAGTATCTATCACAGGTAAGATAACAGGTAATTCATTTTCATTAACAACATAAGGTATATTGTCTTTATAATAAACCGGAATAGGTTCACCCCAATACCTTTGCCTGCCAAAAATAGCATCACGTAAGCGAAAGTTAATTTTTCCTTTCCCTATTTTTCGTAATTCCATTTCGGCAATTACTTTTTTAATAGCTTTTTTAATACCAAGTCCGTTTAAAAATCCTGAATGGATGCAGTTGCCTTCTTTAGCATCATAAGAAGACTGCGTATAATCATGGTTTGAACCATTATCAATAACAGGCAATACCGGCAAACTAAAATGCAGGGCAAAAGAATGATCTCTGCTATCGTGTGCAGGAACACCCATTACAGCACCTGTGCCATACCCGCCCAAAACATAATCTGCCACCCATATTTCTATTTCTTTACCCGTAAACGGATGTAACGCATAAGCACCTGTAAATTCTCCTGTAATACGTTTAACGTCGGCCATACGTTCGCGCTCACTGCGGTTCTTCGCTGCATCAACATATTCCATCACGTCTTGCTGATGTTCCGAATCTACAAGTTGTTCAAGCATTTCATGTTCAGGTGCAATGGCTAAAAAACTCACCCCGAAAATTGTATCAGGCCTGGTGGTAAAAACTTCGATACTAAACAATTGGTCCTGCACTTTAAAGCATACACTTGCACCTTGCGATTTGCCTATCCAGTTGCGTTGCGATTCTTTAATACTTTCACTCCAGTCTATAGTATTTAAACCACTTAATAAGCGATTTGCAAATGCAGTAATCCGCAAACTCCATTGGTTCATTAACTTGCGTTCAACCGGATAGCCACCCCGTTCACTTACCCCATCTTTTACTTCATCATTGCTCAAAACAGTACCCAGGGCCGCACACCAGTTTACATAGGCTTCGCTAAGGTAGGCAAGGCGAAAGCCCAATAAGATTTTTTGTTGTGTAGGTTCAATAAATTTTTGCCATTGTTCAGCTGTAAATGGTGGGTAATTAAACTCCATTCCCCCGGTTAAAATTTTATCATCGCTACCATTAAATCCTATAGTTTCAAAAGTTTTAATTAAGGTATCAATGGGTTCTGCTTTTTCTGTTACCGGGTTGAACCAAGCATTAAATAATTGAATAAAAATCCATTGCGTCCATTTATAATATGCCGGGTCGGAGGTTCTTACTTCGCGGTCCCAGTCATAGCTGAATCCCATTTTATCCAGTTGCTCTCTGTAACGGTTAATATTCTGCTCTGTTGTAACGGCAGGGTGCTGTCCGGTTTGGATTGCATATTGTTCAGCAGGCAAACCAAAGGCATCAAAGCCCATAGGGTGCAAAACATTAAAGCCCATCAAACGCTTATATCTGCTGTAAATATCACTGGCAATATATCCTAATGGATGCCCCACATGAAGGCCTGCACCACTTGGATAAGGGAACATATCTAATACATAGTATTTGGGTTTATCCGGATCTTCTGTAACCTTGTATATTTTATGTTTAGCCCAGTATTGTTGCCATTTTTCTTCTATTAGTTTATGGTTATATTCGTTGTTCATAGATTGGTAATTCTGTTAATTTTTATATACTTCCTTTCAGGCATTTCTTTTATCCTAAATATTAAATTGCCTTTTAAATTAAATATAATTTTGTTTGTTTTTGTACACAAGCTGCCATGCTGCTCTAAAGGGAATAAATTGTTATTAATGTATTCTGCAAATGAATAACAATGATCCTTATAATGAAAGCATCACATAAAGTTATTTGCTTTTTGGCTGAAATTTTTTGTTACAGATAAGAACTTAACTTTCATTTTTAACAATTTCGTTCCTTAAGAAAAAGGCTTTAACGCAATACAGATGATCATTCAGTTCAGTTATTCTTTGCGTTATCCGATGCAAAAATTTATGGCAAAAACCAAAAGCGAAAAGTCTTTTATAATAGACGCCTGTGGAGCCTTTTTCCGGATAATGTAAGCAAATAATATTGGCGGTAATTAAATCATTTATATTTTTGTTGCGTAATCTTTTATAAATTGAGTACTGTAAAAAACAATATCAAAAGAAAAAAGCGATTTAGCTACCTGTCTGCAATAATTAGTATTGCCATGGTATTGTTTATGTTGGGGTTATTTGGAATAATGCTGATCCAATCAGAAAAGATGCAGACTTATTTTAAAGAAAATATGATCATTAATGTATTCATGACAGATAATATTAGTGAAGAAGACCTTGCTAAAAACAGGGCAGACATATTGAAAGAGCCCTTTACCAAAAGCCTTGTTTTTATTTCTAAAGAGCAGGCTGCAAGAGATTTTTCTTTAGAGATGGGTCAGGACTTTGTTTCATTTTTAGGTTATAACCCGCTCATGCCATCCTTTTTGGTTAAGTTAAATGCTATAGATAATGAGCCCGCCAAACTTCCATTAATTGAAAAGAAATTAAAACTTTTAAGAGGGATTACAGAAGTTAGTTATCAGCAATCGGTATATATTTTGGTAGATAAAAATATTAAAACAATAGGAGGGGTGTTAATCTTTCTGGCATCTTTATTTGGTTTGATCGCAATTGTACTAATTAATAATACGGTTCGTTTGAACCTGTATGCACAACGGTTCATTATTAAGAGTATGCAACTTGTTGGTGCCACGCATTGGTTCATTATTAAGCCATTCATCTGGAGTTCCATAAAAAATGGAATCTGGGGCTGGCTGCTGGCATTGGCGATGCTTGTTACCATACTTAACTTCTTGCCAAACTGGATTCCGGGCATTGAAAACTTTAATGATTCAGTTGCCTTTGCCATTTTATTTGGTGGCTTGTTTGTGGTAGGTATTGCTATTAGTATTTTAAGCAGTTGGGTGAGTACAAAAAAATATTTAAATGCAAAAATTGAAGACCTGTATTAAAAAGTAGCAGTGGGCCGGGTATAGAGTTTAGATTTAATTTGCAGGAAATCTGTAAACAGTTGGAGAGCTTTCTGCAACATTGATAAATTTGAACTTATTTTAAAACAGTAATATTGCCAATTTAAAATGTAAATGTTCCGGTAGCGTGACACGAATAAAAAATGAATTGTAAATTTTATTTATAAAACAGATATTGCAACCATGATTAAAGAAAAATACACAACCAAAAAGGTTGAAGTAATTGAGAAAGATTACGTTTTTGGAAAAGAAAACTATACCCTGATGATTGCTGGTGTAGCCGTTATTTTTATAGGCTTTGTTTTGATGTCCGGTCAGGAAGATATTTTTGATTTCCGAAAGATTACACTCGCACCTATAGTGGTACTGGCAGGTTTTGTAATTGAAGTATTTGCCATTATGAGGAAGCCAAAAGATTAATGGGTATCATACAGGCCATTATTTTAGCCATTGTAGAAGGGATTACAGAATATTTACCGGTATCATCAACCGGCCATATGATTATTGTTTCTTCAGTTATGGGCATAGCTGCTGATGATTTTGTTAAAATGTTTACCGTAGCCATTCAATTTGGAGCAATATTATCGGTAATAGTATTGTACTGGAAACGATTTTTTCAATCTGTTGATTTTTATTATAAACTATTTGTTGCCTTTTTACCTGCTGTAATTATCGGGTTATTATTTAATGATTTGATTGATGAATTGCTGGAAAATGTTGTTGTAGTTGCCGTTTCTTTATTAACAGGAGGCATTATCTTATTATTTGTTGATAAGTGGTTTCAACATAAGGAAACGGATGATATTAACCTGACCTATCCCAAAGCATTGAAAATTGGATTTTTTCAGGTTATTTCAATGATCCCGGGGGTGTCGCGATCTGCCGCAACCATTATTGGTGGCTTAACACAGAACCTGAGCCGTAAGGCAGCTGCCGAGTTTTCTTTCTTTCTGGCAGTTCCTACCATGTTCGGTGCCACGGTGCTTAAAATGTATAAATATCAGAAGAATGTTGGTTTTACATCCGATACTGTTCCCTTACTAATTATTGGCAATTTAGTTGCTTTTGTGGTAGCCATGATTGCTATTAAAGCATTCATTTCGTTTTTAACCAAACACGGTTTTAAGATTTTTGGCTGGTATCGCATTGCCTTGGGCTCTTTTATACTGATCCTGTATTTTTTAGGATATAATCTTCAGATTGTTTAAGTTCTCTACTACTTTTTTTTTATGAGCCGATTGATAGATCTTGAAACTGGCACAGTATTGCTGGTTAATAAACCCATTACCTGGACATCCTTTGACGTAACCAATAAAATTAAACGTTTAATTCAGAGGAACCTGAATAAAGCGGCTGAGGGGGTAATCATAGAAAAGAAGAAAGTAAAAGTTGGACATGCAGGAACCCTTGATCCCTTAGCTACAGGTTTACTTATTATTTGTGTAGGCAGGGAAACTAAAAATATCGACAAGTACATGGGAATGCCCAAAATATATACCGGAAGTTTTTACCTGGGTGCCACTACACCCAGTTTTGATAAGGAAACAGCCCATAATTTTGAATTTAGCACCATTCATATCAACAGTGAGATGATCTATCGTGCAGCGTTAAATTTTATGGGTGAACAAAACCAGATTCCTCCCATATATTCAGCTATAAAAAAAGATGGTAAAAGGGCTTACGTTTCGGCAAGGGCAGGGGAGGCCATAGCACTTGAACCAAGAAAAATAACTATTTACAGTTTCGAGATTACTGAAATAACGTTACCCATTGTATATTTTAAAGTAGTTTGCAGCAAGGGCACATACATAAGATCATTGGCACGAGATTTTGGAACAGCCCTGCAAAGCGGTGCCTATTTAAACAGTTTATGCCGAACCCAAATTGGTGATTTTTCCTTAAAAAATGCGCTCTCCTTAGAAGAAATTGCTGCCGAACTTGGCGAAACCATGGAGAAAAACGACCGGGATTTAAAATGATAGTTTCTAATTTTCAGACAGGTAAACAAAAGAACGAATAAAAATTGGCAAAGGTTTGATTAATTAAAAGATACTCCTATTTTTGCACCCCGTTACAATTGGTAACAAAGGCAACGGAATCGATTCTATAGCTCAGCTGGTAGAGCATTACACTTTTAATGTAGGGGTCCTGGGTTCGAGTCCCAGTGGAATCACAAATAAAACTTTCAGAAAATTTTTAAACCCTTCAAGTTAAACACTTGGAGGGTTTTTTGTTTCGGTTTGTATGCAGTTAAATAAGTTTTGATAATGCCGGCTAAAAATTGATATTGCAGAAAGATTTTTATGAAACATAATTCAAAAAGAGTGATTAACCCCTTTTCAAAACCATTCGTTTATCGCGCCCTTAAAAACATTTAATAAAATAAAACGTGTTTTGCCGGATCAAAACCTGGGAGCAAATGAATTTTGAATATGGTGTAGATCAACAAAGGATTAAAATGAATATAAGTGTGGGTTACCCAATTTCGGTTTGCACAAATTATTATGTTAATAGTGCAAACATGGAAATATTGAACGGCGAATCATATACTTATATATATGCTGATGGAAAACCTATTGCGATTCACAAACAAAGTGACAATAAACTTTATTATTTACATTTAGATCATCAGGGCAGTTTACTAACTATTACGGATAACAACGGTATTGTAGGGCAACGCAGTTACGATGCCTGGGGCCACAACCCTGCCAACTGGAGTTGTACTTTATCTAACCCTTTTGGTATAAATAGTATTTCATTAAATGGTTATACAATGCATGAGCATTTAGATGCATTTAACTTGATAAATATGAATGGCCGTTTGTATGATCCGGTGTTGTGCAGAATGTTGAGCTCAGATCAATATGCACTATCATATGAGAACACCCAAAGTTATAATCGATATAGTTATTGTTTAAATAATTCCTTAAAGTTTACTGATCCCTCAGGTTCTGATGTCTGTAAATCTTTCTTACTTTGCATTACTTCATTAGGGTTTTATTTTAATAGCTTTTATTTTAACTGTAAGTATGGTAGTGGAAATAAGTGGGGAAATATAAAATTATCTTTTAAACAGTATAACACTATTCAAGCTGATTTTACCAGAGCGAGATTTTATGGAGAAGAATATTGCGGAGTTCTGTACGATGACGGATTAATAAAAAGAGCCTCGGCTAGCTCTGGAGCCCGGCATGGTAAGAACTATACTAAACCCCCAAATACAAAAGCAACTTACCATATACATCGGGACGAACCTGAAATAGATATTACTGAAGCTCCTAAAAATAATTTTATTGGAAATGTTCCCAGAATAGTTTCAACCCAGTATCATTCACCTAATGATTTGTTGAACCTCAAATTACCATCTCTGGTTTTAAATAGGTTTGATGCTTCTCATAAACCTGTTGATGGTGCCTTCTGTACTTTCGCTCCATCAATTATGTATAGCAATTTTAATTTATTTTGAAAATGAAAAGAGCTCATATAATTATTGCATTCCTTATCTTAATCAACTGTAGAAAGAGTTCGTGTCAACAAACAGTAAACACTTGTACGAGACATGACGAAATGCTATATTATGAAGATGGAATTCGATACAATTATAAAAATAAAGTAGAGGCTTCCAGATTTGATAGTCTCATTTGCAATACAACTTTTAAAAAATTTATTTTAGATGGATTAAGCTTGGATGAGAAAAGATATTTGATGCTCAATTTAGACAAAAAGCAATTTTACATGTTCAACAATATAATTACTTTCGGAGATAATCATGATGACCCTACCCTTTACCATAATTGCATGGCGACAGCCTACTTTTCTGCAAATCTAAGATGTTCAATTTATATAAATGGGAAGAAAACGAAACCAAATGACCGGGGAAGAAAATTATCTTTAATAAATGAAGCTGAAATAATCTCCATTCGAAACAGTCATCCATTATTTTATTTTGGTGGATGGAGAGGAAAGATTAAAATTATTACGAAGTAAACACAGAACACAACCTCAGCTTTTCTGTTCTGGAATGCAAAAAAAATATTTCGAATATTTTTGAAGTTTTTTGCTTTTGACTACCAAAAAATGATATTGCATTAGCATCGAAAGAAAATCAAACACAAAATGAACAAGCCTATCTACCACGCACAGAAACTAAATGCAATTATCAAACATACTTATCCATATAATTTAAACCCACCTTATGTGCCTGATGCTGCAAAGGAAGATCAACATTGCACATACACTTCATTCAATAAAATTGAGAGTGTTATACAAGACCAAATGCTGACGGATAAACAAATGAATTTTGAATATGGTGTAGATCAACAAAGGATTAAAATGGATATAAGTGTGGGTTACCCAAATTCGGTTTGCACAAATTATAATGTTAATAGTGCAAATATGGAAATATTGAACGGCGAATCATATACCTATATCTACGCAGATGGTAAGCCTATCGCAATTCACAAACAAAGTGATAATAAATTATATTATTTGCATTTAGATCATCAGGGCAGTTTACTAACTATTACGGATAACAACGGCATAGTTGAACAACGCAGTTATGACGCCTGGGGACGCCCACGGAACCCGGTAGATTGGACTTATGCTTTACCTAACCCTTTTGGCAGTGGCAGTATTACATTAAGAGGACAACTTACTTCAAATGAGTTAAATAATATAAAAAGCCTTATGCCCGACATCTATAAAGTAATACACAGGTTTAGCGAAATCGACTCTTTCAGGTCAAAAGTAACTTATTATGAGTATGGTATAATGGGTATAAGAAAGCCAGTATGGTTCATTCGAAGTTCAAATGCGAAATATATGTACAGCATTAGTATTTCTAATTGTACCGGTGAAAAAAACGAATTTCAAGCAAATTGCTCACTTTGTTTAGACGGTGCCTGGCTATTACCTCTCAGTAAGGGAGGAATTTTAAACCGGCAGCTAACATATAGACAAAGACGGGAATTAATTAAAATATTTAAAAAGGATTTAGGTCTGTGATCTCATAACTAATGATCAGTAATTTGCGCTTGTTGTATTCTTTATCTTTACTAATACCGTTATAAGTTGTAAAAAAGGTAAACATTTGCATACATGATCATATAGAACTAATCCATGAACCCCTAAATTATTTAAAGCAAATGGGGTTAACAAATATGGTATCCATAAAAATAACAACATGACTAAAATGATTTTGATAATCCTACTTACACTTTTTATAATAAAAAGCGTAAGTGCCCAGACTATTTTATTTCCAACGGGTATGCCCGAACATGGATTTCTACCCGGTAAGAAATTTCAATATTATCCCACCATCCATAAATATGATTTCTCAGCACGAAAATTGAGAGTGGAAGTTTACGATGACAGACAAAAATTAAACCTTACAACCCCGCACTGTTCAGACATAGAATTTACAAATAGTTCTGAGTTTGCGAACCCCGGTTGCATTTATAAAATAGGTAAGTACATCGATACTTTATTTAAACAAGCCGGGGCAACCATTGATGTAACGTCTTCGGACACCCTGCAGGTAAGGTTGGAAGGTATTGATGCACGTCTTATTGGCTTCGGTTTTATAAGAGCACACGGGCTTTGCCAGATAAAAATGAAATATCATAATATTACAAAGACGTATTGTGTTGACATCACAGATGCAGATGAACATTCACCGGTTAATCAGTATGCTTTTGTTACCCGACTTACCGCAACGCGGATTATGGCATCAGCTTCAATAAGGGAAGTGATTGAAAAGTTTTTTGTTGACCTTAAAATTGAGAGATTTGATTAAACAATTTTCTTTGTTATTGGAAAACTTTAATGTGTAAGCACTGTGTAAAGTACACTAAAAACGAATATAATTTGAATTGGTTTTTGTACGATGAAAACTTCTAAGGAATCAATGCTTGCGCATCTTGTACAATGTGAACACAGCGGGCTTACAATATGGAAGGATGCAATTAGTAAATACAAAAATCCACGGAAGAACAGGACATACTGGTGGCTTTTCACTTTGGTAACTCATTATTATTTTAAACATGGTAACATTTTCAAGAACAGCAAAAAACATAGAACTTTCGAGAATTGAGGAATTAGAACGGCATGTTAAGTTAACATTTCCAATTGAATATAAGGTTCATCTGCAAACGAATAACGGAGGTCAATGCTATCCGAATATATTTTCCTTTTTTGAATTAGGAAATCACACAGAATCCAGTGTAAATTGGTTTTTTGCAATATTTGAAGGAGAGTACAATAATTTAAAGGAATATATAGATATCTATAAAATAGAAGAAAAAAGATTACCAAATCACATATTACCAATTGCAAGCGACCCTGGCGGGAATTTAATTTGCATTTCTTGCAGGGAGAGTGATTATGGATATATTTATTTTTGGGATCATGAAAATGAAATTGATCATAACTTTTCAAATGATAATGATTATTCAAATTTGTTTTTAATTGCTACAAATTTTGCTTCATTTCTTGAAGGTTTGTATTGAACAGTTCAATACCAAGCAATGTTTGCCAAATGTTGGCCAAAAATGAAAATATTATTGTATAATATTGATTATATAGATTTTATTTTAATATTGGTAACCCAGTGGAATCACGAATAAACTTTCACAAAATTTTTAAACCCTTCAAGTTAAACACTTGGAGGGCTTTTTGTTTCGGTTTGTATGCAGTTAAATAAGTTTTGATAATGCCTGCTAAAAATTGATATTGCAGAAAGATTTTTGTTAAACGTAATTCTAAAATGGTGAAACATGTTAATTGTAAAGATGCGATTAATTGCATCAATGATTAGGTGGTAAAAAGAGCGTTGCTCATTTAAAATGCGAAAGATAAAAGATTAAACAGGTCTACCTCGCTTTCACGATGTTATTATTCGAAATGCAGATCCATTCGAACGAATTCAAATTTACATTGCAAACAATCCGTTAAATTGAAAAGATGATAAATTTCATTTCTAATTTTTTATACCGGAAAAATTTTAAAGAGCTAATCAGAAACTTTTAATTCGAACTTTTTCAGAATAATAACTAATCTACAAGTTTCGGTAATTATGAAAGTTCAGAAACCGTTATTAATATACAGCACAATGCTACGTTTATAATATACACATCTACTATAAGCAGCATTACCCAAGAAAACAATCCTTTATTAACACATTAAATCAATATCAACCAATATAGCAAGCTAACAATCCTTATAAAAAGTAATATAATCCTCAGGTGCAAGAAATTCCTATGATTATATATAGCAGGAGTAGACTCACCACTTTATTATCATTTAAATACTACAACCATGTCTGTTATATATTTGGCGGGCAAATCGTTTAAAAAGCTTAGATAATAGGTACCTGCAGTATCTGGTTTGAATATATAACTACCGTTAAAAGTGGGCAAACTCTGATCGCATTTACAACCTCTGTTAAAAATGTTGGCTTTAATATAAATAGTATTACCTGTTTGTTTGCCAATTACAGATTCTACAGAACTGCAATTGCTAAATCCTTTAATTTTAAGTTGATATGTTAATGACATACCCAGCTTAAGGCTGTCTTTATATTCTATTTCACTTATTGAACCCAGCAGATGGTTATCACAATCTGATTCTTTGGTGCATCTGCTGAACAATAATATGATTCCCATCCCCCAAATAAGGTTAGTAAGAACTCTTAACATAAAAGGTACAATTATTCTTTAATAAAGCGCGATTGTGCCACTCTGCCTTCAGATGCTGATTTAATAATATAAATACCGGCAGGCAATAAGGAAAGATTGAATTTAACCTCTCCTGTATTTGGAGAATATATAGGCTCAGGAGTAAACTCTTTACCCATAATATCCACTATTTTATAGGTAGTGGCTTCACTATAATTTTCAACCTCAACCGTTAACAGGTTGCTAACAGGATTTGGATACATTTTTAAAGGAGATGCTTTACCTGTTTCATTAATTCCTGTTTTCCAGTCAATAACAAAGTCTATTGCGCTTGAATCTACCTGATCAAAGCTACCCGATAAACCAACGATCTTAAAAAAAGTATGTGTTTTTACCCAAATTTTATAACTATTTCTATTTGCCGCAGTTGGTAAACCAAACAATCTTGCACAGCCTTTTTGCCCACCGTTCCAGGTTTTACTGGGTTTGTCTGTCTGATATGAAAATCCGGGAGGAAAACTACTCAAGTAAATAACAGTTGATGAATCTACCCTTACATCTACTTTATTTCCATTATAAAATACAAATGTATCAAGCGGCACCAGAAGTGAAATAACCTGCGAATAGGCAACTCCAACTTGGCCATTAGGCAGTACAGTGGGCTTAATGCCGGGCTTATTAAGAGTAGGGTCTGGCACACAAACCTGGGCAAAAGCTGCAAATGCCGGTAATAACATAATTAATAACATGTATAGTTTTTTCATAGTGGATATATTTAATATCAAATTTACCTTTTTCTTTCTAAATAAATAGTTAAATGGTTTTTTTTCTGAAAATCAAAAATAGATAATAAAAGATAAGCAGAGCACCGGTTATAAAGAAAAACAGGGCCATTACCAGGTATTTAAATTCATAAAATTCTCCTAACATCCATAAGGAGTTAGCACTAAGCCAGCATAAAACAGCCATATTAGGAATTAAAAAGAGCACATCTTTTCTTGTTTTAAAACAAATAAAAATGGCCATTATTAAAACCGGAAAAAACATAATAGTTGCTGTTACTTTCCAGTCCATCATCCAACAACTGTCTTTAATAATCCAAAGGAATATAAGTATGCTCTCCAAGTTCCTTATCTCTTTTACCATCGATTGGTTTTATAGTTTTTACTTTTTCTGAACCTAACTCTTTATTCGATTCTTTACCTTCCGCATCCTTATTTATTTGGCAATAATCACAGATTTCTCCGTTTTCCATATACCCGCTTCCTTCACATTGCATACAAACATAGCCACAAGTCATTGTATTTCTAATTTGTTTAATTATACGAATAACGAAAAACTAATGGCTAAATACTAATTTTGATTTTGTTATTTTAATCTTCAGTTTTCTTGCAGCAGCACCATACATTCCTTCATCTGTTTTACCGTGTCGTGTTCGCCAGTTAACCAATGAATATGAAAACCATCTTTTTCCATTTTTCTAAACCAGGTCATTTGCCGTTTTGCGAATTGATGAATGGCAATTTCCAGTAATTCAAAAAGTGCTTGATATGTTATATAACCTTGCAGATAGCG
>JACMQU010000006.1 GCA_014376805.1 Bacteroidia bacterium
CCTGCGAAAGATTATTAGGTATCACTCTTCCAAAAAGGGTAGATTATTTGCGTATCATAATCATGGAGCTTTCCAGGATTTCTGATCACCTTATTTGTAACTCAATTGTTGGTGTGGATAGCGGTGCATTCTCAGGTTTTTTATACCTGATGCAGTTCCGTGAATTAATTTATGAGATTTATGAAGAAGTTTGTGGCTCCAGATTAACAACAAATATTGGTCGCATTGGTGGTTTTGAAAGAAACTTTACACCGCGTGCTTTCGAAAAATTAGATCAGTTTTTAGCTACTTATCCAAAGCAATTAAAAGAATTTGAAAACCTGTTTACCCGCAACCGTATTTTCATGGAACGTACCATTGGTTGTGGTGCGATAAGTGCAGAGCGTGCATTGAATTATGGTTTTACCGGTCCTAATTTAAGAGCAACAGGTGTTGATTATGATGTGAGGGTTCATACTCCATATAGTTCTTATGAGGATTTTGATTTTAAAGTCCCCGTTGGTACAACAGGCGATTGTTATGATCGTTTCTTAGTTAGAAACGAAGAAATGTGGCAGAGTTTAAGTTTAATTGAACAAGCGTATGCTAAAGTAAAAGAATTTAAAGGTGCAGATGCAGAGGTTTTTCATGCGGATGTTCCAGCGTATTATTTGCCTGAAAAAAAAGATGTTTACACAAAAATGGAAGCATTGATTTATCATTTCAAAATCATCATGGGAGAAACTGATATTCCGGCAGGTGAATTATACAGTGCTATTGAAGGCGCCAACGGTGAGCTAGGTTTTTATCTTATTAGCGATGGCGGCAGAACACCTTACCGCTTACATTTCAGGCGCCCTTGTTTTATTTACTACCAGGCATATCCTGAACTGATAAAAGGTGGTATGTTGAGTGATGCGGTAATAACGATGAGCAGTTTAAATTTAATTGCCGGTGAGTTAGATGCTTAAATTATATTTTTCCCCGCAGGGAAAAATATAGCTTTTAATAGTATTAGTTCTTAATAAATAGTCAGTAAAATTTGTTTTAAGGGAAGATGATTTATTCAAAATCATTTTTCCTAAAATTGTTTGTAAGGCTTCATTATTCAACAATAAAATGCATAAGCTCTTTTGGGAGTTTGAGGTATTATGATAACATTTTCTGCAGAGAAATTAAATAAGGTTAGCGAAATCATTTCCCGTTATCCGCAAGGCAAACAAAAAAGTGCTTTATTACCCATTTTGCATTTGGCGCAAGATGAGTTTAATGGCTGGTTAGATACGCCTGTAATGGATTATGTGGCTTCTTTATTAGATATTGAACCTATTGAAGTTTATGAAGTGGCTAGTTTTTACAGCATGTACAACCTTAAACCTGTAGGTAAGTATTTATTTGAAGTTTGCCAAACAGGACCTTGTATGTTGAATGGCAGTGATAATATTATTGATTACATTAAACAGAAATTAAACATTGGTGTTGGCGATACAACTGCTGATGGTTTGTTTACCTTGAAAACGGTGGAATGCCTTGGAGCTTGTGGTTATGCGCCGATGATGCAATTAGGCAAAACTTACAGAGAGCATTTAACAAAAGATAAGGTTGACGAAATTATTGCTGAGTGCCGGTTACAATTAAATTAGGTCTGTGAATAAGATAATGCCAAATATAATAATGGCAGAAGCTTTACCCGATTACAAGCTTTGTTTAGAATTTGAAGATGGTATTAAAGGACAAGTATATCTAAGCAATTTTAAAGGTAAGGGTGTTTTTGAATATTGGAATAAAGTTGATAATTTTTTAAAAGTATACGTTACTAACAACGGTTCTATAGTCTGGACTTATGATATAGAAATTGATTTATTGAATTGTTATTTAAAAATTACAAATCAAACTTTTGAAGAGTATGCCCATAATTAGTAGTTTTTATTGAATTATAATTTATATCTATTTTGAAGATCATAATCCTCCTCATTTTTATGCAAAATAAAATGAATTTGAAGCTTTGATCTCTATAAATAATTTTGGAATTATAAAATGGAATTTACCAGGGAAAGCAATGGCATTAATAGTAGAATGGGCTATTCAACATAAAAAAGAGATAATGAAAGATTGGGATCTTGCTAAACAAAATAAAATGCCCAATAAAATTGAACCACTAAATTAAAATAAATTGGGAATAACCAATGCGATATTGAAAGTAAAAGAACACCGCAAATCTGAAAAGATAGCGGAAGTTAATTTTTTGATGGACAGTGGTGCAGTGTACAGTTTAGTACCGGGTAAAGTTTTAGATGCCTTAGATATAGAACCATACAGAGAAATGATTTTTTCCCTGGCAGATGGAACAACATTAAAAAAAAAGGTTTGCAGTGCCTATTTTGAATTTGAAGGTGAAGGTGGCTCTGCACCCGTATTATATGGTGAGGAAGGGGATGAACCCTTACTGGGCGCTACTACACTGGAATCTTTGGGATTGGTTTTAAATCCATTTATAGCCGTACGTTACATCCAATGCGAATGTTGATGGCTAAATTAAAAAAGTAATTTATTTATAATAAAACATGATCCTA
>JACMQU010000007.1 GCA_014376805.1 Bacteroidia bacterium
GCAGCATACCACAACTTTAAAAGAATAGGGTTGGGGCTTGCGGTTACTATTTTACTTCCAATAGAAATACCTTCATTAGCAGTAATTACTTAACTAGTACCTTCAATAAAGTCTTTAAAATAGTCTTCTTATCACACCCGGGGCAATGTACCGTATAATGAGTTCTAAATTCATAAAGCTATTTTGAATAGCCGATAAGATGCTTAATTTCTTCCATGTTGTAAAATAATAAGATTTTCAGAAACCTTTTATAAAGACTTTGTTTCTATCGACTAATTAAATGGTTACTGTGCGGAACGGTTTGTACTGAACGCAACCAAAGTAGTATTTGGGTTAAAGAGATGCGCTTCGAAGGGACTTCAACCTATGCCGTTTTCTGTATCGGCATATTGATATTGGTGTAAGCATCTTTTGCAACCACAGCCTTTGTACTTTAAATATCAGGTCAATATATTCCGTATGATGCGAAATCTCAGGTTCCTAACCGGACGATTGAAATAGAGTCTTGTGTTACATTTTGAAAGTCCTTCCTAATACGATAGCAGCTATAATAACAGCAATGCAGATAATAGAGGCTTTAAGATTGATGATATTTTCATTATTTGAGTTTAGAATAAAATATTGCTTTAAATGACCTGTTGAGCAGTTACGGCGGAGTAAAGTTTCAGAAGGTGGTTTGATACGAAGGAAGACATATAAGCCTTAATTTATTAACTTACATTTGTTAATCAAATACTTATCAATGAGGGTTCTCTACGTTTTAATGTTGTTATGTTTTGCACCATTTTATTCTGAGTGCCAACTTGTAGATAATTATGATACATGTAGAACCCAGCTGTATTACCAAACTACAGGAAATACTGCTAACCGAACTTATATTGAAAAAGCTAGAACTGTACAGGATAATGGAATTATTAACGCAGGATATACCAACCAATCCGGCAATCGAAATGCACTTTTAGTAAAACTGAATATTAATGGTGAGACACTGTGGCAAAAAGAATATGGGGATATAAACAACGATGAACAATTTACTGATTGGCGGGAGTTACCTAACAGACAAATACTTTTAGGGGGCATAGCAAAAAACCGCGTTACGCTTCAATCAGTTTTTTTTATGTTGCTCTTGACCCCTGATGGAAACATCATCTGGCAAAAATCTTATGCTGATATTGCAACAACTTCTAACATTAATAATGCAAAGATTTACTTTGATAAGTCAGGTCAGATTTTCTTTGCAGCCCAAGCTGATTCAGCCATAATATATGGCATGGTAACAAATTCTGGTGTAACATGGCAAAGGTCTATCAACAGCAATCCTCAAACAAAATTAGTAGCAGCAGTTGCATACTACAGTCAACTATTAATAGCCACCAATTCCACAGATTCTGGTTTTAATGTATCTAACTTTTACTATGTCAATTATTATTGGACTGGAAATCCCAAGCAAATTAAATATAGTATCAAACTGGGGGGCGCACATCAAAATGCTCATTATAAAATACATGATTATGAGCAATATGGTCAGTATACTTATTTTTCAGGTATCAGATCTGTAAACAATGCTCCTTATGAAGTAATTAGAATCAATATAAACCAGGGATATATACGTGAGTCATTGGAAACTATTTTGACGCCGGGCGTGGCTATAGATTCCAACACACAAACTACTATAAATATTTATGGTGATAATGTGGGTTTTACAGCCGGAAGAAAAAATAATCGCCTACATGCAATTCACCTTACAGGAAGTGAACAGGGAACAACTATAGTAAAAAAATCTTCTTCTTATTTATTGCCTGACAGTATTGTATTAAAAGGAACCCTTAAGACCTGGGACAATGGATATGTATATTTTGGAGCTAAAGAATTACCGGGTGGAAACCAAACCATTATTCAACTTAAATCAGATAGTGCAGCTATTAGCCCCAATTGTATTAGCAGACAAAATGAAAATTTTACCGTAAGCAGTAATTTATTTCCCACAGATACGGTAAAATACATTTATAATATCCTTCATGGGTTGACTCCGTTTATTTATACTGCATCATCTAATATGGTGAATATTGATACACTTACACTTTGTAAAGAAATAAAATGCCCTTTAGTTCCGGCTTCTGACAGTTGTCTAGATAGTTACCAAAAACTCTATAATTCTTATGATCCAGGCAGTTATTCCACGGGCATACAAATAATAAACGGACGCACTTTTGTTTCCGGGATAGTTACGCCAATGGATTATATCCCTGAATACACTAGTTCTTTTATTGCAGAAATGAATAAAAATGGTCAGATTAAAAATCAGAAAAAATATGTGGTAGGTATAGGCTCAACTTCAAAGCTTATCAAAACGCAGGACAATAATTTATTGCTGTATGGATTTACCTCAGATTCTCTCTATTACCCTTCAATCTTTCTTGCTAAAATTGATACCAATTTAAATGTTATCTGGATAAAATCTTTAAGGCTGAGTACCACTCCCCAATATAGCAGCAACCAAAGTATTGGAGAATTGAAACAAAGTAGTGATGGGAGTTATTTTATACAATATAGTGATGGGATTACTTTTGGAGGAACCCAATTGTACTTAACCAAACTTGATGTAAACGGGAATCATTTATGGTCTAAAGTTTACCGTGCATCCTATTCAATCCCCGCCAATATTATTAGTGGATCTACCCTTGAAGTAGCAGGAGGACATGTTTACATAATGTGTAGGAATGCCTATAATTCTTATGCCGCAAGTATATTTTTAAAAGTAACGGAGAGTAATGGAAACCTTGTATGGTGCAAAAAATACTCAAATGTTCAGGATAATCTTGATCTTACCCGCATGTTGTACATGTATAATAATGAACTTGTAATGGGCGGGCAATTTATTGATAATAACAGTGCTTTATATCAAAATATTCTAGTGAAAACAAACACAGATGGAAATGTGATTAATGCATTTTCATACAGGCAGCCGACTACAAATTTTTCACCAAATATGCAGTTTATGGCTGGTGGCAATGGAAACATTTTTATGCATGCTGTTGGATATGGAACGCCTCCTGCAACCAACCCTTACCAAATTAATGTAGCTGTAAATAATAATTTTGACATTATTTCATCAAAAAAGCGCCCTTCTATTTTTTACAACAATGCACGGGCTTTGGCTATCGGCGCGGGTGGGCGATTGTATGAAACCGGTTCTTACTCATTAGGCTATAACTATAATAGTATTTTATACCTTATAAAATTTGCTGCGGACGGCGCTGTAGGTTCCTGCTTAAAAGATACGATGATATTGCAGAAAATTATTGGTCCATCTATAACAGTAACTAATATTACCTGCATCCAATCTGATAGTTTTTTCACACTGAGAAATCCTATTTATAGAGCAGACCAGTTTTTTTTGGCCACCTCAAAAATGGTTTGTGCATCTGTACCTGGCTGTAATTTTCTTGATGTTACGGGTAGCACTACCATTTGTAATACTTTACTCACGTATACATATAATGCTGTTAGAAACACTGGATGTTCAGCACCATTACAATGGACATATGATAACAGCAATACGCAGGTTTTATTAGTTACAGACAGTTCTATTACGCTGCGTTTTTTAACAGCAGGAAACTTTTTATTGAAGGCTAGGTTTACCAGTAATTGTATACCTTATATTGATTCGCTATTAATTAATGTTATTGGAAATGGAAATGCACCTGTCCTAAACTTAGGACCCGACAGGGTATTATGCGGCGGAGCCAATTTATTATTGAATGCCAGAAAAGGATTTAGTTCTTACTTATGGCAAGATGGCTCAACGGATTCTACATTTAATGTTACCACGCCGGGTTTTTATTATGTAAAGGTTACAGATTCATGCGGAATAATATCCTCTGATTCAATTACATTTTCTGTAGATAATATAATTTTATTTGATTTAGGCCCTAACTCCAACATTTGCAGATCAGATTCCTTGTTGCTACAAGTACCCAACGGACTAAATAGTTATATGTGGTGGCCGCAGGTAAATACAATACAACAGGGTCCCGCTGCCATAATAGTATTTCCTACTATTAATACGTGGTATTATGTTTCTGCAGTAAAACCAAATGGATGCTTGGTTAAGGATTCTGTTCAAATTAATATTTATTCTACACCACAAATTAATTTAGGTGGAGACCAAAATATTTGCAGTGGCGATACCTTGTATTTAAATGCAGGTGTTGGTTTCAACAATTATTTATGGTCAACAGGGGCAACCACTTCCTCTATTGCGGCATTTGGCGTGGGAGAATATTCAGTAACAGCTACAGACAATAATAATTGTAAAATAAAGGATACGCTTTCTATTCTGCAGATATTGCCACTACCAATTACTCAGTTGCCGAAAGAGCTTTCTATTTGTAAAGGACAATCTTTAAGTATACATGCTGGTACTGGTTTTACAAATTATTTATGGAATAACGGCCAGTCCACGGAAAGTATTTTGGTATCTTCTCTTGGACAATATTGGGCAACTGTTACAAATACTTCTGGCTGCAAACAAACAGATACGGTAAGTGTAAACAAAGAAATTGCAGTTCCTGCAGATTTTATAAAAGTTAAGGATCTCACTATCTGCAATTATGAAAAGATAATAGTTAATACTATTAATAATTACGCTTCTTATTTATGGAGTAATGGATCTGTTGTTAACTCAATTACTTTAAACAATGCGGGAAAATATTGGGTGAAAGTTACTGACGTAAATGGCTGTTATGGGATAGATAGTTTTAATTTATCCGTTAAAGAATGTAAGATTGGAATTTTTTTTCCTAACAGTTTTACACCTAATACTGATGGACTAAATGATACATACAAACCCAAATCTCTAGGAAGACTGAAAAACTATAGGATGATTATTTTTAACAGGTATGGCGAAAAAGTTTTTGAAAACATTGATATTTCCAGAGGATGGAATGGTGAGCATAAAGGAATCAAACAAGATACAGGTGGCTTTGTATGGCAATGCAGGTATCAGTTTGAAGGGGAGGCCGAACAATATAAATCCGGTAGTCTCCTATTAATAAGATAACTTAATTTTAAAATAAAAATTAATGAAACCCTTGCCTCTTCATATTCAAATACCGAAACCCTGCAATGAAAACTTTGCAGATATGCCGATGGAGGGGGAAGGTAAATTATGTGGAAAGTGCGAGACAATTGTATATGATTTTTCACAAATGACAGATGCAGAACTGATCCGTTTTTTTCAAACAAAACCGGAAACACATTGTGGAAGATTTCATGATTCTCAACTTAATAGAAAAATAGAAACTGTAACCATAAGGAAAAATTTTTTGCAAAAGTTTGTAAAGATCGCTGCGTCTGTTATTGCAATACTCACACTAAGAAGTTTACCGGCAAAGGCACAGGGAGTAATGAAATTCAACATCACACAAGCTTCTAAAAATAAAAATACAACAGCAATTGTTCCTCAAGATTTTTTCATTAATGGAACGGTGAAAGACCGGGATAACAACCCTCTACAAAATGTAAAGGTAAATTTCGGCGACTTGCAAACTACTACTACTAATGAAAATGGTACTTACAGGTTGGAATTGAAAGGCATTAATGCATCTCATAATATCTATTTTAGTTGTATAAATTATGTATCTACGGTTAGAACTTTTAACCCTGTAATGGGCAATACAGATTTTAATGTTGAATTGGGCAGGAGAGATACAAATGCGATAGTTTATTCAAGTGGTATTATGGTAATAAATTCTGATCTCAGTATTGGTAAATTACCTGCATTAAATTTTAAACCCAAAGATGTATCGCTTACAATAGAAATAAAAGAAATACTTTCTTACGTAGCAACGAAAATGAAAGGAGCAAGGGATGCAAATATTGAAGTTAGGGCATTCACAAAAATGCACTCAAAGCAAGATGATAAAAATGGATACAAAAGGCTGGAATTAATTAAATTATACCTGATAGAAAGAGAAGGGATTTCTTCTGATAGGATAGCCACAGTTCTCGAAATGGGCGAAAGTGATGTTAACAGAGTTGATCTTTTAGGAAATTAAATGATATAAGTTTTCAATTACTCCAT
Source organism: Bacteroidia bacterium (assembly GCA_014376805.1). Lineage (GTDB taxonomy): Bacteria > Bacteroidota > Bacteroidia > UKL13-3 > UKL13-3 > B1. The sequence continues at coordinate 6,086 of JACMQU010000007.1, forward strand.
AATACTTTTCAATCAATCCCTAATCCAAACAAGAATTTTCAATCCCTTACTTAACTCCTCCCTAAACAATCCTCTATCTTTTTTATTTGTCGTTTGTCTCGTCCTTGTAAATAAAATTGCCAAATTTTTTGTCGGAGTTCATAAGAATTTCGAATAATTTATTAAAGCCAAACGAGAACTTTTATTCCTAAACAGACTTTGTTTAGCATGTTCAGCCCTACATCAGCATAAACCATCCTGAAGTGGAAACCGCCCTTTTGGTACAAAGTAAGTTTGTCCAATGAAAGCTACTAACCACACCACACAAGTCCGAAAAACAACTGAAAATGACGAAAACTCAAATACCTATATTTTCACACCGGACATACTCAGAAGCTACAAAGGTTGTGAGGGTTACACAAATGTCGAAGCCAATGCAATAATTAATTCTTTGGAAAAACTAAGCGCAATTTGTTACAGTATGATGCACAATAATGATTCTATTAATATTGATAATCAACAAGTTGTATATTTGAATCCACAACCAGAAACAAAACTTAAAGCAGCATGAACACAAACCTTGATCAATTTAATAAATGGGCTAAAAAATCTCCATTTTCCCTTTCAAAATCGGGTGAGAAGAAGGCCCTCATATATACGAGGGTATCGAGCAAAGAACAGTTTGACACAAACCTTTCTTTACAAACACA
>JACMQU010000061.1 GCA_014376805.1 Bacteroidia bacterium
GATTTCTCCGTTTTCCATATACCCGCTTCCTTCACCTTGCATACAAACATAGCCACAAGTCATTGTATTTCTAATTTGTTTAGTTATACGAATAACGAAAAACTAATGGCTAAATACTAATTTTGATTTTGTTATTTTAACCTTCAGTTTTCTTGCAGCAGCACCATACATTCCTTCATCTGTTCTACTGTATCGTGTTGGTTAGTTAACCAATGAATATGAAAACCATCTTTTTCCATTTTTCTGAACCAGGTCATTTGCCGTTTTGCGAATTGATGAATGGCAATTTCCAGTAATTCAAAAAGTGCTTGATATGTTATATAACCTTGCAGATAGCGCCAAACAAATTTGTATTCAAGTCCATAATATTCGAACATAGCGGGTTCAATTCCTTTTTTTATCAGCAGTTCAACTTCCGCAATAAGACCATTGTTGAGCCTTGATTTTAAACGATCAGAAATTTTCTTCCTGCGCACTTCCAGTGGCGGGTTCAGGCCTATAATAAAAGATTTAACATGCCTTGTTTTTTTTAATACAAACTGAGGATGCTGAATTAGGTGCCTGCAAATTTCTATTGCCCTTACAACTCTTTTAATTGTGCTGAGATCTGCTAATGAAGTATAGGCAGTTTTTGGTAAAGTATTAAAAATATGTTTAAGCAAAGCCAGGTCATGCTGCAATAATTCAGTTCTGAGCACCTCATTTATAGGAATAGCGGTAAACACCAGATCTGATAATGCAGCTTGCAGATATAACCCGGATCCACCGCATAATACCGGGAGCTTTTTATGTAACTGTATAACCTGAAAGGCTTCATCAAAATCTGTAGAAAACTGGTTCAGGTTATAACGCGTTCCAGCGTCCATAATATCTATCAGGTAAGTAGGGATGTGTGTGCCATTAACTACATATTCTTTATAGTCTTTTCCGGTTCCAATGTTCATGTCGCGGTAAACCTGGCGTGAGTCGGCACTAATGATCTCACCATTAAGCAGGTAAGCCAGGTGCGCTGCAAGGCGGGTTTTACCACTGGCAGTTGGGCCAAGTATTACAAGTAAATTATGTGGAAATTCATGATTCAAAACTTACGCAAATCTAATATAAGCTTAGCACTGCCGGCATTAAAACCCTTTACCATATCTGATAGCTGATTAACTGTTTTATCGGTTTTTTTATAATAAGTGCGGAGGTGCTTTTTCGGATCAATATAAAACAAGTTTGGTTCAGTATAACCAACCTTTACAAAACCCATTTTTATAAATGACTCTCCATATCCCCAATCCAAATCAATATAAGTCATTATATGCACGCAATGGTGCAAGGTGATAAAATGCTTTAAGAGCTTTCCCAATCCACCAACAACGGTATTACCCATGCTGTTTGCAAATCTTATGAGTTCAAACGAGCGGTAAAGGTTAGGACCGTCTACCATTATCCTTGATTTACTAAAAGTAATGGCTGCCACTAATTTCTGATCCTGAAATAATCCCATTTTATAATAATTAGTGGTTGACCCCAACAAATGGTTCAACATAAAAAAAGAATCTGAAACAGCTTTATCAGTTTTCTGCACATTACAAGATCTTCCGGGTATTCGCTTATTTAATTTAAAATAATTAAGGATTTTGCTTTTTACAAGGTGGTTTCGGCTGAACCAAACGTCTTCCCAGATATGGAGAATCTGAATTTTTTGATAGGAGAATTGCACGCTTAATGATTGAAACAAATTTGCAGGGAACTCCTTTTGCTGTAAAGTTTTATAATCAACCAAATGGAATATTAATTTTAATTGGGGCAAGTATAAATTTAAAAAGGGGGTATCAGTAAGAACTTTGTGTTCAATATAACTTATAGCCTGAGCCTTTAAAAATTCCTTAAACTGTTTTATGAATTCGCCTTCCACACTACAAATAAAAAAAATAATTACTATTGGAGTTGAAAAATCTTTTACTTGCAGGCTGACAATATTTAATTTAATACATAAATACAAATGTTTACCGGGCGTAAGCTAATTTTCATTTATTTTTTTCTGTTACTCACTACTATACACTTAAAGGCTAATCCGCCTGTAAGGGCAATGTTAAGTCTTGAGCTGAGCAATAAACTTGAAACTTTAGATAAAGACTGGAATTTTTACTGGCAAACTACTTACCATCAAATTCATTCAGATACGCTACATTATTTGCAGCCAAAGGAGATAAAAGTTCCCGGCCCCTGGCAATCGCTGGGCTTAGGTTCTTATGGTTATGGAACCTATGTATTGCGCTTTACGCACAACAATAAATTAAACACGCAACTTGCACTAAAACTTTTAAATATAGGAACAAGTTATAATCTATATATTGATGGTGTTAAAATGAGTTCGGTGGGGGTGTTTTCGATAGTAAAAGAAGGAGCAAAACCTGAATACAGGCCACAACTTATTTATTTTAATACAGTTTCTGATACAGTTGAGATTGCTATTGAAGTGTCGAACTATTTTTACCGCGAAGGAGGAATCTGGTTTTCACCTGTTATTTCAAATGCAGAGCTGATAAGAAACAATACGAACAGGAAAATGGTTATTTCTGCATTTTTATGCGGTGCTCTTATTGTATTATTTGGTTATTTTACTTCCTTTTATTATATCAGCACACACGATAAAACCTCTCTTTATTTTGCGCTTACCTGTTTGTTTTCCGCATTACGGCTGGCTTCTACCGAAGAGGTTATAATAAGACAATTAAACCTTCCTGTAAGTTGGGAGGTGTTGGTAAAAATTGAATTTGTTTCCTTAATACTCCTGGTGCTTTTTGGCATTCTTTATCTTTGTAGTCTATTTACACGTGATGTGAACCAACGGGTGCTGAACATACTTACCGGTATAAACGCCATAATAGCCTTGTTTTTTATTTTCACTCCAGTTAAACTAGCTTCAGAATTTATCCCATATTATTTATCTTTTGATGTTTTTTTATTACTTTACCTGTTAAATATTATTATTAAAATTCTGGTTCATAAGCGCCCTTACAGTATAGCCGTAACCTCTGCATATATTCTTATTTTTTTAACCGGAATGAACGATATTTTATACAGTCAGGAGATAATTCATTCTGTTTACCTGTTACCATTGGGCATATTTGCATTCTCTTTTATTCAGGCATTTACGCTAACACATAAATTTTCAAATGCTTTTAATGAAGTAAAAGAGTTGTCTATAAAACTAAGCGAAACCAATAGAAACCAAGGCGTTATTTTGGAAGAACGCACGGCACAACTTAACAAACATACTTCAGAATTGCAAAAATCGAATGTGGTAAAAGACAAAGTTTTTTCAATTATAGCGCACGATCTGCGGGCTCCTATCAATTCATTAAGCACCTTACTGGGTTGGGTAGCCGATGATGACATTGGTTTTGAAGACTTAAAAAAATCACTTAAAGGCATTCGTAAAAATGTAGATACCCTAAACCTAACACTCGAAAATATACTACTTTGGTCGAGAGGCCAAATAAAAGGGGTTAAAAGCTCCCCCGAATTGCAAGACCTGAGAACAAATATTATTGATGTTTTTGAATTATACCGGATTCAGACAAAAGAAAAGGGGATCGTGCTCAGTAGTAAAATTATAGACCGGGTACTTGTTTATATTGATAAAAACCACCTGAACCTATTAATGAGAAACCTGATTAGTAATGCTATAAAATTTACAAATTCTGGCGGAGAAGTGACTATATCTTCCAAAAATTGTGATCATGAAATGATGCAAATTTGCGTAACGGATACCGGTATAGGAATGTCGCCGGAGAATGTTGTTAAAGCATTTATGACCAATGACCACCATACTACTTATGGCACTTTAAATGAAAAGGGTACCGGTTTAGGCTTGATGCTTTGTAAAGAATATATTGAACAAAATGGCGGTAAAATATGGCTTGAGAGCACACCCGGGGTGGGTACCAAAGTTTTCTTTACACTTAAAACAAGTGCTTAGTATTGCTATGGTTGAACCTAATGCGACTTTAAGTTATTAAACTTGTTTTTTCTATTTATACAGTAGATAAATGTTGTTTACTTGTACTTAAAAAATTGACGGATTTTTTTATTTATTGAACGCAGAATTGTTAAAAAACAACCTACAATAGCATTATGAATAGCGTTTATTATCTCCGGTTTCTCTAGTTCAACACATTTGGTTCAATCTATAAACGCACTAATACACCAGTCAGGTTGTTTTATTTTTTTTATAAGCTCACTTATACACCAGTGAGGTTGTTTTATTTTTTTTATAAGCTCACTTATACACCAGTAAGGTTGTTTTATTTTTTTTATAGGCTCACTTATACACCAGTAAGGTTGTTTTATTTTTTTTATAGGCTCACTTATACACCAGTAAGGTTGTTTTATTTTTTATGTAGGCTCACTTGTACACCAGTCAGGTTTTTTTATTTTTTTATATAGGCTCAAACGTGTAAAACCGGCTACCACTTGTAAAAGTAATAAGCATACATTATCTATCGGAAAATTTTGTTTAGTTTGATTGTTGATTATTGCTTTTACTGTCATTTCTGGTAAAGTTATTATCATTCCAATATATTAAACGGCCGCAGCATGTGCAATACTTTGCTTTCTTATTAACTATACTTTAAAAAAGAACCGGAAAATTACTTTTAAAGGCATCTCAAATAGCAGCTGATAAACAAAAAACACATGTTTAAATAGAAATACACACCAATTAGATAAAATTATTCACCTGATATTCAGGTACAAGTTAACTATTTTTATTTTTTTTGAATATTTTAGACATTAAACAGTTTATTTAGATAAACAATTATAACTACCTGCTATGAAAAAAACACCTGATGCTGTTGCTACCCAAGATGTAGCCACACCTAAAAAGAAACAAACCAAATCTAACATTTCCACTAATGAAGCCGGACTTTTTGTTCAGGCCTATTCTGCTTGTGGAGTTTGGAAAAGGTATCCGGAATTAACCATTAAATGGACCACCCAGGCAAAATTTGAAATAATGCTGGAAGGTTCGGAAATTAACTTTAACGCACGCCTGTCTATGGGTGGAAAGCGCAAATCTATTACCCAAAAATTAAATCAGGCAGACAGTGAAATGGATAAGGCCATAGCTGCTTTAAAAGTTTATCTCGCTAAAAAATATAAAAGTGAGACTAATGCTATTCCCCACTATTCTAAATTTGGAATTGCCCTTCAAAACAATGCCTATTTGCTGCCCAGAGACCGCAATAGAAAGGCTGCTGCGTTGCTTCTCACCATTGAGGCAATTAAAAGTGAAGGTTTTAGTGAAGAAGAATATGGCGAAGTTTACTGGTTAGCTCAGGAAAAATTGTATAAAGAACTATTAAAAGAAGCCACTATATTAGATGGGAATGTATCAGAAAAAGTGGGTAATAAAAAAATGGATGTTTTAGCAATAAAAAAAATATTAAATGCGCTGATTTTTATGTTAAAGGCCAATTATCCGGATACGTTTGACACCGAATTGCGCCATTGGGGTTTCCAAAAAGAGAAATATTAATTGGTGAATCCGTTAAATCAGCTTAAGTATAAAAAAACCCTTTTACTTTAAGGGTTTTTTTTATACTTAATACGTTCAATACATTAGTTATAGCCCAGTTGTTTTTAGTTTCCCGAAACAATTTTGTTTGCTGGCTTACTTCAATTCCTTACGACAATTTCTCAATGGACTTCACTTCTTTCACCGGACCAATTTGCAGATGGACCAAAACGTTTCCGGGGACATTTTTGTGTGAGCCATACATCGGTTATCATTGACAATTTTGCATCGGCTTCATTTGCTTCACCAGACTCATTTGCATTTGGACCAGTTCACTTCCACGGACATTTTTGTTATCGGGCCACGTTTCAATTTCCGTCGACAACATTGCCCTAACTCCAGGAGCAGTTCAGGACAGTTTTGTGAGCGGATTTTTGTTTAAGTGGGTGCTCAGTTTCTGTTGACAATATTGCGACAAGCACAACTCAATTATCGCTTCATACTTTATTGTATCTATTTTAATTTACAAGGACAATTTTTATAACTTCCAAATCCTTTTGCGTTCAAAGCATGTTGACCATTAATAACAAAAATCTCTTCACATTCAAGCTTTGTTTACGCGAACAATGAAGCGTTGGTATCAGTGCTCGCCGACCGAACTTCGCTATACATTTGCGCAACGGCGCCCGTGCTATAACAAAGGGCATAAATTATTTTGGCATTTGTGGTTCACGTAAATTTTTCTACTTTCGTTTATTCGGTTTCGGGGGACAGATTTGCGGCATCACAATTAAGACAACCCATGCCCTCGTAACGTGCGATTTTAGCTGACCGCACCACCAACTACAGACGACAAAAATTGTGAATATTTGTGTTTCACTTTAGGGAAACTTTGTCATATTTGCATCGTGGAC
>JACMQU010000062.1 GCA_014376805.1 Bacteroidia bacterium
ATAATTTAGTAATATGAAAACAAACTTTTTGATTTTATTATTTGTGTTTAGCATTTTTTTAATTGCCTGTAAAAAAAACACACCCGTATCTGCTCCCGTAAACAAAGTAAATTTAGATAGCAATGTAAGTAGTATAAATGCTATGATTGTTCCAAAAGGGTTTAATTATAAAACAGCTGAAAGTATTGCCGTAAATATTGCTACAACCTCCACTACTTATGGCAACCAAATGCATGGAATTAAAATATTTGATGGCAACCCATTAAGCAACGGTAGTTTAATTGCATCGGGCAGTTGTAGTTTAAGTAAGGCTTATGCAGCAAATATAATGGTTCCAACATCGGTAGATCAATTATATATTGTAAGAACGGCACCTGATAATTCAAGTGTAACATCTATAGTATCTGCCCTGTCTCCGATTATTAATTTAACGGATCCGGGCAATGGTCCGGTTGTTTTAAAGAAGTCGGCCCCGGCTTCTCCTGATTGTAGTATAGGTTGTTCATCTACCCTTACAGGATCTCAGAATATAAGTTTAAATAACAGCAGTTCTGTTATATGTATAACCGGCACTTATTCTGGTGGAATAGATATTAACCATGGCACTGTAAGAATATGTGGAAATGCTACTATAGGCAATTGTAACCTTAATAATGATGCAGTACTTTTAATAGCAACGGGCGCTAATGTTACGTTTTCGGGTGTTAATATAAATGGAGGATCGGCTACTTTTAAAAACTGGAGTTCTAATGTAACCATCAACAGTGGATTTAGCCCGGGCGGAGTGGTGTTTAACTATGGAACGCTTGCCGTTACCGGCGAAATGAATATAAACAGTGCAGCAACATTAACCAATGAAGGTAATTTAACGGTTGGATCAAACCTGAATAACAATTATAATTTAATTAATAACGGAAGCATAACCGTTAGTGGTTCATTTAACCAAAACAGCAGTGCCACTTATACTAATAACTGCAGGATGGTAATTAATGGATCGGCTTCTATTAATAATGCTATTACAAATAACCAATTTATTAAAGTGGTTCAAAACACTACTATAAACAGCAGTGGAATTTTAACAATGGTTGCTGGTGCTATGTTTAAAACCAATAATTTAACCATAAATAATATCATAAACGGAACGGGTGCTACTTCGCTTGTACGGGTAGCTAATAATACTACTATAAACAGTAGTGGTAGGGTAAATGGAAACATTCAGTATTGTGATTTAAATGGTATTGAAACAAATTTTGGCACCATTTCTTCCAGTGTTACGCAGGCATGTAGTTTATATATTCCGGTAACCTTTTGCAATACCGATGGAAATGGTGTATTGGTGATACCTGATACCGATAAAGATGGGGCGAATGATAATATAGATCAATACCCCACAGATGCTACCCAGGCTTTTAATAACTTTTACCCTTCAGAAAAATCTCTGGCTACCGCGGCTTATGAAGATTTATGGCCGAGCAAAGGCGATTATGATATGAATGACCTGGTAATGGATTTGAGACATAATATAATTACCAATGCGAAAAATGAAGTGGTAAAGTTTGAAGGTTATTATCGTTTAAGAGCAGCAGGTGGTGCGCAAAAATTAGGCTTCAATATTAAGTTTCCTTTGCAAGCTTCCAATGCTGTTAAAATATCGGGGGCAGAAGCAGAATCTAAACAAGAAATGTTAGTGCTGCAATTGTTTGATGATAGTAAAAAGGAATTAAACGGAGGCTGGAATACTGTTATTGCACAAGCAAAGGTTGCTTATGCGGAGTATAATGTAAACTTCTTTTTTGATAAGCCGGTTAGTTATAAAGAGTTTGGTGCTGTATCGGAATTTGATCCGTTTATTTGGGTAAATGAAAAGGAAAAGGGACGTGGTTATGAAATACATTTGCCCGGTAAAACGCCAACAGATTTAGCAGATGCATCATTGTTTACGTATGCTGATGATGATTATCAAAGTAAGGAAGGGAAATATTACCTTACCAAAGGCAATTTACCATGGGCTATTTTAACTCCCGAACAATACGATTATTGTGTGGAATTAACCATGTTGCAAGAGGAAAAAGTAACGCCTGATATTACACAGGTTTACTTACATTTTGCACAATGGGCGAGTAGTGGCGGTACTTATTATAAAGACTGGTATAAGAATACAAGTGGGTATCGTACAACCAAATTTATTTACAATAAATAATAGTCATGCGCTGTTAATTTACGCTGTAATATTAACTGATAACTTAGCTGATAAATATGTTAATTGAAGCTACCAGAGTTTAGTAGGTTTAAGTTGTTTAAATGTAGTCTTTTTTTGCATTATAGTGAAAAGAAAGGCGTAAAATTGCACTATATATAATAAGTAATGAGCAGCTATACGCTAAGTAATTTTAGAGGACTACCAACAACGCCGGTGGAAGATTTAACCACTTTAATGTTTGAAAATACAGATGTATTAACTCATGATGATGATGTGCGTGTAAGAAATGCCAATATAGACAAAGCCATAGCTCTTGCCAATAGTTTGGAAAATACCACTACGATAATTATAAAATCTACATCGGGATTGCATAAAATTAAGGTAATTGTAACAGGGCATAATAACGGTTATGTTTATACTATAGACCACTTAAAAATACCCGTAAAGATTATTTATAGTGTAGATTTTTATACATGAGAAAAGTTGATTGAAACGTTTAGCGATAGTAACTTTTTTTATACAAGCATATAAAATAAGTATGTTTGCTTTTTAATTTAGCTGCTGTTATTATGTGCTTAAAAGCAGTTATCAATTAAGATTTACAATATGGTAAATGAAAATTTATTGTATAGCAACATAAGAGCATAGGTTGTATTTGTTAGTGTTACAAAAAGCAATTATTTTAAAAGATTTGCAATAAGATAATTAAAAATTAGGCACTTAGTAATACGGAAAGAAACAGGTACGCTAAGTCTTTTTGTTAGTGTTAAAAACAGTAGTTATCCTAATAGATTTGCAAGGTAGATGAAAAGTTAACCCCCTCAAACGTTTGTTCAGGGGGTTGTTGGTTCAGCATGTTTAATATTGTTTATTCTACTGTTACAGATTTAGCCAGGTTGCGCGGCTGATCTACATTACAGCCTCTTAATACAGCTATGTGGTATGAAAGTAATTGCAAGGGCACTGTTGCTATTAAAGGTAATAATGCTTCTTCGCAATGCGGAATAAAAATTACATGATCAGCCATTTCTTCCAGGTGTGTATCGCCTTCTGTAACAATAGCGATAACTTTTCCTTTGCGGGCTTTTACCTCTTGAATATTACTCACCACTTTTTCATAATTACTATGCTGGGTGGCTATTATAACAACCGGCATTTCTTCATCAATGAGTGCAATAGGGCCGTGTTTCATTTCTGCAGCCGGATAACCTTCTGCATGTATATAAGAAATCTCTTTAAGTTTAAGCGCGCCTTCAAGGGCAATAGGGAAACCATATCCACGACCAAGGTATAATGCGTTACGTGCATCTTTAAACTCTTCGGCAAGTAGTTTTAACTTGGCATCGTTTAACAATACTTTTTCTATTTTAGCAGGTATAGTTTCCATTTCATTCAGCATTTCGCGTAAGCGATTGGTTGTTATGGTACCTCTTTTCTGGCCAATAGCCAATGCCATTAATGTTAGGGCTGTAACCTGGGCTGTAAAAGCTTTAGTTGAAGCAACACCAATCTCTGGGCCGGCATGTGTATAGGCACCGGCATCGGTTGCGCGGGGTATGCTTGATCCTACTACATTACATACGCCAAAAATAGTAGCACCACGTCTTTTGGCAAGGTCAATTGCAGCTAAGGTATCTGCTGTTTCTCCTGATTGGGAGATAGCAATAACAAAATCGTTTTCATTTATTACCGGATTTCTGTACCTGAATTCGGAGGCATACTCAACTTCACAAGGAATACGGGCGAAGTCTTCAAACAAATATTCTCCAACTAAACCAGCATGCCATGAAGTGCCGCAGCCCACAATGATAATACGTTCGAGGTTTTTAATTTTATCTTCAAACTTATCTATACCGGCCATGGTAATTCTTGCATCAGGTAAATGAATGCGCCCTCTGAATGAATCTAAAATACTCCGTGGCTGCTCATAAATTTCTTTGAGCATAAAATGATCGTAGCCGCCTTTTTCAATATTTTCGAGGTTAAATTCTATTGCTTGAATGTAAGGAGTTTTTACGGTGTTGTCAATGGTTTTAATGGTAAGTTCTTTACCTTCTATTATAGCAATTTCACCATCGTTAATATAAATAACATTGCGGGTATACTCTACAATAGGGGTTGCATCGCTGGCAATAAAATGTTCATTTTCACCAACACCAATTACCATCGGACTTCCTTTTTTTGCACCTATAAGGTAATTAGGATCTTTTTTAGAAAGAATAACTATAGCATAAGCACCTACTACCTGAGTTAAGGCCATACGTACCGCTTCTTCAAACTTAACGGCATTATTTTTATATACTTCTTCAATTAAATGAATAAGTACTTCGGTATCTGTTTCACTTGCAAATTGATGTCCTCGGGTGGTAAGCATTGCTTTAAGTGCGGCATAATTTTCAATAATTCCATTATGAATAATTGCAAATTCACCATCGCCTGATAAATGCGGATGTGCATTTTTATCATTTGGTTCACCATGTGTGGCCCAGCGTGTATGGCCCATGCCGGTAAATGATGAGGTGTTCTGGTTACCAATTTCAGCTTCCAGATCAGCAACTTTACCGGTTTTTTTATAAACCAGCATTTGTTTGTCGCCCGTTAGCAAAGCTACGCCCGCACTATCATAACCACGGTACTCTAAACGTTTTAGTCCTTTTAATATAATCGGACAGGCATCTCTATGCCCTATATAAGCTACAATTCCACACATAGTCTACAAATTTAAAAAAAATTTTGAATTTATTATACAACTGAAAGATTCACATCTATGGGTTTTTGAATAAAAGGCTGCAGCCTGTTTATGTCTTTCAGCAGCTTTTCAAAACCTTCAAAAGTCATTGCCTGGTGGGCATCAGAAAGTGCTTTGGCCGGATTTGGGTGAATTTCTATCATGAGCCCGTTAGCTCCTGCTACCATTGCTGCCATAGATAGGGCCGGTACAAGTGAAGCCGAACCGGTACCATGGCTTGGATCAGCAATAACCGGTAAATGACTTAGGCTTTGAACCAGTGGTATTACCGCAATATCCATAACATTTCGGCTCATAGGATCAAAACTGCGGATACCGCGCTCACATAAAATCACATTTTTATTACCGCCACTCAATATATAATCGGCGGCTAATAACCATTCGTTTACTTTGGCTTGCATGCCTCGTTTAAGCATAACCGGTTTGTTAATTTTGCCCAGTTCAGCCAGCAGGTAAAAGTTAGCCATATTTCTACTTCCTATCTGTACAATATCTGTGTACTGCATAACCTCGTCAAGTAAACTCAGATCCATTAACTCGGTTACTATGCTTAAGTTATATTGTTTGGCTGCCTGCCCCATTAAGCGTAAACCTTCTTTACCCAATCCTCTAAAAGAATAAGGGGAAGTACGCGGCTTATAGGCCCCGCCGCGCATAAACCGAATACCATTTTTGCTTAGAAAAGCAGCGGTTTCAAAAATCTGTTCTTCAGACTCAACACTGCAAGGGCCTGCAATTATATTTGCAAAGTGGGTACCCATAAGAATTCCATTAACCTCAAATTGTATCTCCGCTTTAAATTCTTTTGAGGCTAACTGATAAGCGGTATCAATTTGTTGTAAACGGGTAATGAAAGTAAACTGCTGTAAGCTTGTGGTTTGTTTAAGACCCGGCACTATGCAGCAGTTTTCTGAAGAAATATAGTTGCTTTCAAAACCCTGCTGCTTTAAATGCAATTGCAGTTGTGCAAGGTTTGATGGATTGGTATTTGGTTCAAAAAAAATAATCACCCGCTTGTGCTTTATTTAATAACTGTATAAGTTAATTTTAGTTTGAATTTACCTGAACTTTTATTGGTATCAAAAATTACCCTTTGTGCCGATACCGGACTAAAGGCTGATACTACCAGGTTTAGCCCATAGTTATAATTATTCCCTTTTTTACGTTCATCAAGCAGAAACTGAACATGTCTGGCAATATTAAAATGGTACTCATTAAAATTCGTGTTAAGCAATCCACCGTAATAAGAGGGATCGAATTCATCTAGAATTAGAACATTTTTGCCAAGTGAATCTGAGCCATGAAGTAACATACTTTTAGGCAGCGTATATTTATCTGAAATGGTACCGGCTAAAACAGGTAAAACAAGTTCGGCACCGTTAATGGTTAGCTTCGGATTTTTGAGCGTTGGGTTATCAAACAAATCTGAAAATTCGATTCTGAGTTTTGCACCTCCTAATGGCTGAACATAACCCTTATCACGGTGTTTGCCGGGGGCACTATGCAAAGTAAAGTTTTGTAAAAGATTAGTTGGTACATTTTCCTGTTCGTAGTAATTGTATGCTGCTTCGGTGTTAATATGTACGGGAAAAAAGTCGTAGGAACTATCATGATAAGCTGTTAATTCTGTCACATCAGAATTAAGTTTAACAAAAACTACAGAACCGTCATTTGGGCCAAAGTTTGTTTTGTCTACGATAACAAAACCTTTAAAAGCGGTTTTAAAGCTAGAAATGGTGTTAAAACTTCCTGATTTACCTGCAGAAAAAAATTGGTTTTTAAAACCTGTATCTAAAGCAATGCGGATATGTGGAGGTAAAACTTCAGTAATTCTACCAAACTTAACCCTTATGGAATCTGTAAAATTAAATTTACCTGTCCAGGAGCCAATCGGTGAGTTTTCATCGTAAGCAGGTTTTCGACGGGAGAAGTAAAGGGAATCCCAATTTAAATCTTCAGTTAATTTATATACATTTAAAGTATGTACAGCCTCTTTTTCTCCATAATAATCTTTTAAATAAGTTCCATCAAACATGGGTTCAGTTCTGAACCGGAGCTGTAATACAAGAGAATCAAGACTGTTTACACCGTTTGCCCAATTAAAAGCGCTGGTAGTTGGCAAGGTAACCTGCATAATTAAGCCGGCTTTGGAAACACCAAATTCAGGATCATTAATAGAACCTATTGCGTATGAAGTAAGATGATTGGTAGCTACCGAATCCATTCTAACGGAATAGGCGGTAATTTCTATAGTAGTATCGTAAACGGGAGTTAAACCATTTCTGACAAAGTTAGCACCCACTGACTGCAGGTCTTTTTTACAAGAAAAAAGACCTGAGAACAGGATGATAAAATAAAAAATATGTTTAATTCTGGCGCTGTAGCAGGGTATCATACAGATCTATATAGGCATCTACATTATCGCCGGATTCTGAATATTCAATTGTTGGTTTGCCTTTTTGTTTTTTCATGAATTTGCTCACTTCCGGATCAATTTCATTACTGGCTCTAACCAAAGCATCGGCATGGGTAATACCCGACATATATAAATCTGAGCAAGTAGCATTAGATAAAGAAGAAACCTGTTTACCGTCAATAGCGTTTAAACTTGCTTTGCGGCTAAATTCTTTTCCGAATTTTTCTTCAAACTGGTTTTCAAAAACCGAATAAACAACTTTGGCCAAACGGAAAACGGGCTCATCTTTGTACAAAGTTTTTAGGTAAAGAGGGATTAAACTGGTCATCCAACCCTGGCAATGGATTATATCCGGCTGCCATCCTAATTTTTTTACCGTTTCAATTGCACCCTTGCAAAAGAAAATGGTACGTTCGTCATTGTCACCATAGAATGCATTATTTTCATCTGTGTAAACAAACTTTCTATGAAAGTAGTCTTCATTGTCGAGAAAATAAACCTGCATTTTGGCTTCGGGCAGAGACGCTACCTTAATTGTTAGAGGATTGTCGTTATCATCAATGGTAATGTTTATACCACTTAAGCGGACAACTTCATGCAACCTGTTTCGTCTTTCGTTAATACAACCAAAGCGGGGCATTAAAACCCTGATTTCGTTGTCTTTTTCCTGTATTGCTTGTGGCAACATTCTTGCCAGTTCGCCAACACTACTTACTTTTAGGAAAGGAGTCATTTCCGAAGAAATGAATAGAACTCTCTTTTTTGTCATACTTCACTTCAGGTTAAAAAGTATGCAAAATTACGATATTATTAATAATTTTGTTAATATGCCGCCCCATTTTAATATAGATAAAAATTAGAATGCTGATTACCAATAACAAAAGTGAAACTATACCAAGGCATTCATTCGTTACAGAATTATTTAAAGGGCAAAAGAGCTCAAAATTTGCAAATTGGGTTCGTTCCTACTATGGGAGCGTTACACAATGGCCATCTTTCTTTAGTAAAATTTGCACATCAAAAATGCGACGTTGTTGTTTGTAGTATTTTTGTGAACCCAACACAATTTAATAACGAGAAGGATTTGGAATTTTATCCACGTCCAATTAAAAATGATATAAAGCTTTTGGTTGAGGCAGGCTGCCATGTTTTATTTCATCCGCAAACTTCAGAAATGTATGGTTCAGGGCTGCATAAAGATAGCTCTGCCAATTACGGGTCGTTTATTGAAGTGCTGGAAGGAGCGCACAGGCCCGGGCATTTTGATGGCGTTATAACAATTGTAAAACGTCTTTTTGAGATTGTTGAACCTAATGAGGTTTTTTTTGGCCAAAAAGATTACCAGCAATGCCTGGTGGTTAAAAAACTTATTGCCAGAAATTTTAGAAACATCAGTTTTAACCAGTGCGTTATAGAAAGAGAGCCCGATGGACTGGCTATGAGCAGTAGAAATGTACGACTTAATATAGCGGAACGGGAAGCGGCCAATACTTTATATACAGCCTTAATGCATATAAAAAATAACTGGACAAGGCAGAACTGGCTAAATGCTATTAGTAAAGCAAGAGCTATTATAGAAAATAATCCTTTATTAAACCTCGCTTATTTAAGTGTAGCACATCCGGCAACCTTGCAGCAATTAAATGCTTTTGAAGAGAAAGCGGTGGCGCTAATTGCAGTTAATTGTGGTGAGATAAGATTAATTGATAATGTACTTTTAGGTTAAATATGCAAACCTAAACTTAATAATCTTTGCAGTATTAATAAAATCGTTATTTTTGACATCATACACCATGCACCCACAGGAAGCCTTTATTAAAGAAGCCACCAGTAAAATTGCCGATAAAGATTTAAGGCAAAGGGTAACTTTTTTGCTTGAAGGTAACGATAATAAAAGAAAATTGGCACTTGATGAATTTTCTAATCTGGAGTTGGCAAAGCAACGTGCCGCCTATGTAAAATGGAAAATAACAGAAAATTTAGATAAATACCTTGTTGATTTTGAAGCGGCCATTGTGCGCAAAGGCGGCAAGGTTGTATGGGCTTTTGATGCAGCTAATGCCCTTGCCGAATTAGATCAGATAATTTTAAGGAGTAAGGCAAAGAATATTGTTAAAAGTAAATCTGCTTTGTGTAATGAAATAGGATTAAATGAGCACCTCCGCTCCAAAGGAAAATCTATTGTTGAAACCGATTTGGGTGATTACGTGATGGACGCATTGGGAGAAAAGCCCTTTCATTCGGTAATGCCGGCCATACATAAGAATCTATCGGAAGTTAATAAACTTTTAAACCAGAAAATAAAATCTTCCTTAGATGCTGATGAGCAGGAATTGGTGAGTGACATCAGATCAGAGTTGAGGAATAAATTTTTTGAGGCAGATATTGGTATTACCGGTGCTAATTTTTTGGTTGCAGATACCGGTTTCGTGGCTATTACCGAAAATGAAGGCAATGCAAGACTTAGTTTTGCTTTTGCTAGAACGCATGTAGTGCTGGCTTCTATAGATAAACTGATCCCAACATTAAATGATCTTGATTTGTTCTTTACATTATTGGCTACCCATGCCAGCGGACAACAGCTCACTTCTTATAATACCATTACCGGACCACGTAATAAAGAAGATGTTGATAGCCCTTCAGAATTTATTGTAATTTTGTTAGATAATGGACGCTCCAATTTGCTTGCTACCCAGGATCAGCGACAGGCCTTATCCTGTATTAAATGTGGTGCTTGCAGCAGTGTTTGTCCTGTATTTAAAAACTTTGGGGGTTTTCCTACTTTTCAAACTTATGGCAGTGGGCCAATAGGACAGGTTGTTGGGGCATTGCAACAGGGGCTTGAAGAGTATAAATACTTAAGCAATGCGTCAACCATCTGTGGCAAGTGCACGGGTGTATGTCCTGTTAAGATAGATTTGCATAATCACCTGCTTAGAAACAGGCATGAGGCGGTTCAACAGGGCTTTGAAAAAACCGGAGAAAAACTGGCGTGGTTTACCTGGAAAAAATTTATGCTGAACCGAAAAAACCTGAATAGAGCGGCAAGTATAAAAAGCTTTACTTTTAGGCAGTTGTACAGAACAGACTGGGGAGAGAAAAGGGAGTTTCCTAAAATTGCAGAGAAGTCGTTTAACCAGTTATGGCGGGAGAAAATGGGTAGTGTTTAGGTGCTGTGGAAAGTAGTAAATTTATGTATAATCACTAATTCTGAACCAATAGAATATACATAAACAAGCTAAACTTTACAACATAAAAAACTGGTTTAATCAGGTTATCATTACAACAAACTTTCAATAATTTTATCAGCACTAATTCCTTCGGCTTCGGCCTTATAATTTTTTATAAGGCGGTGGCGGAGTACATTTTTAGCAACAGCTTTTACATCTTCTATATCCGGCGAAAATTTCCCTTTTAATAAGGCATGGCATTTTGCGCCAAGCATCAAAAACTGACCAGCACGCGGGCCAGCACCATATTCGAGATAATCTTTTGCCATTGCGCCTGCAAACTCAGAGCCGGGCCGTGTTTTGCTAACCAGTTTAACAGCATAATCCAGCACATTATCTGCAACAGGAACACGCCGCACCAATTGCTGAAAATATAAGATCTCGCTGCCATGCAGTATCTTGTTTATCGTAACTTTATTACTTCCGGTTGTGCTTTTAACCACCTGCAATTCTTCCTCAAAAGTGGGGTAATCCAGCAAAACATTAAACATAAAGCGGTCAAGTTGTGCTTCAGGCAAAGGATAAGTGCCTTCCTGCTCGATAGGATTTTGAGTTGCAAGCACAAAGAAAGGTTCTTCAAGCCTATGCAGTTTTCCGCCTGTGGTTACCGATTTTTCCTGCATGGCTTCTAATAATGCAGCCTGGGTTTTAGGCGGTGTACGGTTAATTTCATCTGCCAGTACAATATTTGCAAAAATAGGGCCGTGCAAAAATTTGAACTCCCTTTTCTCATCTAAAATTTCAGAGCCGGTTATATCGCTTGGCATCAAATCCGGAGTAAATTGTATCCTGCTAAATTTAAGATCAAGTGCTTCCGAAATTGATTTTACCAAAAGGGTTTTCGCTAATCCTGGCAAACCTATAAGTAGTGTATGTCCGTTAGAGAAAATAGAGATCAGAACAGCATCCACTACATCATGCTGGCCAATAATAATTTTGCCAATCTCATTTTTAAGTTCTTTGTATTTTTGTTGAAGTGCGCTTGCAGCCTCTACATCATTGCTATATGGTAACATCTTTTAATACTGTAATAATTATAAGTTATTTTTTAGGAATCCACTCTTGTAATCCGGGGCAATTGGCGTAAGGTCCGTTTATCTGAATATAAAATTGTTTACGATAACGGGCTATCCATTTTTGACGTGCTTCAAATTGTTTTTTTTCAAAAGCCATAACCTGTAGTTTTTGGTAATCATCAATCAGGTTGGCGCGGTGCGGAGGTGTTTCGCTTTTTAGGTAAAATATACGCCATGCTCTTTTTTGGTCGGGGCCAGGCAAAGTTAATAGTTCGGGTTCGCTTATCTGACCAACCTCCATGCTTTGAATATTAATATTTAACTCTTTGCTAAGTTCATCAACAGGCACATGTGTATTGCCGAGACCACCGGCACCTATAAGACCGCCATTTGCCTTAGTGGCTTCATCATTTGAGAATTTTTTAGCAGCTTTTTCAAAACTCAACGAATCCATTTTAACCATTTGAATAATACTATCCATCATGTTTCTGGCAATTTCCATATCGGTGCTGTAAATTTTAGGCATAATAAGAATATGCCGAGCATTTACCTGCTCTCCTTTACGTTGTATAGCCTGTATAATATGATAACCATATTTGGTTTCAATTATTCTTGAAACGCTATCAGGTTTTAATTTAAAGGCAGCACCCTCAAATTCCGGAACCATCATTCCTCTGCCAAAGTAACCCAAATCACCACCTTTAGAAGCAGATCCTTTATCATCAGAGTAAATGAGTGCAAGTGTGCTAAATTTTTCCCCGCCATCAACAATGCGTCTGCGCAATTCATTAATCTTTTCATGAGCCATTATTTTGGCAGCTTTACTAACCTTAGGTTCAATAACAATTTGAGCCAATTCAACCTCAGCACTGTAATACGGAAGGCTATCAACTTTTAGGTCGCCAAAGAAGTTTTTTATATCGGTAGGGTTAACTTTCACATCTTTAATAATCTTACTTTCCATCGATTGTTTCAGTTGGTTATTTCTGATTCGTTCCCGGTTGGATGCTTTTATATCGGCGATACTTTTACCGTAAATTTCTTCCAGTTTTTTTTCACCACCATATTGCTGCGCATAATACCTGATGCGTTCTTCCAGTTCGGCATCTACCCTGTCTTCACTAACCGGTAAACTATCTACCTGGGCTTTTAATACCATCAGGTTTTCGATTAGTTTCATCTCTAAAATTTTGCATTTTAGAGAATCATTAACAATACCTGTTTCTTT
Source organism: Bacteroidia bacterium (assembly GCA_014376805.1). Taxonomy (GTDB): domain Bacteria; phylum Bacteroidota; class Bacteroidia; order UKL13-3; family UKL13-3; genus B1. Next base: position 12,840 of record JACMQU010000062.1, read on the forward strand.
TGATGCCTGTTCATAGGCAATTTCGATATCAGACCGTAAAATAATTTTATCGGCCACTACTGCAACTATTTCATCAATTATCTGGGCATTTAACCTAATCATGCCGGATAATATAAATATTATTAGTATCGCTGTTTTCTTCATTTTATTTCATAAAACTTTCAACATCCTTGTTCATTTCTGCTTCTTTTTTCAGGGTTATCTCCATTTGTTTCAACAACTCTTTTTTGCGGTTCTGCAAAATAACTTTTTTTATATTCTCACGCTCAAACTCAAAACTGGATGTGGTGTTTTTTATCTGATAAGCTAAAATATTAACGAGGTAAATATAAGGCCCTTCTTTAATTTCAACATATTTATTATTTTCTAGAAAATGTTCAGCATCGTATGTTTTAATAGGAACTTCCTTAATTATATCATCAAAATTAAGCCAAATCTGATCTTCTAAAAAGGCATTTTCAGCATACTGATTGCACATTTTCAACAGCTTGGTTTTATTTTCCCCGTTAAAATCAACAAGCAAAGTTTTCATTTTTGATACTATTTTTTCATTTGATTTTATTTTTACAAAAACCAGTTTTACAACATTGTTACTAAGGTGAAAATTTTCTTTATTTCTTTCAAATAGTGCTTTCATTTCTGTAACAGAAATATTGGTATCCAATAATTCATTCACTTTATTTTGTTCAAAAAAATAAATAAGCAGATCGTTTCTGTAATTGTTTACTTTTTCTTCAATTTCAGGGTCATTGCTATTGATAGATCTGTTAGCAGCATTTAATTTAATTTGTTGGTTAATCCACTGCTCTACTATTTTTTTTAGCCGGCTAATACTGTCTTGCTGATTTTTAGTGTTTAATAATAAGGGCGCTGTTTCAGCCCATACAAGTTGTTTTCCGTATGCTTTCGCCAAAGGATTTTGTTCTTTATTATGCTTGCAACAAACGGCTGAAACTATAAAAAACAATAGCACAAAAATAATATGGATGTTACCTGAATTCACATGGGTTAATAGGTGGCAATAATAGGGGATTCTTATAAATTGCTCATTAATATCAATTCTGAAGGTTTAAACTTTTTATTTGAATTTTTATTTTCGTTTAGAGAAAATAAATTTTTCAGGGATTACGAAGAAATTTTTCAATTTTATCCGCCGATTTTAAACCGTGTCCGCTAAAGAGGCTTACAATACATTCCATTTTTACCAGGTTGTTAGTGTATTCTGTAACACCGGCAATAGTTGCAGCAGAAGTAGGTTCAATAAAATAACCTTGCTGGGCCATTTGTTTCCAGGCTGTAGCAATCTGGCTTTCACTTACAGAAATAAACGTTCCACCTGTTTCGCTCACAGCATCAAGTATTTGTTGCATTCTAACAGGGTTTGTTATAGCAATACCTTCGGCAATCGTAGTCTTGTTTTTTTGATCCTTACGCAAGTAACCATGAAAAGCTGAAGCAACGGGATTACAATTAAGTGCCTGCACTGCTATTAATCGTGGAATATGTGAAATAATTCCGGCATTTGCAAGTTCGTTAAAGCCTATAAAACAACCTAATAACAACGTTCCGTTTCCCACCGGAATCACTACAGAATCAGGTGCTTTCCAACCAAGTTGTTCACAAACCTCATACGCAAAAGTTTTTGTTCCGTGAAAAAATAAGGGATTAAAACTATGACTGGCATAATAGCTTTTTTTTGCAGCTTCAAATGCTACATCCGCTGTTTGCTGGCGGTTACCCTTAACTTTTATGATGTGGGCACCATAAGCCTGCATTTGTAAAATTTTAGCAGGAGAGGTTTTGGCTGGTAAATATATTTCACAAGCTATGCCTGCTTTAGCAGCATAGGCAGCAATAGAAGCTCCTGCATTACCGCTACTATCTTGCACAATATGGGTTATGCCAGTTTGTTTAATATAGCTCATTAGTACCGTTGCACCCCTGTCTTTATAGCTGCCTGTAGTAAAAAGTTGTTCCTGTTTGATCCAAACGGTTGTTCCATTTTTTAATTTTACGGAACACATGGGTGTATAACCTTCCTTAAAACTTACAATCGCATTGTTATTCTGAATAGGGATTGCTTCCCTGTATCGCCATAAATTATTGGGCCGCCGGGCAATTTTTCGCAGATTAAAAACAGGTTCAAAAATCAAATCTAATGGCTCGTAATTTTCCCCATACCATTGCGTAGTTAAATGATCATATTTTTGTTTAAAATGGACACCTGAAAATTGCATGTGTTAAAAATTCAATTTTTGCTTAATAAATCCCTTAACTTTTTCCTAAAAACAACTAATTTAGCCGACTATAAGTAGTCTTAAGAAAATTTTAAGTTAGACTGTTCGTAAATTTGACAACACAATACGTAAATAGATTTATTATGAGCGCAATATACCAGACCTACAACCAACAAAAAACCAAAATTTTATTTTTGGTGTTATTCATTCTCGGACTCGTCTTTAAGCCTGCCTACGCAACTCACTTTGTTGGATCAGATATTTCTTACCAATGTACCGGAACAGCAGGAATATACAATGTTAATTTAAAAGTATATAAAGATTGTAATGGTGTGCAACTTTGTCCCAATTGTCCAAGCGGCTTAAGCCCTTCCTGCAATATTGGAATTAATATAGCAGGTGCGGCAGGTAGTTGTAACGGAACCAGTTTTGGTACGCAAACGCTAAATGTTGTAACAGCAGTGAGTGGTTTTGACGTTATTCAGTTATGTGCATCAGCTCTTTCTATATGTAGCAATTGCGGTTCCAGAACACCCGGCTCTTTTTCACCCGGAATAGAGGTTTATACTTTTACCGGATTAATAAATTTAAATGGCTTGCCATCCAGTTGCTGCATGGTTAGTATTGGTTTCGGTTCTTGCTGTCGTAATAATGCTATTACTACTTTATCAAATCCGGGCTCATTAAATTTTTTTACAGAAGCTATCATTAACCGTTGTGTTTCTCCCTGCAACTCTGCACCGGCATTTACAAACGACCCGGTAGCTGTTACCTGCGCCGGACAAGATTTTACGTATAACCTGGGTGCAATTGACCCTGATGGTGATTCTTTAAGTTATGCTTTTGGACAATCACTGGTAGGC
>JACMQU010000063.1 GCA_014376805.1 Bacteroidia bacterium
AAAAGAGTTTAAAGATGTGATACCATTAAATGTAGATGCTTTTATAAAGGTAAGTCAGGGCAGAATAAGCTTCACTGATGAAGAAAGTAATGAGTTGACTTTTGGCGGCAATCAAACAGGCAAAGTGCCTAAGTATGGAATTAGAGATTTTAAGCCTTTTAAGAAAAGCCCATTTGCAAAAGTTCACTTATTTTTTATTGTACATAAAGATGATGTGGAAACTGCGAAGACAATTGATTTATATTTCAAGAACGGCTTTGGCTGGTTCAAAGGGCTGTACGACTATGCAAATATTTTATTTCATACAGAGAAAAACTTCAGTGTCATTTTCAATGACAAGGACAATCCAATACCGGAAATTGAAAAGGTTTTAGGCCAACGAACTTTCAATTCTGATGTAAAGTATATAGCAATATACGTTACGCCGCATAGTAAGAATGTGGATGATGAAATGAAGCACGGCCTGTATTATAGGGTAAAAGAATTACTGCTCAAAAGAGATATTACATCGCAGGTTATAGACCCTGCAAAATTGAAAGAGCAAGGCAAGAACTACACCTACAGCTTAACCAACATTGCTGTCGCAATGTTAGCCAAGTTAGGAGGCACACCATGGCGCTTAGATACCCCAATTAAGAATGAATTGATTGTAGGCGTTGGTGCATTCAGGCATCAGAAAGACCAGGTTCAATATCTGGGCAGTGCCTTTAGCTTTGACAACACTGGTGCCTTCAACAACTTCGATTATTTTATGAAGCACCAAACAGAGGAGCTTGCAGGTTGTATAGAAGAAAAGGTAAAAGAATTTGCTTCAATAAACCATGCTCCGGACCGGCTGATAATACACTTTTACAAAGAGTTAAGCAGGAAAGAATTGATACCGATTGAAAAGGCTTTAGAAAATCTTGAATTAGAAACAAAAATTCCAATCTATATTATCACCGTTAATAAAACAGAAGCGGAAGACATTGTTGCATTCGACACCAATTGGAACGGCTTAATGCCTGTTAGCGGCACATACATCAACATTGGCCACGATAAGTATTTACTGTTCAACAATACCCGGTACTCTGATGCTGGTGTAAGTTCATTAGATGGATTTCCTTTCCCGATTAAGTTATCAATAAACTGCAACGACAAGGCTTACCTGAGAGATGCAAAAGTAATAAGAGAATTAATCAACCAGGTGTATCAGTTCAGCCGCATGTATTGGAAATCTATAAGACAACAGAACTTACCTGTTACAACCAAGTACCCTGAAATGGTAGCGCAGATAGCACCTTACTTTAAAGATGGAGTTATACCGGAATACGGGAAGAATAACCTTTGGTTTTTATAGATACAATTACAAGTTTTTTACAAAGCGGTGAGCAATTTTTGCTTACCGCTTTTTTATTACCACCATTAGTATTTGTTCAACATCACAGTAACTCTCATTATAATTTCTTTTCCTTGCGCAGCAAATCCTATAGTGTACCCTTTATAGTGTAGATTGCTCAAAAGTATAATTACAGCAACAGAGTATGCCAACACTACACTGGATCGGAAAAGAAAAAGTCATAAATCACCACATGGACGTACCGTTTAAGGTACTGGAGCACAGCTATGGCTTCGACAATGGCAACCAAATAAATAAAGAAACACGAAGCGGCAATAAAATAATCCACGGCGACAACCTCGAAGCATTAAAAGCCTTATTGCCTGAATATGAAGGGAAAATAAAATGCATCTACATAGACCCGCCGTATAATACCGGAAATGAAAGCTGGGTTTATAATGACAATGTAAATGACCCTAAAATAAAAAAGTGGCTCGGGCAAGTTGTAGGCAAAGAAGCAGAAGACCTCACAAGGCATGATAAATGGCTTTGCATGATGTACCCACGTTTAAAACTACTGTATAAACTTTTAGCTGATGATGGGGCGATGTTTATTTCCATTGATGACAATGAACAAGCAAATTTAAAATTAATTTGTGATGAAATTTTTGGAAATAACAATTATATATCCTCTATAGTTTGGAGACGACGTTCGTCTTCACAGATGGCGCAAAGTAAAGTTTCAGTAGATCATGAATATGTTGTATCCTATTTTAAAAAACCAGGTTTAAGGTTTCTCGGTACAAAAAAGGACTATAAAAATTACTCAAATCCAGATAATGACCCCCGTGGCTCATGGACAATGGGTGATTTAACTGTCGGAATGACTAAAGATCAACGACCAAATCAATATTTTGATTTGCAAGATCCAGAAACTGATAGAACCTATCCTGCAAGTCAAAAAAGAGTGTGGACATTTTCTCCAAACACCATGAGAGAGAAAGTATTGGAAAAGAGAGTAATTTTTCCAAAAACTCAAGGTGGTAAACCAATGATGAAACGTTTTTTATCTGAACTGAAGTCAGATATTGATCCCTTTTCAACATGGGTAGCAAAAGATACTCATTCAGTAGGCTTAAACTCTGAAGGAACAAAAGTCATCCAAACGCTTTTTGGTGAAAAGATTTTTGATTATCCAAAGCCTATATCACTGCTTGAAGTATTATTTAGACAATTGTTATCTGAAAATGATACCGTCCTTGATAGTTTTGCTGGTTCCGGTACGACAGCTCATGCAGTTTTCAATCTCAATAAAGAAGATGGCGGTAATCGAAAATTCATAATGATTGAGATGGAAGATTATGCTCAAACAATAACAGCAGAACGTGTAAAAAGGGTTATCACTGGTTACGCAGATGTTGAAGGTACAGGTGGAACTTTTGATTTCTATGAATTAGGACAACCAATGTTTCTTGAAGACGGAAATTTAAACCAGTTAGTGGGTACAGAAAGAATAAGAAAGTATGTCTACTACAGCGAAACTAAAACACCACTTGAACAAACAAAACACGAAGACTGTGAGTACTTTTTAAACAAGCATAACGACACAGCTTATTATTTCTACTACGAGCAGGATGGAATAACAACTTTGGACAAGCATTTTTTAAGTACGATAAAAACCCGGGCAGAACAATTTGTTATCTATGCTGATAATTGTTTGCTTACAAAAGCACACATGGCAAAGCACCACATTATTTTTAAAAAAATACCAAGAGACATAACCCGATTTTAAATCATGGAGCTAAAGCCATATCAACAGCAAGTTATCAACGACCTCTCTCTATTCCTTGAACACGTTCAGGAAACTAAAGACGTTAAGGAGGCATTTAATAATTTTTGGAAAAAACATCCAACAACCCCCCTAACACCTTTCCCGCAAACAGCTATTGAACCTTATAAAAATAATGTTCCCCGTGTTCCAAACATTTGTGTAAAAGTGCCAACCGCAGGTGGCAAAACATTCATTGCGTGTAATGCTATAAAAACAATATTCGATGCTTTTAATTACGATAAACCCAAAGCAGTTGTTTGGCTTGTTCCATCAATAACAATCTTAGATCAGACAATTAAAAACCTAAAAGACCCTTCACATCCTTACAGGCAAAAGATCAATGCTCACTTTGGTAACAAAGTAGAGGTATTTGATAAAGCGAGTCTATTGCAGGGAAGCGGATTAAATGCCACTACAGTCAAAGAGCAATTGAACATAATGGTTTTTAGTTTCGACAGTTTGAGAGCAAGGAATAAAGAAGACCGGAAAGTGTTTCAGGAAAATAGCAATATGCAATCTTTTGAGCACTTGTTAACTAATAATACAGACATCACCTTAGGTGCTGTCATTAAGTACCTAAACCCTGTAGTTATCGTTGATGAAAGTCATAATGCAGAAAGTGATTTAAGTGTTGATATGCTAAAAGAATTGAACCCTTGTTTCATTCTCGACCTTACAGCAACTCCAAGAAATAACAGTAACATCATAAGTTTTATAGATGCACTGGAACTGAAGAAAGAAAATATGGTAAAGCTGCCGGTAATTGTATACAATCACCTCGACAAAACAGAAGTAATCAATTCAACACTGCAATTACAAAAGCGTTTAGAACTACAAGCCAAAGCCGAAGAAAAGAAAGGGGGCAAATACATCAGACCGATTGTTTTATTTCAGGCACAACCAAAAAACGGTAAAGAGTTTTCAAACGAAGAAGAAGAAAAGTCAAATGTTCAAAAGCTTAAAGAAAAATTGATAGAACTGAAAATTCCTGAAGCACAAATCAAAATCAAAACTGCTAACATCAATGAGATTAAAAACATTGATTTGATGAGTAAAGATTGTGAGGTCCGTTTTATCATTACCATCAATGCTTTAAAGGAAGGATGGGACTGCCCCTTTGCATACATCCTGGCATCATTAGCTGATAAGAGTTCAG
>JACMQU010000064.1 GCA_014376805.1 Bacteroidia bacterium
TTACCGCTTAATTGATACCGCAGCATTATACAACAACGAAACAGAGATTGGAAATGCTGTTAAAAAAAGTGGTTTGCCACGAGAGCAACTTTTTGTAACTACTAAAGTTGGGGATAGCGACCAGGGATATGATAGTACACTGAAAGCATATGATGCCAGTCTTAAAAAACTGCAAATGGATTATGTTGATATGTACCTGGTGCACTGGCCCATTAAAGCCAAACGCAAAGATACCTGGCTGGCATTGGAAAAACTGTATACAGATAAAAGAGTAAAAGCAATTGGTGTAGCTAATTACTTAATTCCTTTTTTTGAAGAATTGGAAACGTATGCATCCGTGGTGCCTGTGCTAAACCAGGTAGAGTTTACGCCCTGGCTTTTTCAAAAGGAGTTGGTGGATTATTGTGCCGAAAGAAACATTCAGCTACAATCCTATTCACCCATTACAAGAGGACAAAAATTTAATGATCCGAGGCTGTTGCAGTTGTGTGATAAATATGCTAAATCTCCCGCCCAGATTATTTTAAGATGGAACATAGAACACGGCATTGCTACCATTCCAAAATCATCTAACAAAACCAGGTTGCAGCAAAACTTTGACATATTGGATTTTTCTTTGTCAAAAGAAGATGTTGCGTTTATGGATGGTTTTGATGAGCAGTTCAGGATCTGTGAAAATCCTATGGATTTGTTTTAATTTTTTTATTTAATAACATAATCAAACATGAGAATTTTATTTTTATTTCTTGCCTTTTTTACCTTAGGCATTACTGCCAGGGCCCAACAAAACAGCGATAATAAATCCTTGCTTCGGCACGTGGTAATATTTAAATTCAAAGACAGCTCAGCCCCGGAGGATGTAAAAAAAGTGGCTGAAGCCTTCGCCAACCTCTATGGTAAAGTTCCTCAAATAAAAAGCTTTGAATGGGGCATCAATAACAGTCCTGAAAAATTTAATGAAGGGTTTACCCATTGTTTTGTGTTAACATTTTCAGCAGAAAAAGATTTGGCTGATTACCAGCTTAACCCAGCTCACATTGAATTTCAAAAGATATTAAAGCCACATATGGAAAAGGTTTTTGTTGTTGATTATTGGGTAAAATAATGCCTTTAACCGCCTTGTTTTTTGCAGCTTTAAAGTAAGTGCATAAAAAACAGGTGCATTCAAAAATGAATGCCCTGATCATAATTAATCAGTTTTGTTTTTGGAATACTGTTGATATTAAACAATGGAGAGAAGAATTATTTTTTAACGGCTGATTTTGTTTACCAATGTGTTCAAAAAATAAATAAAATTTTTAATACCGCCATCTCCTTTGGTGTTTCTGCATAGCCAAACTTTTCTTCAATAAATTTTTATAACTGGTTTCATCTTATAATTGTTAAATTTACTTTTAACGATTAAACCAACATATTTTAAGATGAAGTCGATTTTGCTACTTGTTATTTTACTATTTAATATTTGTTATGCGCAGCAATTAAATGATTGGGAAAACCCTGCGCTGGTTAAACAAAATAAAGAAAAACCTCATGCTACCGGTATGATTTTTACCAATGCTGCAGATGTAATGAGTGATGATTACAGCCGTTCTCCATTTTTTAAAATACTCAACGGCACATGGAAATTTAGTTACACTGCTCAGTATGCCAACAGGCCAATGAATTTTTTTGAAACTAACCTTGACGATTCCAAATGGAATGAAATACCCGTTCCGTCAAACTGGGAATGGAAAGGATTTGGTATTCCGATTTATACAAACATCATTTATCCTTTCCCAAAAAATCCGCCTTTCATTGGAGATAATAATCCGGTAGGTACATATCGCAAACAATTTACTGTACCCGAAGCATGGACCGGAAAAGATATCCTGCTTCATTTTGGCTCTATTACCGGTTGTGCATTTGTGTATGTAAACGGACAGAAAGTGGGAATGTCTAAAAATTCTAAATCTCCTGCCGAGTTTAATATCAGCCCTTATCTGGTAAAAGGAAATAATGTGTTGGCTGTGCAGGTATTTCGCTGGCACGACGGCAGTTATTTGGAAGACCAGGATTTTTGGCGTGTAAGCGGTATTGAAAGAGATGTGTTTTTGTATGCATTGCCTACCTTATCCGTGTGGGATTTCTTTCTTAAAGGCGACCTTGATGCAAACTATACCAATGGCTTATTTAGCGCAGTAATTGATATGAGACAATTTAAACGCAATATCATTAAAGCAGGTTCTGTATTGGTAGAAGTACAGGATAAAAATGGGAAAGCTGTTTTTAGCAGACAACAAAAGTTTACTGTAGGTGCCGATTCAATTCAAACAGTTTCTTTTAGCGGCACCGTTAAAAATCCATTGAAATGGAGTGCAGAGTTTCCTACTCTTTATGATTGTATTATTACCAGTAAAGATGCCGCAGGAAATGTATTGGGAGTAACAGGCGCTAAAATTGGTTTCCGAAAAGTGGAGATTAAAAATGCGCAACTGTTTATTAACGGAGTTGCAACTTATGTACATGGAGTTAATCGCCACGAGCATGATGAAATTGAAGGCCATGTACCAAGCAGGGAATTAATGGTGAAAGATATTCAACTGATGAAGCAAAATAATATCAATGCGGTTCGTACAAGTCACTATCCCAATGATCCGCTGTGGTACAAATTATGTGATGAATATGGATTGTACCTGGTTGATGAAGCCAATATTGAAACACATGGAATGGGTGCGGCATTGCAGGGTTGGATTGATGTTGCCAAACATCCGGCGCATTTGCCCGTTTGGGCACCTTCCTTTCTTAACCGCATTTATAATTTAGTAGAGCGTGATAAAAATCATCCTTCAGTAATTTTATGGTCGTTGGGAAATGAGAATGCCAATGGCCCGGTTTTTAAAGATGCCTACAAATGGATAAAGCAAAGAGATAGCAGCCGCTATGTGCAATTTGAATCGGCTGGTGAGGAAGAAAATACAGACATTGTTTGCCCGATGTATCCCGGAATGAATTACATGAAAGCGTATGCGGCATCTGACAAAAAACGTCCTTTTATTATGTGCGAATATTCTCATGCCATGGGCAACAGCAATGGTAATTTTCAAGAGTACTGGGATGTTATTATGAGCAATAAAAAAATGCAGGGCGGTTTTATTTGGGATTGGGTTGACCAGGGAATGAAAAGAACCACCCCTGATGGAAGAACCTGGTGGGCCTACGGTGGAGACCTTGGTGGTTATGCATTACAGAATGATGAAAACTTTTGTACCAATGGATTGGTAGCTTCTGACAGAAGCATTCATCCTGGTTTGAATGAAGTAAAAAAAGTATACCAGAACATTTTATTTAAAGCAAAAGATGCTGCCAAAGGATCCGTAACAGTTATCAATTTGTTTGATTTTACCAACCTGGTGCAATATAGTTTTAAATGGCAGTTAATGCGCAATGGTGAATTGGTAAAGGAAGACACTTTTTCAGTAAATCTTGCACCACATCAGCAAAAAGATATTGCATTAAATATTCCGCAATTTAAATCTGCAGAAGGAACAGAATATTATTTAAATGTTTTTGCTTTTATAAAAACGGCCACCCCATTATTACCTGTAGGGCTTGAGATTGCAAGAGAACAATTTAAAACAGCCGGAGATTATTTTGCAACTTCATTTAATAAAGAGAACAATTTAAAAATTTCAAAAACGGGTGACAATATCAGTTTCACATCAGACAAAATAAGTGGAATGTTTAATGTTAACCAGGGGCGCATCAGTAAGTATACTATTAACAATGATGCACTGAATATTTATCAATATCCCGAACCTTATTTTTGGCGTGCCCCCACCGACAATGATTTCGGTAATAATATGCCTGACGGATTAGGTATTTGGCGCAATGCACACAGCAATCTGCAAAAGAAAAATGTTACTGTTGGTGAACAGACTGCTGCTGGTTTATCTATAAAAGTGGACTATGATTTAACTGGCATCAATGTTCCTTACACGGTAGAATACTTAATTCAAAATGATGGGTCCATTAAGATAACAGCTTCTATTGATATGGTCGGCCGGAACCTGCCAGAACTTCCCCGCTTTGGTATGCGCATGCAATTGCCTGAAGCGTTTAGCAATCTTAGTTATTATGGCCGTGGCCCATGGGAGAACTATACTGACAGAAATACGGCCTCATTTGTTGGTTTCTATAAAGATGAAGTTAAAAACCAGGCCACTATTAATTATATACGTCCGCAGGAAAGTGGCTATAAAACAGATGTTCGTTGGCTAACACTTACAAACAAAGATGGTAAGGGTTTGCAGGTGGAAGGGATGCAGCCAATTTGTTTTAGTGCAACCAATAACAAGGCAGAAGACCTGGATCCTGGAAACAGTAAAAAGCAACAACACTGGATAGATATTAAACCAAGAAAAGAAGTGTACCTCAATATAGATCTTAAACAAA
>JACMQU010000065.1 GCA_014376805.1 Bacteroidia bacterium
GAAAAAGACAAGGAAATTCAGAATACGTTTTACTGTTGATGTAAGCTTATGGGGTGCTGTTAGTGCCTTTTTCAAAGGCATGAGGTCGGAGACCTCAATTTATCCTGCGTTCGAGGTCATCCTTCGGAAGACACTCGAACAACCGTGAGGCAGAACAGAACACTTGGGCAGAACGCAGGATACTAAAAATTTCTGACGTTTGTTTTCGGGAATTAAAAAATATTTTTTTTCGCTTGCAGCGAAGATTTATTTTATATACTTTGTCATTCGATTTGACTTACTCATCCTCTAAGAGTTCTGCTGATAACTATAAAATATCCTACAAAAAAGCTTCAATTTTGAGTTCCAAAGAATTCTGATTTTGTTTCTAAAAAATCTAAGATTAATCCATTATTTGAAGTCACATTGAGCAGCCTCGAATAAAATCAATTTCTGTCAAATATTTTTATTATTTAACCAAAACAAAATCAAAAAAACATGAACAAGTTATCATTACTTGCTGTTGGCACAATGTTCCTGGCATTACTAGTCTCAGCTTTTTCTTTTGCGCCTCCGGCAGGCCCTTCTGCTAATGGACAGGGGAGCCTTACAGTTGGAACTGACCAACAGAGACGTTTTTCGTTCCATGCCAATACAATGCCGGATGGTAGTGTGCAGGGTAGCGGAGTGCTGACCTATACAGGAGGTGAATACAAGATTAAATTTGACATTAATTGCCTTAAAGTAACGGGTAATACAGCTATTATGTCGGGTAACATTACCAGTGTTTCAGGTCCCGAGGCAGTAAACTTTCCTGGTTATGTTGAAGGCACTTTGGTTGTATTCAAGGTAACAGATAACGGAGAAGGTTCAAATGCAAGTTCCGACCAGCTTTCCCGTTTAGGCGCAGGGTCAGATTGTAACTCCGGTATTGTTTTACAAACGTTTCCAATAGAAGGGGGCAACATCCAGGTGAAACCGTAGTATATCGACTTAAATATTTAATCAACGATTTTCTCATTTAACCAAACCAAAAAATCAAAAAACATGAAACAGTTACGAATTCTTATGGGAGGAACAATGTTCCTAACATTACTAGTCTCAGCTTTTTCTTTTGCGCCTCCTCCCGGCCCCTCTGCAAATGGGCAGGGAAAGTTGCAACTATCATACATGAATGGCGAAACAGCGACTTTTTCATTTCATGCATCAAAAGATGCCGCCGGTAATGTTAGCGGATCCTGGGAAGCACGTAGCCCCGGTCAGGATTGCAGGCAACACGGAACCATTACTTGCCTTACTGTTCTTCCCGATGGTAAAACGGCTATTATGAGTGGCGAGGTTACAAAATCCGATGGAACTTGTCTTGGTTATGGTGCAGGAACTCCAATATGGTTTAGAGTTGTGGATAATGGAGAGGGATCAAACGCTGCCCCTGACACTTTTACTGACTATTACTTCTTCGCAGGTAATTGTGGAAATTTCGGGGTTACTAATCATCCAATTACGGGTGGAAATATCCAGGTAAAACCGTAGTAGTAATTTCAATTTTATAAAACTGACAACTCCCAAAGTTCATTTATTTGAAAATAAAATTTTAAATCACACTAAAATCAAAAAACATGAGAAAGTTATCTGTTCTTTTTGCAGGCACGTTGCTACTTGCCATATTTTGTTCAGTTACTGCTTTTAAACCTTTACCTCCTGGCCCTTCTGCAAATGGCCAGGGTGGATTAACGATTGGTGACCGTGTTCAACATTTTTCTTTTCATGCATCTACTGATAAAGCCGGCGTTGTTTCAGGATCATTTGAAGTAAAAAGTCCTAGTCAGGATCTATGATTACATGGCACTATTACCTGCCTGCGTATCCTTCCCGATGGCAAAACTGCTTTTATGAGCGGTGCCATTACGCAAAGGGTTGGCGATGGTTTCCCAGGCACTTACAATGTAGGTGACTTTGTTTATTTCGGAGTACAGGATAATGGGGAAGGTGCAAATTCAGCCGGCGATAAATTTTCAGATTTAATCAGTTCCGGAGCAACGCAATTTTGCGGACCCTTTGGCACTTTTTTGTTAAACATTGAAAATGGAAATATACAGGTTAAGCCATAATTTATAAACACCAATATTCACTCAAATATTTTCCCAATTACTCACACTAAAAATCAAAAAACATGAAAAAATTATCAATGCTTTTTGGCGGAACAATGTTTCTTGTATTACTCTTATTACTTACCGCTTTTAAACCCTTACCACCCAATGTGGCTTCTGCAAACGGTCAAGGTTCGTTATTAAATCCCGGGTTTAATGGCCGGGTTCAACATTTTTCCTTCCATGCTTTAAGAGATGCAAGTGGAAATGTTACTGGTTCCTGGGAATCAAAAAGCCCCGGCCAGGAAATCCGGACTCACGGAACAATAACCTGCCTGACAATATTGCCTGATGGGAAGACAGCTATTCTTACTGGTATAGTAACACAAAAAAATGGGGAGGGATTTCCAGGTTCATACGACGTTGGAAGCCCCATTTGGTTTAAAGTAGTAGATAATGGAGAAGGAGCAAAAAGTGCAGAGGATGAATTTACTGATTATTATAGTTCCGGTGCCCCCTGCAATAATTTTAATGTACCTATATATACCATTTTAAGTGGTAATATTCAGGTAAAACCTTAGAAATTATATATTCGATTTAAAAGTACATACGTTTGGCTACATTTCATTAAGAAATGCATTAGAACGAAACTTATACAATTTAAAGGCGGGCCGGAATGAAACCGGCCTGCCTTTTTAAAATAACAGGGGTAGCATTTTGTTCTGTCAAGACTATTTTATCTCCGGCTATGAACCACAAAATATTTCTGATATTATACCTGCTGATATTCAATAATTGCCTGCTTGCCCAGCAAGGCAGGCTTGTACAGGGAACAATAACAGATACTAATCATCATGCCTTATCCGAGGTAACAATTAAACTTTATATAAACGGAACAAAAGATACTTTAAACACGCTTTCAGAAGAAAACGGATCATTCAAATTTTCGCAAGTTGCTACTTCCAAGTTTGTTGTTGTTGTTTCTTCCATAAGGTATGAAACTTATACAGGGAATTACAATTTTGCAGAATCAGCAATGAACATAAGATTAGAAGAAATTACATTGGTGCCTTTTGTGAAAATTTTGCAAGAGGTATTCATTACTTATTCACCTCCCGTTGTTATTAAAACAGACACGATAGAATATAAGGCCGATTCATTTAAGGTTAAGCAAGATGCTTTTGTAGAAGACCTGTTGAAAAAGCTACCTGGCATACAGGTTAATAAGAACGGGGTGATAACTGCGCAGGGAAAACAGGTGAATAAAATTAAAATAAACGGGAAAGATTTTTTTGGAGGAAATATTAAAGCAGCTACCCAGGAGTTGCCATCGAACATAATTGATAAAGTTCAGGTAATTGATGATTATGGTGATATAGCCGCTGTTTCAGGCATTAAAGATGGAGAGCCAAATAAAGTAATTAACCTGCAACTTAAAAAAGATAAAAGCCATGGAACTTTGGGAAAAGCCGAAGCAGGTTATGGGTCTTCAAAAACCTACAAAGCCTCATTAAGTACTAATTTTTTTAATGACAATTCACAATTTTCTGTTATTGGAAAGTCTAACAATATTAACAATGGCTTCGTGACAAATAGTAATAAAGCAAATTTCCTTCCCGGTGGGATGAGTAGCGGAAGTGCTATGTCTTTCGGGGCACAAACAAACAGCAGTGCAGGCCTGCAGCAATCAGGCAGCGGTGTACCGCAAGGCATTACCACGTCGCATGCACTCGGTACTAATTTCAGGATGGATTTCGGAAAGAATAATTCATTTTACGGAAGTTATGATTATGGAAATCGAAATACATATGGGTTTAGGGAAATGATACATCAAATTTTTTACCCTTTAGGCAGCTACATCAATAATCAGCGTTATGAATTTAATAATACAGGGAACTCACATCAAGCTTACCTGAACTTAGAAATTTACCCTGATTCTTTTAGTTATGTTAAGGTAAGTCCATCTTTTTATTACAATAATAACAGAAACAGCAATGCTACAGATTTTGATTACTTCAAAGACACTTTTATTAAAACAACAGAGGGTTATGTCCATGATACTACTACCAGCCGAACCCCTGTTTTGGGTGTAGATATTCTCTATAACCGCTGGTTTAAAAAACCTGGACGAAACCTTTCAGTTACGCTTAACTTAAATAGTTCCATTACAGATAGGAAGAGCTTCAGCCCCTCTTTTACCAGAATTTTTGAACCACAAGGTGTTTCTAATGAGGTGTACCAAAACCAGTTGATAAATCAGGACAATAAAGATTATAACTACAATTTCTATCTGGCTTATTCTGAGCCTTTGGCAAAAAACAAATTTATCGATCTTACTTATTTCCATAATCTCTCAAAGTCGTCTAACGAGCGTAAAACCTTTCAGCACAATCCTATTACAAAGAATGATAGTTTGCTTTCGGCGCTCAGTAATGTTTTTACCAGCAGGTATACTAACGACAGGCTAGGTTTAAATTTTAGAACGGTGAAGAAAAACTATAACTACAGTTTTGGGATGAGTATTTTACCGGTCTCCGTTAAAAACTATTTAAATGAAAAAGATGTGGCATACAAGCCTAACAATAGTGTCAATATTTCTCCCTTGGCTAGGTTTACAAGCACATTCTCAAAAACAGAAAGTATCAGTATTACCTATAATGGAAATGCCAAACGCCCCTCTTCGCTCCAATTGCAACCTATAAAGGATATTTCTAATCCGCAATTCCAGATTGAAGGTAATCCGGATCTTAAGCCGGAGTTCTTTCATAATGTAAATCTGTCCTTTAATAGTTTCAAATTACTTTCGGGCCGCACACTTTTTACAGGATTGAACCTCCGTACTGTGCAGAATAAAATTATAGACAATTTAATATTACTTGATAATAATGGCACTCAATTAAGAAAGCCGGAAAACATTAGTGGAGGTTACAGTATTTCTGGTTTCTACACGATTACAAAACCATTCCAGCTAAATAAATATGTTTTCAGTCTCAATGGGTCTGTTAACTACAATCAAGATCCTATTTTGGTAAATAATAAAAAAGCTATAAATACTAATTGGTTTATTTCGCAGGAATTATTATTTACTTATAATAACAAATGGATTGAAATGAGTGCTGGAGCTGACTATAGCTTATCCACTTCCCGGAATATATTGAATCAACCTACCCAAATTAAATTCACGTCATGGGTACTAAGCCATGATATGCGCATGGACCTTCCTGGAAAACTAGTTGTAAAATATAATATTGAGTATGTAATCAATAACGGCCTTACTACTTCGCTTCAAAAAAATATTATTTTAATGAATTCAGTCATAGAGAAAAAAATATTGAAAAACAGCCCTGTCTACCTCAGCATTTCGGGATATAATATCTTTAATCAAAATTCTTTTTTCACCCGGCAATTCTCTGCAAACTCATTCACTGATACTCGCTCCCTCCAACTTAATCGTTATTTCTTAATTACTTTCAACTATAGGTGGAACAAATTTCATGGCAATAAATAATACGCAGCTTATCACATTAACGCTTTAAAATAAGATTAGCGAAACAAATAACCTTCTATTCGTTCACTCTTTAAACAGTTTTTCGACAAACTCAGCATAACAACATATCACTAATTCCCAAACACGTTCCATACACCCAGCGATAGATCCTCATAATCTAACGGTTGTGGCTGATGCCTAACCCTAAAGGGAGCAGAGAATAATAACTTACGCCAAAACTCGCTGAGCCTTAGCTTGATCTTTTAAATCATACGCCCTGTTAAACGCTTCATGCGAAACCTTGAAATAATTTGCAAGGCCACGAATGACCTCTTTGCTTAATCCTTTTTTGTAGTTCCATATATCGGAGATTAAGCCTTTGCTTACGTTTAATATTCCTGCAAGTTCGGTTGAAGTGATTTTCTTTTCCTGCATTAGATTTTTCAGAAGTGTAATGGGGTCTACTTCATCAAAAGTATTATGTTCGGCATTCCACTTTTCGATGAGCAGGGTAAGCAGTTCCACTTCGTCCTTAGTTACTTTTGATTTATCGTTACCAGTTACGAGTGCCTGGAGGGTTGTACAATACTCTGCGTATTGCTTTTTACTTTTTATCAGCCGGTATTTTAAAGTTTCCATTTTGAAGATGTTTCTGGTATACGGTCATTAACTCAATGAAAGAGTGGGGAAGGTTACGCTGAGCAGGTGAATAATGGCGCTTGTTCTTTCATTATGCAGCCTTAACATCCCTGGCTAACACGTTCCGTAGCTCACTTTGTAAAAAGCCTTTTAAACTTAAATCTTCATCAAGCTGCGACCAGTGAATGCCGGCACCGTTTGCTATCAATTCATAATTATTTAGTTGGTCCGGAGATGCCTTTTGCAGGCGGGGATAGGAAGATATTTTTTGGCGTAAGATTGCTTTAGTGTTTAAAATAATGAGCATTAAATCTAAATCTTTATGAAAATCTACAGCCTGTATTTTCAACCCTTCTTCGAAGATTAAGTGCTCCAATGCATCGAATTTATTTTGAGAAGTATTCATACCATTTTGTTTTAAAGTCTTGTGAACGGGTTTCCAAAATTTTTAAGATGTCTTTTTCTTCACTATTTGTAAAGCCCAATAAATATCCTATTTCAATTACGGGATCTAACCATACTTTTCCGGAGGCATCTCCTTTTGTTATGTGTACATGAGCCGGTTCATTGTTTTCGTTGCTGTAGAAGAAAAACCTTAGCCCGTTGATGAATAACAGATTTGGCATTGAATGCAAATTTAGCTTTTATCCTTTGTAAACATGACTGCTTTAAAGTGAAGCATAAAGTACTAAAAGTACAAGTGTGCCCTTCGGCTGGCTCAGACTGAACTGCCACCTGCTCCTATGAAAAACTGCCTGTGAACCGAGCGTGGCAACGATGCTTAATAGCACCACTTCAGCTTAGTACAAAAAGAATTATTTTAAAATGTTGAATGCTAAATGTTGAATGCTCTTCGACAAGCTCAGAGTGACAATGCATATTGCTTAGTGCCGCGCAATGACGTCCTTCGACAAGCTCAGGATGACAACACCATCTACCTCCCCAACACCTCCAACACCGTCCCATACAACACTTCAGCGCCCAGCGATAAATCCTCATAACTCGCATACTCTAACGGGTTGTGGCTGATGCCGTCTTTGCAGCGAATGAAGATCATGCCGTAATCGCAGGCGTAGGAAAGGGCAAGGGCATCGTGGAAGGGACCGCTCATGAGTTCGGGGGCATCGAGACCGGCGGCTGTGCATTAGTTACGTAATAAAATATCACAATACCAGAA
>JACMQU010000066.1 GCA_014376805.1 Bacteroidia bacterium
ATAAATTTATATCCACCCTCCAGCCCCATTCCATAAATCCATATTTTTTGAACATCAATTGTTCTGAATTTATCATACCTGCTACCATCAAACAAACTATAATTGGCATAATACGTTTCATATAATTGCATCATACCAAGATATGTGCCGATAAAAAAACCCCGGTGAAATAGATTTTTGACTCCTTTATTTTTTGACCGTTTTAGCAATGCCGGATAATATCTTGCATCAAAAAAGAGTGCACTGCCCTTCCATGAAGTAACATCTGTATTCTCTATATTTGTGCCTCCTGAACTTCCATAAACCGATGTATACCCATAATTAAACTGAGCTCCCAATGAAAACCGCAAACTATCAATACCACGTTCATAGCCTAATGAATAATAAGGTCCAAACTCATCTTTAAAAGTCGGGTTAATAAACTGTGAGTTTAAATATCCTATAACATTTGTTTTGATAAAATTGGGTTGCGCTAAACTGTTTTTTAACATTAATAGGGCCGGAAGCAACATAAATATGTATTTAAACATTGTGCTTTTACCAAAGGGTGAATTCATTTTCATAAAACTTTATTTATCATATCATGGTTCATGAAATTCAAATATAAACAAAAGATACCGGGGGGAAATTTGTTTGATGGTTGGGGGTTACAAAGATTGTACCACTTACGTTTTTGGGGAAAATTTGTTTTGATTGGATGCTTCAAAGATGGTGCCACTGACGTGGTTGGGGAAATTTGTTTGATGGTTGGGGTTACAAAAATTGCACCACTGACGTGGTTGAAAAAGAACCCCGTCAGTGGTGTGTTCTGACGGGGTTCTTTAAAGTTTATACAATCATCAATCAGGCCATTTTAGCCAGGTATTTTTCCTTGTGTTTTTTTACCTGTGCAACCAATTTATCAAGTACCAAATCTGTTGCGGCTTCAAAGGTGGCGTCATGCTCTTTAGCAAAAATTGGGTTGCCACTGAGGTTGAGTTTTATCTCCACCACTTTATTTTCTCCCTCCCGGTCTTTTTCTAATTTTAAATAAACATCTGCCTGCTGCACGCCATCAAAAAATGTTTGTGTCTTTTCTACTTTTTGTTTGATAAAGTCGAGCAACTTTTTGTCGGCTTTAAAATGAATAGACTGAATTTCGATCTTCATAATGTTTCTCCGTTTTGTTGAGACTAAGCAACCACCTGCCATGTTGCTTTTGCCCCGTTATTAATTGGTTAAGCAGGATTTAAGCCCTTGGATGCCTTTTCTTATAAACTTCTTTTAAGCGTTCAATACTATTGTGGGTATATACCTGCGTTGCCGAAAGGTTTGCATGCCCCAATAATTCCTTAATTGCATTTAAATCGGCACCATTGTTTAACATGTGAGTAGCATAAGTATGGCGAAGTACATGCGGACTGCGTTTTTGGATTGTAGTTACTGCGGAAAGATATTTATGAACCATCGAATATACTTTCCGTGCATATAAAGGCTTACCTGCTTCGTTACAGAACAATACTTCACTTACTATATCTTCCTGCTTACAAAAAGCCAGATATGTTTCAATTTTATGAGCAAGTTCAGAAGTAATGGGAATAATGCGCTCATTGTTTCGTTTGCCAAGTACCTTAACCTGTCGTCTGAAGGCATCTACCTGGTTTGTGCGCAGGCCAACCAACTCTGCTTGCCGCATACCGGTACCATAAAACATGTTTAGTATTAAAGAGTCGCGCAAGCCTTCAAAATTATCGGGGAAAACCACTTCGTTTAAAAGCAGGTTCATTCCTTTTTCTTCTACATAAACCGGCAGTTTTTTACTTGTTTTAGGCGCAACAATTTTAGCAAGCGGGTTTTGCACAACCAACTCTTCCTTCATCAGAAATTTATAAAGCGATTTTAACGAAGATAGCTTACGGGCAATGCTGCGTGCTGATACATTCTCACTCATTAGATGTGCCATCCATGAACGGATCTGCAGATGGTTAAAAGCATTAAGCTCGGTAACCCGATAAGTTAAGGAGAGATAGGTATGAAATTGTTGGAGATCTGTTTGATATGCTATAACTGTATGTGTTGATTGCTTTTTCTCATACTTAACGTATTCAAGAAATTTTTCTATACACTGTTGCAATAACATATTTGTAAATAGCTAAAGCAATTTAATAAATTTATCTGGTAAACAAGAACATTATAGGAATTTTGCAAAAAAAAGCAGCAAAATAAATCTTACTGCTTTTTATAATTATTTAATATATTTACTACATGGAAGCTTCCTGTTGCATTTGAAGTTTGTAAGCTGCACGGATTTTTTCGTGACGTTTCTTAATACAATGCTTAATAAATGCCTGACGGCCACGCAATTCTTTCACTACACCGGTTTTTTCGAATTTCTTTTTGAACTTTTTTAAAGCTCTGTCTAACGATTCGTTTTCTTTAACGCTGATATGGATCATAATTGTGCACCTCCTTTCCTTTAGATTTCCCTTTTTGAGGGAGGGCAAAAATATGGTAAAATTAGTTAAAAACCATAAGCTACAGAAAAAAAATTGCAAATACTGAAAAGCTAATCTTCATAAATTTTCACATCCCTGATCTCAATATTTTTGTTTTCTGTTTTATTGTTGGGATCAAATCCTACATAAACGCCACTTGAAAGGTTGGTATTAACTTTCGAAACATTAATGTTGGCCAAGGAGGAAATAAAATTATCATTTAAAAATAAACTATGTGTACACTTTTTTTTATCAAAAGAATATTTTAGCTTATTAATAACGCCAATTTTCAAAGTACCATCAATTTTCTCGTTGTTACGCAAACATGAAAATTTGGTATCCTTTGTTTTGAAATTATATACCACGCCTGTTTCAGCTTTCACGATTGTTAAAATAATTTGTTCTTCGGTTAATTGTTGCAGAATTTTAAATTCAATTACAGCAATAAAAATACTATCGAAATCTGTCTTATATGATTTAAAATAGAATGTTTCTGAGTTGAAATTAGCTAAATGAAAACGAAGCATTTCCAATTGGTCCTGCTGCACATTATCATCAATGTTCTTATAAGTTTTTTTGCATGATGAATTAGCAATAATAAAACAGAATAAAATAATAGCGTATTTCATTTATCAATTATATTTAAATAGGGTGTATAAAAAAACAAAAACTTATCTATTAACTTTACGCAATTAAATTAAGTAATTAGCTAAAACATATTAAGCAGTAATCAGGTTAAAGCCTAAGAAGTTGCTCACACAAATAACTCCACGTAAATCGTTTTCGCTCTTCTTTTAAACCCTCAATAAATATTGCTTCTTTAGCTTCTAAATAAAAATCATCTATGCTATTTGCAATCTCTGTGGGATCAAGGTTGCAAACATACCCTACTTTGTTATGTGGCACCAATTCTGCCAGTCCGCCAACATCGGTAACAAGCATGGGTTTGTTATAAAAGTATGCTATTTGGGTAACGCCGCTTTGTGTTGCACTTAAGTATGTTTGAACCACCATATCGCAGGCCGAAAAATAAGTTGCTACTTCGTTATTCGGAATAAAATCAGTCCGCAGTATTACATCATCCGATAAGCCCAATATGTTTATCTGATCAAGGTAAGGCTGCGCATCTTCATAAAATTCACCGGCAACAATCAGCTTTAGGTTCAAGCCTTGCCTGTTTACTTTTGCAAAACTTTCAAGCAATAGGTTCAAACCTTTGTACTTTCTTATAAACCCAAAAAACAAGATGTAATTTGTATTTGCATCAAGACCCAGTTTTTGTTTTGCTTCTGTTTTATTTAGTGCATCACCAAACATATCGTACATAGGGTGCGTCACATATACACGGGGCTTCGTTGGTTCAAGCACGGCCACCTGGTTATATACTTCTTCCGACATGCTTAAAAAACCATCAATGTTTTTTAAAAAATACCAAGTAAACCGCTTATCGTAAAAACGTTTTTCATGGGGGATGATGTTATCGGTTATCGCAACAATTTTTGCACTGCTTTTCTTCTTTATCAATCCCGCAATCGTACCAAATGCAGGTGCCATAAAACTCATCCAGTACCTGAATATAACAAGGTCGTACTCATGCGTTGCATACTTCCTTCCGATCCTTAACCAGTTCAATGGGTTAACCGAATTTATTTCAGAATGAATTACAATATCACCTGGTTTGGTATCAGAAGAAAACTGTGTTTTACCGGGAAATAAAATGTTTGGATATTGTAAACTAAAACTCAGTATTTCGCATTGATGTCCCATGGTATTAAACTCCCTGCACAGGCGTTCATCGTAAGTCGCAAGTCCTCCCCTCAGCGGGTGAGCGGGACCAACAATAAGAATTTTTTTTTTAGTCATCCAGGCCAATGCGTTTGGTAATGCCATAAACATTTCTTTCGCTCGCATTGCGCGATATCATTTCACCAATAAAGCCTGTAAGGAATAACTGCACCCCAATTACACCGGTAACAAGAGAAAGAAAAAACATAGGCTGATCAGTTATGTTACGAGGCAAAGTGTCACCATGGTAAACATGTACAAGTTTATCTATGCCTATCCACAATGCGCCAACAAAACCAAAGAAAAACATGATGGTGCCAAATACGCCAAAAAAGTGCATTGGCCTCTTGCCAAATTTTGAAACGAAGAAAATGGTGAGCAAATCTAAAAAGCCATTTATAAAGCGAGACATTCCACCGAATTTTGTTGATCCATATTTACGTGCACGGTGCTGAACAACTTTCTCTGCTATATTTTTAAAGCCTGCCCATTTGGCTATTACAGGGATATACCGGTGCATTTCATTATAAACTTCTATCGATTTAACTACCTCTTGTTTGTAGGCTTTTAAACCACAGTTAAAATCATGTAATTGTATGCCAGATATGCTGCGTGTTGCTGCATTAAATAATTTCGTAGGTATTGTTTTTGTTATCGGATCATATCGCTTCTTTTTCCACCCACTAACAAGATCATAACCATCTGTTGCAATCATCCTGTATAACTCCGGTATCTCATCCGGACTATCCTGCATATCGGCATCCATGGTAATTACCACATCTCCCTGTACAGAATGAAAACCCACATTTAAAGCTGCAGACTTACCATGATTTCTTCTGAATTTAATTGCCTTTACCTGCGCATTATTTGCATGTAGTGCTTCAACAATTTTCCAAGACCCATCAGTGCTGCCATCATCTATTAATAAAATTTCATAGGTGAAATTATTTTCATGCATTACCCTTTCAATCCATTCAATTAATTCGGGCAGCGATTCTTCTTCATTTAAAAACGGAATAAGTATAGATATATTTAAAGCAGGTTGCGCCATTATTAATTGTCTAATGTATTATAAAGTCCATCGGGGTTTTCTTTTCGGGTAAAAATGGAAACGATCAGTGAAACAATCAACCCATAAATTAAATTTGCTAACAATCCCATCACGAACATAAGCATGGGTGATTGCATTTTTTTCATCCAGTGAATGGTAGTTTCAATTTTTTCTTCCGAATCCCCCTTTTCAATCATTTCCCTTTTTACATTTTCTATCAGGTTGGCCATAAATTCCGGGTCAATATAATTAACAAATACAAGAAAGTAAATGCTAATAATAAGGCCCCCGAAAAAGATGATCTGCATGCCGGTTCCAACACCCTGACCGAAAGAAATAAAACCATTTAACGTTTCATCTCTACGAGCCCTGATCCCAAAATAAATTGAACCAGATATAATTAAAAAATTAAGGAAGGTAGAAATCCAGTTCTTTGCAGTGTGCATACCTAAAATATAAAAGACCACTGAAACACCAATGGATGTTAAAGCAAAAATGAGGCTAAACTTAATTACGATCTGCCATTTACTTGTAGGGGTTAAAGGTTCCATATTTTTATTTTATTATTATTAACAAAAAAACATATTTTTCTTTAAAAAGCAAGTTATATATTAAAGGTTTGCTTTGATAAGTGCAGAAACCTTGATTAAAAAGATTATGCAACTTGTTCATTTTTTAAAGTGCAAACCATAACAAAGCTATGATTTGTCGTCTATAATTCCTGCTGAACTAAATGCCAGCATTGATTCCAGGGTTGCAGTTTCAAAAGCACTCAGTCCCTCCGGTAAATTAGTTTTAGTAAGCACTTCTTCAGCAAGCTGAAAAAACAATACAAGAGGTATAAAATATTCTTGTAAACCTGTATCAGCTTTTATACCGCTCTGCACTTTTTTCATTTCAGAAAGATCTGCATCAAGCAATTCTTCATTCACAATCAAACTTTCATAAATTCTGTATTCTTCCTGAAACTCATCCTCTCCTACCAATAAAAATTCATTTAAAAAATCATCCAGGCTTATTTCAACATTTGTTTCGTTTGCTTCACTTATATACAAAAAAAGGTTAAGCATTTCAGAACCTCTGTCTAATGTTTTATTTTCTATTTCATTCCATTCAGGTGAATCAAAATAGTCTTCCATGTGTTCTTCTGCTGCCAGAAAGTGTACCATTAACAAATCAAACAACAACTCCGCTAAAGGTTCAAATTCAGGGTTGCTTTCCATTATCTGATCCAACTTGCTAATCCTGAGAAGAAAATCTTCTTCCTCATCCTGAATAACATCTTCAACTTTAGCAGTTATATCGGTTAACAACTTACTTTTCGAATACGAATTTAGCAGTGCTCTTACACTTTGGATAACAGCAACCTGGCTTGGATTTTGATCTGACATTTTTTTATAATTTATGGTAAACTTCTTTGCAAATTACTGCATTAATTTTACCTGTTAATACTTGTTGAAGTAAAGGCGAATTTTTTGATCTTGAAATGTTTTTGTTATAAGTCCATTCCTCATAAGGGTTAAAAATAACCAGGCTTGCCAACTGACCAGCATCAATGGAAATATCATCCTTACCTAAAATTTTTCTGGGGTTTGAAGTAATCGCTTTTAGCAATACATCATAAGTAATTGTTTTAGGTTTATGCTGAACCAACATAGCAAGGAAAGTTTGCAAGGTAATCATACCTGATAAGGCATAATCAAATTCAACTTCTTTGTTTTCTATATTTTGAGGATGATGGTTACTTACTATCGCATCTATAGTACCGTCGCCAATACCATCCCATAATGCTTTCTGATCTTGTTTTGTGCGCAAAGGCGGATATACTTTGAAATTTGAATCGTATTCCTTTAAGTGTTCATCGGTAAAGCACAAATTAGCAACTGCTACATCACAGGTTATCTGTAATCCTTGCTTTCTGGCTTTTCTTATCAACTCAATAGCACCTTTGGCAGAGACATGAGAAAAATGAATGCGGCCATTTGTATATCTTACAAGTTCAATATCACGGCCCACCATCAGTTCTTCAGCTAAAGAAGGAATTCCTTTTAATCCCAGCAGGGTACTCATATTTCCTTCATGCATTTTTCCACCTTCACTTATGGTAGTTTCATCTGCACTACTTAGTACTAAACCATTAAATATCTTCGCATATAATAAAGATCTTTCCAATAATCCCGCATGCAACACAGATCTGTTACCATCTGTAAAACCAATTGCTCCCGCTTCATGCATATCATAGAGTTCAGCCATTTCCTTTCCTTCTCTGTGCTGACTGATACATCCATAAGGATGAAGGTTTACCGGTAGTTTTGCAGATTGATTCAGTATGTATTCAATACCCATTTTGGTATCGCGTGTAGGAAAGGAAGATGGCAATAAGGCAACATCAGTAAAACCACCCGCAATTGCTGTATCAGCGCCAGATCTGAGATCTTCTTTATACTCAAAACCCGGATCACAAAAATCTGCGCGTAAATCAAACCAGCCGGGAGAAACCATACTGCCTTTTACATCAATAACTTTCACATTTTTTGCGGGAGTAAGAAAAGCTTTTCCGGAAGATGGCTGAACCGAGTCAATCAGATTCTCGGCAATATAAATATCACAAACTTTGCCGTTAAAAGGCGACTGTGCATCACATACAAAAGCATTGCATAAAAGTAACTTCATCCGTAAAGACTGGTATGTTGGCAAATGTAACTTATTAAATTCTATTTGCAACCGCTACAAGTAAATGTATTTAACATTCCTGCAAAAAGAATAACGTTTGCCTAAGGTACTACTTTATAAGCCGCAGAAGTAATAATTCAATTAATACAAATGCCAGAGCCAAAAATAATGCTAGCCGCCAGTAAGGTATACCGTTTTCTTCAAGATTTATTTTCTTTTTTAAGAAAGAAAGATCCCGTTCCATTTCAGTTGCTCCTAATGCTTTGGTTAACTCCCCAATATTAGCGGTTTGAGGAAATGACTCTTTCCGGTTATAGTTAAATGCAATTCTTGCTATCTCCGTTTGCTGGTCTTTTAAATTATATACTCCCGCCGTTTTAATCTGGCCATTCAAATGAGCTTCCCACTTGCCATCTCTGGTAAAAGTTTCAAGTAAATACTCCTGTTTAGTTAACTTCAGTTTCACCAGTTTTTGATTGGAAGGATTATCAAAATTAAATTTTGTTTGTTCACCTAAAACATAAGATAGAGGGTAAGCCGTTTTAGCAAGTAATGGCATGCGCAGCAGGAATGGAACAAATAAAGCGTGTTGCATTAGGTTGGAACTTATTTTATTAAAAGATGCTGATGTAACAAATAAACTTCCTTTTTTATAGCGCGAATGGATCAGGTAAGGCCAGTCGTTATTAAGCAACATAATAGGCTTAGCCTGTGCCGTACCCTTCAGATGAATCTGCCAGCTTTCGTTAAGTACAGGTAAATTAGCCTGTTCAGGAATCTTGGTAAATACTTTTTCAAATAACGCATCCTGGATATCAATTGATGCTACTTTTAAATTTTGCTTATGCAACTGCATTAGTTGAACACCACCTGCTTCTGATAAAAAAGTGTTAATTCCTGCCAGATCTTTTGGTGCAGCAGATGGAATAAATAAAACCACTCCACCATTAGCCATAAATTTATTTAATTCCTGCCTTAGACCTGAACTGATAGCGTCTGGTTCATTTAAAATAAGGAGACTACTTTGTTGGAAGATGGCATAGTTGATATGTTGAAAACGCTGTGTGTTTAGCTTATAAAACGGATCAAGTGCATAAACCTGTTCAAATGCTTTCTCATCTGTATTTTGGTTCAATAATAATACCTGTATATTTTGTTGTGATTTTAAAGCCAGGTAAAATACATCATCAAAAACAAGCGGGTAATCTGTAAGACTAAGTTCAGCCTGGTGCCAGTTAAAATCATTTAACGTAACACTCATACCGATTACAATCTTATCCCTGGCATTGCATGAATAATTCTGGATGCCCTTTTCAACACCATCTATCTTTAAAACTAGTGGCTGATTTTCTATTAGAGTTTCACTTTGGTTCTTTATTAAAATCTGCAATATGGTTGCCGATCCGGTTTTGATAAAGGGCTCTTTTAACCAAACTGAATCAATCCAGATATTTTGGGTAAGCTGGGAATTAAGAGGCACTATCCTTATGTTAATGGTTGAATCACTTTTGATTTGTTGGTAATCAGCCATCTGCTTTTGAAAATCACTGAACCAATAAATACTCTTTTGGGTACCCTTGTCAGTACCCAGCAATTGCTGTTGTCTGTTATATACTTCACTTAGGTTGCGGTGCACAGGTGTAGGTACCACTTCTGCGATCATCTGTATAAAATCTTTCTGATTTACCAATCGCTGATGCCTGCCTTCAAAATCATTGGTGAGTAATTGAAACTGATCCGACTCCCCATAAATTTCTGCAACCTCTTTCGCTTTTGTTTTAGCCTGATCCAACAACGGACCATCTTTATTAACAGCTTGCATAGTGAAACTGTTATCTATATATACACTAACAATTCTGTTCTGATAATTTACTATATTTTTATTGTAAGGAAGATATGGCTGTGCAAATGCAACAACAAGAAAAGTAATAGCCAGCATTCGACAAAACAATATCAGCCATTTTTTAATTGTCTGTTGTTTTTTATTTTGTTCAGTCAGTTGCTTTAAGAACCTGATATCACTGAATACAATTTTCTTATATCGCCTGAAATTAAATAAATGGATAATGACCGGAATAGCTAACAGGCCCAAGGACAGAAAGAAGGAAGGATACAAAAATTGCATGCCGGCAAAATAAAGATTTTTTCTCTTTTCTTAAAGGGTATGTTTACATTTGCCCGATGAACATTGATTTAAAGGGAAAAAACGCATTGGTTTGCGGGAGTACAAAAGGTATAGGATTTGCTATTGCCCAAAGGTTTGCCTTATTAGGTGCCAATGTTACCATGTTAGCCCGTAACGGAGATTTACTACAACGTATAGTACGCGATTTGCATACAGAGGAAGGCCAGAAGCATGATTATTTAGTAGCCGATTTTAGCAAACCGGAACAGGTAAAAGCAGCAATCGAAGAAAAAATCAATGCACATTATTCATATCAGATACTGGTAAACAATAGTGGCGGCCCGGCACCCGGAACTATCATGAGTGCTCGGGAAGAAGAATTTATTACTGCATTTAATTCACACTTATTAAGCAGTCATTATCTTGTGCAGGGTGTAGTTAATAGTATGAAACAAGGTGGTTATGGGCGCATCATCAATATCATTTCAACAAGTGTAAAAATTCCTTTAAAAGGACTGGGTGTATCAAATACGATAAGAGGTGCTGTTGCAAGCTGGAGCAAAACATTAGCCACTGAACTTGCACCCCTGGGCATTACAGTGAACAATATTTTACCAGGTGCTACAGCTACAGACAGACTCAAACAAATCATTGAAGGCAAATCGGTAAAACAAAACGAAAGCATTGATGTGGTAAGTGAGGAAATGTTAGCAGAAATCCCAATGAACCGTTTTGCACAACCCGCAGAAATTGCCTACGCAGCCAGTTTTTTAGCAAGCGAATATGCGGCATACATTACTGGCATAAATATACCTGTTGATGGTGGTCGTACAGGCTGTTTATAGCAGCGTTATTCCGGGTGCATTTAGTAATTACAAAAAGTACAATCTAATTACCTCAAGAAATAAATTTCAATAAACTTCTATGTTTTATTGACCGTATACTATTTTAAAAATTTTATAATCATAAAATAATTTCAATAAACCCACAGCCCACTTCTATGGTCTATGTTCAATGGGCTTTTCCCAAATTTTTGCCACATTATTATTTAATTTGTAAATTTTATTACATTCTAATTCCCATTCTTTTAAATGAGTTTGCTACATTCACCTTGTCGTCTCCAAACAACTTATCCGGGAATATTATTTTTCTTCCTTTAATAGTTTATTTCTTCAATCATGATTTTAGTAAATTACAGGTTTATCATTTTTAATAATTATCTGTTTGGTTATGTAAAAAATAAAAAAACCTTCAATCTTTAAAGAATGAAGGTTTTTAATTTTACCCGATGCTGTAATTATGCAGGTGAACCTTTCAAAAATATCTTGGTGATTTTCAGGATTTAGAATTTGTGCAGCAGAGTGCTTCCCAATTAGAAAATCGGGATAAGCCTCTGCAAAGGCACGCTGCCTACCATTTCTTGTTAAAATCGATCAATCCCTGGATTAAACTAATGCATTACAGCCATAGATTTAGTTTGTTTAACTGCTCCATCAATGATAATTGAATAATAATATAAACCATCATGTAAAGCAGAACCGTCAATTTGTATCTTATCAATGGGCTTTACTAATTTTTGATTGAATACTGACTGACCCAACATATTGGTGATGCGTAACTCAGCAGTTGAATAAACCTGCCAGATCTCGTAATCAATAATCGTGCTGTTGCCAAAAGGATTTGGGTAATTTATTAAACCAACAGGCAGTTCGGCGTATGTGGCCTGTTGTGTCATTTGTGGTTTATTGTTTAGCCCATTGTGTTGCTGCAAATCAACACTGTTTCTATGTGCAAACATACTTCCTCCCCAATGTGCCGAATCTATCCAAACAGTATCGCAAAACATCCATGATCCGCATAGATTTGTTGCCGTTAAACATACCTTGAAAGTGGTATTAAAAGCGGGGAATGTATGCACAGGATTTAAATCCGTGCTGTGTGCGCTGCCATCTCCAAAATTCCAGTCGTATTTGGTAACGGTTGTATAAGGTTGCGTATTATTAATGAAATACACGGTACTGTCAAACTGAATGGAGGGAGTGAAGAATGGTACGAGAACAGTATCTACCAAAACAGTTATTTCATCTATTTCGGCACCTAAAGGTGTAATAACAGAAACCCTGTAAATAGTGCTTTTTGCAGGTGCTTCCACAGCAACAAAATATTCATTCCACGTGCTTAAAGATGTGGTATCTGTACCTGTAATTTTGTCCCAGCTTACACTTACTTCTGTTGAATGATTCATTACATAGTCACTGTAAGTATTAAACATATCATTCATGCATGGCATTACCTCAGCCCAATTAGTTATTGAATCGAGGTTGTTTTTTAATATAGAGTTGTGTGTAACTTCGTTCGCAAAATTTTAAAACGAATTCATGTCCATATCGGTAAACTGTATAAAGTCATGGTAATACTGTTTGTACCAACTTTGTTTAAAAAACAAGTCTTTCTGCACATATTTTGTAAATTTATTATATATATTATCCGATCCACCTACACAGGCCTGCATGATATTTTTAAAATTATCATGCATCATAAAATGGGTGAAGTACCTGAAGTATGCCGGGTTAGTTGAGGTGTACGGATAGTACCAGTTATTTTTAAAATCTGTGGCGTTATAATAATACAGGTAACCTAAAAACAACGACATATCATAAGGGTTCCCCAACAGCACCGAGGTAGTATCAAAACATAAGGTATCATTGCTACCCGCGTTAGCGAGGCGGTTATAATGAATAAACGCGGTATCTGTAGACACGCATGATCCACTATGCGAAATCAGCACATACATAATACTGTCCAGCGGTGTGCTTGTGGGCGTTAACACTTTAGGCGAATCAAGCCAGGTTGTGGGTTGCCACCTAAAACTATCGGCAAGGCTCACATACCCATGCAGTTTAATGGCTGTTTTCCCATTAATGGGTGAAGCGTATGCTTTTGGACGTTCAAGTACAATGGATACACCGGATGGGATATTTACCGTATTGTATATTGTTTGTGTACCACAGCTATTGATTACCGATAATGAAATAAGATAACGCCTTGCACCTTTAAAATAATAATTTGGAAAATTATAAGTGTTGGGCAGGTAACCATAAAACTTTTCAGAATATACCTGCGATTGATTTTTTAATGTTATTTTGAGATTAGCTGTATCCGGCACTTCTGTAATCTCCCAAGCATAACTGACAGGTAGTTGTGAATAATCAGTTATCGTTGCCTTCACATTTCCTATCCCTTCACATGCATTTGTTGGCAATGAAAGCGTAATGCGGGGTGTATCAGTTATAAAAATTGATGCAGTGGTGGCATCATAAACACCACAGGCATTCCATACTTTAATTGTAAGCCGGTGTAAAGAACCTGTTGCAAAAAGAAAGGTACAGAACTCCGGTGTTTTGCGTGGTTCAATACATACGGGATCAGGTGGAACGATATCATGCACAATTGTATCCTGGTAGCAGGTATCCTGCCACAACCAGGTACTGTTAATGAATCTAAGTACACTATCAACTCTGCAAACAGTTATTTCGTAAACTGCATCGTTTAATATCCTGTTCATTTTAATGTAAAGTGGTTCGCCAGGGCATAAGGTATCATTGCGCGCCTGGAACGTTGCAAATGGCTTGCCGAAATTGCTATAACCCCATTCTTTATTTTGTACAGGATTTATAGTATCCAATGCACAAATGGGTATTGGATTTGAAGCATAATGCGTATCCGGTAATACACTGTCAATTTCTAATATAGTCCTTATACTGTTATAAATACCGGCATACGCAACTCCATAATTAACAGGTATAACAAATAAATTGCGGTCTGTAGTATCGCCTATGGTTTTACGAAATTCAATATGTGCACCGGGATCAATAAAAACAAATGCGCCGGCTTCTGCTATTACTTCTCCCCATCCCTCATTACATGTACCGCTATCGCCAATTTGTAAATAAGAATTTTGCTTAAGTACCAACGATCCGTTTCTTTTAACATAAATGCCTCCCCCGTTTTTTACAATGGTACGGCTGCCGGCATCTAAAACAAGTGCGCTGCCTTCACTTATAATAATGCTGCTGTTATTGCTAAATGCGGTAAGTGAATCAATGCCCAGGCAGGTTTTTAACCGGTAACCTTTAACCTGGCAGGGGCCCTCAATAATAAGAGAGTCAAGGTTGCGTATATAAGCTCCCGGGCACATGCTTACTTTTGTTGAATGAGAAACAAGCATTGCTCCGCGGTTAGGCCTGATGGTGAGTTTATGGCCAAGGTTATGTTTCATGCCATCATCTGCATAAAATGTTGTATCAATATAAGGGCTGCTTACTGGAGGGAAAAAACAATCCTGGCACAATTCCTTCTGGCTTATTGAAAAGTTTCTTAAACCATCAGGCAATAGCAAATGAAATACTTTTGCAATAGAATCATACCTGCCGGGCAGTGTGTCATTGCTGCCGTCTACTAATGCAACCATATCAACGCCCCTTGCCACATCACTTAAAAATATTTTAATACTATCGGTTGAAGCGGTGGTTTGCAGCGGCTTAATACTGCATACATAGCGATGCCTTGACGCAAAAGCCACAGATCCATCTACGGGTTTGGTTGAATACAACAGGGTATCTTTGTATATTACATAAGTACCATTTGTAATGCCTGTATAGCGTATATTAGAAAAAGTTGGCGGGCAATAGCCTTCGTGATATTTACTGTAAGTATAATTTTTTAAAAAGGCTTTTTGCGCATTTAGTTTAAGTACCGTGGTTGGTTGATTTGGAAGGTTAAATGGGTTAGTAACAACATCGGCAATATTGCCGGCCCAACGTACATAATGAAAATTGCTAATTGTATCTTTAACAATTTTACTGGGATCGGGATAATTGTTTTTATGAAAAGGCACTATAATAGAAGTATCTCTGCCAATAATAAAATTAATGGTAGTGCTAACATGATCACTTGTTTCGCTTTTGGTAACTATGGGTAAAGCATCATCACATTTTTGAGGGAAAATAAGTGTTTGAAAAATTGTTTTTTTAACGCCAGGTTGCTGTATCGTTAATTTGGTATGGGTATTATTTGAAATTCCCATCCCATTTGTTCCATCGGTAAGCCATGAATTAGTTGTTTTTGCCACTTCAGCATATTGTTTACCCGTAACATTGTTGTTTTGTGCTGCCACATGGGCTGTAAGGCTCCAGTTGTTTTTGTTATCTTTACATGGATACCTCCACCTGAAAATATTGCCTGTTTTCCTATAGGTTAAGGAATCAGTGTGCACTCCGCCTTCGTTTAGGTTTACGTTGCCGTTGCCATTAATATTTAAATTAATTTTTTGAACATTTAAGGCAATATTACTAACGTCTACAAAATCATTGAAAAAGTAATAAAGTA
Organism: Bacteroidia bacterium; assembly: GCA_014376805.1. GTDB lineage: Bacteria > Bacteroidota > Bacteroidia > UKL13-3 > UKL13-3 > B1. Next base: position 15,497 of record JACMQU010000066.1, read on the forward strand.
CGTCATCCCCTTTTATCGTATTTACATTTCGTTTTATGCCATTTGGAGCATAATTAGCACTCCGGTTTTTATTTGAATAGGCAAATGATAAATCATAAGATTGGATGCTATTTTCGGGATTAATTACTATATCCTGCGTTTTTGTATAATTAGGTTCAATATACTCTCTGGTCTCTGCCGGCTCTCCATCATTAATTTCAATGGTATTGTGCATCCAGTAACGATTTGTACCATTTACATTTACATATTCTCCATAAGGCGGATCAACTCCAATCTCATAACTTTTTCCAGATGTAGTTTTACTTCCGGCATTCCAATCCTGAACATATAATGACCATGAACCCATATCATCATCCTCGTGGGTTTTATCAGCAGAGTTTGCCTCCTTATCTATTGCAAAATCTTTCTCACAAAGCATGTGAAAGGTTTGGGTAGATTTATTGGTTTGATTTCGCAAGATGATATTGCCTGATTGTTCATTAAAATAATAATTAGGTTTTTCACTATTACCACCACCCATTGCTAAAATAAAATCTCCCCGCAGATCCATTTTTGAAGTTTGTGCTAAAGATGAAACAAACTTGCCGTCCCCTGGATATTCTTTCATACCCAAAACTCCCAGCAGATTACCCGCTTGCAGATTTGTATTATCATAAGTAGGACAAGAATTATCATGGTTTAAGATGTCTCTATACCAATTTAACATATTTTGATATTTTCCCTGGCCCAAATAATCCTTTCCATTCCAGGTAGGTAATGCGTTGTCTGTGGCTCTAAGGAAGCAGAAGTAAGCTTGTGCAAGGTCTGTATAGTAGCCTACGCCTTCGGCATACCCAGACTTTCCATCCGGGCTTGACTGCGGAACATCATGCCAAAAAGCACCGTGTTTACCCACAAAAAAATTATCTTCTATCCCTGCCTCTCCAATTATACTATTATACCCGCCATTACCATTAGCCCTGTCATACCAGTTTAATGGACTGTAATTAGGTCTTGGCCAATTTGTTCCTTTGCCTGTAAGCCATCCGAAAAAAAACTGACCGTAACTAAGTTCTACCCCTGCATCATTAAGAACTAAACTGCTCATTCCAAGAGCACTGGCACAAATTATTCCATGATTTTTTTTCCAACCGGTATTGGAATTGATAACAAAATTGGATTCCACATAAATGTTTTTTGTAAATTCCCTCAATTTATTTCTTGGATTGCATTTTAGCCTATTAATATCTGCTGAAATATAACCCCCTGTTTTCAAAATATCATAACTTTGCAAATATTGGATGAGTTGAAATGCCCTTCTTCGTAGTTTGCCACAATCACTGCCACCATTACAACTAGTTACAACAGGATTTATACCTTTTAATCCATTGTTCGCCTTTAATCCAAACGCAGCTCTTTCTGAATTAGTCATACTGTCAAAGTGAAAGGTTAAACCTACAGTTACCACTTTTAATCCGATTAAATAGATAATAGCATTGTTTTTAACCCATGCTGGGTGAGGGCAGGCATCTGCATCGTCACAAGCATTTGGCTCGTAAATATTATCTCCATTCGTTGCCTCCCAAATTTCTTTATATAATATAGAATAATCGTTTGTGTTTAAATTTACATCATTTTTGAAGGGTTGTCCCAATCTAATATTATCCCGTATTTTTTGAAGGGTAGAAAGTAAATTAAATTCATTACCTTTTACAAACATGGTATAAGGATGACCGTACCTGAAGCCTGGCACTTTATTATCATGAATGTCGTTAAGATGCCTGCGGTTCAGTTCTTCGGGTGGCCTGCTCATTTGATCATCAAAATTGCATTGGCAATAAAGATAGGTTGGTAGGCATAGCGTTAAAATCAAAAAGATTTGTTTCATACGTTTATTTATTATTACTATTTAATTTTTCTCCAGATATGATTATACAACTTGAATTTTAAAATTCCATATTCCTTGTTATAAAGAATAGTTTTAGCTTCATCTGCATATCCGCCTTTCGTATAGTTATTGTTAATGTAAATAGAATCGTCAACAGGTAAATAATAAGATGAACCATCAAATGTATTTGGATAGTAGCGAGTGTCAGTTATCTTAATATCAAAACCATTATAACTTGAACCAAAACCTGAGGATCTATAAACCTCATAAGTAATAACATTTACTGATGGATTTGGACCTTTAAATGTCATATAGACATGCTCATAGAAATTTTTTACATTACTTCCAGGGCAATCAGAATAGTTGGCAAGTTGAACATCTTCGTAATTATTATAATAACCTGTTCCTTGTAACCGGGCTGTATCACCTGTTTCACTAACAAAAACCAATGTATCTTTTCCATTATAAGGAATCGCTGCTTTAAGGGAATCAGCAATGTTAAATTTTGTGATTCTTTCTTGGGGAACTACCCCTTTGCATGGATCACGCCTGCAATTTTGCAAGCAGCACATAGCTGTTAAAATTAAGACAGGAAGCGTAAGAGTTTTCATATTGAAATTATTTTAATAAAACCAGATTTACACAGAATAGAAACATTAAGGATTTTATGTACCTCCAAAAATATGAATGTTCTTGTTGCTTATAAAGATGCCACTCTTATTCAAAGATTAACAAATTTTTATTCTGAAACAATAGCTACTTGTAGCTATTGTTTTAATTTGTCATTTAGTATGGCTTAACAATAGCCTCTCACTTCTAAACCCTTTATAATTGTTCCAACTTTTACTAATTTCATTCCAATTAAATAATCGCATTGTTTTTAACCCATGCAGGGTGAGGGCAGGCATCTGCATCGTCACAAGCATTTGGCTCATAAATATTATCTCCATTCGTTGCTTCCCAAATCTCTTTATATAACTGTGCATGATCATTTGGTATATCTACTAAACTACTAAAAGGTTGATCCTTTCTAATATTATCCCTAATTTTTTGAAGGGTGTTGATCAAATTAAAGTCATCACCTTTAACAAACATGGTATAAGGATGGCCATAACGGAAGCCAGGCACCTTATTGTCATGTATGTCGTTAAGATGCCGTCTGTTTAATTCTTCAGGCGGGCTGCCCATTTGATCGTTAAAATTACATTGGCAATAAAGATATGTTGGCAGGCATAGCGTTAAAATGAAAAAAATTTGTTTCATAAGTTTAATTATTAATTAGTAGTTATTTAATTTTTCTCCAAACATGATTATATAACTTAAATTTTAATATTCCATATTCCTTGTTATAAAGAATGGTTTTTAACTTATCAGCATAACCTCCCCTGGAATAACTATTGTTGATGAAGATGGAATCTTCATCAGGCAAATAGTAAGATGTGCCATCAAATGTATAATAGACATAATAGTAAGTGGAACCTATCTTAATATCCAAGCTATTTACGCTTGAACCAAAACCTGAGGATCTATAAACCTCATAAGTAATAACATTTACTGATGGATTTGGACCTTTAAATGTCATATAGACATGTTCATATCTACTTTTAGTGTTGCTCCCAGGGCAATCAGAATAGTCTTTGCCCTGAACATCTTCGTAATTATTATAATAGCCTGTTCCTTATAACCGGGCTGTATCAGCTGTTTCACTAACAAAAATCAATGTATCTTTTCCATTATAAGGAATTGCAGCTTTAAGGGAATCAGCAATGTTAAATTTTGTGATTCTTTC
>JACMQU010000067.1 GCA_014376805.1 Bacteroidia bacterium
CCATCTCCCCAGAAACAGAAAGAGTCTTTCTTAAATTCACAACCCACCCTTAAGCCTTTCTCACAACTCATAACTCGCCCCACCCCCAACGCCCCGTGCCCAACGCCCCGTGCCCAACGCTCAGTGCCCAACGCCCAACGCCCATCGCTCAGTGCCCAACGCCCCGTGCCCAACGCCCATCGCCCATCGCTCAGTGCTCCATGCCCAATGCTCAACGCTCAGTGCCCAACGCCCAATGCTCAACGCTCAGTGCCCAACGCCCAATGCCCAACGCCCATCGCCCATCGCTCAGTGCCCAACGCTCAGTGCCCAACGCCCAACGCTCAGTGCCCAACGCTCAGTGCCCATCGCCCAACGCCCAACGCTCAGTGCCCATCACTCAGTGCCCAACGCCCCACGCCATCCTCCTTAAACATTGTTAATTACCTGTTAGTTTCTTCTCAAAACTGAACCTTAATTTGCATCAGTAAATCTAATACAGAAGCATGCTAACTTCACTCACTATTCTTAATTCTAAAGTTTACGGAAAAGCAGAAATCCGCTTAAACGATTGCGACAGCCTGCAGTTGGTTGGGCCCAATAATATTGGTAAAAGTACCCTTATTTATGCGCTCAATTTTTTGTTTATTATTGATGGAAATAAAATGACCTTTAGTGGTCAGCGCCGCGGCGATAAAGAAACATTACATCACTATTTTCCGAACCCAAATCAAAGCTATATTGTTTTTGAAATTTTTAAAAAATCGTATTACTGCATACTTGTTAAGCGAAATAGTGATAGCGACCTGGAGTATTATCGGTTCAACAGTGAATACAAAGAATCTTACTTTGTTGATGCCGATAAACGTTTGCTTAAATTTGATGAAGTGCAGGAAGCTATGATTGCTCAAGGCATGGAACTGATGCCGTTTAAAGATAAACGTGAAGTATTTAATACTGTTTATCAGCGTGGCCGCCGCAACAATGGCGTTGTATGGCTTGATGAAAATGTTAAGACAGATGGTTTGAGTAATAATTTTTCGCGCATTTACAGGTATCTGATCAATACAAAGCTGATTACCAATAAAAATCTTAAAGAAGCTTTAATAGTTGCTGATAATAGAGAAAATGAAGTGCTGAATTTTTCTCAGAAAAACAAAAAAGACATTATTGATCTCAGAAAAATTAACAATGAAATTAGAAATTTAAAGTCGGTAAAAAATGAATTCGACGATTTTCGCGAAGTGGTTAGTCAGTACAGTGCAAAGGCTCGTATTATTAACCAGTTGTACTTTGGGTTCAACAGTAATTATGAAAATACCTTGCCAACTTTACAAAGCCAATTGGTTGACCGCAACCAGAATATTGCCAAAATTAATACAGAAATAAATGAAGGCCTGATTCCAAAAAAGGCTGACTTTGACAGAAAAATAGGTGGTAAAGAAGCAGAGATAAATAGTAAAGCTTTATTGTTAAATGAAAAAGAAATTGAGTTGAATATAATCAATTCTTTTGATCCGGTAGAACTGCTGAATGAAGCACTTCAAAATTATGATCAGCAACGCAAGGAAGTAGAATCGCGCATTACAATGGTGGAGATACAAAAGCTTAACAGCAAACAAATTGAACATAGGGTAATGCAGTTAAAAGAAGCAAGGATGCGCTTTGAAAACCAGGTAAAAAATTATGGCGATTTGCTGATAAATAAAATATCCGGCAATAAGGATAACCGCAAATTATTGAATGCCATATTAAGTGAACAAGTGAAGAGTTTGCCGGGAGAGCAGATGCTAAAAGCTATTCACAAAGTATCGCAAACCTTAAAAATATTTGATGGCGAAATTGATATTTCAAAAAATATTAGTCTTGCCGATTTTAAATCGGTGGAAGAAATTAAAGAAGAATTGGCAGAATGCAAAATTGAATTAAAGAATCAGGAAGCATTATGGGAAGTTGTTAAAGACATCGAAAAATCGCAGTTAGACTTAAAACAGTTGAATGCCGAAATTGATTTGGTTAAAACAAAAATTCAACGGATCAAAACTAAACCTTTGGTGCAAAAAACAATTGAAAAATTAAAGCAGGATTTGAATGCATTAAATGAAGAAAAACAAAAGCTGGAAACCGAACAAAACATACTTGCCAAAAGTATAGCCAAATGCCAGTTAGATGTACAAGAGTTAATTGTAGATAAAGACAAACGTGAACGCCGCATAAGAGATTTGCAGGAGTATAAGCAGACCTTAGATACATATGGCCTGGCAGGCGAGGAGTTTGAAACAACGGATGACCTTGATAACCTTTTTAAAAAGGTGCAGATAAACATGAACGACCGGCATGATTTAAAAGCTGGTAAAGATAAATTATTTGAAAAGTTGCGCGATAAACTACAATCAACATTTGCAGATGAGCAAGACTTTATTAAATACGTGGAAGAAGAAATTGCCCTAATAGATGATAAGGAAAGATCTATATCAAGCTTGCTCGAAAATATATCTGCTCAGTTTGCAAACCCTGCCTATACGTTATTAAAACGGTATGATGAATTTAAAGAGTTTGTTTATAATAAATTTAACACTAAACTTTCTCAGGCCCGGATCTCGGATATTGAATCTTTAACCATTGAGTTAATGGATAACAAACGTTTAGTTGAAGAAGTTAAAAAAATCAGTCAGATTCAACAAGTACGCGGACAGATGATGTTTGACTTTGACCATTCGGAAAACTTAAAAGTATTGGATAATTATTTGGATAGTGGCAAAAAGATTGAGTTTGATGATTTGTTTGATATTACCTTACACTTAACCCGTAAAGGCACCACCAAGAATGTGGATTTAAATGAGCAGATTGAATCAGATGGTACAGATAAAATGATTAGGTTAATGATTATTATGAATATTATTAACAGGCTTGTAATAATGGATGATGAGAACAGGATAGCATTGTTTATAGATGAAGTTGCCACAATAGATAAACAGAACAGACCGGAACTGGTAAGGTTTTGCAAGGAACACCATTTCATTCCCATTTTTGCGGCACCTGATGCTGTGGCCGGTTTTGGTAAATACTATTTTATTTATCCTAATGCCGGTAAGATTAACTTAAATGAAAAAGTTAATGCTATGTATGGAGAAAGAAAGTTGAGTGTGAATGCCTGATATTATTAAACTGTTTAAAAACATTTATGCATGATTAAAGCAGAACCAAAAACCATCCTCAACTTTCTTGCAAGTTATTTTGATTGCATTAAGGACTTGTTTGATTTGCAAACATCGGATGGGATTATATTAAAAGAACGACTGGCGCAAGTGCTTACTGAAAGGGGTGAGGCTATAACTCCTCAATTACTCGATTATAAGATTATTAAAAAACTTGGAGATGATTTTGAATTCAGAGATACATACTATAAACTTTTCGAGTTCATCTTAAATGAGTTCAGACCGTTATTACCTGAAACGATTCAGAAGTATGAACATTCTATAAGCACCTTATTTAAAAAGATCAGGGAGGGTATCTCCGGAGATAAACTTATACTGGGTAACCGCATCAATGATTTGTATAATGAGATAAAAGAATTTAGTGAAGCTGTTGAAAAAAATACTATCCGTTTACTGGCAGAAACCCGTGAGTTAAAATCGAATGTTGAAAAACTTGATTATAAAGAAAAAGTTAGAAAGGCGAGCTTTTGGATTGATTATTATATTACCCCATTAAACAATATTCTGGACATTAACCATGCCAGTTCTATTACCAATAAATTATTTGACATTTCCAATTATGTAAATGTACGCAGGCTAAATTTTGATGATGAAGTGATTAGGTTGCAATTTGAAAAAACTTATACTTTTTTGGTTCAGACCAATGATGATTTACTTAAACAATCTAAATTATTAACCAACGAATTATTACCATTAATTGAACGCATTCGCACAGAGTCGGTTATACTTACAGGTTGGATAGAATTCCTTAAGGCTCCATATAAATCGCCATTGCCTAAGGTATTTAAAGTTGAACGCAATTACCCATACAGCAATGATATGTATTTAAATGCCAAAGAATATGTGGAGCAATTTGCCATTGATGAAACCATTATTTTAGAAGAACCTTTGGCGGTTACTGATAAATGGGTATTTAGCAAAGAACTTTACCGCGCCCGCCTAATGGAACATTTACCCATGAATAGTTTTTTTGAATGGTGTGGTGTAACATTAAAGAACGATTACCAGCAAATAGATACAGATAAATTTTTTGCACTAACCGCTTTATTGTATGAAGAAGGCATAAGCATTGAAGTTGAAGTGAGTGAAGACAGGCAATTAATTAATACCAGTAACATGACCTTACGCGTACCAAAAATAAAAATAGCACGATATGGAATTTCCTAGATACCACAAAGAAATTGTAAGTGATCTGATGGCCGGAAAATTTATCCTTGCCACCGATCAAAAGTTTGTTTCCTTAAAAGACAATACACCTTTTTATGAAAAATTCTTCAAAGAAAGTTTTGCTTTTGAACTTGAAATGAAAAGTGATTTTGCGTTTATATTAAGTTACGAAACTGGCGAACAATTAAGTAGAGATATCTGTATGTTCTTTGCCATTTTATGTTATGAACTTGATAAAGACGGAAAGAATTTCTTAGAAGAAATTCAATATGCTGAGTTTGAACATGAGAAGCTTGATGAATACTTTGAAAATAGTGCTTATACTGAATTAATAACTACTAATAACCAATTAAAGAACGGCGAAAACAGAAGAGATTTTATTAGAACATTAAGTAGAAGAAATATTGTTGAACGCAACGGCGACAGCAGGTTTACATTTACACAGGCTTATAAAGTATTTATTGATTTTGCCAATGATTTTGCCAAAGGAAAACTTGCAACACAAAGTGATGAAAAAGCATAAATTAGAAACTGTTGAATGAAAAGATAAACTAAATATTTGTGAGCTGGTGCCGATTTTAATGTTACATGGCTTATAACAATTTGTTTATTGATAAGCAAATGGAAGTTAGAGAACTATTGTATGAGAAAGATAGTAAAACTTTTAAAGTGACCCTAAAGATTTAAAATGATTGAAGGCCTTGAATTGAATTAAAAAACATTTGCAACAAAATTTATTTTTGAAATACGCAACCTATAATTATATAAACTAAAAATAATTTTCTTAAATATGACAACAGTAAACGTGTATTAAAACTTTGATGGCAATGACGGCCTTGCTGAAGACGGGCAGGTAAACATGCCGCTAAATAGTACTTTCTGGGGCGATTATTTTAAAATGCTTACCGGTAAATATGGCATTATCCGGATGATGAACTTTAATGAAAAACAAAGTAAAGCACAAAGCAACTCCCCAAATACTTTTACCACTTTGTAAACGTGTTTATTTTTAGCCCTTTTGAAAAAAAAGGAAAGCTGATTTTATTTTAATTTGAAGGGATTTATTGAACTGGTAATGGAAGGAATCTATTTTTTTAGCTTTGAAAAACATTCATAGCGTATTTTTAAACCGTAATCTACTCAACTATATTAAATCATTTTTTTCTGCTAATTTCCTAAATCTGCAAATGTAGGTTGGGATCATAAAAGTAAGCATTAGTTTTGATTTTTTACAATTCACTTTTATGGGCGGAAATACCTTTGGAAAAATATTTACAATTACTTCTTTTGGCGAAAGTCATGGCGAAGCTATTGGCGTTGTAATTGATGGCTGTATTGCCGGAATGCAGGTTGACTTAAACCTGATTCAAAAAGACCTTAACAGGAGGAAACCGGGTCAGTCAAAAATTACTTCTAATAGAAACGAGGCCGATGAATTTGAGATTATCAGCGGGGTTTTTGAAGGAAAAACTTTGGGATCACCCATAACAGTTCTTGTAAAAAATAAAGATCAAAATTCTGCTGATTACGATAACCTGAAAGACATTTACCGGCCCTCACATGCTGATTATACTTACCACAAAAAATATGGCATCCGGGATTACAGGGGAGGGGGCAGGCAATCGGCACGCGAAACTATTGCAAGAGTAATAGCTGGTGCTTTCGCAAAAATGATTTTAAATGGTGCAGGTATTAAAGTACAGGCTTATGTCTCGCAGGTTTATAATATTAAGGTTGATCCAAATTATAAAAACCTTTGGTTGGATCAAACCGAAACCAATAATGTACGTTGCCCTGATCCAAACATAGCTGCTTTAATGATAGCTGCAATTGAAGTAGCCAAAGCAACGGGCGATTCTTTAGGCGGCATTGTTACCTGTGTATGCAGCAATATGCCCATTGGTTTAGGCGAACCTGTATTTGACAAACTGCATGCCGACTTGGGCAAAGCTATGCTAAGCATTAATGCAGTAAAAGGTTTTGAAATTGGCGATGGTTTTGGATCTGTGCTAAAAAAAGGCAGCGAACACAACGATGCATTTGTAAAGAAGAACGAAAAAACAGGTACCCTAACCAATAACAGCGGTGGAATTCAAGGTGGTATTTCTAATGGAGAAGATGTTTATTTTAACGTGGCATTTAAACCCGTAGCAACAATTTTTAAACAACAACAAACGGTTAATACAAGTAATGAATCTGTAAAATTTAATGCTGCCGGCAGGCACGATCCATGTGTGTTACCCCGCGCAGTACCTATTGTGGAAGCGATGGCTGCCATTGTTTTAGCAGATCATTACCTGAGAAACGAAATGTATAAAATAAAACCTTGACCTTCCTTTACTGTAAATAAATCTTTATATTTGTTTAACTAATGAAATCAATGAAAAAAAATGTACTTTTTTTTAGTATTATCTTCTCTGCCATGTTTGCAATAAGCCAACAAGTTGTACCTTGTGTAACGGATGAACTTTATTTAGAAACGCTTAAAACCAACCCTTTAGTTAAACTGGAAGAAAACAGGGCCAATACTTTAGCTGCGGCGCATCAGCAGGTAACATTAAAAAAAGCAGGATCTGTGCGCTATTTCCCGGTAGTATTTCATGTTATCCACAAATACGGCCTTGAAAATATATCGCAAACCCAGTTAAATGATGCCATCCGTATATTAAACGAAGATTTTAGAAAAGTTGCCGGCACTAATGGTGGTACAAGCTCTTCTTCACTTTCAATAGATATGCAATATGAATTTCGCCTGGCACAGTTTGATCCAAACGGGCAACCAACAAATGGCGTTAACCGAATTTACGATGCAGGTACAGATAATGCAACCAATGCCCAAAAAGCATTGAGTTATTGGGATGCTAAAAGATATTTTAACGTGTGGATAGTAAATACCATTTACAATAACACCGGTCAGTCTGGTAGCATCGTTTTGGGTTATGCCCAGTTTCCATTTCAGATTAATTCAAATACCAATACAGACGGTGTAATTATTAGAGCCGACCAGGCCGGTGCCATTGAATTGGGCCAGCTTAGCCAGTCGGGCAGAACATTAACACATGAAGCGGGCCACTGGGTTGGGTTATATCATCCTTTTCAGGGTGGTTGCGCCGGAGCAACTGCTTCAGATTGTGCAAACGGTGGTGATCAGGTATGTGATACCCCGCCGGTTGGTTCTTCTACTTCCGGTTGTCCCACATTACGGAACTCGTGTACCAATGATGTTCCGGATCTTCCTGATCAGGTAAAAAATTATATGGATTATGCTGATGGAACCTGTATGAATATTTTTACTCCCGGTCAAAAAATCAGGGTTGATAATTATATGAACATTTATCGTGAAAATGCATTTTCAACAACTAATTTAAGCGCAATTGGGATCAACACAGATGGTACATATAAAAGCCTGACCGCTGCTATAATTAAAGCACCTTATTCTTTTGGTTTTGATGTAAACAGTTTACCAGGAACCGGATGGACTATTGAAAATTATATGAGCCCTGGTGATAGTGGGTGGGCCATAAATAACACTGTAGCTTTGCATGGTAGCGGATGTATAAGTGCACAGAATAATAAAAACAACAGGCTTAATATTCGTAACGCATTTATTTCACCCAGCATTGATATTACTACTTTATCATTACCAACTTTATCCTTTAACATGGCTTATGCAAAGCGTTTGAGTGTTAGTGGCGACAGGTTGAAGATTTTTATCTCTGATAGTTATGGCCGCAGCGAAATACTTGCCCGCATTATATTAGTATCTGAAATGGAAACAGGCAGTGAATCAAAAAATCCATTTACACCTGCTACCACAGAATGGAAAAAATATTCAATGGATTTGACACCATATAAATCTTATACCAATTGTAGGATAAGATTTGAATTGCAATCTTTAAAGGGTAATAACATTTATTTTGATGACTTTGTGATTGCTGCTCCAACCAGCGTTGGAGAGATTATTAAACAGAGCATGCAATTTGTATTCTTTCCTAATCCTGCACATCAGAAAGCAACTGTTACTTTTTTAAATGAAGAGGCTCAGTTGCTGGATATGAGTGTTTCTGACATTAGTGGAAGGGTAATTAAACAATTGCAGATACGCATGTTTTCGAGCGGTAAACAGGAGCTTGAAATTCCTTTAGAGGAGATTCCTGCAGGTCTCTATTTATTTCAGGTGAAAACAGGTAAAGGGAACTTTATCCATAAATTTTTAATAAATTAATTTTGGTTGAAACCAATAAAAGCCGCCTTAATAGCGGCTTTTTGTTTTTTTTACCAGTTTGATTTCAGATATTGTGCCCTCAAATTTGTTTATTCATATAACAAGGTTTGATTTGCACAAAGTTTTTAAAGGCGTTTTGTTTTTTATTTTATTTGAAGAAAGAAAAGATGAGTAAGAATTTAGTTATAGTAGAATCACCGGCAAAAGCCAAAACCATAGAAAAATTTCTGGGGAACGATTATACCGTAAAATCGTGTTTTGGCCATATCAGAGACCTTGCCAAAGGTGATGAAGCAATTGATGTAAAGAACAATTTTTTACCTCATTATGAGGTAAGCGAAGATAAGAAGGCCATTGTAGCTGAACTCAAAAAATTATCAAAAGAGGCAGAAGTTGTATGGTTAGCCTCTGATGAGGACCGCGAGGGAGAAGCCATAAGTTGGCACCTGAGCGAAGTGTTAAACCTTACAGAAAGCAAAACCCGTAGAATTGTATTTCATGAAATTACCAAACCAGCAATTTTAAAGGCCATTGAAAATCCACGGGGTATTGATAAAAACCTGGTAGACGCGCAGCAGGCCCGCCGTGTTTTGGATCGCCTGGTGGGTTTTGAACTTTCTCCGGTTCTTTGGAAGAAAGTGAAAGCGAATTTAAGTGCTGGCAGGGTTCAGTCTGTAGCGGTACGTTTAATTGTTGATCGCGAACGTGAAATTAATGTGTTCAATTATTCTTCGGCATTTAGAGTAATTGCCCGGTTTAATGTAAGCGGAAAGCAAATGGAAGCCGAATTGGCCAAACGTTTTGAAACAGAAGCAGAAGCACTGGCCTTTCTTGAAAAATGTAAAGGTGCCACTTTTACGATTAAAAATTTAGAGGTAAAACCAAGTGAAAAATCTCCCGCTCCGCCGTTTACAACATCTACCCTGCAACAAGAAGCCAGCAGGAAAATGGGTTATGGTGTAAGTATTACCATGAGCATAGCGCAAAAGCTTTATGAAAACGGGTTTATCACCTATATGAGAACAGACAGTGTTAATTTGTCTGAACTGGCAATTGGTTCAGCCCAAAAATATATTACGGATAATTTTGGTTCAAAATATAGCCGCCCTATGCGTTATACTACTAAAAACGATAGTGCACAAGAAGCGCATGAGGCCATAAGACCCACTTATTTTGAAAATGTAGAAGTGGAAGGAACTCCTCAGGAAAAAAAATTATACGACCTGATTTATAAACGTGCTATTGCTTCTCAAATGGCTAAAGCACAAATAGAAAAAACCATTGCAACTGTAAGTATTTCGGGCTTGCCTGATCAATTAATTGCAACCGGAGAAGTGCTAAAATTTGATGGATTCTTAAAAGTTTATCTGGAGAGTACTGATGATGATTCGGAAGATGAAAACAGCAAAATGTTACCTCCTTTAAATGTTGGTGAAAACCTGCAATTGATTCATATAAATGCTACTGAAAGATACTCACGGCCTGCTCCCAGATATACGGAAGCCAGTCTGGTTAAAAAACTGGAAGAACTTGGTATTGGAAGGCCTTCTACCTATGCCCCAACCATTTCTACCATACAGAAAAGAGGGTATGTGGTTAAAGAAGACAGAGAGGGTAAAGACAGAAAGTTTGTAACCCTAACCCTTGAAAAAAATGAAATTGGCCGTGAAGTAAAAACCGAAAAATTTGCAAGTGAAAAGTCTAAGTTGTTCCCAAGTGATATTGGAATGATTGTTACTGATTTTTTAACCAAACACTTTGATAAAATTATGGACTTTGGCTTTACCGCAAGTGTAGAGGAGGAGTTTGATAAAATAGCAAGAGGGCAATTGGGATGGAATAAAATGATAGAAAAGTTTTATGGTCCTTTTCATGCCAATGTGATAAATACCAGTGAAACCGCCGAACGTCAGAATGCAGAAAGAAGTTTGGGTGCAGATCCGGAAAGTGGTAAAACAGTTTATGTAAAAGTTGGCCGCTATGGGCCTTTTGCTCAAATAGGAGAGAACAGTGATGATGAAAAAGAAAAGCCCCGATATGCTAGCTTAAGAGCCGGACAATTAACCGAAACCATTACACTTGAAGAAGCAATAGATTTGTTTAGATTACCGCGCGTTGTAGGTAATTTTGAGACTAAAGATATAAAGGCTGCAATAGGGCGGTTTGGTCCGTACCTGGTGCATGATAGTAAATTTATAAGCATCCCTAAAACGGATGATGTATTTGCTATCACCATAGAAAGAGCGATAGAATTGATTGAAGGTAAACGAATTTCTGATGCTAATAAACTAATAAAAACTTTTGCAGAAGATGAGGAGCTGAAAATATTAAATGGTCGTTGGGGGCCTTATATAGCTTTGGGTAAGGAGAATTACCGCTTGTCTAAAACACAAAAAGTAGATGAATTAACTTATGAAAAAGTGTTGGAGATAATTAAAGCTGAAGGAAGACCGGCAGCTAAAACTGCCGCTAAAAAAACTTCTGCAAAAAAAGTACCGGCTAAAAAAACCGCAGCAAAAAAAACTGCAGCTAAAAAAGTGAAAAAATAACCATAGGCAATAGCAACATTCCATGACAGATGCTGAATTAAAATCGCTGGTTACCTTACTGGATGATGATGATCCTGAAGTTTTTAGGCATATAGAAGCTAAGATTCTTTCATTGGGTAAACCAGTGATTAATTTTTTAGAAAATGAATGGGGTATTATGAAGAATATTGAACACCAGCAAAAGGTGGAAAATATAATTCATCAGATTCAGTATAAGGATCTTTTTAGCCAATTTATGCTATGGTATAAAAGTAAAGACCAGGACTTGCTGGAAGGTGTCTTTTTAATTGCCAGGTACCGGTTTCCGGAACTGGAAAAGCAAACCCTGGTAAATGCCATTGAAAAATTAAGGCTTGATGTATGGTTAGAAATGAACTATGATCTGAGCCCTCCTGAAAAGGTGAAAATAATTAACTATATCTTTTATAAGGTGCATGGATTTAAGGGGAACATTGATAATTATCATGACCCCCGAAATTCGTTTATTAATGATGTATTGGAGAGTAAAAAAGGCAATCCGATATTACTTGCCGTAATTTATATTCTTATTGCACAAAAATTAAATATACCCATTTACGGCGTTAACCTGCCTCAGCATTTTGTACTTGCTTATTTGGAAGAGTTTGGAAAAAACAATGTAGAGTTGAAATTTAATGACATTGAACATTTATTGGATCAAAACGGAAAGATATTGTTTTATATAAACGCTTTTAACCAGGGTGCCATTTTTTCTAAAGTAAACCTTGAACAGTTTTTAAACCAGATTCATATAGAACCCAAAAAGGATTTTTTAAAACCTTGTTCCAATCTTGATATTGTAAAAAGGGTTTTGCGTAATCTGGCTTCGGCCTATGAAAAGCTTGGGAAGCCACAAAAACACAAAGAAATTCAGGAGTTGTTGTTTGCGCTTGGCGAACCACCCATTAATTCGTTTCATGATGTAAATAATGATGAATAGACTTAATTGAATATTGCCATGTAGTTTTAAAAAAAACAGGTGTTAAAACGATTGGTTCTGACCCTAAATATTTGTTAATATAAGACTTAAAATTTATTAAACTGGTGCAATACCCTCTTACGGATAAGATTTATTACAATCAGATTTGGGTTTATTTATAAATCTGCAAAACCATTTCTAAGTCTAATTTAAATTCCGGCAAAACCGATGTTGGTAAAAGTACTAAAAGGGAGTGAACAAACGATTTAAATAATTACCTCTTCGCCCGCAGCATTCATAAACTTATAATTTACCAGATGAATGGCATTGTTGGGCACAACTTTAATCCATTGTTTATATTTAAAATACCACCTAAATCGGGGGGATTTTAGAAATCCTCTTTTTAAAAAAGCCTCCAGGTATGGATGAACCTCTATACTAAATCCTTTTATCTGTAAGTTTTCAACCAGATATTTAATATGCACTTCAATATCATCAAGAATACTAACACTTGACTGAATAAGTCCGGTTCCCATGCAGGTAGGGCATTTTTCTGTAGTAACCACAGCCATTTCCGGACGAACCCTTTGACGGGTAATCTGGATAAGACCAAATGGGCTCATGGGCAAAATTTTATGTTTAGCCCTGTCGTTTAGCATTACCTCTTTTAATTTTTCGTATACGAGTTTGCGGTTACCGGCAGATTTTAAATCAATAAGATCAAGCACAATAATGCCGCCCATATCCCGTAATCGTAACTGACGGGCAATTTCTTCAACGGCTTCTATATTTACCTTTAAGGCATTTTCTTCCTGATTTTCTCCTTTATTGGAAGTGTTTCCGCTATTAACATCAATAACATGTAAGGCTTCGGTATGCTCTATAATTAAGTAGGATCCACCAGAAAAATTAACTTCTTTTCCAAAACTCGTCTTAATTTGTTTATCGATTCCAAAGTTTTCAAAAATGGGGAGTTTACCACTATAGAGTTTTACGATCTTTTCCAGTTCAGGAGATTTATCCTTCAGGTAATTTTTTATCTTATTAAAGAGGAAAGAATCATTTAAATGAATGGCGATATAAGAATCATTAACAAGGTCGCGAACCAAGGTAAGAGTTCTATCGCTTTCGCCCAGCACTTTTTGAGGAGGAGTGGCATCTTTTAGTTGTTTGCACATCTCATTCCACTTACCCGTAAGATCCCGTAAATCATTCTGAAGATCTTCAATGCTTTCCCCTTCAGCATTTGTTCTGATGATTACGCCAAAATTCTCAGGTTTAATGGCCTGAACCGCTTCTTTTAAACGGCGGCGTTCATCTTGTTTTACTATTTTTTTGGAAATGCTGATGGTGTTATCAAACGGCATCATCACTAAAAATCTTCCGGCAAGAGAAAGTTCTGATGTTAGCCTGGGACCTTTATTAGAAATAGGTTCTTTACTTACCTGAACCAGAATCTGCTGATTTCTTTTAAGCAAATCAGTAACTTTACCACCTTTGTTTATATCAAGCTCAAGGTGTTCTTTACTAATGCTGTACTGGTTAGGCCTGCTGCTGCGCAACATGCGTGTAAACTTAAGAAGCGACTGAAGTTGAGGACCAAGATCCAGGTAATGCAGAAAGGCATCTTTTTCATGTCCAACATCAACAAAGGCAGCATTCAGGCCGCCCATTATTTTTCCGATTGTACCCAAATAAATATCACCAACAAGAAAATTATTGTTTAGGCGTTCATGGTGTAATTCGATTAGCTTTTTATCTTTAAGTATAGCTATATCGATCCCTCCCAATGGGTTTGAATTGATAATTAATTCGTAATTCACTGCAATAAAATATTAGGCGTTGCAGGTTATGCAGACGCAATGTGAGGGAGGGTAAAGGATCTTAACACAACAGGTTTGGATCAAAAAGCAATAACAGGAAAAGAAAATGCACTTAAAACATTTTCTTTTCCTTCTATACTACTTCTTCTTGTGTCTGTTTTTACGAAGACGCTTTTTACGTTTGTGGGTGGCGATTTTATGACGCTTTCTTTTTTTACCGCTTGGCATAATTATTTAGAGTTTTTAAGTTTATTAATAGTAATATCTATGTTCTTCTTTGCTTCTTCATCCGGCACCAAGCCTCTAAAGGCTTCAAATTCTGTAATGGCTTCCTCTTTTTTTCCCAGTTTACTATATGCTTCACCAAGATAATAATGAAATTCTGGATTTGAAGGTTGTATTTTAACCAGAGTTTCAAAACGTTGAACTGCTTTATCTACCTGTCCACTGCGCATTGACAGCATACCAAGTGTATAATTAGCCTCAATGTTAAATGAATCCCGGCGTGTTACATCTTTCAACAATTGCACTCCTTTCATTATGTCCAGATCGTTCTGAATATAACATATAGCCAAAGCATTTTTTGCTTCAATATTATTCTCATTTAACAATACTACTTTTTCAAAAGCTGTAATTGCTTGTCTGGAAGCATAAATCTGCATCGATGTGTCTTCACAAATGGCTGCAAACTCGTAATACTTTAGCCCGGCATTGAACCATGCATTCTCGTTATTAATCCGGCTGGCAATCTTAGTAAGATAATAAGCTGAAACCAATCTAAAATGCAATGAATCCCAAGTGTTGGCTAAGTTAGCCAGCGTAAAAATTCCTGCATTTTCTGCATTAACTAGCTTTGTTTGTTCCTGAATATGCTTTAATGCTGCCGGACTTAAGGAGTCTTTCAAACTACTCAGATACTCATCAAAATCAAAAGATTTTTGAGGTGTTAAGGTTGTTGTATTAACAACAGGCTCCATGGTAGCTTCCGACGATTTAAAATTTAAATATACGAGAATACCAACGAGGCCTAACAACACCGCTATGATGATTATCTGGGCTTTGTTAAAACGCATTAAGCTTCTTTTAGTGCCTGTTTAGCTTCTGCTTCTCTTTTTGCTGCAGTTGTTTTAACTACTTCGCTTTTCTTGATTTTTTCAACAAAAGTTTTTGCTGGTTTAAAAGATGGGATGTAATGCTCATCAATTACCATTGCCGTGTTTTTAGAAATATTGCGGGCAATTTTCTTTGCGCGTCTTTTAATAATAAATGATCCGAATCCGCGGAAGTAAACATTTCTTCCTTCGGTCATGTTGTTGCGTACTACCTTAAAAAATGATTCTACTACCTCTTGAACCTGATTTTTTTCTACACCCGTTTTAAGTGAAATTTCCTGGATAATTTCTGCTTTAGTCATTGTTTCTCTGTATTATAGTTAAAATAGTTTGCTTACTTTTTGTGGGATAGCGCCTTCGTAAGGGGTTGCAAATGTATATATTAGAAAGGAAAAATGATGCTTTTTTTATAAAAATTATTCATTTTTCTTGCAAGTCCTTTATTATGCTTCAAAATATACTTCTTAACTGGTACCTTAAAAATAAGCGGAATCTTCCGTGGCGTAATACAACAAACCCTTATATTATATGGCTCTCAGAGGTTATTCTACAGCAAACTCGTGTTCCACAGGGTCTTCCATATTTTCAGGTTTTTATTAAAAAATATCCTACTGTAAAAAAATTAGCAGAAGCTTCAAATGACGAAATTATGAAACTTTGGCAGGGTTTAGGTTATTATAGTCGTGCAAGAAATATGCACACCACAGCTATC
This sequence comes from Bacteroidia bacterium, assembly GCA_014376805.1. GTDB lineage: Bacteria > Bacteroidota > Bacteroidia > UKL13-3 > UKL13-3 > B1. Next base: position 15,723 of record JACMQU010000067.1, read on the forward strand.
CTGATTCACACACAATTTAAAGGTATTTTTCCGGATAATTATACGGCTATTTTAAAACTTAAGGGTATTGGTACTTATACTGCTGCTGCTATTGCCAGTTTTGCCTTTAATGAACCCATTGCGGTGCTGGACGGAAATGTTTTTCGGGTACTTGCCAGATTGTATGCCATTGATGAACCTATAAACTCAACTTCCGGCAAAAAGTTATTTACGGTACTGGCACAAACTTTTTTGAACGTTAACGAACCGGCATTGCACAATCAGGCTATGATGGAACTGGGTGCTTTGGTATGTAAGCCACAAAAGCCATTGTGTAATGAATGTCCGCTGGTTAATAACTGCCTGGCTTTTTTGCAGGGAAAACAGCAGTTTTTTCCGGTAAAAGTAAAAAATGTAAAGGTGCGAAACCGCTACTTTTCATATTTTTACTTTCTGGTTCATAAACAAACCTGCATCTATCAACGTAAGGCTGGTGATATCTGGCAAAACCTCTTTGATCTGCCACTTTTAGAGTGGGATCAGCAAGTGGATAATGAAATTATTTTAAATGAACTGAAAAATAAAAATTGGTTCAGCCCCACAAAAAAACAAAGTTTATATTTGGCAATGCAAACAAAGCACATTCTAACTCACCAGCGTATTTTTGCAAACTTTTACATAGTTAAGTTAATTAACAAACCACAAATGGGCAAAGAATTTATATGGATTAACCCAACCGAACTTAAAAAGTATGCTATTCCGCGGTTGCTGGATAAATTTCTGAAAGAACAAAAATTGATCTGAAATGAGTTTAAATAAAGTATTATTAATAGGAAATTTAGGTCAGGATCCTTTGGTGCGCTATTTGGAAAATAACCGTATTGTAGCCAATTTTACCCTCGCAACCAATGAAATTTACATGGATAAAAATGGTGAACGAAAAACTGAAACTGAATGGCATCTGGTAGAAATGTGGGATCAACTTGCAAAAAGCATTGACGGTTTAAAACAAAAGGGACTTCTTAAAAAAGGATCACAAGTGTATGTAGAGGGTAAAATAAGAACAGAAATTTATAAAGATAAGAATGGAATAGAACAAAGCAGAAAAAAGATTAAAGCTATTACTCTTACTTTACTTGGCTCACCAAAGTCTGCGGAGGGTAATACTACAGCGTAATTTTAATTAAATCAGGTTCAAAAAAAAACCATTTTAAATTCTTGGTTTCCTGTATTTCTGTTTTCGAAGTTTATTTTTAATACTTTTGCCATCACCATTATGGTATAATTTACTATTTTGGTGCTTTCTTAAAAGAATATGGGAGAACCTCCACTTAGTTTTATTATTGTTCAGATGTTGAACCCTGCATTAAGTTCGGCTGATAGTATTAGTATTTTTATGGGCTTGCTTGGAGTGGTGGTTTTTATTTTTTTATCAGCGGTTTTTTCGGGCTCAGAAAATGCACTCTTTTCATTAACTAAAGCACAACTGGAAGAATTAACGGAAGTACCCGGCAATGTTGCAACTGCAATTGATTACCTGCTTCGTTATCCTAAAAAATTACTGGCTACAATTTTAATTGCCAATACTTTTGTAAACATAGCGGTAGTTTTAGTTTCAACATTTTTGTTTGCTACCATTTTTAATTTTAGCGTATATCCCTTAGTGGGTTTTTTAATAGAAGTTGTTTTTGTTACTTTTTTACTGGTGTTATTTGGCGAGGTTATTCCTAAAATATATGCATTTAAAAACAATAAGAAAGTAAGCAGATTTGTGGCCGTGCCTGTTTACAGTTCTTATCAGTTATTTAAACCTTTGGTATATGTTTTGGAACGAAGCACCAGTATTATTGATAAGCGAATTACTAAAAAAGGGCATATTCTTTCTGTAGATGAACTTACCCATGCCATAGATATTACCTCTGAAAAAGATGCACCCAAACAAGAAAAAAGTATCTTAAAAGGTATTGTAAATTTTGGCAATACAAATGTTAAACAAATTATGCGGCAACGTCCGGATATTGTTGGTATTGATCAACAATCCGGGTTTAAACAGCTCATGCTGCAAATTGTAGATTCAGGATATTCCCGCGTACCTGTTTATGAAAATAGCCTCGATCATATTAAAGGTATTTTATTTACTAAAGACTTGTTGCCTCATATTAATAATAAGGATGATTTTAACTGGCAAATTTTATTACGCAAACCTTTCTTTGTACCCGAAAGTAAAAAGATTGATGACTTGCTTAAAGAATTTCAGAGCAAAAGGATGCACCTTGCTATAGTAGTGGATGAATTTGGTGGCACAGAAGGACTTGTGAGCATGGAAGATATTATTGAAGAAATTTTTGGTGAAATACAAGATGAGTTTGATGAAGACGAACATGTGTATACAAAAATTAATGATCATACTTTTGTGTTTGAAGGTAAGATGATTATTAACGACGCCTGTAAATATATGGATGTTGATCCTTCTGTTTTTGACCCTGTTAGAAGCGATGCCGAAACGCTTGGTGGAATGTTACTTGAGCTCAACTCGCACATTCCACAATTAGGACAGGAAATTATGTATAAAAACTATACTTTTAAAATTGAGTCGGTTGATAAGCGTAAAATTAAACGGATTAAAATTTCATTTGTACATGTTGCGGGTGTTCAAGCGTAAAGCTTTAATTGTTTTTTTGTGTCTGATCCTGTTAATCGGGTGCCGCAATGATAATTATACCCCTAAACCGCGTGGTTTTGAGCGCATAGATTTTCCTAAACACTCCTATCTTAAATACTCTCTTGATAATTGTCATTATAGTTTTGATCTGCCTGTTTATGCAGAAGTAAACCGAGATACTTATCCGTTGGCAGAAGAATGTTGGTATAATGTAAACTATATAAATTTTGGTGCTACTTTACACTTAAGTTACCGCAATATAAAAGATCGCAAAGACTTATTTAAAATGCTTAATGACTCACGTGAGATGGTATATAAACATGTTATGCGGGCTGATGAAATTGTTGAAAATTATATTTCTACTCCGGTTTCCAATGGTATTTTTTACGAACTGGATGGCAGTACTGCTACCAATGCACAGTTTTATATAACCGATAGTACACAACATTTTCTTCGCGGTTCATTGTACTTCAATTCAAAAACAAACCAGGATTCTATTGCACCGGTACTTAAATTTTTGAAGGCAGATATGATGCGGTTAATAAAATCTGTAGAGTGGAAATAATGTTTATTTTTTTCTGTTAAATGTATTTCTAAAGATCCATTCTCCTAAAGCTTTGGAGGGTTTAATTCGTTTACCTTTTTTTAATCCAAACTTTTGAATACTGTTAATTTTTATATGATTGATGGATTCTTCAATTGAATCTGTAATTAATAAATGATCCAGATCATCTTTCGAAACGGTGCCTTTTAAAACCATGTCAGCAATTAATTCTGTAAGGTTAATCCAATATTCTTTGCCAAAAATAATTACCGGAAAGTTTTCAATTTTGCCGGTTTGTATTAAGGTAAGTGCTTCAAATAATTCATCCATGGTACCCCAACCACCAGGCATAATTACAAAGGCATAAGAGTATTTTAACAAGAGTGCTTTGCGAACAAAAAAGTGGTTAAAGTTAACCCATTTATGCAGATAAGGATTTTCTTTCTGCTCATGTTTTAATACAATATTGCAACCTATACTTTTTCCATGATTTTCAAATGCACCTCTGTTTGCGGCTTCCATAATTCCAGGCCCACCACCTGTCATAACAGCAAAACCAAGGTCACTCAGGCGGGCACCCATCTGCCTTGCCTGCTGGTAATAAAAATGATCTTCTTTAAAACGGGCACTACCAAAAACAGTAACACATGGTCCAATAAAATGCAGTGCCCTAAAACCTTTTATAAATTCCCACCACACATCTAAAGAGAAAAAAAATTCCTTCCTTCTGGAACGCGGACCATCTAAAAAACGACGCTCATTTTGATAGGCTTTATTACGTAAATTTGAAATGTTGCTGGACATATAAGGTCAACAAAAAGAGCTCTTAATAAAAAAATGTTAAACGTTAGCGGATTATAAACTTCTTTAAAGGTTTCCCCTATCGGCCTGTTCTCTTTCTATGGCTTCAAACAAGGCTTTAAAGTTGCCTTTGCCAAATGATTTTGCGCCTTTACGCTGTATAATTTCAAAGAACATAGTTGGTCTGTCTTCAACAGGTTTGGTAAACAGTTGCAATAAGTAGCCTTCCTCATCACGGTCAACTAAAATACCTAATTCTTTTAATGGTTCTATGTCTTCTTCAATTTTTCCAACACGGTCAATCAGATCATCATAATAACTCGAAGGCACTTTTAAAAACTCAACGCCACGTGCCATAAGCTGCTTAACAGTTGATACAATATCTTTGGTTGCAATGGCCACATGCTGCACGCCTTCACCTTCATAAAATTCAAGGTATTCTTCTACCTGCGATTTCTTTTTTCCATCTGCAGGTTCGTTTATTGGGAATTTTACATAGCCATTTCCATTACTCATAACCTTACTCATCAATGCCGAATATTCGGTAGAGATATCGTTGTCATCAAACGATAAAATATTTTTGAACCCCATTACATTTTCGTAAAAACTTACCCATGGGTTCATTTGGTTCCAGTCAACATTTCCCACACAATGATCAACATACAGCAAGCCTGTAGGTTCCGGATTATAAGTGCTTTCCCATTTTCTGAAGCCGGGTATAAATAATCCTTTGTAATTTTTTCGTTCAATAAATACATGTACCACCTCGCCATAAGTATGTATGCCACTCATACGCACTTCGCCATCTTTATCTGTTAAAGTATTTGGTTCCATGTATGATTTTGCACCACGCTTAATAGTTTGCTCGTAAGCATCGTAGGCATCATCAACCCAAAGAGCAATTACTTTTACACCATCGCCATGTTTCTGGTGGTGTTCTGCAATGGGCCCCTTAGAATGCAAAGGTGTAGTAAGCATTAAGCGCATTTTATTCTGAACCAACAGGTAGCTTGCACGGTCTTTCAACCCGGTTTCTGGTCCGGCATAGGCAAGACTTTGAAAGCCGAAAGCGGTTTTATAATAATGTGCGGCCTGCTTTGCATTGCCTACGTATAACTCAACATAATCAGTTCCGTTTAACGGAAGAAAGTCTACTGTTGTTGGTAGCATTTCTTTTGGTTGTTCTAAAGTTTCCATATCTTTTTATTCCTTGAATTTTTAATTTTTACGATATCATTTTTAAAGAAGCACAAATATAATACTGATTATATATCTGTAATAGACTATTCTGATAAATTTTAGAATATACTAAACAGCTATATTTTCGGTATTTACCACTGTAACATTTACAAAAGTCCTGTGTACTATTTATAAATGAACATTGGTAAAATTTATATTATCAAATCAACGCAATATTAAAGCATTGCCCCAGGCTTCCAGTTCATTTTAAACAGGTAAAATAAAATGAGAAACAGATCATAGATAATGATGATAAAATTATACCATTTAAACAGGTTTATAAAAATAACCAATAACGACAACAGTATAATAAAGGCACCTGTGAGGAGCCAGCTATCTAAAAAATTAATAGCTGCTTCATGATCTATTTTATAAAACACTTCCGAATAAAATAATATCAGTGAGGTAACATGCAAACCTTGCAGTACTAAAATTATAGCGGGTGTTATAAGTTTCTTAATCAAGTAATTTTTTAGGTTTATTAGTGAGGTTTTAATTCTTCATGAATTTAAAATAAGCATCACTTTTTGTTTGTAAATCTTTTATGTATAACAAATAAAATCCATTTGGAAGAGATGAAACATCAATTGCATCATTCGAAAAAATACCATTTGATTGATAAATCTTCCTGCCATTAATATCCTTGATTTCATAGCTTATAAATTTTATCGCGTTACCTTTAAAACTTAAGTGTATAAGTTCATTCGCGGGATTCGGATACATTTCCATGTTCATATTTGAAAATATTTCTTTTACTGATACATGTAGAATTTTTAAACAATCGGGATAAGCCTGAAATTTCAAATCAACACCTTCAACAACACACAATAAACTTGTAAAGCATCCATTGGCACTATTAAATTTACTTGTATCCCTGTTAAAACAATCGTAACTATATAACGGTGTCATATTTGATCCTAATCCTTCAACCCAAAATATTGGCAGGTTTCTATATTGAGAATAGTTACTTTTAAAACGGAAGATTTTTCTTCTTTCACTTAAATAATTATAATATCGCCCAAATGGAGTAATAGTATCGTAGTAAACGGAATCAAGGCGATACCAATTAGAATACCTGGATGTTTGAGTTGTCTTAAAATTAAAATAAAAACTATCATTTAAATTTAGTGAAAAGTCATACAAAAGAAATTCTTGTTGAGATGAATCATCAGGTAAAAAGTATACTTTTCTGCTTATTGAATCTTCTCTCATAAAGCCGTTATTACCATACCTTCTATAAGATTTACCAGCAATATTTGTATCTGCGGGAAATAATCTGGAGCCAGTAAAGGTTTCACCTAAAGCAACTCCATAAAAAAACCCCCATACTTTACTTATATTGTCTGTAGGAATAAGTTTTTTATAGGGTTGTTGGGCATGAACTTTAATGCTTGTTAATGCAAAAGTTATAATAAGTATCAAGGTAAGTTTTTGCATCTGTAATGTTTAATAGCTATTAAAAATTGTTTCTTTCAAATATCGTATTTTACTTAAGAATACCACTCATGTCTCATTCATCTGCTTATGGAATAGCGTATGTTGAACTACTCTACCCAACTCTTATAATAATTCGGGTCTTCCATTTCCATTGCGGCCTGGGTTATTTTTAAAGGATAAAACGGATCAATCATAACGGCCAGTTCTTTGGTTTCTGTTTTGCCTATAGATTTTTCGGCCATGCCAGGGTGCGGCCCGTGTGGAATTCCTTTCGGGTGCAAACTTATCATACCGCGCTCTACATGCTTGCGGCTCATAAAATCACCATCAACATAATACAATACTTCATCGCTATCTACATTGCTATGGCTATATGGAGCCGGTATTGAGAGCGGGTGGTAATCATACATACGCGGCACAAAAGAACAGATAACAAAATTATGTCCTTC
>JACMQU010000068.1 GCA_014376805.1 Bacteroidia bacterium
ATAACTACAGCTGCTGCTACGGATACACCAACGTCCATCCATTTACTAATGTTTGAAGGAATTTTTACTGACATGTTTAATTAAATTTGATTTGGAGGATTTGTTTAGATTAATATTATTTAAATAGATATTAATAACCCATACAAAGGATCATTAATACTATCAATAAGTTCTTTTAAAAATTGTCTATTATTACCTTTTTTTAATGGTAGGAGGAAGGTCAATTACACAACGGAAACCGATATAAGATTTTGAGGTATCTTGGTATTCGTATGCCCTTGTACCAGTTTGTAGAAAATAAGCAACATCTTTCCAGCTACCACCACGAATTACTTTGCGTTTCATACGGGGAGGATCAGAAGTTTTTGCATTCCATCTAACATCGGGGTTCATATCATGCTGAAAGTTATAAGAACCTTCGTAATATAAAGAAGAAGTCCATTCTGCAACATTACCTGCCATGTTATACAAGCCAAAATCATTAGGCCAATAGGCATCTGCTCTTACAGTATACAAACCACCATCTTCAGGATAGTTACCACGACCGGGTTTAAAGTTAGCAAGTAAACAACCTTTTTTATTTCTTAAATATGGTCCACCCCAAGGGTAAGACATTTGCGAACGTCCTCCTCTAGCTGCATATTCCCACTGAGCTTCTGTTGGCAAACGGAAATCTGATTGCCCGGCTCTTTTTTTACTTTCATTAAAAGCAGCAAGTTTATGAGTTCTCCACTCTGCAAAAGCAGTAGCCTGTTTCCAGCTAATACCAACAACAGGATAATTACCATAAGCAGGATGGCTATAATATTGTTTTGCCATTGGCTCATTGTAAGCATATGCAAAATCTCTAATCCAGCAAAGTGTATCAGGAAAAACAGGAATATCCTGTTTCATTATAAATTCTTTGCGTTGAACATTGGTATCTCTGTTATAAGCAGAAGCTTTGTAATCAAATATTTCTGAGTGATATACAATTTTCTTTGCGTCTAGTTCTTTTTTACCAAAAATTCTATTATCTGCAGATACGATAATTGCATCTATTTTTTCAAAAGTTGCTTTATGACCATATTTTATTGTACTCGCTTTTTTCCAATCAATGTATTCAATACCATCGGAACCTTGTTTAACAAAGCCCATTAATTTAGCAGCAATAGAATCTCTTACCCAATTCGTGAATTCTCTGTATTCATTATTTGTAATCTCTGTTGCATCCATCCAAAACCCGCTAATAGATACCTGTTTATTTCTTGCTGTGTAAGCATAATTTACATCTTCATCACTAGGTCCCATGTGGAATGTTCCTGCTGGAACATAAACCATACCCGGTGGCTTTGTTAAGTTGTAAGCTTTGCCAGGTGCCACACCGTGCAATTGACCATCGTTTGGCATTGTACCTGATTTACCTTTTCCGCTTATAAGTTTACAACTTCCTGCAGTAAGTGCTACAGATATGATTGCAAGAGAGCACAATAACCGATTATTCATTTTTTTAACTTTGAGGGTGCTAGCAAATATATTAATAAATTTCCTTGATAAAGCATGTCCTAAAAACACGTCATGTTAAATCTTAATGCAATAAAAATACCTATTTTGATCTAAACGGTCCTTTTATAAAAATATTGTAAGTGATAAATGTTAAAAACTTTGCAATTGTATTTTATTCATAAGTTCATTTATATTTTTTAAAGGTGCTGTACATGAAAAATTCAAACATAAATATATAGATAATTCCTTTAAAATGGGACGGCCTTGCAATAAAAACATATCTGATTTGTTAAAACCTGCCTGTAAAACCTTATTTGGTAAATATTCAAGCAGCACATCTTGTAGTGAAGGGATCACGTTCTCGCCAATAACAGCAATTTCATTTATGCCTGCTGCTAAATTGATAGCAGATGAAGCCCATATTCCAAAAGAACCAGGGTGTTTTATAATAATAGTTTTAAGGGAATCTATCATTGTAACAGCCTTTTGAAGCCAAACTTGGTTATTAAAAACGTGAGAAAGGTATATTAAATTTTTTGCCATTATTGAATTGGCAGCGGGAGCAGCA